>CAZCLF010000023.1:26639-38142 GCA_964499485.1 uncultured Rhodocyclaceae bacterium | reverse complement strand
TGATGCCGGCCTTACGTGGATTAGCAAAGTTAGTCAGCGAGGTCTTCTTCACAGTGCCCAGCGCAGTTGCCATGAAGATGTAATGCTCTTCATCGAACTGCTTAACCGGTAGTACGACAGTGATCTTTTCGCCTTCCTGCAGAGGGAAGAGATTGACGATCGGCTTGCCACGCGAGGTACGCGTACCTTCAGGCACTTCATACACCTTGAGCCAATACACGCGGCCACGGTTGGAGAAGCACAGCACGTAGTCATGAGTATTGGCGACGAACATCTTCTCGATAAAGTCGTCGTCCTTCATTGCCGTTGCGGCCTTGCCGCGACCGCCGCGCTTCTGCGCAGCGTAGTCATCCAGAGGCTGGCGCTTGATGTAACCACCGTGCGACAAGGTGACAACCATATCCTGCGGGGTAATCAGATCTTCGATGTTGATATCGGCCGTCGACATCACAATCTCGGAACGACGGGCGTCGCCGAATTGTGTGTTGATCAGGCGCAGCTCATCGCCAATGATGGCGGTGATGCGCTCAGGGCGGGCCAGAATGTCGAGCAGATCGGCGATCTGCGCCATCACATCCTTGTACTCATTGACGATCTTGTCCTGCTCAAGACCTGTCAGGCGTTGCAGGCGCAGCTCCAGAATTGCCTGCGCCTGTGCGTCGGACAGACGGTAGCCATTGGCAGCCATCCCGAACTCAGCCGCCAGACCATCAGGGCGGAACTTGGTGGCATCGACACCGCCTGCACGCTGCAGCATGTCTTCAACCAGCTGCGAACGCCAGATGCGCTCCATCAGGCCTTTCTTGGCTTCTGCCGGGGTCGGCGCAGCCTTGATTAGGGCGATGATTTCATCAACATTAGACAGCGCAACGGCCAAACCTTCGAGAATATGGCCGCGTTCGCGCGCCTTGCGCAGTTCAAACACAGTACGACGCGTGATGATTTCACGACGATGCGACAGGAAGCACTCCAACATGCGCTTGAGGTTAAGCAGCTGTGGACGGCCTTCAACCAGCGCCACCATATTCATCCCGAAGGTGTCCTGCAACTGGGTCATCTTGAAAAGATTGTTCAGAATGACATCAGGCATTTCGCCACGCTTCAGCTCAATAACGATGCGCATGCCCGACTTGTCGGACTCATCCTGCAGATGGGAAATCCCCTCAACGCGCTTTTCGTTCACCAGCTCGGCAATTTTCTCGAGCAGGGTCTTCTTATTCACCTGATAGGGAATCTCATCGACGATGATCGCCTGCTTCCCATTTGGCAGTTCTTCGATATGCGTACGGGCACGCATGATGACGCGACCACGGCCAGTCAAGTAGCCCTCGCGCACGCCGGACAAACCGTAGATCAGCGCCGCCGTGGGGAAGTCAGGCGCCTGAACAATCTGAATCAGCTCTTCAATATCGATGGCCGGATTGTCGAGCAATGCCAGACAGGCATTCAGAACATCAGTCAGGTTGTGCGGTGGGATATTCGTCGCCATACCCACTGCGATACCGGACGAGCCGTTGATCAGCAGATTGGGGATACGTGCTGGCAGAATCAGGGGCTCTTGTTCCGAGCCATCGTAGTTTGGCCCGAAATCGACGGTTTCCTTGTCGATATCGGCCAATAACTCATGCCCCATCTTGGACATGCGCACTTCGGTGTAACGCATCGCAGCGGCACTATCGCCATCGACTGAGCCGAAGTTACCCTGGCCATCCACCAGCATGTAGCGCAGGGAGAAGTTCTGCGCCATGCGAACGATGGTGTCGTAGACGGACTGATCGCCGTGGGGGTGGTACTTACCGATTACGTCACCGACGATACGCGCTGATTTCTTGTAAGCCTTGTTCCAGTCATTTCCCAGCTCGTGCATGGCGAACAGCACACGGCGGTGAACGGGCTTGAGACCATCACGCACATCAGGAAGGGCCCGCCCCACGATCACGCTCATAGCGTAATCGAGATAGGAATGGCGCATTTCATCTTCGAGACTGATGGGCAGGGTCTCTTTGGCGAACACTGTCATAGCTTATTTTTTCCCACGGAAGCAGAGATGGTTATTTAGGGTTTATTGCTTCCCGAATTTCGTGGCGCGAACAAGAACAAACGGCCTCCCAGCCCCTTAATTCCCCACCTTGAAAACACGTTTTCGGGTACAAATCCAAACCTGACGCGGCATTGCTGAAAAACTTCCATATTCTACCACGCCAAGCCCCCCAAAACCGACAGCCAAACCTCCCGAAAAAGCCCATGAAAACAGGCAAAACCGCAAATTCCGCAGCTGCAAGCGAAAGCGCCCCGCAGAAGATCGACTTGCTGATTCACGCACGCTGGATCATCCCGATTCAACCCGCCGGAATAACACTGGAAAATCATTCGCTTGCCGTCAATGATGGGCGCATCGTAGGACTAATGCCGCGCACCGAATCCGAAGCCCGTTTCAGCGCTGCCGAGGTCGTCGAATTGGGTCAGCACGTATTAACCCCAGGTTTCGTAAATCTTCACACCCACGCAGCGATGAGCTTGCTACGCGGCCTCGCCGATGACCTGCCACTCATGAACTGGCTACAAGACCGCATCTGGCCCGCCGAAGCCAAACATGTCACAGACGCTTTCGTCTATGACGGCACCCGCCTGGCTGCGGCTGAAATGCTGCGTGGGGGCATTACCTGCTGCAATGACATGTACTTTTTCCCCGATGCGGCGGCTCGAGCATTCGATGCCATGGGCATGCGCGCCATGCTCGGCATTACCGTACTGGAGTTTCCTACGCGCTATGCCAGCGATGCCAATGACTATCTGAGCAAAGGACTGGCGGTGCGCGATGCCTGGCGCGACCACCCACTACTCACGTTCTGCCTAGCCCCACATGCGCCCTACACCGTCAGCGACAGCAGCTTTGAGCGTATCGCCACCTTGGCCGCTCAGCTCGACTTGCCCGTACATATCCATGTGCACGAGTCACGCAATGAGATTGAAGAAGGAGAAAAACTGCACGGAATGCGCCCACTTGCCCGCTTGGACAAGCTAGGACTTGTCAATCCGAGCCTGATTGCCGTGCATGCAGTACATCTCGACACGGCGGACATTGGCCTCTTGGCGAGCACTGGTGCCAGCGTTGCGCACAACCCAACCTCAAATATGAAACTTGCCAGCGGTGCTAGCCCAGTAGCCAAGCTAGTCGCACAAGGTGTGAACGTAGGGCTCGGTACAGACGGCGCCGCCAGTAACAATCGACTCGACATGTTGCAGGAAATGCGACATGCCGCCTTACTCGCAAAACTCACGGCGGACGACCCCGCTGTGCTGGATGCCCACACGGTGCTCGGTATAGCCACCCTTGGCGGCGCGAAGGCCATGGGCCTCGGCGAACAAATAGGCTCCTTGGAAATCGGTAAATATGCTGATTTATGCGCAATTCGTTTGGATGAGTGGATCGTACAACCTTGTTTTGACCCAGCTTCTCACCTAATTTACGTGGCTGGACGCGAACAGGTGAGCCACGTATGGGTGGCTGGACAGTGTCGTGTAAAAGCCCACTCACTCATCGATTTCGACGAAAGTGCATTGCTCGCCACAGCTAACCTGTGGCAGAATAAATTGCAGGTATGAAACGGTTTCAATAGCAGCTCTTGCCGTATCAACCCGTTCAGTGTTAAATGGCATATGCATTAAGGCTATAAAATAGTCATTACCACCGACACATTGGTGCTCAGTCACCAATATGAAGCTCCACATAACCAGTTCTGTCCGCGTTCGAACGAGGGAAAAAAAATGCTCAAACAAGTCATCAAAAATTCCGTGCTGCTCGCTGCCCTGCTCGGTGCCAGCGCTGCAACTTTTGCCCAAAGCACTCCGGTTGACACCAAGGGCGTCGTCCCTTACGTCATCGATGGTCGTGGCCTAGTTGCCAAGAGCGGCACCGGCCTCTGCTGGCGTACCGGCTTCTGGACCCCAGCTGCTGCTGGTGAGGTTCTGGCTGGCAAGCTGCCTGTTGGTTGCGAGTGCGATAAGGATCTGCTGCCGAAGGGCAAGTGCGACGTTGCGGCCGCTGCTGCAGCTACTGGTGGCGGCGCCAAGCCAACCAGCGACAAGATCACCCTGAACGCTGATGCCCTGTTCGACTTCAACAAGGCAACCCTGCGCAAGGAAGGCATCGAAGCCCTCGACGAGCTGTACACCAAGGTTAAGCGCATCCAACTGGAAGTGCTGATCGCTGTTGGTCACGCCGACCGTTTTGGTGACGACGCCTACAACCAAAAGCTGTCCGAAAAGCGTGCTGAAGCCGTCAAGGCCTACTTGGTGAGCAAGGGCATCGATAAGAACCGCATCTACACTGAAGGCAAGGGCGAGAAGAACCCAGTCACCAAGCCTGATCAGTGCAAGGGCCCGAAGAGCGCCAAGGTCATTGCTTGCCTGCAACCTGACCGTCGCGTTGATGTCGAAGCTGTTGGCATCTACTCCTGGCAGTAATACCGGCCTCATGCCTCTCTGAGGCGTGACCGAAAAAAGGCCCTGCGATGCAGGGCCTTTTTGTTTTTGCAGCGCCAATCCAGTTGGCCTTTATTTGGGTTTGTCGTAAGCTTATCGACATGAACAAAACACTCAATGCCGACCCGCAAGAACTCGCCAAATTTGGTGACCTGGCCCACCGTTGGTGGGACCCCAACTCTGAATTCAAGCCTTTGCACCAAATCAATCCACTCCGCCTAGACTGGATTGACTCGATCGCTTCATTAGCAGGCAAAAAAGTTATCGACATCGGTTGTGGTGGTGGCCTGCTATCCGAAGGCATGGCCGCCCGTGGTGCCCATGTGACCGGCATCGATTTATCGGAAAAGCCGCTTGGCGTTGCACGTCTGCACTTGTATGAAAGCGGACTCACTGTCGACTATCAGTTGATCTCAGCTGAAGCGATGGCGGAGCAGCATGCTGCGGCCTTTGACGTCGTGACCTGTCTGGAGATGCTGGAGCATGTCCCTGATCCAGCCAGCGTCATTGCCGCATGCGCCAGATTGGTCAAACCCGGTGGTCACGTCTTTTTCTCGACGCTAAACCGAAACCCCAAGTCATATTTGTTTGCCATCATCGGTGCAGAGTACATCCTGAATCTATTACCACGTGGCACGCATGATTACGCCAAGTTCATCCGCCCCGCAGAGCTCAGCCGCTACTGTCGCGAAGCCGGCCTTGCCGTCAATGATGTTCGGGGCATGAGCTATAACCCATTCACTCAGGTGTATAGCCTCGGTAATGACAGCAGCGTTAATTATCTGATGCACACACGTCGCGAGTCAGAGAATGCCTGACGCAATTTTTTTCGATCTTGATGGGACGCTGGCGGATACAGCGCCAGATCTCGGCGGTGCGCTTAACCGTGTGCGCGTTGAAGAAGGCTTAGCGCCTGTTCCGCTTGAGCGCCTCCGGCCTGTCATCTCACATGGCGTTCGAGGACTACTCCGCATTGGCTTTGGTCTTCATCCGGAAGATGCGCCGTACGCAGCCCTTCAAGAACGTGTCCTCAGCCATTATGAGCAGGCGATCTGTGTGGAGACCACCCTCTTCCCTGGTGTTACTGAGTTACTTGCGCTGCTCGATGACAAAGGCTTGCCATGGGGCATTATTACTAACAAGCGATCGCGCTACACAATGCCGCTGGTAGATGCATTGGCCCTTACGCATCGCGCCGTAACTGTTGTCAGCGGTGATACAGCAGGTGTTCCCAAGCCCGGTCCAGAACCGATGCTTTACGCATGTAAGGCTGCAGGCGTCGAGCCAAGAAACTGTTGGTATGTTGGCGATGATCTGCGTGACATACAGGCCGCACATGCAGTGAGTATGCCAGCGATAGCAGCAGCTTATGGGTACTTGGGCGATGGTTCGCCGCCTGAACAATGGCATGCAGATGCTCTCGTAACCCACCCTGCTGAAATTGCGGGTGTGATCGGCTTACGCTAATCCCTCTGCTTGGCAAAATCATCCATAATTCCATCATTCTGTTCAGGGCATGATGCAATGACTATTCCGGGATTTGGCGAAAGCGTCGATATCACTGATGCTGAGTACACTCAGTTTCAACAGCTGATCTATAAAATTGCCGGCATCAGCATGAGCGACAGCAAACGGACCCTGTTGGTTGGTCGTTTGGGTCGTCGCTTGCGTTTTCACAAGCTGTCGAGTTATGGCGACTACTACAAGCTCGTCACCAGTCCCGCAGGCAAGCAGGAATTGCAACAGATGGTTGACCTGCTCACCACCAATGAGACCTACTTTTTCCGCGAGCCGCGCCACTTCGAATTTCTAACCCAAACCATTCTTGCCAAACATCCGGCAGGCCAGCCCTTTAATGTTTGGAGTGGTGCCTCATCAACAGGTGAAGAGATCTACACTCTGTGCATGGTGCTGGCAGACAAGCTCGGGGTAAAGGGCAACTGGTCAGTCCTCGGTTCCGATCTAAGCACACAAGTCTTGGCCGTTGCAGAAAAAGGCGAATACGTTACTGAACGTACGCGTGGGCTGCCACCTGCTTACATGAGCAAATACTGCCAAGTGGGAACGGGCGACAAGCAAGGGACCTTCACGATTAATGCTGACCTTAGGCAGCACACGAAATTTCGCCAGATCAATCTGAATCAACCCATTCCAGAGATCGGCAAATTTCACGTGATTTTTCTGCGCAATGTGATGATTTACTTTGATAACCCGACCAAGCGTCAAGTGGTTAGCAAACTCATCAGCAAACTACACCCAGGCGGCTATTTGATCATCGGACATTCAGAGAGCCTCAATGGTCTGACAGAACAGCTCACTGTCGTTCAGCCGACTATTTACAAGCTGACATAACGCCCTGTTGGAGTGACTTGCTTAGGCTAAACAACGGCTCAAGCCGGCATTTCCCACTCACCTTTGATTAGCTTCTCGGCCCAGAACAGGGCCGATATTGTTTTTGCATCGGTGATTTCACCATCTCGGATGGCCAAAATCGCATCAGCGAGGCTCAATTCGACGACCTCGAGAAACTCTTCCTCATCCAGATCGTTGCCCACAAAGCTGAGCCCGTGTGCGAGGAATATCTCAATTTTCTCATTCGAGTAACCGATACAGGGATGCATGGTACCTAGGTGGCGCCAAGTCTTTGCCTTATAGCCAGTCTCCTCGCGCAGCTCACGCCGAGCTGTATCAAGGGCAGGCTCACCTGCATCAATTTTTCCAGCTGGCATTTCCAGAAAAATTTGCCTAACTGGATAGCGGAACTGGCGCTCAAACAGCAATTTCCCGTTATCAAGCAAAGCAATGACGACGGCGGCACCTGGATGCTCAATCCACTCACGAACAGCCTCACCACCATTGGGCAGTTTTACTCGATCACGATGCGCTTTCAGCAACACACCTTCGCAAAGGGCTTCGCTAGATAGCGTTGTTTCGATCAGGTCTTCATCACGCATGCTTACGACGTGGCCAGAGATAACGGAAGACAAATCCTGGGTAGGCCAAGACTAAGAAGAGACAAAAGGTGATGGCGTAGAACTCCCATCCTTGGGGATAGGCAGCACCGTAGGCACTGGTTTCAAATCCAATCGTCAGTATTCCAAGGATTAGATAGAGGGTGATCAGCTCAAGCAGACGGATATGGATAGGCTTATCCGTTTTCCTGCAAGGGATGCCAAGAAAACTACGCTGCGTGAAAAAAGGAAGATTTGCTGCAATCAGGGCGGCAATGACAAGCAGAATTTGTGCGGCTGTCATTGCCGGCCTGAAGTATTGATTAGAACAGCGAACGTGCCAATGCTTGACGGCAGAGCTGCATCAGCGGCTCGGGGAATGCACCGAATACTGCAATTGCAAGTCCATTCAGAGAGAGCAGTACACGCATATCAATTGAAGCATGGATCGGCGCAACATCGTTTGGGGCATCAAAGTACATGAGCTTGACTACGCGCAAGTAGTAGAAGGCACCTACTAGAGAGAAAGCCACAGCAAGCACTGCGACCCAAACCAGATTTGCTGCCACTGCTGACAACAGAACTGAGAACTTTGCGAAGAAGCCGACAAAGAATGGGATACCGGCCATCGAGAACATGGTCATCATCATCACTGCCGCGTACCATGGGCTGCGTTGATTCAGGCCCTTGAGATCCTCAAGGTTTTCAACGTCATAACCTGAACGTGACAACAACAACAGGATACCGAAGCCAGCAAGTGACATCAGCACATAAGCAACGATGTAATAGAACGCTGACGTATAAGCCTCAAGTGCCAATGCAGCGTGACCATTAAATACGCCCGTGGTGAAAGCAAGCAACATGAACCCCATGTGCGAGATTGCGGAGTAAGCAAACATGCGCTTGATGTTGGTCTGTGCAATGGCAGCCAAATTGCCGACAATGATCGACAGGACAGCCATGATCAACAGCATCGGTTGCCATTGTTCAGCCAGCGGAATAGTGCCAAATACCAGCAGGCGCATGATCATTGCAAACGCTGCAAGCTTCGGCGCCGAGCTGATTAAGAGGGTCATCGGGGTTGGTGCACCGTGATAGACATCCGGCACCCACATGTGGAATGGCACTGCACCTAGCTTGAATGCCAAACCAGACACCAGGAACACCAAACCAAACACCAGTACGATACCGTTCGCTTGCCCCATAGCCAGTGCCTGCAGCACGCCGTTGATTTCAAGCGTACCTGTCGCACCGTACATCATGGACATACCGTACAGCAGCAAGCCCGAAGCCAGCGCACCAAGGATGAAGTACTTCATCGCAGCCTCTGTCGAGCGCGCTGAATCACGATCCATGGCAACCAAGGCGTAGATGGACAATGACATCAACTCGAGACCGAGATATACGGTCAGGAAATGGCCAGCTGAAATCATGACCATCATGCCGAGCGTGGCAAACAGAACGAGCAGATAGTACTCGGCCTTATCCAGTCCGCGATCACGCAAATAACCTCGCGAATAGACAAGAACAGCTGCGACGGAACCGTAGACCAGCATTTTGAGCAAGTCTGCGAAGGCATCATCGATAAACATGTTGCTGAAGGTCGTGGTGACCTCACCTGTTGCGGTGAGCGCAGTAAGTACGGCGCAGCCAAACAGCGTCAACAACGATAGTGCAGCAACGAGGCCACGGGAAGCAGCACCCATGATCACATCGACCAGCAGAATGGCGCATGCCATAGTCAGCAGGAAGATCTCTGGGTACGCCGGTGCGAGATCAGGCAGGACGAAATTAGTCAGCATAGTTATTCAGTCGTCAGAGCTTGCTCACTGCCACATGCTTGAGCAGATTATCAACCGAGGCGTGCATAACGTCGGTAAAGGGATAGGGATACAGGCCCATTGCGAGTACCGCAATGGCCAGAATGCCCAGGATCAGGAATTCACGGCGATTGATGTCACTCATTTCAGCGACATGCGGATTGGTGATTTCACCGAAAACAACGCGCTTGTACATCCAGAGGGTGTAGGCAGCACCAACAATCAAGGTCGTTGCGGCTGCAAAACCAATCCAGAAGTTGTACTTAACAGCACCCAGAATTACCATGAACTCACCGACGAAACCGGAGGTTGCTGGCAGACCAGAGTTGGCCATTGAGAACAGCAAAAAGAACGCGGCGAACTTAGGCATGACATTCACTACACCACCGTAATCGGCAATCTGACGGCTATGCAGACGGTCGTAAAGGACGCCGATACACAAGAACATGGCACCAGAGACGAAGCCGTGCGAAATCATCTGCACCAAGGCCCCTTCAATACCGAGCTGGTTGAAGATGAAGAAGCCAAGGGTAACGAAGCCCATGTGTGAGATGGAGGAGTACGCAACCAGCTTCTTCATGTCCTGTTGGACCAGAGCAACGAAGCCAATGTAGATGACAGCAATCAGCGACAGCGTAATCATCAGCGGTGCGAAATACTGGCTGGCATCGGGTGCAATAGGCAGCGAGAAACGCAGGAAACCATAGGCACCAAGCTTCAGTGCAATTGCAGCTAGTACGACCGAACCGCCAGTTGGCGCTTCGACGTGGGCATCAGGCAGCCAAGTGTGCACCGGCCACATCGGCACTTTGACTGCAAAAGCGATGAGGAAGGCAAAGAACAGGTAGCTCTGCGGGCCCATGCCAATCTTCAACTCATGCCAATCTAGGATGTTGAAACTGCCATTTGACGCCATGAACAAGTAGATCAAAGCAATCAGCATCAACAACGAGCCAAGCAACGTATAGAGGAAGAACTTGATCGCAGCATACACGCGGTTTGGACCACCCCAGATACCGATGATGATATACATCGGGATCAGCGATGCTTCAAAGAATACGTAGAACAGCACGCCATCCAGTGAAGAGAAGATGCCGTTGATCAAACCCGACATCGCCAAGAAAGCAGCGAGGTACTGAGCGACCTTATTGTTGATCACTTGCCATGCAGCCAGCACCACAAAAATGGTGATGAAACTGTTGAGCAAAATGAAGAGCACCGAAATGCCGTCAACACCAAGGTGGTAGTTGATATTGAAGCGAGGAATCCAATTGTAGAGCTCAACGAACTGCATACCAGGAGCGGCAGAGTCGAACCCTGTGTACAGAGGAATGGTGACAAGGAAGCCGACGATCGCGCTAATCAACGCGAGAGGACGAGCTAGGTGAGCGTTTCTGTCATTACCAGTCATCAGCACGACGAGCGCGCCGATGATCGGGGTCCAGATAGCAAGACTGAGAAGTGACGAATTCATTTTTGTGTATTTTCAGACAGCCGCGATCAGAGAACAAAACGCCGAAGCCATACGACATAAACATAGGTCAGCAGTGCAAACACACCGAAGATCATGGCGAAGGCATAGAAGTAAAGATGTCCGGTCTGGATGAGTCGGGTCAACTTGGCAATCGCGCCAACCGTGCGTGCAGTACCATTGACCATCAGCCCATCGATAACCGTTTGGTCGCCCGCCTTCCACAGACCACGACCTAATGCACGCGAACCTGCCATTACCACGACTTCATTGAAACGATCGAAGTAGTACTTGTTATCCAGGAGCGTGTAGATCGGGCCAACTGCCTTCTTGATTGCAGCAGGAATATGTGGTGCCTTCAGGTAGAAGAACCAAGCAACCGCGACACCGCTGATCGCAAGCCAGAATGGCAGGGTTTGCAGGCCATGAATTGCCATCGCTGCAGCACCATGGAACTCTTCGCCCAGCTCAGCTAGACCTGGATGCTTGGCAGCATCAATATACACAGCAGTACCGAACCAATCACCAAACAGCATTGGCTCAATAGCGATGTAACCAATAATCACCGAAGGGATCGCCAACAGTACCAGTGGGAGCGTGACAACCCAAGGCGACTCATGCGGCTTACCGCCATGACCGTGATCGTCGTGGCCATGGTCATCATGGGCGTGATCGCCATGGTCATCCGCATGTGCATCTGCGTGGTGTGCATCCGGATTTAGATCGTAACGCTCTTCACCGTGGAAAACGAGGAAGTACATGCGGAACGAGTAGAA
>CAZCLF010000023.1:0-26539 GCA_964499485.1 uncultured Rhodocyclaceae bacterium | reverse complement strand
AGCGCCTTGAAGAATGCATGGGTCATCAGGTGGAACACAGCAACCGAGTAGGCAGACACACCAAGTGCAACAGTCATGTAACCCAGCTGCGAAAGCGTTGAGTAGGCAACCACGCGCTTGATGTCGTTCTGGATGATCCCAAGGAAACCCATAAACAGCGCAGTTGTCGCACCAATCACCAGCACAAAGGACAATGCAGTATCCGACAGCTCAAATAGCGGGGACATACGCGTGACCATGAAGATACCTGCAGTCACCATTGTTGCGGCGTGGATCAGTGCAGAAATCGGTGTCGGGCCTTCCATTGAGTCAGGCAGCCAGATATGCAGCGGCACTTGTGCCGACTTACCCATGGCACCAATGAAGAGGCTGATACAAATCGCCGTGATCAAAGGCCAACCAGTGACGGATTCCGTCAATGCGGCCAGCTCATGGCGCTTTTCAAACACTTCAAAGTAATCGAGCGAACCCGCATAGGCTGCCACAAGACCGATACCCAGCAGGAAACCGAAGTCGCCCACGCGATTAACCAAGAATGCCTTCAGGTTTGCATAAATAGCGGTTGGCTTGGTGTACCAGAAACCAATCAGTAGATATGAGACCAGACCGACAGCTTCCCAGCCGAAGAACAGCTGGACGAAGTTGTTGCTCATAACGAGCATCAGCATCGAGAAGGTGAACAGCGAGATGTAGCTGAAGAAGCGTTGATAGCCTGGATCCTCGTGCATGTAGCCAATGGTGTAAACGTGCACCATCAGCGATACGAAGGTCACGACAAGCATCATCATCACGGTTAGCTTGTCAATCAAGAAACCAACCTCAAACTTCAGGCCACCCGCCTCCATCCACGTGTAAACAGCACCGTTGAATGTATTACCGGCCTGAACATCTTGAAAGATGATGACCGAGAGGGCGAAGGCGACAGCCACGCCTAAGATGGTGACGGTATGGGCGCCGGCGCGGCCAATCTGCTTGCCAAAAAGGCCAGCTAGGATGGCGCCGGCCAGAGGCGCCAGCGGCACGAGCAGGTAAAGCGTCTGCATATCCATTATTTCAGCGAGCCCCTTGTTAGCCCTTGAGGCTGTCGAGATCGTCGACGTGAATGGTCGACAGGTTGCGGAAGAGAACCACCAAAATGGCCAAGCCGATTGCGGCTTCTGCTGCAGCCACCGTCATGATGAATACGACGAACAGCTGGCCATTGATGTCATTGAGATAGCTTGCGAAGGCGGCGAAGTTCATATTCACGGCCAAGAGCATCAGTTCAATCGCCATCAGTAGCACGATCAGATTTTTACGATTCAGGAAGATGCCAACCACTGCGATTGCAAACAGGATGGCCCCCAGAATCAGGTAATGCGAGAGGGAAATCATGCCTTGCCTCCTTCCTGTGCATCGGCCGCAGGGGTCGCAGGCGCCTCTACGACTGCATCCATCTTGACGATGCGCCAGCGATCAGCTGCCTTGACACGCACCTGCAGCGATGGGTTCATTGCCTTGTTGTCCTTGCGCTGACGCAGTGTGAGAACAACTGCAGCAATCAGTGCCACCAACAGAATGACTGATGCCAATTCAAACGGATAAACGTAATCGGTGAAGAGCAAGCGTCCCAGCTCCTTGGTATTGCTGTAATCAGCAGCAGGAACAGCCGGTGCCGGCAGCGCTTCGAGACCAAAGTAACGACCACCGAGAATCAGAGCCATTTCGCCAGCCATGATGAGACCAATGACGGCGCCAACTGGCAGATAACTCCAGAATCCTTGGCGCAGGCGTTCGATATTGATATCCAGCAGCATGACCACAAACAAGAACAACACCATGACGGCGCCGACGTAGACCATGACCAGCATGATGGCGAGGAACTCGGCATGCAACAACATCCACAAGCCAGCGGCATTGAAGAAGCTGAGTACGAGGAACAACACCGCATGGACTGGGTTGCGTGCTGTGATAACACGCAGCGCAGATAGCACCAGTATCGATGCAAAGACGTAGAAGAGTACGGTTGGGAAGTCCATTGTCATTACCGGAACTTGGCGTCCGCCTCGCGGTCGGCAGCGATCTGATCTTCGTATCGGTCGCCGTTCGCCAGCAGCATCTGCTTGGTGTAATAGAGATCGCCACGGGTTTCGCCGTGATATTCAAAGACACGGGTCTCAACGATGGCATCGACTGGACAGGCTTCTTCACAGAAACCACAGAAGATGCACTTGGTCAGATCAATGTCATAACGCGTCGTACGACGGCTATTGTCATCACGTTGAGCCGATTCAATGGTGATAGCCATGGCAGGACAGACCGCTTCGCACAGCTTGCAGGCAATGCAACGCTCTTCGCCGTTCGGATAACGGCGCAAAGCGTGCAGACCACGGAAACGGTGGCTCTGCGGCGTCTTTTCTTCCGGGAACTGGACAGTGATCTTGCGCGCGAACATATAGCGCCCTGTCACCGACATACCCTTGAGCAGCTCCTTGAGCAGAAGACTGCTGAAATATTCTTTCATTGCACCCATTGGGCAGGCTCCATTACTTCCAGATGTTCAACGGGGATAGCATCCACAGACCGACCACAAAGATCCAGGCCAAGCAGATCGGCACAAACACCTTCCAACCCAGACGCATAATCTGGTCATAACGGTAGCGCGGGAATGTTGCCCGGAACCACAGGAACAGGAAGATGATGAACGAGGCTTTGAGGAAGAACCACAAGAAGCTGTCGGGCAGGAAAGGCACTGGCGACAACCAGCCACCCAAGAAGAAGGTGGAGGTCATGGCAGCGATCAGCCACATATTGCCGTACTCGGCCAGGAAGAACAGGGCAAACGACATACCCGAGTATTCAACCATGTGACCAGCAACAATTTCAGACTCGCCTTCGACCACGTCAAATGGCGCGCGGCAAGTTTCTGCTACACCCGAAACGAGATAAACGATGAACATCGGCAACAGCGGTAGCCAGTTCCACGAGAAGAATGTGGCACCACGCTGTGCTTCAACAATTGTGTTGAGATTGAGACTGCCAGAGACCATCAGGACGGTAATCAGTGCCATACCCATCGATACTTCGTAGGACACCATCTGACCGGCAGCGCGCATGGCGCCCAAGAAGGAGTACTTCGAGTTCGATGCCCAACCGGCGATGATCACACCGTAAACACCCAGCGATGAAACAGCGAGTAGATACAGAACGCCCGCGTCGATATTTGCCAACACCCACTCTTCTGAGAAGGGGATCACAGCCCATGCTGCCAGAGCAGGAGCAATCGCCATGATAGGGCCGAGAATGTAGAGCCCCTTATTAGCACGCGTCGGGAAAATAATTTCCTTCAGCAGGAGTTTCACGCCGTCAGCAATCGGCTGCAACAGACCGAGCGGGCCCACGCGATTCGGACCAATACGAACGTGCATCCATGCCAGAATCTTGCGCTCTGCTAGGGTCAGGTAAGCAATACAGAGCATCAACGGGGCAACGATCAAGACAACTTTGATCACCGTCCACAACGTGATTGAAACCTCTGGCCACCAAGCACCGAATAGTGGTGCGACGTTTTGGTTAATCAGTGCGAGTACAGCATCCATTTATGCACGCTCCACGCTGATTTGACCAAACAACGAACCCAGTGCAACGGTTGCATCGTGAGCAGCAGCAACACGTACAGCACCATCGGGCACACCGGCATCAACCTTGAGCGCCAACTTAACCGCAGCACCACCCTGCTTCACTGTCACTTCGCTGGCACCCTCAAGGCCCAGCTTAGCTACAGTCGCAGCGTTAATGCGTGCGGCAGGCTTAGCAGCATCGCGTGAGCGTTGCAGGCTGACAGCACGACGCACCAAGCTATCGGCAAAGTAAATCGGCACATCCGCAACACGCTCGATACCATTCGCAGCAGTCGGCAGGCTAACCGAGCCGGTCACGCCATTGTTAAGGCCAGTCGCGAACTCGACATCACCGCCCAACACTTCATTGCGGACGTCTTCGCTGCTGTTGTAATCAAAGCCAGCAAGATCCAGCACATTACCGAGCACACGCAGCACCTTCCAGCCCGGACGTGCGTCGCCAAGTGCTTTGGCGACAGCATTGAAACTCTGGACACGACCTTCGGTATTGATGAAGGTGCCAGAAGTTTCAGTGAATGGGGCGATCGGCAGCAGTACGTCTGCGTACTCAAGTGCAGCATCGGACTTGAACGCGGAGAAGACAGCAACCATGGCAGCATCTTTCAATGACGCTGCGGCTTGGGCGCCATTGGCGGTATCAAGCTCTGGCTCGGCATTGAAGACCAGGTAAGCCTTACGTGGCTGCGCAAACATTTGCGCAGCGTTGAGACCGGTCGGCGTAGCCTTAGCCACATACCCACCAACCGAGTTAGCTGCCTCACCGAGGAGGCCGGACTTGGCGCCCAACAGGGCAGCAAGTTGCTGAGCCAGTACTTCCAGCGTTGCCGCTTGCGGATGCTGCTGCGCAAAGTTACCGAGGAATACCCCAGCGTTGCTACCGGAGACCAAGCTTTCAGCAATCTTTTCAGCATCTGGTGAAACGGTCAAAGCAGCGATCGCAGCATCAACATTGACACCCTTCTTGCTTGCCACGGCCTTGACTACTTCAGCTAGCAGCTGCGGCAACTGCGATGGCAGGCCGATTGATTTGAGCGTGTTCTTGATCAGTTGATCATCGTTAGCTGCATGGATCAATGAGACTTGTGTGCCACGCTTGGCCGATTGACGAAGGCGTTGGGCCAGCAGTGGGTGATCCTTACGCAGGAAAGAACCAACTACCAAGACACGATCCAGTTTGGAAAACTCAACTACCGACAGGCCAAGCCATGGGGTGCCCGCGCGCTTGCCATCAAGCGAGAAATCGCTTTGACGCAGACGGAAATCGACATTACCGGAACCAAGCGCTCGCGTCAGCTTTTGCGCAAGGAAAATTTCTTCCAGGGTCGAGTGCGGCGAGACCAAGGTGCCAATGGCATCAGCGCCGTGGTTTTTGACCACATCACGCAATGCATGACCAATGTAGTCAAGTGCAACGTTCCACTCGGTCTCAACCCATTGACCACCTTGCTTGACCATAGGCTTGGTCAGACGCTCTTCGGAATTGAGCGCTTCATACGAGAAGCGGTCCTTGTCAGACAACCAGCACTCGTTGATATCTTCATTTTCCAGCGGCAGCACACGCAGCACCTTGTCGTGCTTGACTTGAACCACCAGATTGCTGCCTAGACCATCATGCGGGCTGACCGACTTACGACGTGCCAACTCCCAGGTGCGCGCAGCAAAGCGGAACGGCTTGGAGGTCAGTGCGCCAACCGGGCACAAGTCGATGATGTTGCCGGACAGTTCGGAATCAACGGTCTTTTCAATGAACGGCATGATTTCAGCGTGTTCGCCACGGCCTGCCTGGCCCATTTCCATTTCACCGGCGATTTCAGTGGTGAAGCGAACACAACGCGTGCAGTGAATGCAACGGGTCATGTCGGTGTTCACCAGCGAGCCTAGGTTCTTATTGAATACGACGCGCTTTTCTTCCTGGTAACGGGAAGCAGCACCACCGTAGCCGACTGCGAGATCCTGCAACTGGCACTCACCACCCTGATCGCAGATAGGGCAATCAAGCGGGTGATTGATCAGCAGGAACTCCATCACACCTTTCTGTGCCTTGACGGCCAGATCGGAGTGGGTAAAGACCTTCATGCCATTGGCAACCGGCGTAGCGCAGGCAGGCAATGGCTTAGGCGCCTTCTCTACCTGAACCAGACACATGCGGCAGTTGGCCGCGATGGACAGCTTCTTGTGATAACAGAAGTGCGGGATATAGGTGCCAGCCTCATGGGCGGCATCCATGATGGTGCTGCCTTCGGCAACCTGCATCGACTTACCGTCGATTTCGATTTCTAGCATGACGGGCCTACGTAGAAAGTGCTGCCAGCGCGCTGCACATCAGGCGGCACGAGGCAATGCTTGTTTTCAATGTGGTATTCGAATTCGCTCTGGAAGTGCTTAATGAAGCTACGCACCGGCAGGGAAGCGGCATCGCCGAGGGCACAGATGGTCCGACCCATGATGTTGTCGGTCACGCTGTTGAGCAACTCAAGATCTTCTGGACGACCCAGACCGTTTTCGATGCGATGAACGACGCGATACAGCCAGCCTGTACCCTCACGGCATGGGGTACATTGTCCGCATGACTCTTCAAAATAGAAGTAGGACAGACGCTCAAGCGCCTTGACCATACAAACGGTTTCATCCATCACGATGATGGCGCCGGAACCAAGCATGGAGCCTGCCTTAGCGATGGAGTCATAGTCCATCGTGCAGTCCATCATGACGTCGCCAGGCAGCACCGGGGCTGATGAGCCACCAGGAATAACTGCCTTCAACTTACGACCACCGCGCATGCCACCCGCCATTTCCAACAGTTCAGCAAAGGGCATACCCATCGGGATTTCGTAGTTGCCTGGCTTGTTCACGTGACCAGAAATCGAGAACAGCTTGGTGCCACCATTATTTGGCTTGCCAAGGTTCAGGTACTGCTCGCCACCCATCTTGAGAATGTATGGAACAGCAGAAAAAGTTTCGGTGTTGTTGATCGTCGTTGGACGGCCATACAAACCAAATGTCGCTGGGAATGGCGGCTTGAAGCGTGGCTGCCCCTTCTTGCCTTCGATCGACTCGAGCAGACCGGTTTCTTCGCCACAAATATAAGCGCCGTAACCATGGTGTGCGAACAGTTCGAAGTTAAAGCCACTGCCCAGAATGTTTTGGCCAATCAGACCCGCGGCACGTGCTTCATCCAGCGCATCTTCGAAACGCTTGTAGATCTCGAAGACTTCACCGTGAATGTAGTTATAACCACGATTTGCGCCGATGGTATAGGCAGCAATTGCCATCCCTTCAATCACCGAGTGCGGATCAAAGCGCAGCAGATCGCGATCCTTGAAGGTACCAGGCTCACCTTCGTCTGAGTTACAGACGATGTATTTATCACCGCTCACACCCTTCGGCATGAAGCTCCACTTCAAGCCAGTAGGAAAGCCTGCGCCGCCGCGACCACGCAGCACCGAGGCCTTCAGTTCGGCAATGATATTTTCCGGCGGCGTTTTCTCAGCCAGAATTTTGCGCAGGGCCTGGTAACCGCCACGAGCTTCGTATTCCTTGATGCCCCAACCGGCATCACCCTTTTCCCAGCCTACCGTCAGCAGGGGGTTCTTGGTAGCGATCAGCGCCATCTCAGTTGCACTCCGCCAGTAGCTTGTCGATCTGTTCCGGCGTCATGAAACTACACATGCGCTTATTGTTCACCAGCAGCACCGGTGCGTCACCACATGCCCCCATGCATTCACCCTCTTTGAGAGTGAACTTGCCATCGGCAGTGGTTTCGTTGAAATCGATACCCAGCTTTTCTTTAACGTAGTCAGCAGCATGAACGCCACCCGACAAGGCACAAGGTAGATTGGTACAGACGGTGAGCTTGTATTTGCCGACCGGATTCAGGTCGTACATGTTGTAAAAGCTGGCCACCTCATAAGCGGCGATCGCCGGCATTTCGAGGTAGGTAGCAACGTATTCGATGAGGTCACGGGGCAACCAGCCCTTTTCATCCTGGGCAATGGCCAGCGCTGCCATAACGGCAGACTGCTTCTGGTCAGCCGGATACTTGGCGACTTCGCGATCAATCAGTTTGAGTGCTTCTTGGCTCAGCATGGTCTTATCTGTCAATTTCACCGAACACGACGTCCATGGTGCCGATGATGGTAACAGCATCGGCAATCATGTGACCCTTGGCCATCTCGTCCATAGCGGAGAGATGCACATAACCAGGCGCACGAATCTTCAAGCGGTAAGGCTTGTTTGCGCCATCGGAAATTGCATAGATACCGAACTCGCCCTTCGGATGCTCGACCGCAGCATATGCTTCACCTGCAGGCACATGCATACCTTCGGTGAACAGCTTGAAGTGGTGAATCAGTTCTTCCATATTGCCCTTCATCGACTCACGCGACGGCGGGGCAATCTTGTGGTTCTCGGTAATGACTGGGCCTGGATTCTTGCGAAGCCAGTCAATACATTGCTTGATGATGCGGTTCGATTGACGCATCTCAAACATACGAACCAAGTAACGATCGTAGGAATCACCATTGACACCTACAGCAATGTCAAAGTCCATGCGATCGTAAACTTCGTACGGCTGCTTCTTGCGCAGGTCCCATTCGATACCCGAACCGCGCAACATTGCACCGGTCAGACCCATGTTCAGGGCACGCTCAGGCGAGATAACGCCAATACCAACCGTACGTTGCTTCCAGATACGATTATCGGTCAACAGGGTTTCGTACTCGTCGATATAGGTCGGGAAGCGCTTGGTGAAGTCTTCCAAGAAATCGAGCAACGAGCCTTGACGGGCCTCGTTGAGCTCCTTGATGGCAGATGCATTCTTGAACTTGTTCAACTTATACTGCGGCATGGTGTCCGGCAGATCACGATAGACACCACCTGGACGGTAGTAGGCAGCATGCATACGCGCACCCGAAACCGCCTCATAGGCATCCATCAGGTCTTCGCGCTCGCGGAAGGTGTAGAGCACCATCGCCATCGCACCGACGTCAAGCGCGTGACAACCAACCCACAGTAGGTGATTGAGGATACGCGTCACCTCATCGAACATCACACGAATGTACTGAGCTCGCTCAGGCACTTCGATGTTCAACAGCTTTTCGATGGCCATGCAGTAAGCATGCTCGTTACACATCATCGACACGTAATCAAGGCGATCCATGTAGGGAACGGACTGCACCCAAGTGCGAGTTTCGGCCAGCTTTTCAGTCGCGCGATGCAGCAGACCGATGTGCGGATCTGAACGAACGATCACCTCACCATCTAGCTCTAGTACCAGGCGCAACACACCGTGCGCTGCCGGGTGCTGAGGACCGAAGTTCAGCGTGTAGTTTTGAATTTCAGCCACGGCCATCCACCTTTCCGTATTGCTCTTCGCGCACGATGCGCGGCGTTACCTCACGCGGCTCGATGGTCACAGGCTGATACACAACCCGCTTCTGCTCATCGTCGTAGCGCATTTCAACATAACCCGAAATCGGGAAATCCTTGCGGAACGGGTGACCGACAAAACCATAATCGGTAAGAATGCGGCGTAAATCGGCGTGGCCATCGTACATGATGCCGTAAAGGTCAAACGATTCACGCTCAAACCATTCAGCCGAAGTCCAGATGCCTGTCACAGAGGCAACCACAGGGAATGCTTCATCGACCGAGAACACGCGCACGCGCAAGCGCCAGTTGTGTTTAATCGACAACAAATGAACGACAGTTGCATAGCGCAAGCCGCTGTAACCGGTGTAGGTCGAATAATCAACACCACACAAGTCGATCAGCTGCTCGAAAGCAAGCGCTTCATGGTCGCGCAAAGTGCGCATCACATCGGCATAGTTAGCAGCCGACACTTCAATAGTCACTTCGCCAAACGCAGTTACCGGAGCGGCAATGCGGTCAGCAAAAACATCCACAAGGGACTGACTGAGCTTTTCGAGCTTGGCACTCATAGCGAATTAGCGGGCAATGGTGTAGGTACGCTTGATCTTGTTCTGCAACTGGATAATCCCGTACAGAAGCGCTTCAGCCGTTGGCGGGCAACCCGGCACATAAACATCCACCGGAACAATGCGGTCACAACCGCGTACAACGGAATAGGAGTAATGGTAGTAACCGCCGCCATTGGCACACGAGCCCATGGAGATAACCCAACGCGGCTCAGGCATCTGATCGTAAACTTTACGCAGTGCGGGTGCCATTTTATTGGTTAGGGTACCCGCAACAATCATCACGTCCGACTGACGCGGGCTAGGACGAAACACCACGCCAAAGCGATCAAGGTCATATCGCGAACAGCCGGCATGAATCATTTCTACCGCACAACAAGCCAGACCGAACGTCATCGGCCACAAGGAGCCAGTACGAGTCCAGTTAATCAGCTTATCGAGGGTCGTGGTAACAAAACCCTCTTGAAGAACACCTTCAATACTCATATGCCATCACTCCCAGTCTAGGGCACCCTTGGCCCACGCATAGACATAACCAACCACGAGAATGGCCAGAAACACCAGCATTTCGATAAAGCCAAAGAATTTGATCGAATCGGTCGCAACGATTTCCCGGAAGATTGAAGCCCAGGGAAACAGGAACGCGACTTCCAAATCGAAAAGAATGAAGATGATGGCGATTAAGTAATAGCGCACATCGAATTTCATGCGTGCATCTTCGAAAGCCTCGAAACCGCACTCATAAGGTGACAGCTTTTCGCTGTCAGGACGATGTGGCGCCAGAATGCGCCCAAGAATGATCGGCGCACAACCAACAGCCAAGCCGACCAGAATAAAGACCAGAACAGGGAAGTAGTTTTCCAACATCGTGGTTATGCCACTCTTTATTCGTTAGATCACCACCGAAGCGGCGAAGGAAAAACCCCAAACAACACAACTACTGCAAACACTTGTTACTGCACTTACATCAAGCTTGGTGCCGACGATGAGACTCGAACTCATACGGCTTTCGCCACTACCCCCTCAAGATAGCGTGTCTACCAATTTCACCACGTCGGCACTGCAAAACATAAGCTTATTCAAGCGGCAGAAATTATAGCCCACTCGGGCGCCACCTGACGACAGGTTTGCAATTTTTTTACTTCGGAATATCGCTCGTGCGTGGGTCTGCAGCTGGTGCCGGACCTGCTGGCACCTCATTGGCCTGTTCAACCTTGATGCTATCAACAACGCTACCGGTGTGAGGCTGCTTACCTGCCAAATAGTTCAATCCGAGACACGTAATAAAAAACACGGTCGCCAGCGCGCCCGTTGCCTTGGAAAGAAAATTCGACGAACCGCTCGCGCCAAACAGACTGCCAGAAGAGCCGCTACCGAATGCTGCGCCCATGTCTGCGCCTTTGCCGTGCTGCATCAGCACCAGACCAATGACGCCAATGCCTGACAGCACATTGATGGCCAATACCAGTGAATACATATAAACCGCCTTTCAGTTAAATCAGACTGCCGCGACGATGGCAAGAAACTCATCAGCCACCAACGAAGCACCACCCACCAGCCCACCGTCAATATCCGGTTGGGCAAATAACGTTTGTGCATTGACGGCCTTAACACTGCCGCCATACAAAATCCTCATCTTCGCCGCCACTGCTGCATCAGCCGTCGCCACCCGCTTGCGCAGCAATGCATGCACTTCTTGGGCCTGCTCCGGGCTGGCAGTACGCCCAGTACCGATCGCCCATACGGGCTCATACGCCATCACCGATTTAGCTAAGGCCTCGACACCACAGCCCCGCAAGATCGCATCCAACTGCCGCACCACCACAGCTGCGGTTTGCCCAGCCTCACGCTCGGCCAATGTTTCGCCGACACAAATGACAGGACATAGCCCACCTGCCAATGCCGCTTTAACCTTGGCAACCACCAGTGCATCGTCTTCGGCATGGAGCGTACGCCGCTCACTATGCCCAACCAACACATAACTACACGCAAAATCAGCCAGCATCGTCGCAGACACGTCGCCGGTAAAAGCGCCCTGCCCTTGAGCCGACACATCCTGCGCACCCCAGGCTACGGCACTATTCGACAACAAAGCCTGTGCTTGATACAGGTAAGGAAATGGCACACAAACGGCAACGTCAGCGCCTTGCCTCACCCCAGCGCCCAGCGCCTTAAGAAGAGACTCGTTGCCGGCGACCGAGCCGTGCATCTTCCAGTTACCCACGACCAGCTTGCGCCGCATAGAACTGCCCAGAAAGAAAAACCCGCGGATTATAGCTTCCGCGGGTTCTTTTAGCCAGCGCGCCCTAGGGGCGCCGAGGCAGAATTAACCAAAACGTCCGGTGATGTAGTCTTCGGTCTGCTTTTTCTGCGGCTTGATGAAGATCTGGTCAGTCACGCCAAATTCGATCAGTTCGCCCAGATACATATAGGCCGTAAAGTCAGAAATACGGGCAGCCTGCTGCATATTGTGGGTAACGATGGCGATGGTGAACTCGCCCTTGAGCTCGGAGATGAGCTCTTCGATGCGCATGGTCGAGATGGGGTCGAGTGCAGAAGTCGGCTCGTCGAGCAACAGTACTTCAGGCTTCACGGCCACGGCACGGGCGATACACAGGCGCTGTTGCTGACCACCGGAGAGGCTCATGCCGCTCTGGTTAAGCTTGTCCTTCACTTCGTCCCACAAGGCCGCCTTGCGCAACGCCCACTCAACGCGCTGGGCCATTTCACCTTGGCTCAAGCGCTCGTGCAGACGCACACCAAAGGCAATGTTCTCGAAGATCGACATCGGGAATGGCGTTGGCTTCTGGAACACCATACCGACCTTGGCACGCAGGCTGTTCAGGTCCATCTTCTTATCGAGGATGTTCTGGTTTTCCAGCAGCAGCTCACCGGTGGCACGTTGCTCCGGGTACAAGTCATACATGCGGTTCATGGTCCGCAGCAGCGTTGATTTGCCACAGCCGGACGGGCCGATAAAGGCCGTCACATTCGACTTATAGATTTCGAGATTGATGTTCTTGAGGGCGTGATACTTGCCATAGAAGAAATCAAAGTTACGGAATGCGATTTGCGTATCAAGCATTACAGCGTTCTCGTTCATCATTATTGACTCGATTCTTTCACAGTTTTACGGTTTTCACTGCTTGTGCTTGGCACGGAACAGCACGCGCGCAAGGATGTTCAGACTCAGGACGCCAAGGGTGATCAGAAAAACACCTGCCCAGGCCAGTGCCTGCCAGTCCTCGTAAGGGCTCATGGCGAACTTGAAGATCACCACCGGCAGCGTTGCCATCGGCTCGTTCAGGTTTGCATTCCAGAACTGATTGGACAGCGAGGTGAACAACAGCGGTGCGGTTTCACCCGAGATACGGGCAATCGCCAGCAACACGCCGGTCATCACACCCGCCAGCGAAGCGCGCAAGGTGACGCGACCAACCACTGCCCACTTCGGCGCACCCAAGGCAAAAGCCGCTTCGCGCATGGCATTCGGCACTAAAATCAACATGTTTTCTGTGGTGCGAATCACCACCGGAATAACGATCAAGGACAGCGCAAACACACCCGCCATGGCCGAGAAATTGCCCATACGCGCGACATAGGCCTCGTACACAAACAGGCCAATGATGATCGACGGTGCTGACAGCAGCAGATCGTTCACAAAGCGGGTGGTCTTGCCCAGCCAGTTGGTTCTGCCAAATTCAGCCAGATAGATGCCTGCGAAGATGCCGATCGGGGTGCCAACCAGCACCGCCAGCGACACAATCATCAAACTACCGGCAATCGCATTAGCCAACCCACCTTCGCTGCTGCCCGGCGGCGGGGTCATGGCGGTAAAGAGTTGCAGGGAGATACCCGACAGGCCCAGATCAATGGTGGTCCAAAGAATCCAGACCAGCCAGAACAGGCCAAACAACATAGCGGCCATGGAAATCGTCAGGGCCAGTCGGTTCTTGAAACGGCGGATTGCGTAGAGGCTGCTCATGACTTGCCCCCTTCGCCAGTGGCAAGCTTCATCAGTAACAGACGCGAGCATGCCAACACAATCATGGTGATGAGGAAGAGGATCAGGCCCAGCTCGATCAGTGCTGAGGTGTACATATCCGATGTGGCTTCAGCAAACTCATTCGCGAGGGCAGAAGCAATACTATTACCCGGCATGTACAGCGACACACCGTTGAAGACATTCAGGTTGCCGATCAGGAAGGTGACTGCCATGGTTTCGCCCAAGGCACGCCCCAGACCGAGCATGACGCCGCCAACCACACCCACCTTGGTGTAAGGCAGCACCACATTCCACACCACTTCCCACGTCGTTGCGCCTACGCCGTAGGCCGACTCTTTGAGCATAGCCGGCGTGACTTCAAACACATCACGCATCACCGAGGCAATGAAGGGGATGATCATGACCGCGAGAATGATGCCGGCACTGAGGATACCGATACCCATCGGCGGTCCTTGGAATAAGTTACCAATCACCGGAATCCAACCCAGTGCATCCGTCAGCACAGGCTGGATGTCTGCAAACAGCGGGGCAAAGACCAGCAAGCCCCACATGCCGTACACAATACTAGGCACACCAGCGAGCAACTCAATCGCGATCCCCAGTGGGCGGCGCATCCAGGCCGGCGCAAGCTCAGTCAGAAAGAGCGCAATACCAAAACTCACCGGTACGGCAATGACAAGTGCCACAGCTGATGTAGCCAGCGTGCCGTAAATCGGGATCAGGGCGCCAAAGCGCTCTGCAGGAGGATTCCACTCGGCAGTCCAGAGGAAGGCTGCGCCAAAGCGCTCGAGCGCGGGCAGCGAACCGTGGATGAGGGAAATGATGATGCCGGCGAGCAAGACAAGCGTCAGCACGGCAAAGAAACGGGTCAGATTGAAAAACAGCCAGTCGCCCCAGTGGCGTGACACTGCCTGACCGAAAGGGATACGACCTAGAGTTGCCTGATTACTTGAGTTCAAGATGGACTCTCAGTGAAGTGACTGACAAAGCGGAAACAAAAGTGCCGCACCAGGGTAATTGGCGCGGCACTATACAACAGCTTACTTCCAGATCGGCTTGCCAGCCGGATCCTTCAATTGCTGCGCCCAAGTGGCAGCAATCATCTTCACAACGCTATCAGGCATCGGCACATAGTCCATATCGGTAGCCATTGCAGAACCGTTCTTGTACGCCCAGTCGAAGAACTTCAGAACTTCAGCACCCTGCTCCGGCTTGGCTTGCGACTTGTGCATGATGATGAAGGTAGCACCCGAGATCGGCCATGCATCCTTACCCTTTTGATTGGTCAGGATTTCGTAGTAGCTGTTCGACCAGTTAGCGTTAGCAGCCGCGGCCTTGAAGGTCAGGTCATCCGGCGCAACGAAATTACCGTCAGCGTTCTTAACCAGGGTGTGTGCCATCTTGTTTTGCTTGGCGTAGGCATATTCAACATAGCCAATTGCACCCTTCAGGCGTTGCACGAAGGCCGACACACCTTCATTACCCTTACCGCCCATGCCCACCGTCATATTGACTGCAGTGCCTTCGCCGATGGTGCTCTTCCACTCAGGGCTCACCTTGGACAGGTAGTTGGTGAAAATAAAGGTGGTACCAGAACCGTCAGCGCGGCGAACGACTTGAATTGGCAGAGCCGGCAGCTTGACACCAGGATTCAGCTCAGCAATCGCCTTGTCATCCCAGCTCAGCACTTTGCCAAGGTAGATGTCAGCAATCAGAGCACCCGTCAGCTTGAGCTGGCCCGGGGCGATGCCAGGAATATTCACGACAGGCACAACACCACCGATGACGGTCGGGAACTGAACAAAGCCTTCCTTTTCAAGGGCTTCAGGCTTCAACGGAGCATCGGAAGCACCAAAATCAACGGTCTTGGCAGTGATTTGCTTGATGCCGCCGCCAGAGCCGATCGACTGATAGTTGATGCGGTTGCCGGTTGCCTTTTGGTAAGCGTCAGCCCACTTGGAGTACAGCGGAGCCGGGAAAGATGCGCCGGCGCCTGTGATTTCGGCGGCCTGGGCGGATGCCAGGAAGAGTGCTGCAGTTGCGGTTACTGCCAGACGGGCAGCCCACTTATTCGAAACAAACATAGCGACCTCTCTTTGTTGGTTGGTGGTACGCGACGAAGTATAGGGAGCCGATGTGACAGTCATATTACAACTTGTCATTTTTGCTGACGATAGGCAAACAGCCTTGCATTGCTGAGACTTAGCCGACAGGCGTCATGTTTCTTTAACCAGAATGTCACACCCCCGACATGTCGATTGCGCAGGCTCCTCGTCTGAAAAACGACGAGGTTCCCATGCGTATCTTAATGATTTCAGACGTTTACTTCCCGCGCGTCAATGGCGTATCCACTTCCATCCAGACGTTCCGAGAGGGACTGGCGGCTGAAAATGTGACGGTCACACTGGTCACGCCAGACTATGGCATGCCTACAAACACCCCAGATGATCAGCACATCATCCGCCTACCCTCACGGCGCATTCCTTTTGACCCAGAAGACCGCCTGATGCAAGGCAAACACTTGCGCAATCTAGAAAAGACCTTAGAAAAACAGAAATTTGACCTGCTGCATATCCAAACGCCCTTTGCCGCTCACTATGCGGGTCTCAAACTGGCCAAGCAGCACGGCATTCCCTGCATTGCCACCTACCACACGCATTTTGAAGAGTATTTCCACCACTACCTGCCGATTCTGCCGCGTCCGATGGCGCGTAGCCTGACGCGCCGACTTGCACGCAGCCAATGCAACGCCCTAGATGCGGTGATCGTTCCCTCCGCAGCAATGGAGCAGGCTTTGCGCGACTACGGTGTTACCCGGGCACTGTATGTGCTGCCCACAGGGATTCCGCTAGCGCAGTTCTCGCCACCGCCGGATGACGGCTTCCGCGCACGCCATGGCCTACCACTGGATCGTCCGCTTGCCCTGTTTGTGGGCCGTGTGGCGCATGAAAAGAACCTGCACTTCCTCCTTGAGGCCATGGTGCATGCGCTTCGCCATAACCCACAATTGGCCTTGGTAATCGCGGGCGAAGGCCCAGCGCTCGCCAGCCTCAAGAAGGCGGCCGAGCAGCTGGGCATTGCTCAGGATGTGTTCTGGCTGGGCTACCTCGACCGTAGTCGCGAGCTGCCTCTGTGCTACGCCGCCGCTGATCTGTTCGCCTTCCCATCAGTCACCGAAACGCAAGGACTGGTGCTGCTCGAAGCCATGGCCGCTGGCCTGCCTGTACTAGGTATTCCAGCCATGGGCGCGGCCGATATCCTGCGCCCCGAACTCGGGGCTGTCTGTGCGCCGCACGAAGCCGCAGGCTTTGGGTCATTGATGGCCGAGCTCACTGCAGATCCGGTTCGCCTTGCCAAACTCTCGGCAGACGGGAGAGAATTCGCGCAGACTTGGGGGGCACCTGAGCGTGCTCGCCAACTTGCTGAGCTGTATCGCCACCTTGTTCAACAACATTCACAGACCGCCTCATGACCCAATCGCACGACACACCTTCGCATGCCGAAAGCCCCTTCAAGGGTAAAACCGGGCTGACCCGCGTCTGGAATGCATTCCGCTACTCGCTGGCAGGCCTCTCGGCCGCCTACCGTCATGAAGACGCCTTCCGCCAGGAAGTTCTACTTGCAGCCATCCTGATTCCAATCGCACTGTTCTGCCCGGTCAGCCCAGTGGAAAAAGCAGTCATGATTGCCGCAGTGCTATTGGTGATCATCGTCGAACTGCTCAACTCGGCGGTTGAGGCAGCAATTGATCGAATCTCGCTGGACCGTCATCTGCTCTCCAAACGTGCCAAGGATATTGGCAGTGCAGCTGTGTTGATTGCCCTGCTCAATGTTTTGATCATCTGGGCCCTGATTCTGCTGCCGCTGCTGTAATTCCTTCAACACGGCTTCCCGGCTGCTTCGCTTCAATGGAGCCGCCGGGGCAGCCGTAACAGAAACATCAAGAAAGCGTCACAGTAGGTTCTTGTTAGGTCGGCAAAGTGGCCGACATGAACACACTCAGACACGCTCCCAGCCCAGCCTCTGGTGAAACCGGCGCCCCCCGCAGCCATAGCCTGCGAATCGCCATCGTGACAGAAACCTATCCGCCTGAAATTAATGGCGTGGCAATGACGCTGGGGCGTCTGATCAACGGTCTGCTCCAACTGGGCCATCAGATTCAAGTCATTCGTCCGCGTCAAGCTGACGACACATCGCCAACGCACCGCGATAACTACAGCGAAGTCCTGGTCCGCGGCATTCCCATCCCCCGCTATACCGGGCTGCAGTTTGGGTTACCCGCCACTGCACGACTCAAGCAAGCGTGGACAGAAAATCCGCCAGACATTGTGCATGTCGTAACCGAAGGGCCGCTTGGTATGTCCGCTATCAAATTGGCAGGCAAACTTAACCTGCCACTCACCAGCTCCTTCCACACCAATTTCCACCGCTATAGCAAGCATTACGGATTTGGCTGGCTGCGCGGCGTCATCACCAGTCACCTGCGTCGTCTGCACAATCAGGCCGCAGCGACATTTGTCCCAACGCAGGCATTGGCCGCCGAACTCGGTGCCGATGGTTTCAGCAAATTGCGCGTCATGGCACGTGGGGTGGATACGGCCCTGTTTAATCCGCAGCGTCGTTCCACAAGCTTGCGTGAACACTGGGGCCTCAGCGAAACCGACCTAGCAGTGCTGTATGTCGGTCGCCTTGCCGCCGAAAAAAATCTACGTGTTGTGCTGGCGGCCTTCGAGGCCATTCAGGCGCGCCGCCCGGATGCACGGATGATCTTCGTCGGCGATGGTCCGATGATGAACAAGCTCAAGCAGTCCTGCCCCCACGCTGTCTTCTGCGGTAGCCGTCGGGGAGAAGACCTGGCTGCTCACTACGCCTCAGGCGATTTGTTTCTCTTCCCCAGCCTGACCGAAACCTTTGGCAACGTCACGACTGAAGCCATGGCCAGCGGGCTTGGGGTGGTGGCTTACGCTCATGCCGCTGCTGCCGAACTCATCAATAGCGGAACCAACGGCGTTGCAGTTGCGGCAGGTAACGAAACTGCCTACATCGATGCCGCTGTCTCGCTCGCTGTCATGCCTGAACGTCTCGCTGGCATTCGCGTATTGGCTGCTGCCAGCATGCAGGACATGGACTGGCGACACATTGTCAAAACCTTTGCCGACACCCTTTGCAGCGTTTACAAGCAGCACTTAAGGAGGCCCTATGGAACACATGACGTCGTCCTGGCACCGGATTAACACCCTTGACCTAGCGCTCTGCTTGCGCTGTAACCGCATCAGCCGACACGCGCTATTGTGCGTACTGTTCCGTATCGTCAGCCGCCTCGGGAATGGGGTGTTCTGGTATAGCCTGATGGCCGCCCTCTTACTCAGTGAGGGCATGGATGCTGTACCCACAGTCATGCGCATGGTGATGGCCGGCTTGGCCTGCCTTGCTATCTACAAGTACCTGAAGACCCGCACCTCTCGGCCACGCCCCTACCAAGTGTATGTGGCCATCACTGCAGCAGCACCGGCGCTTGATCGCTTCAGCTTTCCGTCAGGGCACACTTTGCACGCGGTCTGCTTTACAGCGATTGCTTGCAGCGCCTACCCGCAGCTGGAAATGATCCTGTGGCCCTTCGTTTTCCTAGTTGCTGCCTCACGCCCCATTCTCGGCCTGCACTATCCGAGCGATGTGTTGGCGGGTGCCATGATCGGCTTGGGGGTTGCTCAGATCGCTATTGGGATGTAACCCACGCATCCATATCGCGGTGCGCTCGATCTAACTTTTATACGATTCCTGCTAGTGCCTTGCTCGGCACCCCTCTCCGGGGTGCCATTTTTTTAGGAGTTTTCACTATTCAGAAAAACATCCGTCGGCAGCATCAAGCGTGAGCGTAATGCCTGCAATGACTCACCAGCGATCGCCGTGTGCGCCAGATGACGTGGTGGGTTAGCGCTCCACTGCGGGCACTCTCCGGCCAGCAATGCGTTGATCTGCGGCAAGCGACGTACCGTCTGATCAAGATAGTGATTAAAGCGACGCACCATCCGCCGGTCTCCCAGCTTGCCTGCAACATGCGCGAAGGCAGGCAAGCGGCTGAAGCGCAACAAGCGATCAGCACGCCCCAGCGTATTGATCAAGCGCGTTGCCTCCTCTGGCGGACAATCGAACGCGCTGTAAAGATAATTGACGATAGTGGAACGCTCGCCATTGAGCAGTTGTCCTGGCGTTGCAAACAACTGCTTGCGCACGTGATGATCCAGCGCCCATTCGCAACTTGCGTGTGTCAGTACGGGTACGTTGGCCCAAACATTCTCGTGGGCAGGCACAAAATGATTGTGCGCAAAAATATCGGTCAGCAGATGGCTGGCATATCCCAAGGCCAGTGCACGCGACTCATCGCAATTAGCGCGCTCAAGCTGGCTTGCAGCGAGCATCCAGTCATGGCTGTCAGCAAAGTTATCAGATCGGGCGATGCCGCGGATTACGGCCAAATCTGGCAGGCAGGCACCGGCCATGACCAAGCGAGGCAGCTTACGTGCGGCACTACGAAAGCGCGGATCGGCTAGCGGGACGAGCCACAGCAGCGATTGTGCAAACCACACATGGGTATACAAGCCCCAGGCAAATGCATCACTTGCGGTGAGCAGCAAGGCTGGTAGCCAGAGCAAGCGAGAGAGGCATGACGAACGCTGAGTCTTCATGGCCACTCACTCTGCGCGCGCGACATGACGGCTAGATGTTGGTGTGATGACGTTTTGTTTTCAGCACTTTTGTCACGCACATGTAATACGCACTGGTTACTCTCAGGCACCCCTAAGCGTCAGAGAGGCCAGTATGACCCCCATTCCCGTTCTCGACTCAGTACCGGCGCCGATCTGGGCTGGACCAGTCGGCAGCATCTCCCGTAGCGGCCTATTGCCGCAGGTGGCTGCACTGCGCCGGATTCTGCGCGACAACGCCTTGAGCGTTGTATTTCAACCCGTATTGGACATGCATGGCCGTAAATACTTAGGTTATGAGGCCCTGATCCGTGGGCCCAAGGACACTGCCATGCACAGTCCGGCTGCGTTGTTTGAAGCCGCACAGCAAGGTAACTTGCGGCGCGAACTTGAACACGCCTGCCGTGCAGCAGCCATCCGCGAATTCGCGCGCCTACGTTCACAACAATTGGCCCCTGATTGCAAGCTGTTCATCAACCTGAGTGCCAGCATGCTTGGCGACCCAGTACTGATGCATGACGACATGTTGCAGGCCATGGCATCGCAAGGCTTGCGACCTGACCAGATTGTGATCGAGATCACCGAAAACCAGAAGGTCACGGATTTCTCGGTCTTCCGCGAAGTGCTCGCGCGCTATCGCCGTCTTGGCTACAGCTTTGCCATTGATGACCTAGGGGAAGGCTTTTCCAATCTGCGCATGTGGTCAGAAATCCGGCCCGAGTTTGTAAAGATTGATCGTCACTTCATCTCTGGTATTGGCAACGATGTACTCAAGTTCCGCTTGGTACGTGCCATGGTGGAGATCGCCGAGGCTTGCCATGCTACTTTGATAGCCGAGGGCATTGAGGAGGAGGCCGAGTTCGCGACGATTCGTGATCTGGGTATTCGTTGTGGCCAAGGCTATTTAATCTGTCGCCCCCAAAGTCAGCCAGAGCCAGAGCCCTCCGCCAGTATTCTGCGCTTGCTGGATGCCGGCCGAATCACAGTCTTTCCACAAAGCGCCGGTAACAGCCAGTGTGTGACCGTCGCCCCACTCTTGAAAAAGGTTGTACCTGTCTCGCCCGAACTGGATAACGATGCAGTCTTTGCTCGCTTCGAGGCGGATGCAGAATTACATGCGCTCCCCGTCGTGAATGCGGGGCTACCTGTTGGCATGATTAATCGTCATACATTGATCGAACGTTTTGCTCGCCTCTATCAGCGCGAGCTGTATGGGAAGCGCCCCTGTGCACTGTTTATGGATAAGCATCCCCTGATTGTGGATTGCGATACGAATGTGAATGAGGTGGGTGCGCTCTTGGGTAGCGCAAAGCGACACCAGCTCTATGATGGTTTGATCCTGACCGAACAGGGCCGATATGCTGGCGTCGCAGATACGCAAGACTTAATGGTGTTGATCACCGAGCTGCAGATGCGCTCGGCACGCTATGCCAACCCGCTGACCCAGCTGCCCGGCAATGTACCGGTTAATGAACACATTGACCGCCTGCTCGAAAACGGCGGGCAGTTTGTAGCCTGCTATGTCGACATTTGCCACTTCAAGCCCTACAACGATGCCTATGGCTATCGGCGCGGCGATGAAGTCATTCAGATGCTGGGCAGTGAGCTAACAGCGGTGTGTGATGAACGCGTCGACTTTGTCGGGCATATCGGTGGCGATGACTTTGTGATGCTCATGCAAAGCATCGACTGGAAAGAAAGATGTGAACAGGCCTTGCTACGCTTTGAGACGCAAATTCGGCAGATGATTGATGCAAGCGACCTGGCTCAGGGCGGCCTTAGCGGCGAAGATAGACGTGGGACACCCACCTTTCATCCTCTCCCCTCACTGTCGATTGGTTGTGTGATGGTTGAACCCTGCCAGTACAACTCTCACAACGAGATTTCTGCCTGCATGGCAGAGGCCAAGAAGCAGGCCAAGAAGCAGGGAGGCAATAGCCTCTTCATCGAACGTCGCCGCCCGGGTACGGCTGTCATCCGTACGTAATTTAGTTTTCACGGAGGGGTAACACGGGGTCGAGAAAATAGGCACATGGTAATCATCCACAAGGAGATGAACATGCTGCAGACCCACAACGCCGCACCGTCAGGACAAACGACTAAGAACGCCAAGCCGCACTATGTAGTTGAGCTAGCGCGCACCGCTGAAGACATTCTGGAAGCCCAGCGTTTGCGCTATCGCGTCTTCGCTGAAGAAATGGGCGCCCGCCTCAACCCACGCACACCGGGTGTAGACAGCGACCTCTACGATGCCTTCTGCGAGCACTTGATTGTTCGTGACGAAGCGGCAGATCGCATCGTTGGCACCTATCGCATCCTCACACCAGAAGCCGCCGCCCGCGTTGGCAACTTCTACTCTGACAACGAATTCGACCTGACCCGCCTGCAGCATCTGCGCGGCAAGATTGTAGAAGTTGGCCGCTCCTGCATTGATGCCGATTACCGCAACGGAACCATCATCAGCCTGCTGTGGGCCAAGCTAGCTGAGTTCATGCTCACCAAGGGCTATGAGTATCTGATCGGCTGCGCCAGCGTCGGCATGGCTGATGGTGGCCATAACGCTTCAAACCTGTTCGTACAGTTGATTGACGACTACATTGCACCGCCCGAATATCGCGTTTTCCCACGTCACCCGCTGCCGTTCGAACATCTGGTCACCGGCGCGAAGGCTGAAATTCCGCCGCTGATCAAGGGTTACTTACGTGCAGGTGCGCATGTCTGTGGCGAACCGGCTTGGGATCCGGATTTCAATACCGCTGACTTGTTCATGCTACTGCCCATGGCCCAGATCAATCAGCGCTATGCCCGTCACTTCCTGCATCAAGAAGTCGCAGCATAATCCGCAAGCTCAATATCCGTAAGCCCAATCAGAAACGGCCTCCAATGGAGGCCGTTTTTCTTATTGAGTTACCCGCTTAATTCCCTGTCGCCGCCCGCGCAGCAGCGGCAATCGACTCAGCATGCGCCAGCACATCCTTCTCACTTTCGCCTTCAACCATTACGCGCAGCAACGGCTCCGTACCAGAGGGGCGCAGCAGCACACGCCCACTACCATTAAGCGACTTTTCCGCATGCTCTGCCGCCTCGCGGATACCCGGGTCTGACTTCCAGTCAAAGCCCAGCGGCAAGCGAACATTGATAAGCTTTTGCGGATACATGGTCAGATCCGCACACGCCAGCGCGAGCGATTCGCCCCCGATGCGCAGTGCAGCCAGCACCTGCAATGCAGCAATGATGCCGTCGCCGGTGCTGTGCTTGTCGAGACAAATGATGTGCCCTGAATTCTCGCCACCCAATTGCCAATTACGCGCCTGCATCAGCTCCAGCACATAGCGGTCCCCAACCTTGGCACGGGTAAAGTCGATGCTCAGGCGGCTGAGGGCATGCTCGAAACCAAGATTGCTCATCAAGGTGCCCACCACGCCAGCGACCTTGCCTTGCTTGGCCTGTTGGCGCGCAATCACATATAGCAGCATATCGCCGTCATACAGCTTGCCGTTGGCATCTGCCATGACCAGACGATCACCATCGCCATCGAGTGCAATACCGATATCGGCCTGATGCTCAAGCACAGCGCGGCGCAGACTGTCAGGTGCCGTTGCACCCACAGCATCATTAATATTCAGGCCATTCGGACTGGCACCAATGCTCACCACCTCGGCACCGAGCTCGTGGAAGACCGCGGGCGCAACATGGTAGGCGGCCCCATGTGCGCAATCGACCAGAATCTTCAGACCGCGCAAATCTAGGTCATTCGGGAAGGTGCTCTTACAGAATTCGATATAGCGGCCGGCTGCATCGGCAATACGCACAGCACGCCCAAGTTGGGCGGAAGCTTGGCAGCTCATGGCCTCATCAAGGCGCCGCTCGATCTCAAGCTCCACGTTGTCGGGCAGCTTGGTGCCTTGCGCCGAGAAGAACTTGATACCGTTATCGTCGTAAGGATTGTGCGAAGCAGAAATCACCACACCTGCCTGCAGGCGCAACGCACGGGTCAAATAAGCCACTGCCGGCGTGGGCAGCGGGCCGCACAGCATGACATCCACACCGGCTGCGGAGAACCCTGCTTCAAGGGCGGCTTCAAGCATGTAACCGGAAATACGGGTGTCTTTGCCAATGAGCACGGCTGGACGATCGCTGGCCTTGAGATGGCCACGCGCCTCTGGGTTGTGCGCCAGCGTCATGCCGGCGGCGTAACCCAGACGCATGATGAATTCGGGGGTAATCGGCAGGGTACCGACCTGGCCACGCACGCCATCGGTTCCAAAATACTTGCGGGTCATCGCTTAACTTCCTCCAAGGGCGGATAGTACCGCCAAAGCATCTTTTGTAGCCGCCACATCATGCACGCGGATAATCTGCGTACCCTGCTGTACGGCCAACATGGCGGCAGTGATGCTGGCGGGCATGCGCTCACTCACATCTCGCCCCGCGATCTGTCCAAGCATGGACTTGCGCGACACACCTACTAGGAGCGGCAAGTCGAAATGCTGAAACTGCGGCAACGCCTTAAACAGGGTGGCATTGTGTTCCAGACGTTTGCCGAAGCCAAAGCCGGGGTCCAGCACAATACGCTCGCGGGCAATCCCCGCAGCCTCTGCGATGGCAACACGCTCGGCGAGGAAGTGCATAACCTCTGCGACCACATCCCCATACTGCGGGTCGGTCTGCATGGTGCCCGGGGTACCCTGCATGTGCATCAGGCAGACCGCCACGTTACTTGCTGCGACAGCCTCAAGCGCGCCTTCAGCCTGCAACGCAGCAATGTCATTGATCAAGTCGGCGCCAGCAGCAATGGCGGCGCGCATCACTGCTGGCTTGACTGTATCAACAGACAAGGGCACGCCGCATTCGTGGAGTGCCTCAACCAGCGGCACCACACGGGCGAGCTCCTCAGCTTCGGACACCGGCTCAGCACCAGGGCGAGAAGATTCGCCACCAATATCGAGCATATCGGCACCCTCAGCGAGCAACTGCTCGGCATGCTGCAGCGCCGCCGCGAGGCCTGCACGGGCATGCCCATCACCGGAAAAAGAATCGGCGGTGACATTAACGATACCCATGATCAATGGGCGCTCAAAGTTGAGTGTGTAGCGGCCGCAGATCAAACGCATTGACAAGACATCCATAAAGAAAAACCGGATTGCGATGACTCGCAATCCGGTTTGTTAGGGGGTGAATCAGACTCAGGCCGGTGCGGTAGCGTTCGGTGCGGCGCCCGGGCTGCTGCTATCGGCCGGCGGCTTGGTCATGCTGGCGCTCGGCTTTGGCGCACGAGGGGGACGACCTTCCATGATGTCGGTCACTTGCTCGGCATCCAGTGTTTCCCACTCGAGCAGTGCCTTGGTCATGATTTCAACCTTGTCACGATTCTCTTCGATCAATGTACGTGCAATCTTGTATTGCTCATCAATGATGCGACGAATCTCTGCATCGACCTTCTGCATGGTGGCTTCCGACAGATTCTTTGTCGTCGTCACAGAGCGGCCGAGGAACACCTCGCCCTCATTTTCGCCATACACCATGGTGCCCAGTGCATCGGACATGCCATAACGCGTAACCATGTTGCGCGCAATGTTAGTCGCGTGCTCAAAGTCACTCGATGCGCCAGTGGTCATCCGATTCATGAACACTTCTTCAGCGATACGGCCACCCAGCGCCATCGAAATACGTTGCAGCATCTGATCACGATCTTGGCCAAGCGAGTCGCGCTCAGGCAAGGTCCAAGTCACACCCAGTGCCCGACCGCGCGGAATAATGGTGACCTTGTGAACCGGATCAACGCGAGGCAGTAGCTTAGCCACCACGGCATGGCCGGACTCGTGGTACGCGGTCATGATGCGCTCTTCCTCGGACATAACCATGGATTTGCGCTCGGCACCCATGAAGATCTTGTCCTTGGCCTTTTCAAAATCCTCCATGTCGACCACGCGCTTGTTCTGACGCGCAGCAAACAAGGCAGCCTCGTTCACAAGATTGGCAAGGTCTGCGCCAGACATACCCGGCGTACCACGTGCCAATACATTGGCATCGACGTCCTGATCAATCGGCACCTTACGCATGTGCACGCTGAGAATCTGCTCGCGGCCACGAATATCGGGCAACGGCACGATCACTTGACGGTCGAAGCGGCCCGGACGCATCAGCGCCGGATCAAGTACATCCGGACGGTTGGTCGCAGCAATCACGATCACACCCGTCGTGCCTTCGAAACCGTCCATTTCAACCAGCAACTGGTTGAGCGTCTGCTCACGTTCGTCGTTACCGCCACCA
>CAZCLF010000022.1:0-38217 GCA_964499485.1 uncultured Rhodocyclaceae bacterium | reverse complement strand
CCAGCTTTAACTATCAGGGTTTTGATGGTGCCCAAAGCAGTGGTACGGCTACTGCACGTATCGACATCACTCCAGTTGTCGACATGCCAACACTATCGACCAACAATGCTAGTGGTACAGAGGGCACTTGGATATCGCTATCGCTTGCTTCTGCACTCACTGATGTTGATGGTTCAGAAACATTGGGGCTCTTGCTGAGTAACATTCCTGTAGGGGCGAGTATTACAGATGGCACGAACACCTTTACTGCGACAGCAGGTGTTACTTCCGTAAGCCTGACGGGATGGACGCTCGCAAGCTTGCAGTTCAAAGGCGTAGCAAACGATCTTAATGCTGCCAGCAAGACTTATACCCTCAGCCTCACCGCGACGAGTACTGAGGCCGGCGGAACGACTGCGTCGACCAGCCAAAATTTCAATATTGTCGTCACAGATACCGCTCCTGTTGCTAATGCAGACCAGGATAGTGTGGGGGTTGGGTCTACCACCACAGGCAATGTGATTCTTGGTACAGGTGGCACAACGACCACGGGCACGGATACGGTTCGTCTCGATGGGGCAACGATCAGCGCTGTTTCCTACAACGGTACTCCGGGCACTTATAACGCAGCAGCAGGTACTTGGACCGTCAATACGACTAACGGTACTTTTGTCATTAATGCATCAGGTGAATACACCTATACATCTTCCTATAGCAATAGATCGACAGCGTCGGCAAGCCAGGCCGACTGGAATGCATCAGGTGTTACGTATTTTGGATTTGATGGTTCCAATCCTGCTGCTTCTGGAAGCCTTAATACGTCGTTGCTCACCGCTGGTGCTTCAAGCGCCGTCAATTTTAACTCTGGGCTTGGCGTTGAAACAGGTAGTACTAACGCTGCCTTAGGTACAGGTGAATACCTTGTCCTCAATCTTGGTATGAACTCCAAGGCGGCAAGTGTTGTGTTGAATAGCTTCAGTGGTTCAGATGCAGGAACATGGACGGCATATGCCGCGAATGGCAGTGTGGCTGCTACAGGATCAATCCCTGCAAATACAACGACACTCAACATATCCTCTGCAACTGCATTCCAATATCTTTCATTTACCTCGACCAATGGGACCTATCGTGTCTCGACTATCTCGGCGACACGCGATCTGACCGCTATTAGTCCTGATGCCTTCAACTACACCATTGTCGATAGTGATGGGGACACCAGCAGCTCAACACTGACTGTGACGACGAATACTACGTCTCAGGCAAATACTGACTTTGGTCAGGTCTACGAGGCTGGTTTGTCTTCAGGGACTACACCTAGTGCAACTGCTGCGCCTACTGTCGCGACCGGCAATATCCTAGATAACGATATTGGTGTGGGTAGCACAACGAGCATCACCACTGTTGCGGGCGTAACGCCTGTGAGTGGGGTTATCACTGTGAACGACACATTTGGCACGCTGAAGGTCTGGGCAGTTGCGGATTCGACGCATCGCGTTGGTGACTATGAGTACACCTTGAATAGCAATGCAACTCAGGGTAGTACAGATACGCGTGCGTTTAGCTACACCCTCACTAGTGCGGGTGGGGCTACGACAACATCGTCCTTGACCATCAATATTGTTGACGATGCGCCCATCGGTGGTGACGTTACGCAGACCTTGCAGGCTGCTAACGTGGCGACCTATAACATTGTTATCGTCCTCGACCGTTCAGGCAGTATGGCGCAGGATGCCAACGGTAACTGGTCAAGCTCTGGCAGTTTCGACGCGTCGACCGTACGCATGAATATTGCCAAGGCTGCCTTGCAGAACCTGATTGATCGCTTTGACAATTTGGGTAATGTGAATGTCCAGATTGTCGACTTTGCCGATACCGTGAATGAATCCTCTTGGTATGTCGATAATGTTCAGGGTGCAATTGATTACATTAATAACATCCAGGCTGGGGGCGGCACGCAATACTCGACCGCTTTGAATGCGGTGATGAACGGCTTCACCAAGCCAGCGGCAGATAAGACACTTGTGTACTTCATCTCCGATGGTCAACCAAACGGAGGTTATGAAGCCACAACGGTACAGACAGCCTGGGAAAGCTTTGTTTCTACGAATGCAGATATTTCATTCGGCATTGGTATTGGTAGTGCTACGTTGGCAGCAGTAACCCCGGTTGCTTACCCGAATACGGCCGCATCAGTCAGCGAGCCCTATGCCACTAAGGTAGCTAATCCATCCGATCTTTCCGATACCTTGTTGGCTACAGTGACGGGTGGTGCTGTGGTGGGTAATGTTTCAGTCTTGTCGACAAGTGGTACGAGTGGCTTCTTGATCGGTGCGGATGGTGGGCATATCCAGAGCATTGTGGTGGATGGTGTGACCTACAGCTACAGCGCAGGTGGAAGTAGTAGCGTCAGTATCTCAACCTTGAAGGGCGGGCAGATACAGCTCGACTTCCTGACGGGTGCTTACTCCTATCAATTGACCCTAAACAAGACCACACAAGGTCAGCAGGAAGTTTTCCCGATTACCGTGGTGGACAACGATGGTGATACCAAGACCATCAATATGACGGTTAATTTGGACTACGTCGCTAATCTGGATGCAAACCGCGACATCATTCTGACGAATGTGACATCGGGAACGCCAATCACCATTTCGTCGAGTGCCTTGATGTACAACGATTCAACGAATGGGGCGGGCGTTGTCACAAGCACGCAGGGGGCTGTGAATGGCACGGTGTCTGGTACGACAACGGTGACATTCACTCCGGGTGCTGCAACGGCTAAGACAATTACCGTCTCGAGCGAAGCACCTTATGATGGATTTGATCAGCCACAAAACGACATCATTCAGAATGCAGTAGATCTGAGTGATCGTAGCTTGTATGGGACGATTGTGCCTGGAGGCGCAACATGGACCGTTGATGCGGCTGCTGCCGGTGGTGTAACGCGCGTTTTCCAAGGAACGATTGATAACTCCAGTGGCGGCACCCGTGACCTCGACTATTTCAAAGTGCATTTGAATGCCAATGAAAAGATATTTGTCGATGTCGATAACCAAAGCACCGCAATCACTGGCCGAATCGAGTACATGAATGCGAGTGGTGTGTGGACTACGGTTGCCTTGGGTAATGATGGCGGCGGGACTGTTGCGGGCTCCTTTACGGCCCCGGTTGAGGGTGATTTCTATATCCGCCTAATCACCACAAGCGCAACTACTGACAGCACCTATGACCTTGTGCTAACGCTTGATCAGGCAACTGCATCTGGTGCCATCAGTGAGGCCGGCTCATTCGGTTATACCGTGACAGAGAATGGCGGGACGTCGAGCGCTACAGCTGCGGTCTATAACGTTAGCGGCACCACCATCAATGGTTCCGATGATGATGAGATTCTGATTGGTGGAAATACGAACGACACACTGAATGCTGGTGCCGGTAATGATGTGCTGATTGGCGGTAGCGGCAATGACACCCTCAACGGTGGAGCAGGAGCTGACCGCCTTGAGGGTGGGGCAGGTAGCGATATCCTGAGCGGAGGATCCGAGAACGACATGCTGTTCGGAGGCGCTGCAAATGACACTCTCACTGGCGGTTTTGGTGCTGATGTCTTTGTATGGCAGCTTGCAGATAAGGGCACGCCAGGCACCCCTGCGGTCGATACCATTACTGACTTTGATACGGTAAGCAACAGCGACAAGCTGGATCTGCGTGATCTGTTGGTTGGCGAGGCTGCAACAGGTGTCAATGCTAATCTTGAAAACTACCTACACTTCGAGAAGGTTGGTAGCGACACTGTGATTCGGATCAGCACATCTGGCGGATTCTCAGCGGATAGTCACAACACCGGGGGCACATATTCAAGCGCCAATAGTGACCAGACGGTGATTCTGCAGGGTGTTGATTTGATCGGCGGTTTCACCAGCGATCAGCAGGTGATTCAGGATCTACTCAATAAGGGTAAGTTGCAGACAGACTAAAAGAAAAGACCCGGCCAACGTGAGTTGTCCGGGTCTCTTTAGTCGTTGGGTCTAGTGGTCGTCAGATGGTTTTTTAGCCCTTAATAGCGGGGCCTGTTGCTCCATCAAAGCCAAGCAAGGCGAGTGCATTCATTTCAGCACTGCTGGTTACGCCCTCAGCAAAGACGCTCAGGCCAATTGTGTGAGCAATAGAAGATAAGCCTTTTAGGAAGGCTTGGTTGCCAGTATTGCTATCAATGCCTCGAACAAAGCTGGAGTCAACCTTGAGGTAATCCAAGCCAAGATCGTGGAGTAAACCAATCTGGCTGAAGTGTCGACCAAAGTGTTCAATCCCCAGGCGGCATCCGTACTGTTTGAGTTCCAAGCACATGCTTCGGAAAATTTCGATCTGGTCAAAAGCGCCACCTTCAGGAATTTCTAACCAAAGGCGAGTGCTAACGCCACGATTTTGGCGGAGCAGGGCATACAAAGAATCTCGGAAATCCTCATCGGCAATTGAATTAGACGATAGGTTGATGGCCAGACCTGGTAACTGCGGTTGCTTTCGTAAGTCTTCAAGTCCCAGTGCAATCGCTGCCAGGTCAATCTTCGGGGTCAAACGCAGCCGTTCAGCCACGGGCATAAACCGCCCTGCAGGTTGCCATTCTCCACTCGCGTCAAACATCAGGCGCAATGGGCACTCATGGTGAATGGTCTGACCTTGGAAGTCAGCAAGGGGAAAATAAATCAGCTTTACCCAGTTGTTTTCTAGGGCGGCCGCAATTGTTTTGCCCCACTCCTCGGCACTTCGTGGCTGATCCCCTGAGTCAGCCGCATGTGCTTCGCGGACAGCGTTTTTACCACTGGCCTCAGCACTGGCTAGCGCACTATCAGCCAAGGATAACAAGGCGCCCATATCCATCTGTGGTTGGAATAAGCTTGCGCCAATACACACGAAGCTCCCCTCGCTTACGTAAGCGGGACTCAGGTTTGCGATATTTTGAAGAAGTGTCTCTGCTTCTGCACTTACGCTATAGCGCTCCGGCAGTAGTAGCGTAAAGTCAGCACCATTTAATCGCGCTGCAAGTGATGCGCTCTGTTTTGCTCCACACGCACTCACGCAAGCTGCGACTTGCTTAAGCATATTGTCAGTAGACTCTCGCCCAAGACGCCGATTGATGTCGGCCAGTTGTGTGATGCGAATCAGAAGTAGGGCCCCTCCACTGGCATCTTCGCGACTGAGCGCATCGCGCAGGCGTGCCATAAAGTAGTTACGATTGGACAAGCCCGTGAGGGGGTCATGGTTAGCCTCACGACGAACATCTTCAAGGCGTGCTGCTTCATCTTCGAACATCGTTTTAATCTGCGCGACCGTAGCGTTCATGGCGCTGGCAAGCTGGCGAAGCTCTGGGACATCCGGTTCCGGAATCGTAATAAATCGCCGCTCGGTGATGGCACGGGCCTGCTGGATGACTTTTTGCAAAGGACGACGTAGGCGCCGGAGTACCAAATGTCCTAGATAGCAGCCTAGTAGGCCGGCGACCATTAAGGCAGCCACCATTTTCCATACGCTTTTCCAAAGCGAGTTGTAGGCAAAACGACTATGGCTGGCCAGCTCGATGCTGCCGTACTGCTTCCAACCGTCGGTGATCTGGGCGTGTCCAGGCTCGGTGCTCAGCGGCAGGATTTTGATAAACCATTCTGGTGCACCCAGGTCTCCGCCTTGACTACGACGTTCGGTGATCACACGACCTGTTGGGTCCGTCACGCGGATCAATTCATAATGCCCACTATCAAACAGTGCAGACACTGCCAATTCGACCGACACATCATCAGGCCGTTGTTGGCTTAACGACAACGCAAGCGCCGACGCATTGTCGGTATTCTTCATGTTCAACTGTTCAGACAGATAAACACGTGCCGAGAGTGTTGATACGAGTAGGCTGCCCAGCAATGCGTGCAGCATGCTGACGATAATGGCGAGCCAGAGTTGTCGATACATGGACATGGTGATCCTCTTTTCTTATCGACCGAATTCAGTCGAATCCTTCGTTACGAGCGCGTTGTAATAAATCTTGCCAGCGAGATAGACGGCTTGTGCCACCGGGCCCTTGCGTATCTCGCCCCCCTGCACCTTGCCAGATGCCCTGACTGTTAAAACTGAAGACAGGTTGCAAATCTGTTCTGCGTGAGGCTGAGCGGATGTCAGTGATCAGGTTGTCGAGAACCACTGGCTCCGCATCTGGGTCCGCATACCAAGCCAGCACCATGTGAGCCTGCATGACCGTGCTGGTTGGGCCACCAATGCGTGCCTTGACGTAGACCAAACGGAGCTGGTCATTGGGAACACCCATGTTGAGCAAGGAAAAATACTTTGCGATGGCAAAGTCCTCGCAGTCTCCGGCACCCTTGCCCAGTGTTTCCATGGGGGTTGCCCAGTAGTCGGATTGACCCCAGATTTTTTGATCATCGGCAAATTGAATCCGCCGGTTGAAAAACTCGTTCGTTCTGCGCAAGTTGTCTTGCAGGCTGCGTGTGCGGCTGTCATCAATCAGCTTTTGCCAGTCTTGGAAGTTGCGTGTGGCGGTGCTACCAAATAACCGTGTTAGGTTCGAAAGCAGACGCTCATGATCGAGCGCGAGCACGGGTATCGTGATGAAGCAGACGCATGCCAATAGAAACAGGCGTCGCAATCTGTGCGAAATGCCTGAAATCATAGGAAAAATTGGCACTGTCTTTGTCATAGTCTGCGGTGATATGAAATATACTAGGACTTAGCAATCACCTGCGCATAAAAACTACTTACATGCCTTCATCTTTTGCTTGTTTGGTTCGCAAACCACAAAAGTACTCCATCCTGGCCGTCTTGGCTGCATGTGCTGCATGTGCTGCATTTGCTGCATTTGCTCATGCAGAGCTTCCCCCACCGCCGCCAGCACAGGCTGTTGTAGCGGATACGCCTCCGCCCGCACGTCACGTACTCAAGGATGTCGTGCAGCAGGCCATTCTGACCCAGCCGGAAGTGCAGTTTAGATGGCATGCGTTTTTGGCGGCTGACTATGAGCATGATGCAGCGGTCGGTGGCTATTTGCCTAAGCTGGATCTGACCGCAGGCAGAGGCAAGGAGCAACGTGATGATCCTGCGGTTCGCCGTGAGTACACGCGTAACTCTGCATCATTGACCCTAACGCAAATGCTTTACGATGGGTTTTTCACACGCAACGAAGTGAAGCGGCTTGATCATGCACGCATGACCAAGTTGTTCGAGCTTCAAGATGCGTCGGAAAATGTGGCACTGGAAGCCGCTCGTGCTTATCTCGATGTGCTGCGCTATCGTCGGTTAGTCGAACTGAGCGAAGAAAATTATGTTCGCCACCGTTCGGTCCTTGAGCAAATTCAGCTTAAGGTTAAGGCGGGGGTCGGGCGTCGTGTCGACCTAGAGCAAGCGTCTGGTCGTTTTGCCTTGGCCGAATCAAATCTATTGGTCGAAACCTCCAATCTGCATGATGTCACTGCACGGTTTCAGCGTCTGATTGGCACATCTCCAGCGTTGGATATGGTTGACCCCGAACCGCTTAACAAGAGCTTGCCCCCGAACCCCAATGCCGCCCAAGCGATTGCTCAGTTGAGCAATCCCGCATTGCGTGCTGCGATTGAGAGTGTGCGCTCTGCGGACGCGGCTCACTCCACCCGTGCGGCTAATTTCCAGCCCCGTTTTGATCTGCGCTTACGCGAGGATCGTGGTCGTGACATCAACGGCTTGCTGGGGACGACTGATAACCGCGTGGCTGAAGTTGTGATGAGCTGGAACTTGTTCAATGGCTTCTCAGATGTCAACCGTCGTCGTCAGTTTGCCGAACAGCTTAATGTGGCGCGAGATCTTCGCGACAAGACGTGTAGAGATATGCGTCAAACCCTTGCAATTGCCTACAACGATGCCCGCAAGCTGAATGAGCAGTTGGGTTACCTTGATCAGCATCAGCTGTCGATTGAAAAAGCCAGAGATGCTTACCGCAAGCAGTTTGATATTGGACAGCGCACGCTGTTGGATGTGCTCGATACGGAAAATGAACTGTTCCAGGCCCGTCGCGCTTACACCAATGCGGAAGTCGACCTGCAACTCGCCTATGCGCGAACTCTGGCGGGGATGGGCCGTTTGCTCGAAACCCTCGGCTTGTCGCGGATGGACCCAGATGCAAAGAAGGAGGCCGAGCGCTGGGCTGCCGAAGGAGATGGTTCACAGCAATGCCCACCTGATGCGCCTGTACTTTATGTGGCGGACAAGAAAGCGCTTGATGAGCGTGCTGCAGAAATGTTGCGTGAATTGGCACCGCGCAGTGCCGACACGGCCCCAACGGTTCCTGAGGCTGAGTCCCCTCTCCACAGCGTAGGTCTTGCACTTAAAGCGTGGACTATGAACTGGACCAGTCGCAATGTGCAAGCTTATCTGGATAGTTATTCGAAAACTTTTATGCCGGCAGATGGAAGCAGTTTCTCATCATGGTCGAGCAAACGAAAGGCTGCCTTGGAACGGGCTGGTGATATTCGCATTGATCTCGCCGATGTGAAGGTTGAACTTGTCGATGCTACCCATGCAAGCACGAGCTTTACACAACACTACAGTGCCGCGCAATATCAGGATACGGTGAAGAAGGTTCTGCAGTGGGAGCGTATTGATGGTCGTTGGCTCATTACGTCGGAGACCACTGCCAAGTTGCCGAAGGGGGCGCTTCCTGGACCAACGGCTAGCGTTGCAGCACCACCCGCGGCGATTCCTGCACCCAAGAGCGCAACACTTTCAGCCCCTGCTACTACAGCACCTTAATTGATTTACCCAACAAAAAAGCCGCGCATTTGCGCGGCTTTTTTGTTGGCTCTCCTAGCAAAGCGAGCGTGGGCATTAGAGCGCGGCGTGCTCTGCCTTCTCTTCGATGACCAGCTTGATTTTGCCTTCCTCCTCACTGTCCTGATCAAGATCGATAGTGACCTTGCCGCCATGTACGAGGCGACCAAACAGCAGTTCATCCGCAAGTGCTGAGCGAATGCTGTCCTGAATCAGACGAGACATCGGACGGGCGCCCATGAGTGGATCGAAGCCCTTTTCTGCCAACCAAGCGCGCAATGCATCCGTAAAGATGGCTTCAACCTTCTTCTCATGCAGTTGTGCTTCCAGTTGCATGAGGAACTTGTCGACCACGCGCAGGATAATTTCTGCATCGAGCGCAGCGAACGAGATGATGGCATCCAGACGGTTGCGGAATTCTGGTGTGAACAGGCGCTTGATATCACCCATTTCATCACCGGCCTGTTTGCTGGTGGTAAAGCCGATGCTGGTCTTCTGCAGGGCTTCTGCACCCGCATTGGTGGTCATGATGATGACCACGTTGCGGAAGTCGGCCTTACGTCCGTTGTTATCCGTCAGCGTGCCATGATCCATGACTTGCAGCAGGATGTTGAAGATGTCTGGATGTGCCTTCTCGATTTCATCCAGCAGCAATACCGCATGTGGCTTCTTGGTGATCGCTTCCGTCAGCAACCCGCCTTGGTCAAACCCCACATAGCCAGGAGGGGCGCCAATGAGGCGACTCACTGCGTGACGTTCCATGTACTCGGACATGTCGAAGCGGATCAGCTCAATACCCATGCAATAAGCCAGCTGGCGAGCCACTTCGGTCTTGCCGACCCCAGTGGGGCCAGAGAAGAGGAAGGAGCCAATCGGCTTCTGCGGATTGCCTAGACCCGAGCGCGACATCTTGATCGCCTTGGCCAGTGCGTCGATTGCCTTGTCTTGACCGAAGACCACAGTACGTAGGTCACGATCGAGATTCTTCAGTGCGCTGCGGTCGTCTGCAGAGACGTGTTGCGGCGGGATGCGAGCAATCTTGGCGACGATATCTTCAATCTCGCCCTTGCCGATGACCTTCTTTTGTTTCGACTTAGGCAGGATGCGTTGCGCTGCACCGGCCTCGTCAATGACATCGATGGCCTTGTCGGGCAAATGACGGTCGTTGATGAACTTGGCGGCAAGCTCAGCAGCGCTGGAAATCGCAGCGGCAGAATACTTGACGCCGTGGTGCTCTTCGAAGCGGGATTTCAGGCCACGCAGAATCGATACCGTCTCGTCGACTGAAGGCTCGTTCACATCAACCTTCTGGAAGCGACGGGAGAGGGCGTGATCCTTTTCGAAAACACCGCGAAATTCGTTATAAGTCGTGGCGCCGATGCACTTGAGCGCACCTGAAGACAGAGCCGGCTTCAAGAGATTCGAGGCATCCAAGGTGCCGCCCGATGCTGAGCCTGCACCAATTAGGGTGTGGATTTCATCGATAAACAGGATGGCATCAGGATTGTCGGCCAGTTGCTTGAGGACAGCCTTCAGGCGCTGCTCAAAATCACCGCGATACTTGGTGCCAGCGAGGAGGGCACCCATATCGAGCGAGTAAACAACGGCGTTTTGCAGGATCTCAGGAATCTTGCCTTCAACAATACGATGCGCCAAGCCTTCGGCAATGGCGGTTTTGCCTACACCGGCTTCACCGACCAGTAGTGGGTTGTTCTTGCGTCGACGGCACAGCGTCTGAATTACGCGTTCTAGCTCCTTGTCGCGACCGATCAATGGATCAATCTTGCCAACCAGCACCAATGAGTTCAGGTTTTGGGTATAGCTCTCAAGTGCGCCGCCCTTTTCAGTAGGCTCCGCTTCGGTCTCGACTGCTTCTTCTTTTCCTGCCGGCGCTGGGTTCTTGCCAACACCATGTGAGATGAAGTTGACTACATCGAGACGACTAATCCCTTGTCGTTGTAAAAAGTACACCGCATGTGAGTCTTTTTCACCAAAGATGGCAACCAATACATTTGCGCCGGTGACTTCTTTCTTGCCCGACGATTGCACATGCAGGATGGCGCGTTGAATGACACGCTGAAAACCAAGCGTAGGCTGGGTTTCGATTTCTTCGGTACCACCGACGGTCGGGGTATGCTCGCCAATGAAGTCGTCAAGCTCTTTGCGGAGCACATCAATATCGGCGGCGCAGGCGTGCAGTACCTCAGCCGCAGAAGGATTGTCGATCAACGTCAGGAGCAGGTGCTCCACGGTGATAAATTCATGACGCTTTTGCCGGGCTTCGACAAAGGCCATGTGCAAGCTGACTTCAAGTTCCTGCGCAATCATTTCAATTCTCCTCCATTACGCACACCAGCGGATGCTGATGCTGACGCGCGAATGTGTTGACCTGCTCTTTCTTGGTTGCTGCTACGTCACGCGGATAAACCCCGCATACGCCCCGTCCTTCACGATGCACTTGCAACATCACCACGGTAGCGCGTTCCCTATCTAGGTTGAAAAATTTCTGCAACACCACGACGACAAAATCCATGGGGGTGTAGTCGTCGTTCAGCAGCATAACCTTGTACATCGGTGGCGGTGCTGTGCGAGCCTTGCTTGTCTCCAGCACGACCCCATTGCCGCTCTCATCTTTGCGTGTAGCCATGATTTGATTCTAATGGGATTTGCCAACTGTGCAACCAGAATACAGGGGCCTTACCTGCGCTTGATGTGCCCTTTGGCTTATAACTTGGGGTGGATTCACGAAAGGCAAGATGTTGCACAGATGATAAATTTGTTAGTTACCCACATAAAAAATATGTTGACGAGAAAAACGGAAGTGAGTAAAAAGACCACCGTGTTTGTTTCAAGTTGCAGCGCAGTGACGGAATTACGTAGTTCCCTCAAGAACATTTCCCCTGTGATGTCTGAATTCAAACATGCCCTGGCATGTACCGCCTCGTGCGGTGTGTCGGTTCGTTCTACATCTTAAGGAAAGACGCAATATGGCAACCGGTACTGTTAAGTGGTTCAATGATTCCAAGGGTTACGGCTTCATTACGCCGGATGACGGCAGCGAAGATCTCTTCGCCCACTTCTCCGCGATCACGATGGCCGGCTTCAAGACACTGAAGGAAGGTGAAAAAGTGTCCTTCGAAGTCACGCAAGGCCCAAAGGGCAAGCAAGCTTCGAATATTCAGAAGCCCTGATCGCTCAGTACCTGAGTTTTCAGGTTGCTGGATTGACCCGCCGCGCTGCCCGCCCGGCGGGTTTTTGTTTTTGGGCGGTGGCAAGCGCTATCATCGCCGCACGTGCCGAACAGTTGGCAACGCTGCCATGACCAAAATTATTCTCCTCAACAAGCCCTACGGCGTTTTAACGCAATTCTCTCCCGCTGAAGGCAAGCAAACCCTCAAAGACTTCATTCCTGTGCCTGGCGTTTATGCTGCAGGCCGGCTAGATGCAGACAGTGAGGGTTTATTGCTACTGACTGACGATGGTGCCCTGCAGGCGCGTATTGCACATCCGCGCTTCAAGCTGGGCAAGACCTATTGGGCCCAGGTTGAAGGCGTGCCTACTGCCGAGCAACTCGCACAGCTGCAAGGAGGGCTGGATTTAGGGGACTTTGTGACGCAGCCTTGCCAGGCAAAGCAAATTTCTGAACCAGAAAATCTTTGGGCACGTATCCCGCCGATTCGTTTCCGGCTCTCAGTATCCACCAGCTGGATTGAGCTGGTGATCCATGAGGGCAAGAATCGTCAAGTTCGGCGTATGACGGCTAAGGTTGGCCTGCCTACTTTGCGGCTGATTCGCGCTGCTATCGGGCCATGGACGCTGGCCGATTTGCCGCCCGGCGCATGGCGTGAAACACGCGAAGTTCCACCCGAGCTTAGTCTGTCCGTACGCACCAAGACGCGCCGCCGTTATTGAGTGAGCCACAGACCATGCCGTCAATTCAAGCCCGGCGGTGCATACTAGCGATATCTATTTCTATGCGAGTTTTTATGCGAGTTCAGTTTTATCTACGTGCATTACTTTGCCTGTGTCTGTCCGGTTTCAGTGTGGCTTCGCACGCGAGTGGCATTCTCGACCTCACGATAGGGATGTATCGTGTGCAGGCCGAAGTTGCCCATACCGATCCTTTACGTCAGCGCGGGCTGATGTATCGCAAGGAAATGCAGGCGCATCAAGGCATGCTGTTTATTTTCCCAGAGCGCGCAACGCACTGCATGTGGATGCGCAATACCTTGCTGCCTTTGGCAGTGGCTTTTATTGATGAGGATGGCAAGATCATCAATGTTGAGGAAATGGCACCACAGACGGAAACTAATCACTGCGCGGCCAAGCCAGCGCGTTATGCGCTGGAGATGAATCGCGGCTGGTTCAAGCAACGTGGCTTCAGCGCGGGCACGCCGATCCAAGGCATTGAGCGCGCACCTGCGCCACAGTAGTCAGATTTACTTCTTATCTGCACGTTCACTTCGGGAGTTGCCATGTCGCTTTTGTCATTTCGTCAGTGCTTGACTGTTCTATTTGCATTTGTAGTTTTCAATGCTTATGCGCTTGATTTGTCGGGCGTGACGCAGAAGGAGGCCGGCAGCGGCCTCAAAGAAACGCTGACACGAGCGTCGGAAGCGGCTGTCTCGCAACTTGGCGCGGCAGATGGATTTCTGAACAATCCCAAGGTCAAGATCCCCTTGCCAGATGGGCTTAAGCAAGCAGAGAAGGCCATGAAACTGATGGGTAAGGGCGATCAATTCCAAGCCTTGGAGGTCAGTATTAATCGTGCCGCTGAGGCCGCCATGCCTGAGGCAAAGGCGTTGTTGATCAATGCAGTGAAGAGCATGTCGGTACAGGATGCAAAAAGTATTCTGAGCGGCGGCGATGATGCGGTCACGCAGTTCTTCCGTTCAAAAACCGAGGCACAACTCGGGCAAAAATTCCTGCCAATTGTCAAAGGAGCAACGGATCGCGTTGGCTTGGCCAAGCAATACAACAAGGTCGCAGATCAGGCTGCGTCGTTTGGCGCTATCAAGAAGGAAGACAGCAAGATCGAGAACTACGTCACGCGCAAAGCGCTGGATGGTTTATTCCTCACCCTAGCGGAGGAAGAGCGCGCCATCCGTAATGATCCGGTTGGAACCGGCTCAGCCTTGCTCAAGAAAATTTTCGCTCACTAATCCAGCGAAGCCAGCGGGAACTTCCGTTCAACAACGGTCTCCCATTCAATTTACCTTCTGCGGGACACGTCGAACATGAATGCCAACGCTCAACTGCACGCCCTTGGTCAAAGCCTCTGGCTGGACAACATCACACGGGAAATGCTCGACGATGGCACGCTAAAGCGTTACATCGATACCCTTTCAGTCACCGGACTCACTTCCAACCCAAGCATTTTCGACGCAGCAATTGGCAATACCACGGCCTACGATGCGGCGATTGTTGCCAAGGCGAAACAGGGCTTGAGCGGCGAGCGCCTGTTTAATGAACTGGCGCTGGAGGATTTACGCCGTGCCGCCGATCTGTTTCGTCCCATTTACGATGCCACGGGCGGTGTGGATGGCTGGGTGTCCTTGGAGGTATCGCCATTGCTAGCCGACGATACCGCTGGCACGCTGGCCGCGGCCAAGGCGATTTATGAGCAGGCGATGCGCGCCAATCTGTTCGTCAAAATTCCAGGGACGCCTGCGAGCATTCCTGCGATTGAAGAAGCCATTTTTGCCGGCGTGCCGGTCAATGTGACCCTGCTGTTTTCGCGCGAGCAATATTTGGCAGCTGCCGAAGCGTATCTTCGCGGGCTTGAACGCCGGCATGCCGCAGGTTTGTCCCTCGATGTGGCCTCAGTTGCCTCGGTATTCATTAGCCGCTGGGATGCCGCGGTGAGCGGCAAGGTGCCAGAAAAACTACGCAATAAACTGGGTATTGCCATCGGCGGCCGCACCTTCCGTGCTTATCGTTCGCTGCTCACCTCCGATCGCTGGAAGGCGTTAGCAGCAGCAGGGGCTAAGCCACAGCGTTTGCTGTGGGCAAGCACAGGAACCAAAGACCCCGCCGCCTCGCCGATTCTTTACATTGAGACGTTGGCAGTGGCAGATACAGTGAACACCATTCCTGAGAAGACCTTGCTTGCCTTGGCTGCTCATAAGGAGGTGCTGAATCACGAACTCGTCTCTTCCAGCGCTGCAGCGGAGACGGTGTTGTCGGCTTATATCGGTGCGGGGGTTGATATCAATGCCCTCGCCGAACGCTTGCAGGTTGAGGGGGCCGCAGCCTTCGTTAAGTCATGGCAACAATTGCTGGAACGTATCGAAACGAAGAGCAGGACCTTGGCGAGCAGCTGATAATTAGACCTGACAGGCTTTGTTTGATAAGTCCGTTGTCAGTTGCTGGGACGCTAAGCAACCGTGACGCGATTCCGGCCTTGATGCTTCGATTCGTACAAGGCCCGGTCAGCCCTGACGATAAAGTCATTTACGGATTCTGAAGGTTGGTATCGACTCACACCAAAGGAAACCGTGATGCTTTCCAGCGCCTCTTCTTGGCCATTCCGGTGGATCCGGCTACGCGCAATAGTGGAGCGTATTTTCTCTGCCAGGGCACATGCACCTTCGAGAGGGGTTTCAGGCAGGATGATGACAAACTCTTCTCCGCCAAAGCGGGCGGCTAGATCGGAGCCTTTGATATTTGTTCTGAGGATTTCGGCAACGGTCTGAATTACCTTGTCGCCAAAGACGTGACCGTAGGTGTCATTGATTTTTTTGAAATTGTCGATGTCCGCCATGAGAAGACAGATCCCTCGGCTTTCATCGTTCAATTTGGCCAAGTGCTGCGCTAGTGCAAGATCAAATCCCTTACGATTGCTAAGCCCGGTCAAGCTGTCTGACAACGCATCCTCACGCGCAACTGATACCTCCTGCTCCAGACGTTTGATTTCCTGTTGGCTTTGCTCAAGTCGCTGCTTCAGAGTGTTGACGGCCTCTTGCATTTCACTTGCTTCTTGGCGAATCGTTGCCAAACCGCTCGTGTCGTTCTGTGCCAATTCAACTGCCAAGCGTGCAAGCGAGTCACCAAAACGGCTTGCTTGATCACCAGCAACCTCGGCGGAATCGGCCATGTTGGCAAGTACTTGATCAATATCAGCGGAAATGTTGCGCGCCAGATCCTCATTGATATCTGCAATGTGGCGGCAATACAGGTGCCAGGTCGTGTCTTCATCGAGCAGGCGTTCTTGAGCAGCAAGTGCATCAATCTGCTCTTTGAGGACCTTATTCATACCGGCAACGTATTCGTACCATACGGCATAACTGACCGGGTGGAGCGCGGTGTGTTGACGTGTCATCAAGGGTAAGGCTTGACGCAAGTACTCTGCACTTTTTGCAGGTGTGTCGTTGTAGCGCATTGCGTTAACTGCTCTTTAGAGAAGAGGAAGGCATTGATTGAGTTGCAAGATTACACCTGAACCCAGGGCTTCAAAATTCGCATTTAAAACCGTATTTTATTGCGCTAAAAGGATTTTTGCTGTCTACAGCCTAACCTGCTCTCAAGGGAGCATTCAGTTTGGGTAGCGCTTGGGCATAAAAAACGGGGCCTAAGCCCCGTTTTTTATGCAGATCAACTTAACAGCTTACGCAAAGTTCGCAGCTGCAAAGTCCCAGTTGGCGAGGCTGTTGAGGAAGGTCTCAACGAACTTCGGACGGGCATTGCGGTAGTCGATGTAGTAGGCGTGTTCCCATACGTCGATGGTCAGCAGGGCCTTGCCTTCGCCACTCTTCAGCGGGGTGCCTGCTGGGCCGGTGTTCAGGATGTCGAGGGAGCCATCGGCCTTCTTGATCAGCCAAGTCCAGCCGGAACCGAAATTGCCAACGGCGGAGGCTTGGAAAGCCTTCTTGAATTCGTCGAACGAACCCCACTTGGCGTTGATGGCATCGGCCAGTGCGCCGGTTGGAGCGCCGCCGCCATTCGGCTTCATGCTGCTCCAGAAGAAGGTGTGGTTCCAAACTTGAGCGGCGTTGTTGTAAATGCCACCAGCTGGAGCCTTCTTCACGATGTCTTCGAGCGACAGGGTTTCGTATTCGGTGCCCGGGATCAGATTGTTCAGGTTTGTCACATAGGCTTGATGGTGCTTGCCGTAGTGGAATTCAAAGGTCTCGGCCGAAATGTGCGGCGCCAGGGCGTCTTGTGCATAGGGCAGGGCGGGCAGAGTGTGTGCCATATTGTTTTCTCCAGTTGCGGTTGGGGTGTTGCTATTAGTAGTCAAGCCTGAGCATTCTAGTCGAATCTGCGGGGCTGGCAAGCCACGCCCCTTGGATGGCCTTATTCGATGATATCAATATGGGCACTGGCAGTGCCTTGTCCAAAGCGCAGTTGAACGGTCTCGCCGATTTCTAACTGGCGGCTGTTGCTGACGATGCGGCCTTGTGCATCGCGAACGATGCTATAGCCGCGGGCGAGAGTGGCCTCAGGATTAAGGTGCAAAAGTGCTGGCCCCAGGCGGTCACAATCCCCTTGAAGGGTCTGGAGCTTTTGCCGCAAAGTGCTCCCAAGGGTATGGGCTAACAATTGGAGCTGCCCTTGCCGGGCAGTTAATTGAGGCCGTGCTCGTTGCAGTGCGAACTGTTGTTGGCCGATTCCTTGGCAGCGAATACGGTGCGCAGTTTGGATGCCATTACACATACGTTCTTTGAGCAGCATCAGCTGTTGACGGGTGTGTTGCAGTCGTTGTTGCGGCGAAATCAGTCGATGGCTGAGCAGGTCTAGCGCCTGCATGCGGTTTTCTAAGCTCTGCTGTACCAGCGCTTGAAGTTGTTCTTGTAGTAATTGCACTTCATGTTCAGCCTGGAACCAGCCGCGGCTGACCAACTCCGCAGCTGCTGTCGGCGTTGCTGCGCGTAGATCAGCGACAAAGTCGGCAATCGTGAAGTCGGTTTCATGCCCAACACCGCTGATCACCGGCACACTACTTTCAGCGATGGCCCGAGCGCTCCGCTCTTCATTGAAGGCCCACAGGTCTTCAATGCTCCCGCCACCGCGGGCAACGATAAGCACATCACACTCCCTGCGCTGATTCGCAAGTGCCAGTGCGTCGGCAATCCCTGCTGCGGCGAGATCGCCTTGCACTAGGGTTGGGTAGATGATCACGCGTACCTGCGGTGCGCGGCGCCGTAAGGCAGTCAGAATGTCTCGGAGTGCGGCCGCCTGGGGCGAGCTGACGATGCCGACGCAGCGTGGATATCGGGGAAGCTCGCGTTTTCGCTCTGCGGCAAATAGACCTTCTAGCTCAAGTTTTTCCTTGAGGTGAGAGAAGGCTTCGAACAATTGGCCCAGTCCGGCTCGGCGCATGCCATCGACTGTGAGTTGGAAGTCGCCGCGTGGCTCGTAGAGTGACACTCTGACTTGTGCTTCGACCTGCTGACCATTTTCTAGTCGCCACGGAAGTAGTTGCGCGCGTGAACGGAACATGACGCAACGCGCCTGAGCGGCGTCGTCTTTCAGGCTGAAGTAAATATGTCCTGAAGCAGCCCGGGTGAGGTTGGATACCTCGCCGCTGACCCACATCAACGGAAAGCCTTCTTCAAGCAGTTGTCGGGCACGACGGTTGAGCTCGGTGATGCTGAGGACGCTGGGCTGCATGAGGGAAATAGCGAGTAGTGGTGAAGGCTGGAAATGAGCGGAAAAGGAGGGGGCTCAATGAGGATTGTAAATCCTGCTGGGCGGCAAAATGAGATATTTCCTCATGTTGAATCAAGGCGCTATCGATGGCAAACATTCGGAAGGAAGCCTGCAATTTAGAGGCAGGATGATTCTGCTTGACATGTGTTTAATTTTGGCCGCCGGAATGCGGCTAGTTTGCAGAGACGGGCTTGACATGTGAGTAGATCGACGTTTGCGACTCGAAGCGCCGCCGGAAGCTGCACCAGTGCTGTCAGTGTTTTGTAAGTTATTGATTTTAAAGGGCGTGAAATATAAGCTTAATTTTTGCTCGCAATAAGGAAAAGCTAGACAGGGGCCATATTTAGCTTAGTTGTTCAGTCTTAATCCACATGGTTATCCACAGTTTTTGTGGATAAGTGCAAGTTTCATTTATGTCATATTTGCTAGGGGTTGCGTGCCGTTGTGACCCCAAAAGAGGAGTCCTTTGTCGCAGCAAATGAATGATTCTGAGGGGCAAGTGCCTATCTCGAATGCGCCGGTGGCAATTTTGCCGCCGGGTTCCCCATTGGTGCTTGGCATGCTTGAGGCTGCGCTTGATAGCAGTCTGGTTGAGCGTGGGGCGTTACAAGGGATTGAACTCCTCGGGTCAGCCGATGCATTCTGGCGCGCTGTGCCATTGCTTGAGTTGCAGCGCATGGCGAGTGCCGGTAACTCGTCAGCTCAAGCTGAGTTGGGATGGCGTTATGCCGCCGGCAACGGTATTCCCAAATCCCATGCGCAAGCAGTCAATTGGGCATCGCGTAGCGCAGAGTCGCGTTCTGCCGCAGGTGAGGCCGTCTTGGGCTGGCTGCTTTATCACGGCTTTGGTTTGCCGCGTGACTACTATGAGGCTGCACGCTTATTTGCCTCTGCCAGTGCGCAAGGTGATTTGCGTGGCACCACGTGGTTTGGTCTGTGTCTCCAGCGAGGTCACGGCGTAGAAATCAATATGGCTGCTGCCCTGCAGCAGTTCCGAATCGCAGCTGAGCGTGGCGACAGTGAGGCGCAATATAGTCTTGGGCGTGCTGCTTACTCCGGGTTAGGCCAGGTGCGCGATATGAGTGCAGCTGTGTATTGGTTGCAGCAGTCGGCCAAGCAGGACCATGCACAGGCACAAGACCTGCTCGCGCGCTGCTATTTTTTCAAGTATGTCAAAAATGTTCCCGGTGAGGTCGCGAGTGCTGAGGCTGCCCGTCTATGGGCACAAGCTGCTGCGGCTCGTGTCCCAACAGCGATGTATTGCCACGCTTTGTGTCTGTATGCAGGCTACGGTACCCCTCAAGACTTGCCAGCGGCCGTACTGTGGTTTGAGGGAGCAGCGCGAAAGAAAATCGCACCCGCCATGTTTTTTTTGGGGCAATGCTACAGCTTCGCCTACGGTGCGGAGGCGGACATTGAAACCGCCTTGCTCTGGTATCGACGTGCTGCTGCACGAGGGAGTCGCGAAGCAGCTTATGCGCTGGGTGAGTGCCATGCCTTTGGGCGTGGAGTGACGCAAGATATGAAAGAGGCCATCGGTCACTTCCGTACCGCAGCGCGATTAGGGCATGTTCGTGCGCAGCTCAAACTCGGACATTGCTACCGTTGGGGGGAGGGCGTAACTGAAAACAGTGAGTTGGCGGTCGCTTGGTATCGGCGAGCCGCTGAAAGTGGTGACCCAGATGCGCAGGTCTGGTTGGGGGGGTGTCTTGAGCATGGCGAAGGCGCGACGCAAGACTTGCCTGCTGCCATCGCTTTGTATGAACAAGCCGCTAATCGAGGAAATGCCCATGCGCAGGCAGAGCTGGGACGTTGCTGTCTGCATGGGGTCGGCATGATTGCTGATGCCGGGCGTGGTGAGCATTTGCTCCGTTGCGCGGCGGAGAGCGGCTGGAAGCCCGCATTGGGTGAGCTTGAGCGTTTCTGGTTTGCCGAGGCTGAGCGTTGTTTGCGCAATGGCAGCGGCGAGGCTGATTTCGCGCAGGCTGTGCAGCTGTATCGCAAGGCCGGCGAATTAGGGCATCTACGCGCTTCACTCATGCTGGGGCAGTGTTATCGACATGGCGTTGGTGTGCCAGTCAACCAAGTTCAGGCTGTGACTTGGTTTCGGCGAGCGGCCAGTTTGTTTGATGCCAAGGTGGCGTTAGCCGACATGTATTACTACGGGCAGGGTGTCGAGCAGAGTTATGGCGAGGCCGTGCGCTGGTTGCGTGAGGCGGTGGCGCAGCACGAGGATGCATATGCGCTCTATAGCCTCGCTTACTGCCTGCTGCATGGACAGGGTGCTCGTAAGGATGTGCGCGGCGGCTTGCGCTATCTACGACGCGCCGCTGTGCTTGGTGATGCCAGTGCGCAATATGAGCTTGGTAGTGCCTACTACCGAGGTGAGTGGCTAGCGCGTAACCCGCGTCAAGCCTTGCGCTGGTTACGTGCTGCAGCAGCCAGCGGTAATCAGGAGGCGCGCGCCTTCATGGAGCGACTGGAACGTGGCGCGCTCAATTAGGCTGGTTTGAGCACCAGTGTTGCCAGAGGCGGCGCAGTTCATGTTCGACAGCTTTGCAGTAACGCACTGGGTTGCCAATAATCGTTTTTTCACACAGATGCTGTCGCAGCCCCTCGCGTAACTCAGCCAAGGTGTCGAGATGGTTGGCATGTGCTAAAGCGAGTGAAACGGCTTGATTGGCGTCAGCTGCAACCCACGCATCCAGCCCTGCTGCATGGAGAATGGAGGCAGCCAACCTCCCAGTAGGAATGGGGGCCTGTACTGCAAGTACAGGTACGCCCATCAATAGACAATCAAACACGGAGATTCCCCCGCCATGGGGGAAGGCATCCAAGGCAATATCTACATTCCCGATGGCTTCTAGGTGCGCTTCCCATGGCGTTCCCGCTTGCAGGTGCAAGCGAGAGGGTGAGATACCAGCCGTCTCGAACGTCGAGCGTAATTCCTCCTGACGGCGTGGGCTATTGAGCTCTGGGGCTTTGATCAGTAAATGACTGTCAGGTAGTTGCCGAAGCAGTGAAACCCAACAGGCCAGCGTTGCTGGATTAATTTTTGAAAGACGGTTAAAGCTGCCGAAAGTTAGATAGCCATTTTTTAATGCCGGGAGCGGTGTCAAATCTGGAGCTTGCCCTGGGGGAATATAGCCAAGGGTGCAAGGGAGATAACAAAGTTGCTCTCGATAATGAAGGGCATCCGTTGGCGGGATGTAGATAGGGTCGGCAAACAGGTAGTCCATCGTTGCCAAGCCGGTACCATTGGCGTGCCCCCAACCGCTGGCCTGAATCGGCGCCGGTCGGTAGGCAAAGATGCCGAGACGGTTGTTTGCAGAGTGTCCGGCAAGGTCAATCAGGATATCGATCTGCGTCTGCTCGATCAGCGCAGCAGCCTCTCTGTCGCTCAGGGCGCATATGTCATGCCACGCATCCACTGAGGCTTTGAGGCGCTCGGTCAAGGAGTCACCGACCGGGGTGTTGCTGAAACAGATGACTTCAAAGTCATGACGGTCGTAGTTGAGGAGCATCGGCCCGAATCCATAAGCAGCGGAGTGCTGCCGAAAATCTGGCGACACATAGCCAATTCGCAGTTTGCGGAGTGGATTGCGGTTGTGGTCGAACGTTGTACGCGCAAGGCTCGGCTCAGCGTATTGATCAGCCCAACGCTTGCGTTCTGCCTGTTGTCCTGCAGCTCCACCGTGCTCAACAAAGTCGAGCAGGAAGATAAGGTTGCTGTGGGCTTCTGGGTAATGAGGGCGTAACGCTAATGCCTGCCTTAAACAGACAATGGCTGCCTCTACGTCACCTGTACGTTGCAGTGCGTTTCCTAGGTTGTTACACGCGTCCGCTTGATTGGGGTTGAGACTTAAGGCGTCCTTAAGAACCGCAATTGACTCGTCGATACGGTTCATATCGAGGAGCGTCACACCCAAATTGCTTAGTAGCTCGCAATCCGTTGGTGCGAGTTGTTTTGCCTGTTCTAGGCAGGCCAAGGCCTCTGCGTTGCGACGCAAGGCGCGCAGCGCGAGTGCCATATTGTTCAGCGTGGCAACGTCGTTGGGATGCGTTATCAGTAATTCGCGATAAACCGAAATGGCCTCTATATCCCGGTTTGCTCCGCGTAAGGCATTGCCCAAATTGTAAAGAGAATCACGGTGTTGGCCATGCAGTCGAAGCGTTTCCTCATACAAAGCAATGGACTCGGCATACCGTCCTTGCTGAAGCCTGACGGCACCTAAAAGGCGCATCGCGTCGGGGTGTGAGGGCGACTGAGATAAGGCCGCTGTGTACTGAGCTGCCGCGACCTCAAGCTGGCCAGCTTGGTGGGATGCAAAGGCTTGATCTATCAGCGCTTCTGTGTTCGCGGCAGGCGTAGTGGTCGTCGTCGCTGGTGTTCCAGAGAGGCAGCATTTCTTGTACTTCAGGCCACTGCCACACGGGCAGGGGTCGTTTCGGTTGATGCCCACTCAAGGAACCTTTGGTGTGTGTCGTTAATGGTGAATCTATTGATCTACGGTAAGGGTGGCGAAAAATGAAGTTGCCGATGTTGGATATGCCAGCCTCGCTGAATTATATCGGCGTATTCCTGACGCTTGAGTGCAATCTCAAGTGCTCGTATTGCATCAATGATCCCTTGCAAGCGGGGCATCGCGAGACTTTATTCCCGATCCCGGTCAAGACCGAGCGTCACACCATGACACCCGAGCAATGGATTGAGGGTTTGTCGCGTATTCCTTTTTCTCCAGATTTGCCAATCACCCTGCAAGGTGGCGAGCCGATGTTGTATTGGGGTGGTAAAGGGGTAGGGCTGGTGCTTGAGGGGGTGCCGCATTACGTTGACCTGCTCACTAACTTCCCCATGAAGCCAGATACCTTGGCCCGTAACCTCAACGGTCAACAGGCCAAGCTGCAACGTGATGCTCCTTACCCTTCGATTCGGGTCAGTTGGCATGCAGACGAGATGAACCGCGTGTGGGGTAATGGTTTCGAGGAGCTGGTCAATCGGTGTGAGGCGCTGTCAAATCATGGTTTCCGCGTATCCCCGGATAAAGCCCAAAGTGATGTTGGCATCTACATGGTGGCGCATCCCAGCAATGTCGTGACCCCAGAGATGGAGGCAATTTTCAAGGGGCGAGTGCCCTTTGAGTCGAAGGAGTTTCTCGGCGTGGATGGCGATCTTCTGCATGGTCACTATCTTTATCCCTATTCGACGGATCTGATCGCGCGCGGTTTCTCCGAACAGACGCTGTCATGCGAATGCCGAACCAGTGAGTTGCTGATTGATCCGCTGGGGTTTGTCTGGGGCTGTCATTACTACCTGTATGAAACCTGGACGCATGGCGGCCCGGTTGCACAGTTTTATGCGCTCGAAGCAGCGGGCTTCAGATTTGCAGACACCATTGATAAGCTTTTTGGTGCCCGCGAACTACGCCCTATTGGTCACATCCTCGATCCCGAGTTTCGGATGACTGACTTGACTGTATTCCGCCCCTGTAGCGAATACGGTCGATGTATCGGCTGCGATACCAAGATCAAAAACAATCGCTTCCAAAGCTACTACGATCAAGGGGTTGCTCACACCTCGGTCGAAATTCGCAATATTCAGATGCCGCAGCATCTATTAGATCAGCTATCTCCGGATGAGCGAAAGCAGCCGTGGCTGATTGCGATGGATACGGCTAACTGAAAGGAAATTGATGTCTGTCGGCGTTCAAGAGGGCCGCAAGCAGGTTCTCATCATCAAGACGGGGTATAGCGAGACGCTGGATCAGTACACCACTGGGGCTGTCAGCTTGGGGGATGTCCTGCGCACCACGGTGATCTTGCATCTCTTTCCCCCGGAAACCCACGCCGTAACCTGGCTGACCGACAAGAAAAGCCTGGCGCTACTGAATGGCAATCCCTACATTGATCGCATTCTGACCGTGAACCCATTTACGCCGTACCAGCTGATGGCGGAGTGGTTCGATATTGTTGTGAACTTTGAAAAAGAACCGGGCATCTGCGTTGTCGCTGACAAGATACCCGCCTGGCGACGCTATGGCTTTCGCTTCGACCCTCAAACGCGGAGCGCTCAAGCCTATGATCACGCGGATGAAGCGATCATCATGGGCAAAGATCCTGATTTCAAGCGGCAGCAGGCCAAGAGCTGGTCAGCCATGCTCTATGAAATGCTCGGCGAGGTCTACGCAGGACAAAACTACATTCTCGGTTATCAACCCACATCTCAAGAGATTAATGACGTTGGTCTGAATCATCTTGTAGGTATCCGCTATCCACTCAAGCGCTGGCCAGAATCCAATTGGCATAGCCTGCACGATGCACTGCAGTCTGAAGGGCGCTCGGTTTCTTGGCAGCAAGGCGAGAGCAATATCGAAACTTATATCGAGTGGATTAATACCTGCCGTGTTCTGGTAACCAATGACTCGCTGGGTTTGCACCTTGCGCTCGCGCTGGGTAAGAAGGTTGTTTCACTATTCGGCCCAACGCTAGCTTCTGAGGTGAGTGCAAGTCCTCAATTGGTAAAGCTTCAGCCCGAGGCGGGGTGTGAGTGCGACTTCTCAGCGGCTGTGTGCAAACGTACTCAATGTTGTATAGACACCATTTCTCAAGCGAACGTGCTTACACATATAAATGCGTTTTTAGGTGCCTGAGAAGTTATCTTCGAGCGGACGCTTTCCTGGCGATAGGGTAGGTACTGCTTAGGCTCTTTCTTATGGTCTTCCGAATTGGCAACAGGTTTAGCTTTTGTTCCCTCCTGCCGTTAATGGGTGATCTGCTATTTTCAGCATAATTTGTTGCTCTGAAAGCCATACATGTCTGACGCCTACGCTATTGACAGCCACAAGCTGATCTATCACCCGAAGCGGGTGGTTCAGGTCATGGAGGGTTGGAACACCTGGGAGGCCGCCAAGTCGGTTTACCCGCTTTACATGGAAGTTTCTCCGGTAGGTGCCTGTAACCACCGTTGTACCTTCTGTGCTGTCGATTACATTGGCTACAAGTCGGTGATGCTGGATCCAGATATCCTTCAGGCACGCTTGGTCGAGATGGGCGCAAAAGGCGTCAAGAGCATCATGTATGCGGGGGAGGGTGAGCCGCTCCTGCATAAGCAAATCGCCAGAATTATTCGTGACACCAAGGCTGCGGGAATCGATGTGGCCTTCACCACCAACGGTACCGTGATGAATGATGCCTTTTATGAGGCACTACCTTTGGTCTCGTGGATCAAGGTTTCCCTGAATGCGGGCACAGCAGAAACCTATGCAAAAGTTCATCAAACCAAGGCGAGCGATTTTGAGCGTGTAATCAAGAATCTGACGCGTGCCGTTGAGGTGCGCAAGGCAAAGCAATGCGATGTTGTTATCGGCGCGCAATGTCTGCTCTTGCCTGAAAATGCAGATGAGATGGTTGAGCTGGCTTTGATTTGTCGCGACGTAATCGGTCTCGACTATTTGGTCATCAAGCCCTACTCGCAGCACATGTTTAGCGAAACTCACTTGTACGAGGGGATTGACTACTCCCCCTATCTCAAGCTTCGTCAGCAACTCGACGCCCTTAATACCGAAAATTTCAATGTGGTGTTCCGAGAGAACACCATGAAGAAAACTTTAGATGCACTTCATGGCAGTGGCGAGCGTTACGAGAAGTGTCAGGCAACGCCTTTCCTCTGGGCCTACGTGATGGCCGATGGTTCGCTGTATAGCTGCAGCGCGTACTTGCTGGATGATCGCTTTAACCTAGGCAACCTTAACGAGCAGAGCTTCCAAGCTATTTGGGAAGGCGAAAAACGCCGCCTCAACTATGAGTATGTCAAAAAGGATTTGGATATTAAAGAGTGCCGGTTGAACTGCCGCATGGATGAAGTCAATCGCTATCTGAACCGCTTAACTGATGCCCCTGTGCCTCATGTCAATTTCATCTGAAACCCTCGCCACCACCCGCGCATTGGCGCTACAAGCGCGGCGCAACATCATTCATATGGCCTGGAAGTCCAAGGGGCCACATGTTGGGACCGCACTATCTTGCACAGACTTTCTTGGCGTCCTGTATGGCGCGGTGCTGCGTCTTGATGACTGGGACTCACGCGATATCTTCATCCTGAGCAAGGGGCATGGCGCGATGTCTCTGTACGGCACATTGGCCGCCAAGGGAATCATCGACCCAGTGTTGATGGATCTGTACTGTCAGGACAAGGGTACGTTGCCCGGTCACCTTGACCGTTTCTCCGTGAAGGGCGTTGAGGTCTCAGCGGGCTCACTTGGTCACGGCTTCAATGTCGGTCTTGGATTGGCGCATGCCTTCAAGCTTCAGGGCGTTGATCGCAAGGTCTATGTGGTCATCGGCGATGGTGAATTGCAAGAGGGTTCGATCTGGGAGGGTTTGTTGTTCGCCTCCAAGCTCGGCCTAGATAACTTTACTGTGTTGCTCGACCGAAATGACTTGCAGGGTTACGGTCGTCCATCCGAAATTTGCTCAATGGAGCCTGTCGCCGCCAAGGTTGATGCATTCGGTTGGGATGTGAAGGAGGTCGATGGGCATGACCATGCGGCCTTGCTTGAGGCAATCACTGCGCCGCGTCGCGGCTTGCCACGCTTCATTATTGGCCGCACTACCAAGGGCAAGGGTGTGAGCTTCATGGAAGACCAACTGGTCTGGCACTACTACATCGTGACTGACGAATTCCGCCAGCAGGCGCTGGAGGAACTGGTATGAGAAATACATTTTGCGACACCATCATTGCCGAGCTGAAGAATCGTGATGACATCTTCATCATCAGCGGTGATGCAGGCTTGGGAGTATTCGATGATTTTTCGAAGCAGCGTCCCGATCGCTTCCTGAACCTTGGTGTGGCCGAGCAAAACATGTTGTCCCATGCCGCCGGTATGGCCATGGCGGGCTTCAAGGTATTCGTCTACAACATTGTTCCTTTTGTGTTGTATCGCAGCTTTGAGCAAGTCCGTAATGACATCTGCTATCAGGAGCTGCCGGTAACATTGATCGGCATTGGCTCAGGTCTGACTTACGCACCGCAAGGTATGACGCACTACTCAATTGAGGATCTTGCGCTGGCGCAGACCTTGCCTAATCTGCGTGTGTTTTCTCCCGCCGATCCTGCCGAGGCGCGTGCTGCGGCGCAGGTCTGCCTGACTGCTGACACGCCCTGCTATGTAAGGCTGGCCAAGCGCGGCGAGCCAACGCTTCACGCCACGCCGCCAGCCGATGTGTCGCGTCCGATTGTGATGAGTGAAGGCAAAGACGTTGCCGTCGTCGTGCATGGTCCAATCCTGGCCGAAGTGTTGGCCGCTGCTCAGCAGTTTCAAGGGAGTGTGCGTGTGATTTCCGTGCCACAAATTGCGCCACTCGACATGGTGGGTGTGAATGCTGCTGTCGCTGGCTGCGCTAACGTCTTGGTCGTCGAGGAGCACTACAGTAGTGGTGGGCTGGGGACGCGTATCGCCCAATGGCGTGCGACACACAGCGCAGAGTGGCAACTCAATTTGATGGCGCTACCGGATGAGTTTGTGCATGTTGTTCGTAACCAGAACGGTATGCGCGAACACTACGGACTAGATGTGCCGTCGATCGCCAAACGTATCAAATCCTTGATGGGGTAACCCCATGTTCATGACCGTCGAAGATCAGGCCCTCAATCGCGAGTTTCTCGAACAGGGCTATGTCATTCGCCCGGTAGCGGATCGCGCGGCACTTGACTGGATTCGTGACAGCTTTGTTGCGCTGGCAGAGGAGGCGTTGGGTCGAGAGTCCGACCTGCCACCTGCAGAGTTTCTCAATCGTATTCACGAGCAGGTGCCTGTTCACCAGCTCAATGATTTTCGCTTGCGGATGATTCGTGGGATTAATGCTGCCGAAGAACTACGCCAGAATTACTACGCGTTGGCACGGACTTATCTTGATGCACTGGTAGGCAATGAGCTGGCTATGCAGCTGCGTGTCAACCTATCGATCCAGTTTCCGGATGATGATAGCTCCTTGCTGCCAGTCCATGCAGACACATGGTCAGGCGATTCGCCTTATGAAGTTGTGGTGTGGCTGCCCCTAGTGAACTGCTATGGCAGTAAGGCTATGTACCTTTTGCCAGCGAATGAATACGCACCTTTTGATCGCGACTTTGTTCGTCTGCAAGGCAGTAGTAGCGAAGAGGTGTACAAGAGCATTGAAAGCAAAGTGAAGTGGCTAGAGATCGACTACGGTCAGGTCATGGTGTTCAATCAGTCCCTGCCGCACGGTAACCGCGTAAATGCTGAGTCAGAAACTCGCTGGTCGATGAACTGTCGCTTTAAGAGTGTTTTCACACCATATGGCGACAAAAAATTAGGTGAGTTTTTTGAACCGATTACTTTGCGTGCTGCGTCACGGCTTGGCATGGATTACCGATATCCGGGTTCAGGCAAATGAGAAATATCCAAGCGCAACGCATGCGCAGATTTATCGCCAGTGAGCAGGATCAGTGCCGCACCACACGCCATGGAGCATCGACATGAAAAAGCTGCGCGGCTACATTTTTAGTCGCGAGTTTCTTGGGGAGCGCGTGCCACAGGCAGTGCAAAATCTTGTTATCCGAGATTACTGCCAGCGTATCGGAGCGCAGTTTCTACTTTCCGCCAGCGAGTATGCAATGAACGACAGCCATCTGATTCTCGAGCACTTGCTCGATGAGTTAGACGGTGTCGATGGGCTGGTCCCCTATAGTTTGTTCCAATTGCCGGCCGATCCTGTCGCTCGACTGCATGCGTTGACGCGAGTGGTCAAGGCGGGCAAAGAAATGCATTTTGCGCTTGAGGGATTTGCCGTGCGAAGTGAAGCCGAAATTCCACGCGTGGATGACATGTGGCGCGTTAAGCAGACGCTCGCTGACTGCCCAGTCTCAACAGATCTTGCTGCCTATGCAGGCGGCACTGTCTTTGCCGGCTGAGGGAGTGAATATGCAAGCTAACCGCTCTGCTACCTCAACCCTATATAGCAACCTCAAGTTCTTGCGCTACGATGACTGGCTTAATGCCTTAGGCCAGTCTTTTTTACTCAAAAGCCGTGGCAAGAACATTGCCTTGCATGAGGTGTTGTCGATTGATCCTGATCATGGAGCATTTGTCTGATGCGTCAATTGCGCGAGTTCTTCACCCCCCTGCATAAGCAAACGAAACGTGACTATGCAGGACGCATGGCGGATGACAAAGTGCATTGCATGGGAATTGCCAAGCAATACGGCTTTGATTATTGGGATGGTGATCGTCGCTATGGCTATGGCGGTTATCGTTACGATGGCCGCTGGGGTGCCGTGGCTGATCGCATCATCGAGGTATATGACCTCAAGCCAGATGCAAAAATTCTCGATGTCGGCTGCGGTAAGGCTTTTTTGTTGTACGAGCTGATGACCCGTTTGCCCGAGGGGAAGGTGGCGGGTTTCGATATCTCCACTTATGGTCTCGAACATGCCAAGGAAGAGGTGCAGCCGTTCTTATTTGAGCATGATGCGGGCAAGCCTTATCCATATGCAGACAAGAGTTTCGATCTTGTGATTAGTCTCGGCACTCTGCACAACTTGCCGTTGCCAGCGTTGCAGAATGCGCTGTGTGAAATGGAGCGTGTCGGAAAGCAGGCTTACATGATGACCGAGGCATTTCGCAACGATACCGAGCTGTATAACCTGCAATGCTGGGCGCTCACTTGCGAAACCTTCTTGCGTCCCGAGAACTGGGTCTGGTTCTTCGATCAGACGGGTTACAACGGTGACTACGAGTTCATCTACTTTGAGTGAGTCTCGCGCGGTGTCCCTCCGCTGGCTGATCATTGGCGCAGACAGCTTGGTCGGTCGTTATCTATTCACCTCTCTGCAGCTTGATGGCGTTGATGTCAAAGGCACCTCACGTCGCTGGGGCAGCCCAAATATCTATCTCGATCTGACTGCAAGCCCATCTACGTGGACGCTACCGCCCGCCGATATCGTTGTGATTGCTGCGGCAATGCCGCGTATTGCTGATTGCGAGGCCGATCCCGCTACAAGCGAGCAGATCAATGTCATCGCGCCATTGGCGTTGGCGCGCCATATGTGGGAGACGCATGGCAGTTTTGTTGTGTTCATTTCTTCCAGTGGCGTATTTGATGGTGTAGACGACGTGCCGCAGCCAGACACGCCACCATACCCGCTCAATGCTTATGGTCATCAGAAGGCTGCTGCTGAGGCTGCGCTTCTTTGTGCTGCGGCTGAATACAACAAAGGGTTAGCCATCATTCGCCCTACCAAGATACTGGCGGATAGCACGCCGTTGTTGTGTGAGTGGCAGGCGGCCCTTGCGGCAGGGCAGACAATACATCCACATGCATGGCGCAGCATGGCACCGGTAGCGGTAGCGTGGTTGACGCATGCCATCCGTACGATTGCTGCAGCCCGAGCTTCAGGCGTTTGGCATCTGTCAGCAATCCAGGATGTGAACTTTGCCGAGTTTGCCCGTAGTTGGGCGAGCTTATCCGGTTATCCCCCTTCCCGTGTACAACCTGACCTTGGTCCGGGTTCGCCGCCCCCGCGTGCCCGTCTCGACATGCGGGCAACCACTGAACGCTTCGGGATCATCGCCCCCACGCTAGGCGATACCCTCACATCTCTGCAGAGGAATCCAGCGTGAGCACCTGTCCCGTATGCAATACCACCGGCTTGCAGCCCTTTATCGATTTTGATGATGTCCCTGTCAGTGGACTGTTTGGTAATGGGCCTGAGGCGCAGGTACCGCACCGTCGCCTTGCTTTTGACTATTGCCCAAGCTGCTGTCTTGTAACGCAGCAACCAGAACCGCAGCGCGCAATTGATTACACAGGGGTGGCGCGGGCGACGGCGCGACAGCTGCCGGCGTATGCAGCAGTAATGATCGATCGTCTAGTTATAGATGGGACAGCGGGGCAGGTGATTGAAGTCGGTTGCAATGACGGCACTTTTCTTAACGCACTGCGTGCGGCGGGCTTTACCCGCTTACTTGGGATTGAGCCTTCGCAGGCGCTGGCTGCCCATGTCTCTCAACTCGGACATGAGGTGATTCAGCAGCCATTGGATCTCGCGTTGGCTGAGTCCGTGGTTGCTTCACGCGGAACGGCTGACATCCTCGTTTGCCGCCACACATTGGAACATGTACCGGCCCCCTTAGGCTTTCTCCGCGCCTTGCGTCACCTGCTGCGCCCCGATGGGCTTGTCTGCATAGAGGTGCCCAGTCTCTTGCCCGTGATTGAGTCGCTGCACATCCATGAAATATGGGATGAACATATCAGCTACTTTTTACCGGAGAACCTTGCCTATGCCCTTTCAGTGGCAGGTTTCACGATTGAGCAGATCATTGTTGAGCCTTATCGTGAAATGCAAAACATTGTGGTCTGGGCACGTGCCGGTCAATCGGTTGTATTGCCACCACCGCAGCTGCCTAGAGCATTAGCACTGTGTGCTCATTTTGATGCGCGCTGGCAGGCGAAGCGTGAGTCGCTACTCGCACTAGTTGCTGCCAGCCCCTCGCCGCGTGTTGCTATGGGGGCGTCTCATCCGCAAACCAACTTCCTCAATTTCTCCGGAATATCTGCGCTGATTGATTGTGCGATTGACGACGACCCACTGAAATGTGGTCGTTGGCTACCGCTGGGCAGTCGTACGGTTCCGATTTTTCCATCGACTGAGCTTAGTCAACGGGTAGCAAATGGCACATTACTACTCACAGGCTTTGGCTATCCTCAATGGATGGTCAATGCATCGCAAGCGGGATGCAGCGCTAGTGAGGTCATTGATGTGACGCGTGAGCTTTTCGGGTAGTTGCAGTGAGCAACGAGCGCGAAATGCTGATGGTATTCCGCTTCGAGCGCGTCAAAATCCTGCAACGTATCGTGCATTGTCTCCCCCTGTCATTTCATTGTGGCAGATCACAACTTGTAGTTAACGACAGCAAACGGGGCTTTTTAATGCTTATCTGAGGTTTATGTGGCAACTGACAGGGTAGGCTGACTACCTTGCTTACTGATGTATTGCCCAGCATGGCTGCCCACCCTCCATCCTCCCGAACCAAACCACCAAGAACCAACGTTCCTGATGCTGGTTTTTCGGCTGCGCTGGCGCTGCATCAGCAAGGCCGTTTGGTGGAGGCAGCAGCAGGGTATCGCGCTGTGCTTGCCCGTCAGCCCGCACAGGCGGACTGCTGGCACTTATTGGGGGTCATCGAGTTACAGGAAGGCCGCCTGCCCGCGGCGCTCGAACTGCTCAACAAAGCGGTCACGTTGCAGCCACGCCAAGCTGACTACTATGTAAATCTGGCCAATGTTCAGCAAGGCTTGGGGCAGGTTCAGGAAGCGATTGCCAGCTTACGGCAGGCCTTGGGGTTGAACCCACAGTTGGCAATGGCGCACAATAATCTTGCGCTGATGCTCATGGCTCAAGGTGATCATGACCCCGCTGAGCGACATTTGCGTAAAGCGGCCGAGCTGGGCTTTCCGGGAGCATGGAGCAATCTAGGGTCATTGCTTGCAGGCCAAGGCCACCTTGAAGATGCGCTCGCTTGCCACAGCGCTGCTGTCGCAGCTGCACCGGACGCTCCCGAAGCGCGCTATAACTTGGCCAACCTCCTCGTGCTATGCGGCCGTCCGCAGGAGGCGATAGCCGCTTATCAGCAAGTGCTCGAACGCATGCCGTCGCATGCGGATAGCTGGAATAACATCGGTATTCAGCTCGGTAAGCTTGGTCGCATCCGCGATGCCTGCGCTGCCTTACGTACGGCAATGACCTTGGCGCCGCAGAACGCTGCCTACCACTCGAATCTGATTTTCTTTCTCGATTACGATTTTTCGATTGATGCTGCTGCCCAACAGGCTGAGCGTCATCGCTGGTGGCAGCAACACATTGAACCGCTGCATTTACCTTTCACGGTCTTCGATAACAACCGTGACCCTGCACGCAAGTTGCGAGTGGGCTATGTGTCGGCAGATTTTTGGCGCCATTCGGCTGCGTTTACCTTTGCGCCCATGCTGCAACATTACAACCGCAACGCGTTCACGGTGTTTTGCTATGCCAACCAGCAACGTGCAGACGATCTGACTGCTGAGCTACAGCGTAGCGTGGATGGTTGGCGCGAGATCGGCGCACTCGACGACGATGCAGTTGCAGCGCTGATTCGTAGCGACCAGATTGATATATTGGTCGATCTTTCTGCGCATTCCGCAGGGAATCGCTTAGGTGTGTTTGCACGCCGCCCCGCCCCTGTGCAGATTTCAGCTTGGGGCCATGCCAACGGTACGGGTCTGCCTGAGATCAACTACTTGCTGTCTGACGCCGTGACCCTGCCGCCAGCATTGGCACCACTTTATGCGGAGAAGTTGGTGTATCTGCCCTGTACCCTGACCTATGCGCCAGGGCTGGAGCTACCAGCAGTGTCCGCCTTGCCGGCACTTACTGAGCCATTCACCTTTGGTTGTTTCAATCGGCTCGCAAAAGTCGATGCTTCTGTCTTAGGGGTGTGGTCACAATTGTTGGCTAGTTTGCCCGGCGCGCGTTTGCTGTTTAAGTCACCGGAACTTAGTGAGCCAACGGCACGAGATGCCCTGATGGCGAGTACAACAGCAGCAGGGATCGATCCCCAGCGTGTTCTCATGCAAGGCAAAACATCGCAGCTTGAGCACTTGGCAGCCTATGGACAGGTGGATATCTGTCTCGATCCGTTCCCGCATGGGGGAGGGATTAGTACCTTTGAGGCCTTATGGATGGGAGTGCCTGTGCTGACTTTACTCGGCAATACCCAAGTTGGTCGTCTGAGTGCAGGCATCGTAAGTGCTGTTGGGCTCGTCGACTGGGTTGCCAGTAGTCGTGACGATTACGTCGCACGCGGTATCGACTTTGCCAGTGATTTGCCAGCCTTGGCACAGTTACGCAGTGAGCTGCGTTCATCAGTGATGACATCTGTGGCGGGGAATCCACAACGCTATGCAGCAGAGGTCGATAAGACCTATCGCCAACTCTGGCAACAATGGACACGTGTATGAGCAAGGATTTCCAGCAAGCCCTTCAAGACGCCATCAGTCTGCATCAACAGGGGCAGCTTGCGCTTGCTGCTCAGCATTATCAGAGCTTACTGCAGGGCCATCCGGGCCATCCTGATCTCCTGCACCTGCTCGGTGTGATCGCCTATCAGGAGCATCGGCTTGATGAGGCGCAGGCCTTGATCGAGCAGGCCATTACTGCACATCCCAATGAGGCCCAGTACTACAGCAACCTCGGGAATGTGCTGCATGATAAGCAACGTTTTAGTGATGCAGTGAAAGCGTATGTTCGCGCCGTTGCAATCGAGCAACAGCGAGGGGTAGATAACCCCGTCGTGCTATGCAATTTGGGCAATTCCCTCATGACCCTCGGACGCTTCGATGAAGCGACGGCCGTCATAGAAAAGGCCTATCAGCTTGCGCCTGAGGATGCCGGGGTGACCGCTGGTTATGCGTTGCTGCTAAAAGTGCTCAAGCGCTATGAAGAGGCGATACCGCTTTTTGTCAGCTTGCTCGAGAAGGATCCAGACTCGCTTGCCTTGCGAACTAATTTGGGCAATACCCTCGCAGATGCAGGGTTCTATGCAGAGGCTCTCGCCCAGTTTTCGATCGTCATTGATGGTCATCCTGATTACCTTGAGCCTCGTTATGGCAGAGCGCTTGTACTCCGGAAGGCAGGAGAAACAACAGCGGCATTGCTACAGCTTCAGGACTGCCTTGATCGCGACCCGATGTATGCAAACGCCCACCACGCCATGATCGCGATTCTCGAGGGCGGCACTGACTTACAAGCAATGCTGACTTGTTTCGAGGCAGCATTGCACGAGCATCCGCGAGCCCAGCAGCTACACAGCGTTCTCGCCTATTCGACTGACTTTAATCCAGCCATGGGTGCTGCCGAGCAGCAGCAGGTGCGAAAAAACTGGTACCAGCAGCAAATCGTTCCGCTGAGCATCCAGCCGCTATCGTTACGGGTAACACCAGAGCCGGAGCGGAAGCTGCGTATTGGTTTCATTCCCGGCCGCTTTTATCGCAATGCATCGATGTATGCCTATCTGCCGGTCTTACTGCAGCTAGATCCAGCTCAGTTTGAGGTTTGGTGCTACGACGGCTTCTTTCATGCAGACCAGTTCACCGCGGACATTCAAGCGCATGCCACGAGTTGGTGTGATATTGCCCGCATGAGTGATGCTGAGGTTGCGCAGCGTATCCGCGATGATCGCATTGACATCCTGATTGACCTGTTTGCGCACGCAGGCGCCAATCGACTTCCCATCTACGCCTATAAGCCAGCGCCAATCATCGTGACCGCCTGGGGCCATGCCAATGGTACTGGTATGGATTGCGTGGACTATCTGTTCTCTGATCCGGTCAGTATTCCGAAAGAGGAGGTGGGGCTCTATGCCGAGCATGTGCATTACTTGCCTTGCCAACTGTCGTTCTGGCTACCAGAGAACGCCCCAGCATTAAGCCCGCTGCCGATGCTGCAAAATGGTTACGTCACCTTTGGTTGTTTCAACCGCATGATCAAAGTGTCCGATGCCGTGTTGGAACTCTGGGCAGAGTTGATGCAGCGTGTGCCGAACTCCCGCTTGGTATTGAAGGCGGCGGAGTTGGAAGAGAGTGCGCAACGGGATCGTGTCACTGCATTGTTTGCGCGTCGGGGGATTGAACCTTCGCGCCTGACTTTCCATGGTGCTTCATCTTGGTTTGATCATCTTGAGCGCTATATGGAAATCGACTTTGCGCTTGATCCATTCCCGATGGGCGGCGGCGTCACTACGCTGGATGCCTTGTGGATGGGCATTCCTGTACTGTGTTTGCGCGGGCATACCCTTGGACAGCGCATCACATCTGCCATCATGACTGCGATTGGTTTGCCGGAATGGGTAACGCAATCACCAGCGGACTATGTTGAACAAGCCGTCAGGCTGGCCAATGATCCAACAACACTGACCCACTTGCGCAGCACCTTGCGCATGCGCATGGCTGCCTCTCCGCTCGCGAATCCTGATTATTACGTGGGGTGCGTTGCGGACGCGTTCAGAGCGTTTTGGCGTCAATGGTGCGCTGATCCGAACACACGACTGCCCCAGCCACAGGAGGCACGTTTCGGTGTCGCTGCACATGCAGCGGAGGCTGATCGGCTATGGCAGGACTTTTTGGTCGATCCTGATGCGCCGTCGGTACGTGCTCGTCTCTCTGAGTCAATGCGGCGAGCAGGTAAGCACGTGCTGGCGGAGGCCTTCAGCCAGCACGGATCGAGAACCTAGGCTGCCATTACCCGATTCTTGCCTGCCCGTTTGGCCAGATACATGGCTTGGTCGGCGCGGCGCACAGCATCGGTTGGATCTTCTTCATTTGCCAGTTCGGCCACGCCGGCGCTGAAGGTGATCAACAGCTTGTTGTTGTCATGCAGGAAATAGCGTCGAGTCAGTTCGCGTTGCACGCGTTCCATGACCTTGATGGCATCTTCCATTGCCGTTTCCGGTAACAGGATGACAAACTCCTCACCACCATAACGGACAAGTGTGTCTTGCGGACGAATAGTCTCGCGTGTGACCTCTGCCAGATGCTGCAGGGCCGAATCGCCAGCTTTGTGACCGAGCGTATCGTTGATCTGCTTGAAGTTATCAATATCCAGCATGGCAAACGAGAGCGGACTCTCATGGCGGCGTGTACGCGCAACCTCGCGCTCCATCGCTTCTTCCAGCCCCTTACGATTCAATGCACCAGTGAGTGGGTCAAGACGTACCATCTCGCTGGCATGCGATAGCTCAACTTGCAGGCGCTTAACCTCACGTTCAGCTTCGCTGACACGTTGCCGCATCTCACTGATTTCATCGTGCGAACGCGCTGCATTCAGCTGCACTGCACGAGTTTCCTGCATGACCTCTTCCAAGACACTGGATAGCTCGGAAATGTCACGCGCCGAGCTGATGCGTACGGCACAGGCTTCAATCTTGTCGTGATAGTCGCTGGTGGTACTGGAGAAGTCGCCGAGGCGATCCACAAACGTTGCCAACATTTGCTTGAGCTTGTTGTTGGCTTCCTGCAGGTTTTTTTTAAGTCCGCTCTGTTTGTAGATAACGTCCTTCAACATGCGTTCAACGCTGTCGAGTGCGCGTAAATCCAAGGGCTTGGCCAGCAGCTCGGACACCGTATTGATTTGTCCATGCAGCCATTGATCCTCAACAACAATCTCGCCAATGTTGTCGATCAACAGTTTGAGAATGCCGAGTAGCTCAGCTCTGAGTTCAGTCTGATCTTCGGCAACGTAGCTCACCTTGTAGCTGAACTGCTTGAGTTGAGCGAGGATCTCGTTGATCTGCTTTTCCTGGCGTGCCTGACGTACGGCTTTCGCTAACGTGAGCGATTGTTCGGCGAGCTCAGGCGAACCATTCAGTAGCGCATGGACCGGGTCTTCGAGTACCTTGGCGATCAGTTCGCGAAGCTCGCTGTTGCCGACCTTGTCAATGATGGTCGTGGAAGATGCAGTTTCTGTGGTGGTTGCCGTTGCTGCTGCCTCGGCTGCTTCGCTGTCCAGGGTCTCAATCATGCCCGCGGCCGGCAGGGGCGCACCACGCGACCAGTGATGGACCACATTTTGCAGGCGCTGGAAAAGAATGTCTGGTGCGGCTGAGGCGCGGAGTACATGGTCAAGCGACTCACGTTTTTTGGCCTGGGTAAAACCACTGGTGTGTGTCTCTAACTGAGTGAATAGATCCTTGAGCATCACTCCCCAAGGCAGCGGGTCGCGACCACCACGCTCAAAGA
>CAZCLF010000021.1:0-39570 GCA_964499485.1 uncultured Rhodocyclaceae bacterium | reverse complement strand
ACGCCGCCAAGCAGCAGGCCGATGATGACCAGAACGATGGCGATTTCGATCAGGGTGAAACCGCGTTGATGGTGTCGCATAGCGAACTCCTAAGAGATGAATTAAATGATAAAGCTTTATGGCACTTCTTTAGCAGAAAGTGTGCCATGTGGTTTCCGGGTGTTCATGGGGTAAAACCTCCCCGAATGATCAATAAATGCCAGTTTTACGCCAAAGACTGTCAAGAATATGACAGCCTGTGTCAGCAATGTGACGCAGCGGGGGTGTGAAGAGCGCTTACAATCCCCCCATGCGAACGCTTTTATCCTTTCAGCCATCCACCCTGCTGTTGCACGATCCGCGCCGCTGGCTACTGCTGGGGTGGTTGATTGTGCTGCATGTTGTGTTGCGGCTCGGGGTGGAATCCCCCGTGGGACGTTCGCTGTTGATTGTGCACTTCGGCTTATTTCTGCTGTGGCAACCGTTTGTTGGCGCTCGTCTGTCGGTTGCGCGTCCCTATTTGTTGCTATTTGCCTTGCTGTTGATTGTCATGGTCAGTGTGGGGCACTGGGCGTTGATCCTGTGGATGATCCTGCTCGGCGGCTTGGTTGGTGGGCGAGTGTTTTTTAAAGCGCGTTTGCCCGTGCGAGCTTTTTACCTGCTGGCACTCACCGATCTGGTCGCGACTTTGCTATTGATTGCCGTTCCAGCTCTCGTAAGCGAGGGGTATGACAACCCGTTCTTGCGTAATTTCGCGCTGTATATTTTCCCTGCCATGCTGTGCGGATTGATGCTTCTGCTGCCAGCACGTGATGAAGAGGGACAGCATGCGACCGATTCGATTGACCTGATTTACAGCGTGTTCATCATGCTGTTACTGGCAGTGTTAGTCGCTGGCACGATTGCCTTAATGTTGTTAAAGCGAGTCGGCTATTTTGAAGCACTGATGGCCATGCTTATGGTGATGGCAACCGTATTGGTCATTTTGTCGTTGGTGTGGTCACCGAGAGCGGGGTTTCCCGGGGTAGCAGCCTTGGTGTGGCGTTACATGCTGGCCGAGCGCTTGCCATTGGATAAAGTGCTGCGCGAATTGACTGAGCTTGCGCGGGCCGAGCCACAACCAGTGCCCTTTATTCGCAAGGTGAGTGAGTTGCTCCCCAGCTATTTGGGCGGGGTGAGTGGCGTAAGCTGGCGATTAGATGCTGAGCCAAGAACTGTGAATGAGTCGTTCGGGGAATGCAGCGGGGTGGAACAGGTGTTTTTGCATGGCCCCTTGCATCTGACTTTGTATGCACGCCGCAGCTTGCCGCCGACGCTGATCTGGCATGCGCGTTTGCTGGTGCAGTTGATTGGTGAGTTGGTGTTGGCCAAGTTGCAGGCACAGCAACTGCGAGAAATGTCCTATCTGCAAGCGATCCACGAAACTGGGGCGCGCTTAACGCATGATGTTAAGAACTTGTTGCAGTCATTGAATACCTTGTGTGCCGCTGCTGAGCGCGAAGGCAACCAGCCTTCGTTGGCCTTTCAAGCATTAATGCGCAGCCAATTGCCGGTGATTACGCAGCGCCTGCAATTGACATTGGGGAAGTTACAGAAGCCGGCCGCTGCCAATATGCAGCGGCAATCAGCGGCTGCATGGTGGGCGACCTTGTCTCAACGTTTCCAAAATAATGGTGTCCGTTTGGTGGCGCAGGATGAGGCATTGGCGCTTGATATTCCGCTTGAGCTTTTCGAGTCGGCTGTTGAGAACCTGATTCAGAATGCTTTTGACAAGCGTGCTTTACACACGAACCTCATGATCACGCTTCACCTTGGGATCGAGAAAGGACTCGCCACCTTGGCGGTGGAAGATGATGGCGCTGCGCTTGACCCCGAGCTGGCAGGGCAAGTTGGCGTCGTTCCGACAGCGTCAGAAAATGGGCTGGGGATTGGGCTTTATCAGGTTGGCCGCATGGCAGTTGAATCGGGCTACCAGTTGGTCTTGCGCTCGAATCAGCCAGGGGCAGTATGTTTTGCGTTGCTACCCGTAGACCAATAGATTAGCGGCTCACAATTTCGTACAAGCGGGTGTGACCCCGCCCGCGCAAGTTGCGTTCAAATGGGACTGCAAATGTGTACTCGCCACTCAGCACGCGATGCGTTTCTTCGTCACACAGAATTTGGCCAGAGGCGGCCTCTTCCGTAATCCGGCTGGCGATGTTGACGGTATCGCCCCACAGATCGTAAACAAACTTGTTTTTACCCAATACGCCAGCAATCACCGGGCCTGTGCAGATGCCCATATGAAGCCTGAGGTTTGCCGGGTTAACGTCTGGATTGCTACGTAGCAACTCGCGTATTTCTAGTGCCAAATTGGCCATGGCGTGCACGTGGCGTTCTGTCCCCAAATTCAATCCGCCCGCAACCATGTAGGCGTCCCCAATGGTTTTGATCTTTTCTAGGCCATGTTTTTCAACGAGGTCATCAAAAGCCGAAAAGACGCGGTTGAGAATCGCGAAAACATCTTGTGGGGCAAGGTTAGCTGCTACCTCGGTGTAGCTCACAATATCGGCAAACATGACTGTGGCGTGATCAAAGCCATCTGCGATGGTTTGTCCCTCGTCTTTCAGTCGTGCGGCAACGGGGGCTGGCAGAATGTTGAGTAGCAATCGCTCAGAGCGAGACTGCTCGTTCACCAGCGCTGCATGTGCCTCGTTCAATCGTGCGCTGATCTTTTCTTTCTCAAGAATCGAGTAACGCAACAAGATAAAAATGATGGAGGCAACCGCGATAAAGTTCAGCGCAAAGAATCCGGTGCTGGTTTTGAGTGGAATGTTCAGTGCGCCACCGGCTGAGAGGAGTGGCAGAAAATCGCTTAAGCCTGACAGGAGCGTAAGCACAACCCAAGCAACAAAGCATGCAACCGATTCTTTTGTTCCTAGGCAGAGCATGGCGCCGAAAGGCCCAAGCAAGCCCCATAAAATCACGCCGCTTGAGTTGATGAAGTCACCAATCGCCCACTGCATAATGAAAGGGGCGAGTAAGAAGAAGGCAAGCTGGCTGATACGGAAGCGCTCGAAATTGCCAGTCTGGATATAGAGCGCCAGATTCGCGGTCAGGAGGATTTGGTAAACAAACGGCAGGGTTGATGAAAGCATGGACCCCGCCGCGCCATAGATCATCAACCACAAGCCGGATGTGACACTGACAAGACCGGTCGCAAACACCAGAACGGTTTTGTTCAGTCGTTCCCGCTCATTGTCTTCCGGGGTAATGCCGGCGCTTTTGAGACGCTCAATGAAGCTCTGCTTTGCAACAATATCCATCGCTTAGTCCGCGCCTTGCATTTATGCCGTTGTCAAAATAGTTTCTCAGTTGTGTGCTGATTGGTCAAGGCAGTTTTCCAGCGCTAATCATGCGGTTGAATAGCAGGTTTCTTGGCACCCACACGACTTGATCGTCGAACTCCCCGCCTGCGGCGCCCGTATCCGTGGTTTGATTCCGACTGTAAAAGGTCGTCCCGAGCCCCGTGCTGCCGTTAACGTCTTCATCCGCGTTGGTGGCAGAGGCATCGGCGGTTTGCGTCCCTGACTCACCGAATGCCCAGTTTGCGGTTTTGCCAAAGCTCATGACAACGGCAGGCGCATTGCTTGCAAGCGTGATGGCAGTTCCGGCAGTGTTGCGCGTGGAAACGGTAATGTCACCGTCTGAAGACAAAGAGAACTTTGTGCTGCTGTTGGAAAATGTTGGCGTTACGCTATACCGTAGGTGGTGTGACCAAGCATCCAAACGGCTGACGCCTAATGTTTGCCAGGGGAGTAGACCTTCACGCGCATTACACGCCCCGCCAGTGCGTGGGCCTTCTGCACCATTCGTTGAAAGGTCTACTGGTGCAGGGCAGGGGAGGTATCCATTCACCATGGCAAATCCAATCAGGGACTCGCGGGCTTCATTCAGCACGGTTTGAGTTTCTTTGAGGCTGCCAACGTCTTTCTGTGTCGAGAGCGGCACCAACAAACCGCCGATGAGCAAGGCGACAATAACAAGCACAATTGCGAGCTCGGCTAGGGTAAAGCCCTTGGCATGAATTTTACGTTGCGTCATTTTTCTTGAGCCGAGAAGTTGTCAATGATGACTTGCCCCGTGGATGCGCCGCCACTTGCCTGCCCGACTGTGAAGCCAATGTAGGCCTTTGTCATGGACGTATTAAGGGTGGCTGAAATACTTGCAAGTGAGGAAGCTGGTCGCGCTAGGCAGGTAGTGCTATTGATGTCGACTACGACGCTGGTGTCCTCGAGTTCACAGTAAGACTTGGCTAAGGTACTGGCCGTGATATAGCCCTTAAGTTGGTAGCGATTTGCTACCGTGCTATCTGGGGCAATATCCAGACGCACATAATAAGTTGTACCGGTATTGGCGATAGAGTTGCTAGAGAATACTTCGCCAGTATCTTTCTTATTGCAAGGGTTGCCTGCGGTCGCACAGACTGAGCTGCCATGCACATTGTCAAGATCATCTGTCGGAGAGTCGCCGGCCCAGAAGACAAAACCGACATGTCGAGCGGAAGGGTCTCCTCTACTCGTTTGCTGACCGCCCGTCACTCGAGTGTCGACTTCCAGACCAATCTTGGGCGGCTTAATCGGGGCAGTCGCCCCATTGTTTCCCGAATAGCCGAGTGATGCCCCACTTTTGCCGCACATGTTTGGGGAGGTGTTGTTGGTAGCATCGGCGATTGCAAATACAAAGCCCTCTCCGCGATTGTCAATCTCGTAGGTGAAGTAGACACTTAAGCCATCTGAAATCGTTACAGCATCTGGGTGCCATGAGCAGCCGAATACGTTAGTTGCACCGGACCCCAGTAATAATGAGCCTGATCCTGTAGTCGATATTGCCCCGCCTCCTGTAATTTGCGTCGTAGTGAAGTTGTTCACGCTCGTGATGGGTGGAGGGGGTTGCGTAGCAATGGGGTTTAGGCAGGTAACTGTTGCGGGAGCTGAGGCTTTAGGGTCGCTAATCTGGATGGATGAGCTTAATGGGTTATTGAAACTGGTCGTTGCAAAAATGCTTTCCCCTAGAGTCGAACTCTCAGCGGTTGTGCGAGGGCCAGTAGCCCCTTTTTCTCCAACAAAATAAAGAATGCCAGTGCATAGCGTTGAACTGGCTGGGGATGCGTTCGTGACGGTAATACATTTGGTACCACTGGTGCATATGGCATAGCGGAACAACGAGCGCCAATTGGTCAAGTAATTGGTGAGAGCCGTTGTCGGTGCGGTGACAGGTAGCTCAGTGATTGATGCAGGGAGCAAACCGTAGGTTAGCGAACCATTTGCACTCGCGCTGGCCGGCGTAGGTAAGCTCGTCAGGGTGCTGAAATAAGTATTTAATTCGCTTCGGCTTCTCTCAAGTGAGTAAACCAGTTCTGGCGAAACGCTGCCTTTTCTAGCTTTAACGCGCGTGAAAATCTCTTTCGGACTGACCCAAGCCAATTGGTCATTGTTTGTTGTTGAATCAGGCTGCCCTGTGATTGCGGTGGCCAGATCAGTTAGGCTCTCAATGAACTGATTAGTCGGATTTGCTGCAGGGTTCATCCCGCAGGCAACACTTGTATCCGCAACGCGGTTTTGTGTGCTCAGTGGTTGATTGGGTAGGAAGATAACAGCAGCCGCACCACCGCTGTTTTCAGTCAGACTTTGCGGCGCTACAAGGACGCTTCCCAAGTGATCACGCACGGTGATCATTGCTTGCTGGTCCCAATTCATGCCGGTAACCTTGTTACTCGCGGAGGCTTTGTAATTGCCAGATACGGCATACCAGAGGCAATTTCCCTGTGCATCGCGAAGGTCTTCCAATCCAAGCGATTTCCAGGGGAGCAGACCAACAACGGTCGCCCCCGCTGTTCCGCATGCTGTGCCTGTTAGGTCGGAGTCAGACACCCCATCACCTGTTCTGTCAGGACAAGGTAGATAGCCAAATACCTCTTCTGCGTGTTGGTCTGAGTAGGTGGCAGCATAGGCAAGCAACGCTTCTTTGGCTTGCTGCAACGCACTGCCACCACTTGTGATGGCTTGGTTCTTTTGTGTGATTGTGCTCATGCGATCCACAAGGGAATACATGCTTGCAGCAATTAGCAGCACCAGCATGATCACCAAGGCATAGCCCCCTTGAGCGTGAAGCCCTTGGCGACGATGTTTAGCGCTTGCTGGTTTTGCCGGTTTGGAATGCGTCCTGAGGGACGACATCGCGGGCTTCCTGGGTCGAACGGTTGTAAACCTCGCCCACTTTCAGGCGGGTGGCGCTTTCCTGCCCATCTTGTACCGATGCCTGAGCTGGGATGCGACGATTGAGTTGCACTTGAAGCGGTGTGCTCTGGCTGTTTTCATGTTGTGCTTTCTGATTAAGCCACACGGTGTGCTTGCCACCACTGCGCTGAACAATGCCGTTCACCGTCAGCGTTTCCGACTCTAGATTTTCCGCTTCACGAATGTTGTAAAGGCGTTGTCGTTCAAGCGACACGCGCTTATCAGGCTGGAGAAACAGCTTGCCAAGCTGGGGCGTAAAGCTTTCAGTGGCATGGGCTGAAAGCGAGGAAAGTATCACACAGAGTGAGCCGATGAGTTGAGCGTAGCACCTCATTTCTGAGCTCCGAGCGCATTTTTGTCACGGATCGTGATCCAGTCGACTTGGCATTCGGCCATTAATTGCGGTGGGATGCCTGCGTCGTTATCGCTACTGCTGTTCGCAACAGCACGGCTGAGCTTACACCCTTTAGTACGAATGAAAACGGGGGCTTTAGCTTTGAGATCACTGAGCAATCGGGTCAGGTCTTCTTCATGTAGCAGCGGCATGCGGAGTTGCATCGTGCTGGAGAGTAGGTCGTGCCCCGGTGGCATGGCAGATACCACTCCATTCGGCAGCGCGGCTTGCGGTGAAATTTCGTATTCAAGGCCAAGGAACTTGCGTTCTACCTGAATTTGCTTAAGCAAGTCGACCCAGTCAAGGCGCCTCTCCGGGCTAAGAATGCCTTTGTCAGCTAATGCGGTGTATTCAACGATTTTTTCGCGGATACCTTTTTCTTCCTGCTGTAACTGGTTTGCCCGATTCTGCATGCTTTCGGCGTCTTGTTTGGCGAGCAAAGTGGCGCGTTCGGACTGTTGAGCGTAGTGCCACGCTGTCGAAGCGATGGCAGCAGAAAGGGCGAGCGACAGACCTAACCCTGCCAAAGGCCAACGCAGCAATGTGAGTTCGTGTTTGAGTTGGCTCATGGTGTCAGCTTTCGCCAATAGCGGACAGTAAAGTTGAGCGCGGTGGTCGCATTGCGACTGTCGCTCCCTGTCTTGAGCGCCTTTCCTGAGTCTGTCTCGAAAGGTTTCTGCAGGATGCGGATATTGTCCTGAGGGTCGCGCTTCATTGATTCAGCAAATTGATCAATGATCTCACTCTGTGCGCGGCGATCACCTCGCAGCGATGAGGGCAATTGAGCCTCAATATCCATGACGAGATAGTTACCAGTATTACTCTGCCCAGCCGGCATCGGTTGGGTGATGATTGCACGCGCATCATCGGGCGACTTGCTGATACGCCAATCGAGGTTGGAAAGCTCCACCATAGAATTCAGCTGCAGCGCATGGCTCAATGGTTCAAGTGAGCGTTCAAAATCAGGCGAGTTTTGTTTGAGCTCCTGCCAGCGCTCAATGAGAGCGCGTAAGTGATCTGGATTAACTGCAACGACAGGCAGTGACCGCACCAAGCCATCGTAGCGGGCTTGTGCGGCGGCACGAGCGAGGCTCGACTCTTCAGCTTTGTTGCTGTTTGAGTAAATCTCAACCCCGGAGCGGGCGGCATAAAGCAAGCTGACAGCGAGCAGGAGGAGCGAGAGCGCTTTGATCGCTAGGCGTGCCTGCCAGCGGCGATAGTCTTTTCGCAGCGCTGAAGGTGCATATTGGTCAGCGGGAATCTTTTGGACCAGCAAGTGCGCCATCAGCGGGTCTATATGGCTATCCACTAGTACAGACTTAAAGTGCGATGCCTTGCAGGCATCGTTGATATCCATAAAGCGGAAGTCAGTGTCTTCAGTGTCCTGACACGCTTGCTCTAGATAGGTGATGTCGGATTGCGTGGCGAGGAAAAGTACGGGAATCTTCTGGCCGCGCGTGACCAGTCGTTGTGCCACCAGGTATTGATGGATCTTGGTCGCTTCCTCAACCGTGCTAATCGCAGCTTCTTCAATCGAGCCGGTGGCTAACTGAGTGAGGCGCGAGAAGCGCAACTGGCCAGCAACGTAGTGGCTTTGGCGCAGGCCTCCCTGCGTCAGTGTCATCAACACTAGGTGAGGGTTACTGGCAGCTTCTTTCCCAACTAGAGTAGGTAGCGTCTGTGCAGGCGAGTAAATTCCGGCGAGTGGAGCGCCAACCTCGCTAATGATCGCAACCCAGGGGTCAATGCTCTGCGGCCGGGTAAGCGCTGTGAACAGAAAGCGCTCATCCTTACGCCCCTCTTTCTCTCTGCCAAGACTAATGGCCAGCGTGTAGGGTGTTCCAAAGAAATTTTGAGTCAGCTTGCGGGCAAGTAAAGCGCGGCGGTCGCTGCCAACAACGTGAGGAAGCGTGTCCTGTTGGAAACTCTCATCAGGCAGGTCAACCAACAGGTGGAAAAGACTGGCGAGATTCTTTTTTAGATAAGAGCGGAACCCATCAAACCCTGTTTCTTCAGGCGTGAACTCAGCATCAACCCGCACCTGCCCCTTGTGCCAAGCATAGGCCGTTAACTTGCTGGTATCGAGGATGAGTATGCGGTGATCCGGCATGGGGTTAGGTCTTAAGCTTGGTAATGATGTCGTAAATGGGGCCGAGCACTGAAATCATGACCCAGCCAAGGATAACGCCAACGATAATTGTCATGGCTGGTTCAATCATTGCCTGAAGCTTCTCAATCGCCTCTTTTACATCACGGCTGTAGAAGTAGGCCACATTCGTTAAGGCAGTATCAAGTCCGCCTGTATTTTCACCCACTCGAAGCATGCGGATGACGAGGGGAGGGAACATGCCGACACTCTGAAATGCCAGTGTGACATTTTGACCTTCCTCAATTAGGCGGCCCGCATGCTCAATGGCCTCGCGAATCACGACATTGCCAACCACATGCTCGGTGGTTCGGATGGTGTCGAGGATAGAGATGCCTGAACCGTACATCATGGAAAAGGTGCTGGCAAAGCGCGCCAGAATGATCTTGCGCTGAATGTCGCCCAGAACGGGTAGCTTCAGTTTGAGGGCGTCGAACTTGTAACGGATCAGGGGGTTCGCGCGTAGCGCGATGTAAAACCCAAACGCTGCAAGTACTGGCAGGGTAAGGATGAGATACCAGTAGCTGACGAAAATCTCTGAAAGACCAATCAGGATTTTGGTCTGAGTTGGAATTTCTTGCCCCATATTCCGGATGAAGCCGGTCAGCTTGGGGACTAAGTACATCATCATGAAGAAAAACACTGCAACCACGATGACGCCCATGAAGGCCGGATACATCATCAGCTTCTTGGTTTGTGCACTCAGCTCGTCATGCCATTTGAGGGTTTCAGACAGGTTGCGCAATACATCCGCAAGGGTGCCGCTATTTTCACCCGCCTGAATCAGGTTGCGGAATACATCGTCAAAGGCTTCCTCGTGTTCTTCCATCGAGCCAGAGAGTGTTTTGCCACCTTCGATGCTCTCGATCATGCCAGCGATGATTTCACGGAATCTTGGGTGCTCAATACTGTCACGCAAATCGGCCAACCCATCGAGAATCGGCACGCCAGCGCGGATGAGCTGCTCGAGGTGAAAACAAAAGTTGATCAGTTCTCGACGAGGAACCTTGCCAGCAAAGAGGCTGCGGTGTTGAATGGGCTTGCCATTGATGAAGTCGAGCTCCATCCGACGTAACCGCATTTCCAGATCAATCTCATTGACTGCATCCATCTGGCCATGGACTGTTCGCCCCATCACATTCATGGCCTTGTAGGAATACAAGGGCATTACATGCGCTCCGTCATATCAATGACGCGACTGACCTCATCCAGCGAGGTTGTTCCTTCGAGGACACGCCTGACCGCATCTTCGGCCAAACTGCAGAAGCCGCTTTTTTGCGCTGCTTTTTTGATTTCGCGTGCAGTCGCCCGTTGGGCAATCAGTTCATCAATGTCAGCGTTCATGCGCAACACTTCCATGATCGCTAAGCGGCCTTTGTAGCCTTGGTAGTCGCACAGTTCGCAGGTGCCAGCCTTGTAGATGACGGGCGGGTCTTCTGCTGAGCGACCGAGTATTTGGGCTTCTGGCGGCGTGGCGCGATAAGCAGTGCGGCAATGGGGACACAATCTTCTGACAAGTCGTTGTGCAACGACACCAATGATATTGCCCGCCATGATGTCTGGAAGCACCCCAATGTCCAGCAGGCGGGGGATGGCGCCGATTGCTGAGTTGGTGTGCAAGGTTGAATACACTTGGTGGCCGGTCATGGCAGCCCGAAAAGCCATTTCGGCAGTATCTGCATCACGGATTTCGCCCACCAAGATGACGTCCGGATCTTGGCGCATCATGGAGCGAATGCCGTTCGCAAAGTCTAGCTTGGCAGACTCTGCAACGGATGTCTGACGTACTAATACCATCGGATATTCAACCGGATCTTCAAGGGTCATGATGTTGACCCCTTCCTGATTGATGTGGTTGAGCACCGAGTAAAGCGTGGTGGTCTTGCCACTCCCCGTTGGGCCCGTGACCAGAATGATGCCTTCTGGCCGAGCAATCATCTTTTGCAGCAGTTCACTCTGCTGGTCATCAAGCCCTAGGGCATCGAGCGGCACAATGCCTTTTTGGCGATCAAGAATACGCAGAACGATATTTTCGCCATGGATCGTCGGTTGTGCGGCGACCCGGAAGTCGACTTCACGCCCGCTCACATTGATGGAAATGCGGCCATCTTGTGGAGCACGCGTTTCGGCAATGTTCATACCGCTGATGACTTTGATCCGAACCGCCATCGCTGCCCAATAGGACTTATGCAAAGAGCGAATCTGGCGCAAAATGCCGTCCACCCGGTAACGAATACGCAGGAAGCTCGCTTCTGGTTCAAAGTGAATATCGGAGGCTTCACGTTTCACAGCATCTGTGAGCAACGCGTCAACCAGTCGGACAACAGGCTGGCTATATTCGTCAAGCCGACTCGCCATCGAGCGATAGTCAATTTCGCCCGTTTCAATCTCATGCAGGATGCCGTCAATTGATAACTCGTGACCGTAGTATTGGTCGATTGCTCGCGAGATATCTGATTCGCCTGCGATCAGCGTGTCGATCTCCAGCTCACCTTGCGTGAGGTTGCGCAGTTTATCGAGAGCGACAATATTGTTGGGGTCTGTGATGGCGATGGTCAGCCGGTGCCCGTCCACATCGTAGTCGATGGGCATGAAGCGGTACTGACGTGCAAGCTCAATGGGCACTAACTTGAGTGCAGCACCATCAATAATCACATGGGCCAAATCAACAGCACGCTGACCGAGCGACTCACTCAACGCATCGCGTAGTGTGGCTTCGGTTACAAACCCTAATTGAACGAGCAGCTTGCCAACCGGTTGGTTAGAGCGCATTTGTTCGAGCAGAACAATACGCAACTGATCCTCAGTGATCAGCCCCTGGTTGATCAGAATCTGCCCGATGGGGCGGCGCGATGGCGTGCTGACTGTCATGAGATCAAGCAATCCCTCGCTTAAGGGGCTTGCAGTTCCTTCAGGCGCGCCTGGATTTGCGCTCGGTTAAAGTTGCTTGGCCGGATGTTAGCCAGGCGCAGCGCCTCCTTGTAATACTGGATGGCCAATTTCTCCTGGCGCAACTGATCGAGGCTGACGGCAAGGTTATAGGCTGCATCGGGAGACTCGCTGTCATTCTTCAAGGCGAGGAAGTAGGACTGCTGAGCATCGCGCCACTTTTCGTCTTGGGCATAGAGGTTGCCTAAGGCGAGGTGTAGTGCGGCGACATTTGGTTGCTCAGCAATGATGCCCTTAAGGCGGCTTTCGGTATTGTTGCCATTGGCTTTGCCGCGCAAACCTGTCATTGCCGAAAGTGCAATCGCATCCCGTGGGTCCAGCTCAAGAATCTTGAAATAGTAATCCTCGGCAAGATTGTTATTGCCGCGCTGGAGGGCGATTGAGGCTAGGCCGTAAAGGGTGTCAAGATTTCTTGGGTCGTCGGCCTGCGCGCGCTCATAGGCGTATTGGGCCGCGTTTAGGTCTCCCTTTTGCAAGGCCTCATAGCCTTGGTTAATCCAGGTATTTAGCTTGGGCTTGCTATTGGTAATGCGAATTGGGCTTTCAGGCGCCGGCGCTAACCTTGGCTCAAGTTTGACGGACAACGTTTTATCGCTGGGTGGTTGTTTCTCTGCATTCGCAATAGCAGGCTTTTCAGCTATTGAGGGTGTTGCGGGCAGGGCTGCAGGAGGCGGTGCAGCAGTCGCCGTCATCGAGGGAGGCACTGGGGCCGCAATAGGTTTTTCACTCAGGTTGGGCGGAGCGAATGGCGGGGGCATAGCAACTGAGCGGGGTTGCAATTGCCACCAGAAATAACCTGCAATAGCTGCTACTGCGACGGCAGTAAGGCTTCCTGTGATGATGAGAAATGCACGATTTGATTTGGGCTCTGGCTGTTTTGCCTTGAATACATTCTGAATCGAGTCGCGGGCCTCAGGGCTTACCGCTGTTTGTGGTGCTGCTTTTTCAGGTTTGCGTATGCTTGGCTCGCGCTTTTGTTCCGGTGGCGCTGTTTGGGCGGGGCTTGAAAGCGCTGGGCCCGGCTGATTTTGTGGCGGTGTCTCGCCAAAAGCCTCTGCGAGTAATTCAGCTGCAGTTTGCGACTGATAAGGCTCAGCCGTCACGGGCGTCTCGAGCTCGGGCGCGGCCACGGCCGCTTTTGGCTCTATGTCGAGTGGTCTAGGCTCTAGTGATAGACCCTCCAACGCCTGCTCGGCGAGCGGAGGTGTGGCTGGTTCGCCGCTGCCGATGGCTTCTTTATTTTGGCGCTTGGCTTCTTCAGCTTTGCGCAAGGCGTCCATGAGAAGACTCATGGACGAAGGTCTCTGTCATTCGGGAGTGCAAATACGCCCGAGTGTTGTGGCCGGATGTTGAGATTGTCATCTGGCAGCATTTTTCGGTAATTCTTGAAGTCACCATTCACGCTGGGGTCTCGAATGACAACGGGACGCAGGAAAATCACGAGCTCGGTTTTTTGGGCAACGTTTTCTCGAGCAGAGAAGACTTCACCAAGAACGGGGATAGCGCCAACCAATGGAACGCGGTTCGTTTTGAAGTCCAATCTTTCTTGCATGAGCCCACCGAGAACGGCAATTTCGCCATCTTCCACGCGCATGATCGACTCAATCTCTCGGGTTCGAATCATCGGGACCTGGTTCTTGATAGTGAGATCCGGGTTAGGGTCATCTGCAAAGGCACTGATGCTCGTGATTGAGGGGCGTACGTTTAGCGTAATAGAGCCATTTTCACTGACTTGAGGCGTCACAACCATAACCAACCCGACTGAAACAGACTGGGGTGTTGTGGTGAAGGCTTTGACTGGGGCAACACCGGCGACAGTGCTGGAGGCGATGTCTGATTTGACGGAGAAATACACGTAGTTCTCGACAACTTTCAGCAGCGCCGATTGATTGTTCAGCACGGATAGCTTGGGGCTGGAGAGAACTCTGACGTCACCGAATTGCTCGAGCAAGCTGACCAAGCGTCCAGTTGAGGCGGTTAAGGTGAAAGCTGCTGGGGAGTTAGACAGGGCTGTGGCTGTGTTTAATTTCGACCAGTTAATGCCTTGTTTGTATACGTCGTTCAGTTGAACCTCAAGAATAGTGGCTTCAATCATGACCTGACGACGCGCACTGTTGGTGACCTGATCAATGAATTCTTGAATTTTTTCGTGCTGGCGAGAGGTGGCGCGCACGGACACGATGCCGCTTTCTGCATTGATGATGACCGAGGCCGCCTCACGGAATGTGGTGCGACGCATGACGGTGGTTTCATCTTGTTGCAGGGTTGCCGGGTTTGGGCTGCCACTAATGCCTTGTTGCGTTGTTGTGGTGCGCGTGTTCCGCGCTACATTGGCCGTTGAGCCAGTACCGGTAGTGCTTTGTTGATCGCTGCGCTCAACAACGGTCTCGCTTGACCCTTCAGGAAACAGTTTGTCCGTTTCTCGCAAAAGGTCCTTAATGTTTTTTTCAAGGGATGCCCAGAAGTGGTTGCTGACCTTGTTTTCGACTTTACTCGTTGAAACGTTACTGCCCGCACCGCCTGCGGTTCCCGTGCTGCCACTACCACTGGAGGAAGATGTTGAGCTCGTGCTGATTTGGGAGCTGGCCGAGATGGTGCCTGAAGCGTCGCGCGTCAGATTGACGTAGTCGACTTTGTAACTGCGTAGAAAGGGAGTGTCCGGCATAACCGCCAGATTGGGGCCATCGAGCTCCCAGCGCATATCCACTTGTTTAGAGATGCGTTGCAGCAATTGCTGCATGGTTTGGTCGATTGCGTTGAGCGTTACGGTGCCTTGAATGCCTGGGTGAATGTCCACATTCAACTTTGCATCTCGCGCCAAGGCAAACAGTAGCTCCTGAACACGAACGTTATTCACGACAACGCTGTAGGTCTCTGTTTTGGCTGTGGGACGTGGCTTGGGTATAGCTACGCTCGCCTGTACTGGCGCGGGGATGGTAGCGCTATTGGCCGGAGCATCAGATTGGCGCAAGTGCCCTGCTGATAAGCTGGCTGGCGAGCTGCTGCAAGCAACAAGAACGCTGGCTAAGAGGATGCCACTGGGCATCTGTGTTGCAAGACGGCGAGTTAACTGCATTCCGACCCTATCTGCAGATGATGAGGGCCTGCCGGGTGCAGGCTTTTATCTCAAGTTGTTATATTACCCCATGTGATTATGCAGGCTGCCTTTTCTGCATATTTACAGGGGCTTGGATGTGTTGTTTTAACGCAGCTTCTGCACTTGGCGCGGGTAGGGTTGGGCTGCCTTCACCTCCGGTGGGAGCTGAGCAATCGCAGCCTGTGCAGCGCCTTGGCTTTCATATTCGCCATAAATCACCCCGATTCGTTCGGTTTTGTCGCGTTTACCCAAGTAAACTCGAATTAGATCGATGGAAACTTGGGTCGTCAGCTTCTGTAAAAAAGCTTCAACTTGAGGGGCGCTTGAGGGGCTGGTTGCAAGAATCTGAATAAACCAATGGTTGTTGTTTGCCGTGGCAAGCCACCGTTGCCCCTTTTGTAAGTGTTGGCGTGTCAGCGGACCAAATGCGTGGCTTCCAGCTTCCGGGGCTGGTGACGAGGGAGGGGTCCCAGTCGCCGTTGGAGGCTCTGCTGACTTAACTGTAGCGGGCTGTGAGGGTGCTGGGTTGGGTGCTGTTTTTTCAACTGGCGTTGGGGGGGGCGTGGTTGCACTCACCGATACGCTGGCTGAAGGGGCTGCGGCCGGGGCAGAAATGGCTGCCGGTTGTTGGGACAGTGAGAGCCATAGGGCGGCCACGAAGCTGGCGATGCCGATGCCTGCAAAAATAGCATTGCGATTAACTGTGCGGACAATGCTGCTTGAGAAGTCGCAGTCCTGAATGGCAGCCTTTGCTTCTTCTGCACCTACCTCGTGTTTGCTTGCCGCATATGCGGATAACAAGGCTTTGTCAGCAATAATATTAATCCGCCGCGTTAGACCAAGCGCGGCAGAAGCAATCATGTTGATCGCTGCCGGAGCAAAGATGGTTGCGCCTTTGTAGCCCGCAGCCCTGAGTCGAAAATCAATGTACTCGGCGGTTTCTTCGCGCCCAAGAGGCCCTAACGTGAAGTTGTGCGTGATGCGTTCCTTCAGTTGTCGCATATCGCTACGTGACAATATCTCGTTTAGTTCGGGCTGGCCGAACATCACAAGTTGCAGCAATTTGTGCCGATTGGACTCAAGGTTGGAAAGTAATCGAATTTCCTCAAGTGTCTCCAGTGGCATGGCATGTGCCTCGTCAATCAGCACCACTACCTGATGGCCTTTTGCGTACAGGCCGATGAGGTGTTCCTGCAGGAGTCGAATGATCTGTGCAGAGCGGGCTGAGGAGGGGATGTCTAGGCTCAACTCATCAGCAAGCGCAAACAAAATATCGTCACGCGAGAGTGAGGGGTTGGCGAGATAAACCGTGACGACATTGCTCGGTAGCCGTTCAAGCAAAACTCGGCACAGCATGGTCTTGCCACTGCCAACCTCGCCGCTGACCTTGACGATACCTTCGTCATGCGTGATGGCATAAATGAGTGCATCCAGGGTTGCACCGCGGTTCGCACCTGCAAAGAAAAACTCAGTATGCGGGGTGATACGAAAGGGTGATTCGCGTAGGCCAAAATGGTCTAAGTACATGTTCAGTCTCTCCCCCGGTCAGCGCTTGTAGCGCTCTAGAGTCACGATACGGTTGTATAAGGTTGTGCGGTTTAAGCCAAGCATTTTTGCGCTTTGGCTAATATTGCCCGCGGTGAGCTCTTGGGCCGCCTGAATATAGGCGCTTTCCCATGACCGCAAAATTTCATCCAAATCGACTTGGCCAGATTGCAGGGCAGTTAGTGCGGTTTGAAGCAGATCATCGGCTTGCGAGGATGTGGTGTTGAGAGCAGGCGCCGTTCGTAAGTCGTCTAGTTCTTCGCCCAGTTGGGCTGCGGTGATGAGCTGCCCTGGGTGTTTGGCGCACAGGCGGATGATAATGTTGCGTAATTCGCGGACATTGCCAGGGAATTCGTAGCGATTCCACAACTGCTGGGCCCCGGCATCAAGCACAAAGGGCTCCGCCCCTGATTCCTGCACAAATTGACGCGTGAAATGATCGAGGAGCTGTAGTCGGTCATTGCCCAGCTCGCGTAATGGTGGCGCGCTGATGGTGAATACGGACAAGCGGTGGTAAAGGTCGGCACGGAAGCGACCTTCCCGGACTTCGCGGCGGAGGTCGCGGTTGGTTGCGGCAATAATCCGTGCTTGCGAAGTGCGTGTTTGTGTCTCCCCAACACGCTGGAACTCCCCGTTTTCAAGAACCCGCAACAGCTTCGGTTGCAGATCCAGAGGGAGTTCACCAATTTCATCCAGGAAGAGCGTCCCTTCCGCGGCTTCCTCAAAGTAACCAGAGCGGGACTGTTGGGCCCCGGTGAAGGCGCCTTTGTTGTGCCCAAATAGGGTTGGCTCAACCAAGGTGGGTGAAATGGCAGCGCAGTTGAGGGCAAGTAACGGGCCGTTGTGGCGAGAGGAACGTCGGTGCAGTTCGCGCGCAACCAGCTCCTTGCCGCTGCCAGACTCGCCGGTGATTAATACAGGAAAGGGGGAGTTTGAGTATTGCGTGATGAGGGATCGCAATTTATCCATCGCGATGCTGTTACCAAGCAATGCCCCGTTGTGTGTTGCGGTTTGTGGGCGCAGTTGATCGAGCAAATGCCTTAACCGCTCAGGGTCTGCCGGTTTGGCGACGAAGTCGACGGCACCGAGCGTGCGTGCCTTACGTGCATGTGCTTCATCCTGCTGTCCTGACAACACAATGATGCGAGTGGCAGGTGAGTGGGCGAGTAGGTCACTGATTAGATGATGACCTTCGTCCGGGCGGTGTGGGTAGGGCGGCAGGCCCAAGTCAATGAGCGCCAAGTCGGGCCGGTAGTCGTCGCGGAGAAGCTGAACCGCCTCAGGGCGTGAGGCGGCAATGCGGATTTCATAACTGTCGCGCAGAAAGTAGGCGATCGACTCGGTGATCAGCGGGTCGTCATCGACAATCAGGAGCGAAGGGTGTTGAGTTTTGTTATTCACCGATGGAGAGTTTTTATTTGTATGTGTCCAATATTGAACACCATATTTCGCATTAGAGTGAAGTGAGTACTCATGGAATCCCGGTCCTCCTGCTGGAAATGAGACAGTTGGTTGTGCTTCGAGGGGGCAGGCAATCTGTTAAAATGCCGCATTAGTTAAATCTCGCGCAGCACTTATCGCTTGGAAAACGTGTCCTCCACACCGCTCGTCAAAATCAGCAACCTAAACTTTGCCTATGACAGCCGGCCCATTCTGACCGGGATCAATCTCGAGATCCCGCGAGGAAAGCTGGTCGCAATCATGGGTACCAGCGGTTGCGGTAAGACCACGTTGCTGCGCCTGATTGGGGGGCAGTTGCGTGCGTCGGCGGGCGAAGTGCTGGTTGATGGCCAAAATGTGGCGGCACTTGATAACACTGCATTGTTCAAGTTGCGCCGCCGCATGGGCATGCTGTTCCAATTTGGAGCCCTTTTCACCGATTTGTCGGTTTTTGACAATGTGGCCTTCCCCTTGCGTGAAAACACCAACTTGCCTGAAGACCTGATCCGCGATCTTGTATTGATGAAGCTCCATGCGGTTGGCCTCCGCGGTGCCCATCGTTTGATGCCCAATGAACTCTCGGGAGGGATGGCTCGGCGTGTGGCGCTGGCGCGAGGAATTGCGCTCGATCCGATGCTGATGATGTACGACGAGCCATTTGCTGGCTTGGATCCTATTTCCTTGGCGATCACGGGCGAATTGATCCGTAAGTTGAATGATGCCTTGGGTGCGAGTTCCATCATGGTGACCCACGATGTGCCTGAGTCACTCAAGATTGTCGATTACATTTATTTCATGGCCGGTGGGAAGGTCGTTGCTGAAGGCACGCCTGACGAAATTCGTAATTCGACGGATCCGTTTGTCCACCAGTTTATCTGGGGTGAACCAGATGGCCCGGTGCCATTCCACTACCCAGCGCCTGCCTATGCAGGTGAACTGATTGATGGCCGAGGTGTTCATGCTTGAAGCATTGCGTGGCGCTTTGACCCGCTTGGGTCAGCGAGTGACCAGTCGTGTTCAACGGCTTGGGCAAGCCAGCCGCTTTTTGGTGGCAACCCTGTTGGGCTCGGGGACCGCATGGCGCCGTTTCCATCTGATTGTCAGGGAGTTGTATTACACCGGCGTTCTCTCGCTCATCATTATTCTGGTGTCCGGCCTGTTTGTTGGCATGGTGCTTGGTTTGCAGGGCTATGACACGCTGCAGCGCTATGGTTCGAGTTCGGCGCTGGGTGTCTTGGTGGCGCTTTCTTTGGTACGTGAGCTCGGCCCTGTGGTCGCAGCCCTTCTCTTTGCGAGCCGCGCTGGTTCGGCGATCACTGCAGAAGTTGGGTTGATGCGCGCCACAGAGCAACTCTCAGCCATGGAAATGATGGCAGTTGATCCGGTTGCGCGCGTCGTTGCCCCGCGTTTCTGGGCGGGCGTGATTTCCATGCCCCTGTTGGCAGCCCTTTTCTCAGCGATTGGGGTTTTTGGCGGTTATTTGGTTGGCGTTGTGCTGATTGGGGTCGATGAGGGCTCCTTTTGGTCGCAGATGCAGTCTTCAGTCGATTTCAGGCTGGATATCGTCAATGGCGTTATCAAGAGTTTTGTATTCGGTGTGATCGTTAGTTGGATCGCTGTTTTTGAAGGTTTTCATGCCGCCCCCTCCGCTGAGGGTGTGTCGGCCGCCACGACGCGGACCGTGGTGACGTCGGCATTGGCAATTCTTGCCGCCGACTTTGTCTTGACCGCATTCATGTTCACGGGAGCGTAAATGAACCGCACCACACTCGACCTTTGGGTTGGTTTTTTCGTAGCACTCGGCCTTGCAGCACTGTTGTTTCTAGCGCTCAAAGTAGGCAACTTGACCCACTCCGGCGGCGGAGAAAGCTATGCCCTGCAGGCACGTTTTGGTAACATTGGAGGCCTAAAGGTTCGCGCACCAGTCAAAAGTGCTGGGGTAGTGGTCGGTCGTGTAGCTGATATCCGGTTTGATCCAGAAAGCTACCAAGCTTTGGTGACGCTTGATGTGGAAGCGCGTTATCAATTCCCCCGCGATACTTTTGCAACAATTAATACATCCGGTCTGTTGGGTGAGCAGTACATTGGTTTTGAAGTGGGTGGTGATGACGCAATGCTCAAGGCAGGCGATACCATCAAGAAAACCCAAGATGCCATGGTGCTGGAAAAACTGATTAGCCAGTTCATGTACAACAAGGCCTCGGAAGAACCGAGCAAGTAATTGAATTGAATAGTTTCGTAGTAATCGAAAATAGAAAGGGTAGTGTGTGAGGCGCTCAACCACCAAAATCAGTCAGTTTAGTCTGGCACTCTGTGCAGCGGCCTTGATGGCCGGTTGTGCTACCTCGGGCAACCCCAAGGATCCGATTGAAGGCTTCAATCGCACGATGTACAACGTGCATGAAGGTATTGATTCTGTCGTCTTGAAGCCGGTTGCCAAGGGCTATGACGCTGTTCTGCCCGATCCAGTCCAAACGGGCGTCAGCAACTTCTTCTCTAATATTGGCGATCTGGGCGTGTCGGCGAATAACCTGCTGCAAGGCAAGCCGAATGATGCGATTGCTGATTTGGGTCGTTTCCTGATCAATTCGACCTTCGGTATCTTCGGCATCCTTGATATCGCCACCCCTGCTGGTATCGAAAAGCATGACGAAGACTTTGGTCAGACCTTTGGTCGCTGGGGTGTAGGTAGTGGCGCTTATGTCTTTATCCCCGTCTTTGGGCCACGCACCACTCGTGACACAGTAGGCTTGGTCTTCGATCTGTGGGCTGATCCGGTCTCGAATTTGGATCACGTCCCAACGCGTAACTCCTTCTTGGCACTACGCGCAGTTAATACCCGAGCAGAACTTTTGCCTGCCGATAAGGTCATTGAAGAAGCTGCGCTCGACAAGTACGCCTACATTCGCGATGGCTATCTGCAACGTCGCCAGAGCTTGGTGTATGACGGCAACCCGCCGCGTAGCGCCGAATGATCGGAGATTCAATGAAGTCTATGAAGTGGTTGTTCCTCGCTGTGTCGTCACTCCTGCTGGCCATGCCGGCAGCAGCCAACGACACAGCACCTGATCAGTTGGTCAAAAGCGTGACTGATGAAGTCATTGCGATTGTCCGTGCTGATAAGGAAATTCAAAGCGGTAACGCCAAGAAGGCGGTTGCGCTGGTTGAGGCAAAGGTGCTGCCGCATTTCAACTTCACGCGCATGACACAGCTTGCCATGGGCCGTGAATGGCGTAATGCCAGTGCGGCTCAGCAACAGGCACTAACCAACGAGTTCCGTACCCTGTTGGTCCGTACCTACTCCAAGGCATTGACCGAGTATCGTAACCAGACCATTGATTTCAAGCCTTTTTCACTGAAGGCTGGCGAAACGGATGCCAAGGTAAAGACAATCGTGAATCAGCCGAATGGCAAGCCGATTCAGCTGGATTACTCGCTGGAAAAGCAAGACAGCGCTTGGAAGGTCTACGATATCGAGGTCGCTGGCGTCAGCTTGGTGACTAACTATCGTGAGACGTTCGCCAGCGAAATTCGCAATGGTGGCGTTGATAGCCTGATCAAGACCTTGCAAAGCAAGAACCAGGCTGCAGACGGCAAGAAATAAGTATGCAGTCTGCTGGAAATCGAGTCGAGATTGGCGGGGCACTGACGCTGGATACCGCAACTGCGGCGCTGGCGTCAGGTCGTGCTGCTCTGGCCAATCACGATGCTGCAGTGGTCGACTTGAGCAAGGTTGAGCAAGTTGACTCTGCTGGTTTGGCCATTATTTTTGCCTGGTTGCGTGATGCACAGGCTGCCAAGCGTCAGCTGATCCTTTCCAACCCGCCCCAGCAATTACTTAGTCTGGCCGCGGTGTATGGCGTCAGCGAACTGCTGCCCCTCGCCTGAACTAGAACATTCCCTTTGTGCAGTACATGACTCCGGCGATCCGAATTCATCAGGTCGCCAAACGCTATGGTGCATTACAGGCACTCGCCGGTATTGACCTTGAGGTTGCACAGGGCGAGTTTTTCGGCTTGCTCGGCCCAAATGGTGCTGGTAAGACGACACTGATTTCCTCGCTTGCTGGCCTCGTAAGGCCGGACAGCGGCAGCCTTGAAGTCATGGGTTTTGATGTGCAGCGGGATTATCGCGATGCGCGTCGCAACCTCGGTGTCGTGCCGCAGGAAATTGTTTTTGACCCCTTCTTTTCTGTCCGCGAGACGCTCAAGTTCCAGTCCGGCTATTTCGGTATCCGAAACAACGATGCCTGGATTGATGAAATCCTTGCCAACCTCGACCTGACCGCCAAGGCTAATGCCAACATGCGTGCCCTGTCGGGGGGGATGAAGCGGCGTGTATTGGTTGCCCAAGCGCTGGTGCATCGGCCGCCCGTCATTGTGCTCGATGAGCCGACTGCCGGGGTGGATGTGGAGCTGCGCCAGACCCTGTGGGCTTTCATTCGTCGGCTCAATCAGGATGGGCACACAATCGTTCTCACGACTCACTACCTTGAAGAAGCCGAGAGCCTGTGCAGTCGTATTGCCATGCTCAAGGCGGGGCGTGTTGTTGCGCTCGACAGTACGGCAAACCTGCTGAAGACCCAAGCCAGCCATGCATTACGCTTCCGTCTTGCCGAAGGCGATATATTGCCCGCTGTTTTGCAGGGCAAAGCAACACAGAGCGGTGGTGTGTGGGTACTGCCATTTGTTGATTACAACGAGATCGGTGCGCTGGTGGACGCTCTCAGCGTAGCCGGTTGCAAACTCATGGATCTGGAAATCGGCAAGCCTGATTTGGAAGACGTCTTTCTTGATGTCATGCGGGAGCGCGGAGCATGATCGGACGTTTGTTCGGAGGCGGTTTCGCAACGCTGTTCTACAAAGAGCTACTACGTTTCTGGAAGGTCAGCTTCCAGACCGTAGCAGCGCCTGTGCTTACCGCGATGCTCTATCTGCTGATCTTTTCGCACGTACTGGAAGAGCGGGTTCAGGTGTACGGCACCTTGGCCTACACGGCATTTCTAGTGCCGGGGCTGGTGATGATGTCCATCCTGCAGAACGCCTTTTCCAACTCGTCGTCGTCCCTGATTCAATCCAAGGTCACAGGCAACATCATTTTTGTTCTACTGCCGCCGATTTCGTATCGCGAGTTTTATGCAGCCTATGTGCTTGCGGCGATTGTCCGGGGCGTGATCGTTGGCGCTGGCGTACTCACTGTGACCACTTTCTTCACTACGCTACAATTTGCCCATCCCTTGTGGATACTTGCCTTTGCTTTGATCGGTGGCGGTGTGATGGGCTCGCTGGGCGTCGTTGCCGGTATCTGGGCGGATAAGTTCGACCAGTTGGCCGCCTTCCAGAACTTTTTGATCATGCCGCTGACCTTCCTGTCCGGTGTTTTCTATTCAATTCATTCCTTGCCCGTATTTTGGCAAGGAGTGTCACACTTCAATCCCGTCTTCTACATGATTGATGGTTTCCGCTATGGCTTCTTCGGTGTGTCCGACGTGTCGCCATGGCATAGTTTTGCGGTCGCCTTTATCAGCCTGGTGGTGCTGGCCGCTCTGACGTTAAATTTCTTGCGCCGTGGCTACAAGTTGAGAGGTTAAGACATGCTGGACCCCAAACAAATTGAGGAATGGATTCACGCCGGGTTAACCTGCGAACACCTGAGCGTGGACGGTGATGGCGCGCACTTCGCTGCCGTCATCGTGAGCAGCCAGTTTGCAGGTCTTAACCGGGTTAAGCGCCAACAATTGATCAATGCCATTCTGAAGGCACGTTTTGATTCGGGCGAATTGCATGCACTGTCGATGCAGACCCTGACCCCGGAGGAGTGGCGTGGATAAGCTTTTAATCGAGGGTGGTTATGCCCTGTTCGGCGAAGTCGCAATCTCCGGCGCTAAAAATGCCGCTCTGCCACTACTTTGTGTTTCCTTACTGACACGTGAACCGGTAACTTTCACCAATGTGCCAGCATTGAATGACATCAGCACGATGCTCAAGCTGCTCGCACAGATGGGCGTGAAGGTCGATCAAGCTGGCAGTACCGTTACCTTGCAAGCCGATGCACTGGATAATCCGGTCGCGACCTACGAAATGGTCAAGACCATGCGCGCATCGATTCTGGTGCTTGGGCCTTTGGTTGCACGCCTTGGTGAGGCTAAGGTCAGTTTGCCCGGCGGTTGTGCGATTGGCGCCCGACCTGTGGATCAGCACATCAAGGGTCTAACCGCGATGGGCGCAGAAGTGACGGTGGAACATGGTTATGTGCACGCCAAGGTGCCGAAGCTGAAGGGCGCGCGTTTGTTCACTGATATGGTGACCGTGACCGGAACAGAAAATCTGATGATGGCCGCTTGCTTGGCAGACGGCGAAACCGTGATTGAGAACGCGGCACGCGAGCCAGAAGTCGTAGATCTCGCGAACTGTCTTGTTGCCATGGGCGCGCAAATCTCGGGTGCCGGTACGGATGTCATCCGTATTCGTGGCGTGGCGGCACTCCACGGTGCAACCCACAAGATCATGCCGGACCGAATTGAAACCGGTACCTATCTGTGTGCGGCTGCCGCAACCGGTGGTAGCGTGCGTCTGACCAATACTTCTTCAGCTTATCTCGACGCTGTAATCGACAAACTGATGGATGCGGGTTGCGACATCGTATCCGAGCGCGATGCGATCAGGCTGCAAGCACCGCCAAAGCTCAAGGCGGTGAGTATTCGCACGGCGCCATACCCTGCATTCCCGACCGATATGCAGGCCCAGTTTATGGCGATTAATGCGGTAGCCGAAGGTACTGCGATCATTCGCGAAACCATCTTTGAAAATCGCTTCATGCATGCCGTAGAGTTGATTCGTCTCGGCGCGGACATCAAGATTGATGGTAATACCGCAGTCGTCACAGGTAACGGCCCTTTGCAGGGCGCCACTGTCATGGCAACCGATCTGCGCGCATCAGCCAGCTTGGTCATTGCCGCACTGGTTGCACAAGGTGAAACGCTGATTGAGCGTATCTACCATTTGGATCGTGGTTACGAAAAGTTGGAACAAAAGCTTGGCGCATTGGGCGCCAAGGTGCGTCGGGTTAGCTAAGACATCAACTGCCGACTTAACCCGTCCGGAGACGGGCCTAGCTTTGTCGCAGGTTCGTTGTGTTTAGAGCAACGGTAATTGGTGCAGCGCGATCGTCAGGGCTTCAGCCTGCTTGGCGGTGAGCTGCACTACAGCAACTGCCCCCCGGCGCTGATAAAGCATGACCCCGTAGATGTCTGCCAACGCCCGTGCATTCGGGCCAATGCTGAGCGGGTCTGCCTGCTCGTGAGCCAGCCAATAATTGATGGCATGGCCAATTTCTTCAATGTTGTATTCGGTGCGGGCGGCGTTCATTGAGTGCGACTCTGAGGTTCAGCTCGCTATTTTAAGGCTTTGTGTCGTGCCTGCCAAAATGCAGCAAGAAGATTTCCTGATCGGACTAGACAGGGCGGCTGCGGTAAAATGCTGCTTTGGCTAGATGCCCATCCCTCTGAGTGATCGTTGTGAGCGGAATTACCATTGCCCTGTCGAAGGGCCGCATTTTTGAAGAAACCCTTCCCCTGCTGGCCGCCGCGGGCATTGTGCCCAAGGAAAATCCGGAACAGTCACGCAAACTCATCATTGAGACGAATCGTCCTGATGTACGGGTTGTGATCGTCCGCGCCTCGGATACCCCAACCTATGTGCAGTATGGGGCTGCTGATCTAGGTATTGCCGGTAAAGATGTCCTGCTTGAGCATGGTGGCGCAGGGCTTTATCAACCGCTCGATCTCGAAATCGCCAAGTGCCGGCTCTGTGTTGCCGTGCCCAAGGGTTTTGACTATCAAGCAGCCGTCAAGAGTGGCGCGCGTCTGCGTGTGGCCACCAAGTACATCACCATGGCGCGCGAACACTTTGCGGCCAAGGGGGTGCATGTCGATCTGATCAAGCTGTATGGCTCGATGGAGTTGGCACCGCTGGTCGGTTTGGCCGATGCCATCGTTGATCTGGTGTCTTCGGGCGGTACGCTCAAGGCCAATAATCTTGAAGTGGCCGAGGATATGCTGCCGATTTCCTCGCGTCTCGTTGTCAATCAGGCCGCGCTCAAGATCAAGCGCGACGTCCTGCAGCCGGTGATCGATGCCATTGCCGGTGCGATTGGTGGGAGTAAATCATGATTCGCAAGTTTGACTCACGTGCCGCTGACTTCAGCGCACAGCTGGATGCCCTGCTGGCCTTCGAAAGCGATACGGACGAAGGCATTGAACGTACGGTTGCTGAGATCCTAGCGACGGTAAAAAAACAGGGCGATAGTGCCGTGTTGGATTACACCCGCCGCTTTGATCGCCTTGACGCGGCAAGCATGGGAGCGCTTGAGCTACCCAAGTCTGAACTCAAGGCGGCATTTGACGGTTTGCCCGCAGCACAGCGCGAGGCACTGGAGGCTGCTGCTGCCCGGGTGACCAGTTACCACGAGCGCCAGAAGGCGGAAAGTTGGGAATACACCGAAGCAAATGGCACCAAGCTTGGCCAAAAAATTACCGCCCTGGATCGCGTCGGTCTTTATGTGCCCGGTGGCAAGGCGGCTTACCCCAGCTCGGTGCTGATGAATGCACTGCCTGCCAAGGTGGCAGGCGTGGGCGAACTCATCATGGTGGTGCCGACGCCGGGTGGTGAAAAAAATGCATTAGTGCTCGCGGCGGCCCATCTTGTTGGCGTCGATCGTGTGTTCACCATTGGCGGTGCACAAGCTGTCGCGGCATTGGCCTATGGCACAGAGACCATTCCTCAAGTCGATAAGATCGTTGGCCCAGGCAATGCCTATGTCGCCAGCGCCAAGCGTCGCGTCTTCGGTACTGTCGGTATCGACATGGTGGCGGGTCCGTCCGAGGTGCTCGTGATTGCCGATGCGTCAGCTAACCCAGACTGGGTGGCGATGGATCTGTTTGCCCAAGCCGAACATGATGAATTGGCTCAGTCCATCCTGCTGTGCCCGGATGCTACCTTCATCGACAAGGTGGCCGCTAGTATCGACAAGTTGTTGCCAACCATGCCGCGTAAGGACGTAATCACCGCCTCAATCAGTGGTCGCGGCGCGCTGATCCTGACCAAAGATCTGGACGAGGCCTGCGTTATCTCCAACAAGATTGCGCCTGAACACTTGGAGTTGTCAGTCGCGGATGCGCGCGCCTTGGTGCCCAAGATTCGCCATGCCGGCGCCATCTTCATTGGGAAGTACACCTCGGAATCACTCGGCGACTACTGCGCTGGTCCGAACCACGTGCTGCCAACCTCGCGCAGTGCACGCTTCTCCAGCCCGCTGGGTGTCTATGACTTCCAAAAGCGTAGCAGCCTCATTGAGGTGTCTGCGGAAGGTTCCGCCTTCCTTGGTCCCATTGCTTCCACGCTCGCGCATGGTGAAGGTCTGACGGCACACGCCCGTGCCGCGGAGCTGCGCAACGAGTAATCAAGCAGGCTGAGAAGCTGGTTTACGCCTTGTTGTGTTCAGAGCAACAAAAAGCCCCGAGAAATTTCGGGGCTTTTTGCTTGAGGGCCATTGAATTTACATCTGGGCTAACTTCAAACAGGCAATATCAGATAGTCTGCATTGCAGAGCCTTGAGATTGTGCGGCAAGACGAAGGCGACAGGTTGGAACCCCGATCTGGCTTTTGGTGCTCTGTTATCGAAAGGCCATCATGAAACACACACGAGCCCTCCTGCTTTGTCTGCCCTTAATCCTGTTGATCGGGGCCTGTAATAAGCCACCAGAGCCTATTCTATCGAGCGACAAGGACTCGATTAAGGATGCAACCGATAGCCGCTCGAATGAGAAAGTTCGTGATGCGGTAGAAGACACCTCAGATGCTGCCAAAAAAGCCGCTGGTGACGTCAAAGATGCCGTGAAGGACGCGACGAAGTAAGCGGTACGCGTTGGTCATCAAGCCTAAAATACAGCCGCTGGCCATCATGGCGCAGCGGCTGTTTTGTTTTAAGTGAGGATTTCTTTCAGTGCATTAATCAGCAGGCCGCACTCGGCGTTTGTGCCGACCGAGATCCGCAGGAACTGATTAATCCGCGCTGCCTTGAAGTGACGCACGATGATGCTACGGCTACGCAGAGCTGCTGCTAGTTCTGCAGCATCGTGTTGAGGGTGACGCGTGAAGATGAAGTTGGCTGCCGAGGGCAGTGTCTCAAATCCGAGGGCGCTCATTTCCTGAACCAGTTCGGCGCGCGTCTTGATCACGGCAGCGCAGGTCTGTGCGAAATAGGCCGTGTCTTCAATGGCGGCAGTGGCGCCCGCCAAGGCAAAGCGATCCAGCGGGTAGGAGTTGAAGCTGTCCTTGATGCGTTCGAGGGCTTCAATCAAATCTGTGTGGCCGATGGCAAAGCCAGCACGCAGCCCCGCCAGTGAGCGCGACTTCGAGAAGGTGTGAACAACGAGGAGATTGGGGTACTTCGCCACCAGCGGGATTGCTGATTCAGCACCAAAGTCCACGTAGGCCTCGTCCACCACCACTACGGAATTCGGGTTGGCAGCAATAATGTCCTCAACCGCGGTAAGCGGCAGGGGAATGCCGGTGGGTGCATTCGGGTTGGGAAAAATGATGCCGCCATTCGGGACCTTGTAGTCATCTGGGCGAATGTGGAAATCCTCAGCCAGTGGGATGGGGCGATAGTCGATCTCGTACAAGCCCGCGTAGACGGGATAAAAGCTGTACGTGATGTCCGGGAACAGCAAAGGCTTGTCATGCTTGAGTAGGCCGTGAAACACGTGAGCGAGGACTTCATCCGAGCCATTGCCGACAAATACATGGGCTGGGCTGACGTTATGTAACTGGGCGATGGCAGCCTTCAGGCGTTCGCCCCGCGGGTCTGGATACAGGCGCAGATCATCGCTGACAGCGTCTTTAAGCGCTGCAAGCACCTTGGGCGACGGGCCATACGGGTTTTCGTTGGTGTTCAGTTTGACCAGATTGGCCAGCTTGGGCTGTTCCCCCGGAACATAGGGGGTCAGTTGGTGAACGGTTTTGCTCCAGAAGCGACTCATGATGCGTATGAACGGGTGACCCGGACCGGCTGATTATGTGAAGCAAAATGGTATCATGCAGGCATTGGGCGCTCCTGCCCGCGATTCCTTATTCCACTGCCATGCGGCACGCAGAAATTACTCGCAACACCCTGGAAACCCAGATCACCGTTCGACTCAATCTCGACGGAACGGGTGTGTCCAAACTTCATACCGGGATTGGCTTTCTTGATCACATGCTGGATCAGATTGCCCGTCATGGCCTCATCGATCTTGAAATCGATGCCAAGGGTGACTTACATATTGACGGACACCATACGGTGGAAGATATCGGCATCACCGTCGGCCAGGCACTGGCTAAGGCTTGGGATGACAAGAAGGGCTTGCGCCGCTACGGTCATGCCTATGTGCCCCTAGACGAGGCCTTGTCGCGCGTGGTGATTGATCTGTCGGGCCGCCCCGGGCTTGAATTCCACGTCCCCTTTACCCGTGCCATGATTGGTGAGCTGGATGTTGACCTCGTCTATGAGTTCTTCCAAGGCTTGGTCAATCATGCTGGTGTCACCCTACACATCGACAACCTGCGTGGCGTGAATGCACACCACCAAGCTGAGACAGTGTTCAAGGCCTTCGGGCGTGCGCTGCGCATGGCGGTAGAGGTTGATCCGCGCTCTGCCGGCATCATTCCTTCGACCAAGGGTTCCCTGTAAATATCTCGCTGGCGTAAAACATCATGAGTCGTACCGTCGCCGTCGTTGATTACGGCATGGGTAATTTGCGGTCAGTTGCCAAGGCGCTTGAGCATGTCGCGCCGGAAGCCCGTGTACTGGTGACCTCTAACGCGGCTGATATTGCTGCGGCTGAGCGTGTCGTCGTGCCAGGGCAGGGCGCTATGCCGGATTGCATGAATGAGCTTACAGAGCGTGGCCTGCGTGACGCTGTGATCCGTGCCGCTGCTGAAAAGCCTTTCTTGGGGATTTGTGTTGGCTTGCAGATGCTCTTTGGGCATGCCGAGGAAGGTAATGTCATGGGCTTGGAAGTCTTGCCAGGCCGCGTGCCGCGATTCCCCGCCGGGTTGAGTGATGCGGCGGGTGCCCCGCTCAAAGTGCCGCATATGGGCTGGAACGAAGTTGCACAGGTGAAGTCCCACCCCTTGTGGGCGGGGATTGCTGATGAAGCGCGCTTCTACTTTGTGCACAGTTACTATGTCTTGCCTGATGATGCGTCGATTGCTGCAGGCAGAACGCAGTACGGAATCCCCTTTACCAGTGCGGTAGCTCGCGCTAACATTTTTGCTACTCAGTTTCATCCGGAGAAAAGTGCCGAGGCTGGGCTTGCTTTGCTGAAAAACTTCATGCACTGGCAGCCCTGAGTTTCGACCTCTCTCTTACCTTTCACTTGCCACTGTTGCTGAACGACTATGCTGCTCATCCCCGCTATTGACCTCAAAGATGGTCACTGTGTCCGCCTTAAACAGGGTGACATGGACGATGCCACTGTCTTCTCAGAAGACCCTGCCGCTATGGCGCGTCACTGGATCGAGCAAGGTGCCCGTCGCCTGCACCTCGTCGATTTGAATGGTGCTTTTGCCGGTAAGCCGAAGAACGAGGCAGCGATCAAGGCTATCCTCAAGGAAGTCGGTACCGAGATTCCGGTCCAGCTCGGCGGCGGTATTCGTGATCTCGACACCATCGAGCGTTGCCTCGACGATGGCATCAGCTACGTCATCATTGGTACTGCGGCCGTAAAGAACCCCGGTTTCCTTCATGATGCCTGCGGCGCCTTCCCTGGCCACATCATCGTCGGTCTGGATGCTAAGGATGGCAAGGTGGCCGTGGATGGCTGGTCCAAGCTGACCGGCCATGATGTGATCGACCTCGGCAAGAAATTCGAGGACTACGGCGTCGAAGGCATTATTTATACCGATATCGGCCGCGACGGCATGCTCAATGGCGTGAATATCGAGGCCACCGTCAAGCTGGCGCAGGCGTTGCGTATTCCCGTGATCGCCAGTGGCGGTATCGGCAGTATCGAGGACATTTCGGCCCTATGTGCGGTTGAGGCGGAGGGAATTACTGGCGCCATCACCGGCCGCGCCATCTACGAAGGCAAGCTCGATTTCGCCAAAGCGCAAGCTGAAGCGGACAAGCTGTCCGGCAAATAATCCGGTAAGGACGCATGCTCGCCAAGCGCATCATTCCCTGCCTCGATGTCAATGCCGGGCGGGTGGTCAAGGGCGTCAATTTCGTCGAGTTGCGCGATGCGGGGGATCCTGTCGAGATCGCGCGTCGCTACGACGAGCAAGGCGCTGACGAAATTACATTCCTCGACATCACGGCCAGCTCGGATGATCGGGAAACCATCTTTCATATTGTTGAAAAGGTGGCCGAGCAGGTGTTCATTCCCTTGACTGTGGGTGGTGGAGTACGCGCGGTCGAAGATGTACGCCGCTTACTCAATGCTGGCGCGGACAAAGTCAGCATGAACACTGCGGCGGTGAACAATCCACAGCTGGTGCTTGATGCGTCTGACAAGGTCGGTAGCCAATGTATCGTGGTGGCGATTGATGCCAAGCAAACTGGGCCGGAAAAGTGGGAAGTCTTTACCCATGGTGGCCGTAAGAATGTCGGGCTGGATGTGATTGAGTGGGCCAAGCAGGTGGCTGCCTTGGGTGCCGGCGAAATTTTGCTGACCAGCATGGACCGTGATGGCGCAAAGAATGGTTTTGATCTTGAGCTGACCCGCCGCGTGTCTGAGGCCGTGAGTATTCCGGTCATCGCTAGTGGCGGTGTGGGTAACCTCCAGCACTTGGTAGATGGCGTGAAGCAGGGCAAGGCAGATGCCGTTTTAGCCGCGAGTATTTTCCATTACGGCGAGTACACCGTGCGCGAAGCCAAGGCATTCATGCGCGCCCAAGGCGTGGAAGTGCGGCTATGACCACAGCTTGGCTCGACGAAATCGAGTGGGACGCGCAAGGCCTGATCCCGGCGATTGCACAGGATGCGGAAACAGGCGATGTGCTGATGTTTGCCTGGATGAATCGCGATTCCCTGCTCGAAACCGTCAAGACCGGTGAGGCCGTGTATTGGTCGCGTTCGCGTGCACGCTTGTGGCACAAGGGTGAAGAGTCGGGTCATACGCAGAAGGTGCATGAAATACGCCTCGACTGCGATAACGACGTGATCCTGCTGAAGATTGATCAGCATGGCGGTATGGCCTGTCATACTGGACGCCGTAGCTGCTTTTTCCACAAGCTGGTGGATGGGCGGTGGCAAGCGGTTGATCCGGTCCTCAAAGATCCCAAAGAAATTTATAAATAAGTGAGTCAGCCATGAGCGAACTCGATATTCTCGCCCGCGTGCAAGCAACGCTCGAATCGCGCAAGACGGCAGAGCCTAGCTCTTCGTATGTGGCCGGCTTGTATGCCAAAGGCACCGATTCTATCTGTAAGAAAGTTGCCGAAGAGGCTGCTGAAACCATCATGGCGGCGAAGGACGGCGATGCGCACCATTTGGTCAAAGAAGTGGCGGACCTCTGGTTTCACAGCATGATCCTGTTGAGTCAGTATGGTGTCAGTGTGTCTGACGTAGCGGCCGAGTTTGAGCGCCGCGAAGGGGTGTCCGGTATCACTGAAAAGGCAAACCGGCCTAAATCTTGACTGTCATCCCCATCATCTAAACCGTGTCCCAAACACTTGAGGGCTTAACGATGTCCGATTGCATTTTCTGCAAGATCGTCGAAGGCAAAATTCCTGCCAAAAGGGTTTACGAGGATGACGACCTACTTGCCTTCCATGACATCAATCCCGCTGCACCTGTGCATGTGCTGGTTATCCCTAAGCAGCACATAGAGTCATTAGCTGATTGTGATGAATCGCATGTGGCCGTAATGGGTAAGCTGTTCGTCAAGGTCGGAGAAATTGCAGCCAGTCTTGGCCTTAATGATGGCTTCCGTACCATCGTGAACACTGGTCGAGTGGGTGGGCAGGAGGTGTATCATCTGCATGCACATATCTTGGGTGGGCCGCAGCCTGTTGGCCCGCTCGTTAGCAGAATTTAAGTAAACGTCGCGAGCGAAACACAGCGGCGGATATCACGATGCGCGGTTAGTCGCGCTAAAAAGGAGCTGTCATGGGAAGTTTTAGCATCTGGCACTGGCTGATCGTTCTGGTCATCGTGATGCTGGTTTTCGGCACCAAGAAGCTACGTAACATCGGTTCCGATCTGGGTGGTGCAGTCAAGGGTTTCAAGGACGGCATGCGCGAAGGCAGCGCAGCGGACAAGCCGGCTGATCCGTCTGCTCAGGTTGGCGAGACGATTGAAGGCGAAGCCAAGCGCGACAAGGTTTGAGTCAGCAATACTGCCGTCAGGCGGGGCCCACGGTAGCGACCTTGGCCCCGCTTTTGTTTTTCTGCTCTTCTACCGATTGAATGTGAATGTTTGATATCGGCTTTTCCGAACTCGTTGTCATTGGTCTGGTGGCATTGATCGTCATCGGCCCCGAGCGCCTGCCGCGCGTCGCGCGAACTGGCGGCGCATTGTTGGGTCGCTTGCAGCGGTACGTCAATGATGTGAAGTCGGAAGTCCGGCGCGAGATGGAGATCGAGGACTTGAAGCGTTTTCAGTCCCAGATTACCGAGCAAGTGCATGAGGTTGAGAACAGCATTCATAATGAGCTGCGCGCGGTTGAAGATATGACCGACTCGGCATTGCAGACCGCGGACACGGCACCTACCGCTGCCACAGAGGTCACTTCGATAGCCTCTGAGTCCGCTTCTGATGTGCCAACGCCAATATCTAAAGATGACAAACCGGTGACGTCCGCATGAGTGATATGCAGGAAACCTTTGTCTCTCACTTAATCGAGCTCCGGGCCCGACTGATCCGTGCGATCTTAAGTGTGGTCATCGTTTTTCTCTGTCTCGTGGGCTGGGCACGTGAAATTTACACGTTGCTAGCGGCACCAATGCTCGCAGCCTTGCCACAAGGCGGACAGATGATCGCTACGGATGTAGCCGGCGCTTTCCTGGTTCCAATGAAGGTCACTTTGATGGTGTCCTTCGTGCTGGCATTACCGTATGTGCTCTATCAGGCGTGGGCGTTTGTCGCTCCCGGCCTGTATGTGCATGAACGCCGCCTAGTATTACCCTTGATTGCCGCGAGTGTGCTGCTGTTCTTCGTTGGCATGGGCTTCGCCTACTTTGTGGTGTTCCCCAGCGTCTTCGGTTTTGTGAATACGTTTGCGCCAGAAGGCGTTGCGGTGATGACGGATATTGAGAAATATCTGTCTTTTGTGTTGACCACTTTCCTTGCATTCGGCATGACCTTTGAGGTGCCGGTCATTGTCATCGTGCTGGTGCGTGTCGGTGTTGTCAGCCTCGATCAACTCAAGGAGGCGCGCCGCTACGTAATTGTTGGCGCCTTTGTGATTGCGGCCATCTTTACGCCACCCGATGTGGTGTCGCAATTCTTGATGGCGGTGCCTTTGCTGCTGCTCTACGAACTGGGCATCTTCATGGCTGGGGTGATCGGCCGTGCCGATCACGGCCCGGCATTAGATTCACCCGAAGAATAAGCCAATCAACGGTAAGCCCGCTTATTGCTGGGCCTGCGGCTTGGGCCGCTTGCCGATAACCACACCCAGTTCGATTTCCTTGCCTTCACGGCGCAGCTTAAAACGTGCGGTACGCCCTGGCTCTTGAGTGGCAATCACTTCGAGCATCACTTGCGCATCTTTGACCGGTTTGTTTTCAACGGAGAGCAGAATGTCGCCCGGTTTAATGCCTGCGCGATCAGCTGGCGCACCACGGACGATTCCCGCAATCAGCGCCCCCTTGTTATCTGGCAGCTTGAAGGACTCTGCCAACTCAGGCGTGATTTCTTGAACCTCAACGCCGATCCAGCCGCGCGTTACTGCACCATTCTTGATGATCTGTTCGAGAACGTTTTGTGCCAATGCAATCGGGATGGCGAAGCCAATCCCCATGGAGCCGCCGCTCTGTGAGTAGATGGCGGTATTGATGCCGACGAGTACGCCATTGCTATCCACCAATGCCCCACCGGAGTTGCCAGGATTGATCGCAGCATCGGTCTGAATAAAGTCTTCGAAGGTGTTGATGCCGAGATGCGTCCGATCCAGCGCACTGACAATGCCAGAGGTCACTGTCTGTCCGACGCCGAAAGGATTGCCAATTGCGAGTACGACATCGCCAACGCGGAGGCTGCGTGGCTGTGCAAAGGTGATGGGCGTCAATTGAGCTTCGGCTGGCACACGCAATACAGCAAGATCAGATTCGGGGTCGGTGCCGACAACCTTAGCCTTGAATTTGCGTCCATCATGGATTGATACTTCGATCTGGTCAGCGCCTTCGACAACATGATTGTTGGTGAGAATGTAACCATCCGCGCTGACCACGACCCCACTACCCAGACCAGAGCGCTGCTGCTTTTCTTCGCCGAAGCGGTCACCAAAGAAGTGGCGGAAGAATGGGTCATTCAGCAAGGGATTGCGGGGGGCGCGTATTTCTTGGCTAGTGAAGATATGAACCACAGAAGGCAAAGCGCGCTGGGCAGCATTGCTGAAGGTCGCGACTTGCCGCGGTGCCTCGCCGCTGGCGGCCTCTTGGCGAATAAAAACGTTATTACCTGGCTGCTCAGAAAGGCCACCGAGCCAGCCTGGATGGAAAGCCTGTAGGACAAAGACGATGGCAACAGTAACGGTAACGGTTTGGGCAAAGATGAGCCACAGACGGCGCATAATGAGGCTTTCGAAAATCGATCAGGAGTTCTGCATGCTGCGTGACGAATTGCGCACTTACCTCGACAGCCTGCTTGAAGCTGCGCGGTTCCGCGATTATTGCCCAAACGGTTTGCAAGTGGAAGGGAAGCCCGAGATTCGGCGCGTCCTATGTGCCACTACTGCAAGCCAAGCGGTTGTTGATGCCGCTATTGCAGGACAAGCTGACGCGATACTTGTACACCATGGCTGGTTCTGGAAGGGTGAGGATGGACGTGTCACGGGTTTTCGCAAGCAGCGGATGGCCGCTCTGCTAGCGCATGACATCAATTTGTTTGCTTACCACCTGCCGCTCGATGCGCATCCTACGCTGGGTAACAATGCGCAATTGGCCGATAAGTTTGGCTGGACCGTAGATGGCAACTTTGGCGAGCAAAATATTGGTTTCCTGGGAAAGCCCGCTGAGCCACTACGCACCGAAGTTTTGGCCGCACATGTGGGTAACGTCCTCGGCCGTGCGCCGCAACTCTTGGGTGATCCACAACGGGAGGTCAAGCGTATCGCTTGGTGTTCAGGCGGTGCGCAAGGTTACTTTGAGCAGGCGATTGCCGCGGGTGCAGATGTTTTCCTGAGCGGGGAAGTGTCAGAGCAAACGTATCACCTAGCTTTGGAAAGCGGCGTTCCTTATATTGCCGCAGGTCATCATGCGACGGAACGTTATGGTGTGCAGGCATTGACTGCGCAGCTGACGGCTATCCATGGCTTGGAATGCCGCTATCTGGAGCTGGATAACCCTGTGTAGTTGGTGCGAACTTAGACGCCAGGCTTCAGAAGGTTGCCAAACTTCTCGCGCATCTTCTGCACCTTAGGGCCGACCACCGCCATGCAGTAAGGCTGGTAGGGATGATTGGTGAAGTAGTCCTGGTGGTAAGCCTCGGCTGGCCAAAACTTGGGCACGGGTGATACCTCGGTCACAATCGGGTCGTCCCACACATGCGCGGCTTCAAGTTCGGCGATGAGCTGCCGCGCTATCTGCGCCTGTGTTTCATCATGCGTAAAGATGACTGAACGGTACTGCGTGCCGCGATCATTACCCTGACGGTTCAAGGTGGTTGGATCATGGATCGCAAACAGCGTGATCAATAGTGTGCGGTAATCAATCACCGCTGGATCAAAAGTCACTTGAATGACCTCGGCATGGCCGGTCGTACCCGTACAAATGTCCTCATACGTCGGGTTTTCAAGATGACCGCCGGCGTAGCCCGAGACAACCTGCAGCACCCCTTTGAGCTTTGATAGCGGTGCCTCGGTACACCAGAAACAACCACCTCCAAGTGTGGCGATTGCCGGACCGGATGTGGATACAGGGGCTTGTTCTGACATGGGGTTTGCCTCAGAAAGGGAGCTGTCAGCTTGCCGAAATGCTGTGTTAAAATCAAGGGTTCTACGCTTTCGGTATCTGCCGGCGGCCTGAAACCAAGAAAGAAGATCGATGTTCTGGCCCCATGGTGGGGTTGCGAAGTCGGCATTTCGATAAATTTTGCACTAGCAAGGATGACTCATGAAGATTCATGAATATCAGGGCAAAGAACTTCTGCGCAAGTTCGGTGTTCCTACTCCCCGCGGCATCTCCGCTTTGACGGTTGATGAAGCCGTCAAGGCCGCCGAAGAACTGGGTGGCAATATCTGGGTTGTGAAGGCACAAATTCACGCTGGTGGTCGCGGTAAGGGCGGCGGCGTTAAGGTTGCCAAGTCGCTGGACGAAGTCCGTGCCAAAGCTACCGAAATCCTCGGCATGCAGCTGATCACGCACCAAACCGGCCCAGAAGGCCAGAAGGTTCGTCGCCTGCTGATCGAAGATGGAGCCGACATCAAGAAGGAATATTACGTTGCTGTCCTGACCGACCGTGCGACTCAGAAGGTTGCCATCATGGCTTCCTCAGAAGGCGGTATGGATATCGAAGAAGTTGCTCACGCAACGCCAGAAAAGATCCTCAAGGAATTCGTGGATCCGCTCGCCGGCCTGTCCGACAAGCAAGCTGAAACCCTGGCCCGTGGCATTGGTGTACCGGATGCGTCGATCCCACAAGCTGTGCAAGCCATCAAGGGTCTGTACACCTGCTACATGGAAACCGATGCTTCCATGGCCGAAATCAACCCGCTGATCCTCGAAGGCAACGGCAACATCAAGGCTCTGGACGCAAAGTTTAACTTTGACTCCAACGCCCTGTTCCGTCACGAAGAAATTGTTGCGTACCGCGATCTTGACGAAGAAGATCCGGACGAAATCGCTGCTTCCAAGTTCGACTTGGCCTACATCGCCCTCGACGGCAACATCGGCTGTCTGGTGAACGGTGCTGGTCTGGCCATGGCCACCATGGACACCATCCAGCTGTTCGGCGGCTCGCCAGCTAACTTCCTCGATGTGGGCGGCGGTGCCACCACCGAGAAGGTCACTGAAGCCTTCAAGATCATGCTGAAGAACCCTGAAGTCAAGGGCATCCTGGTCAACATCTTCGGCGGCATCATGAAGTGCGACACCATTGCCAACGGCGTGGTGACCGCTGCACGCGAAGTCAAGCTGTCCGTGCCGCTGGTTGTCCGCATGAAGGGCACCAACGAAGACCTCGGCAAGCAGATCCTCAAGGAATCCGGTCTGCCGATCATCTCTGCCGACACCATGGCCGAAGCCGCGACTGCGATCGTCGCTGCGGTCAAGTAAGGAGCATCTGAATGTCTATTCTGATCAACAAGAACACCAAGGTCATCACCCAAGGTATCACCGGCAAGACCGGTCAGTTCCATACCGAAAAGTGTATCGAGTACGCAAACGGCAAGAACTGCTACGTTGCCGGCGTGAACCCGAAGAAGGCTGGCGAGTCCGTCATGGACGTGCCGATCTTCGCGTCGGTTAAGGACGCATCTGCCGCAACCGGCGCGACTGCTTCCGTCATCTACGTGCCGCCGGCTGGCGCCGCTGCCGCGATCTGGGAAGCTGTTGAAGCTGATCTGGATCTGGTGGTGTGTATCACCGAAGGTATTCCAGTCCGTGACATGCTGGAAGTACGTAACAAGATGAAGGCCAAGGAAGCCGCAGGCGGTAAGAAGACCGTCCTGATCGGGCCAAACTGCTCCGGCATCATTACCCCAGAAGAACTGAAGATCGGCATCATGCCGGGCCACATCCACAAGAAGGGTCGCATCGGCGTGGTTTCGCGCTCCGGTACCCTGACCTACGAAGCTGCTGCTCAGCTGTCGGAAGTGAACCTCGGTCAATCGACCGTGGTGAACATTGGTGGTGACCCCATCAACGGCTTGAAGCACATCGACGTTCTGGAAATGTTCAACAACGATCCGGAAACCGACGCGATCATCATGATCGGCGAAATCGGCGGTCCTGACGAAGCCAATGCGGCCGAGTGGTATGCCAAGAACGGCAAGAAGCCTATCGTCGGCTTCATCGCCGGTGTTACCGCCCCTCCGGGCAAGCGCATGGGCCATGCCGGCGCGCTGATCTCGGGCGGTGCCGACACTGCAGACGCTAAGTTGGCGATCATGGAAGCTTCCGGCTTCAAGGTCACCCGCAACCCGTCGGAAATGGGCAAGCTGCTGAAGTCGCTGCTGTAAGTCTTCAGCGAGCCAACAGCTCAAAAAACCGCGCCAGCCTTGCTAGCGCGGTTTTTTTTTGTGTATTTCGCAAAATTACGCAACGAATAAGGGCTTTTCATGCAGGGATCATTGACGAGTGGCCGCCTGTACTGAAAGAATCCAGATAAACTTAACAAGATAAATTAGGCGTATCAATTTTCCTGTAGTGCCTACATGCAGCGGGGGGCGGGGCGTGAAAAAGGCGGATTTTTGGAAGCGTGACTGGTTTTTGGGGCTTTTAGTCACGCTAGGCATGCTGGTGTGGGCTGGCAGTGAGTTCAACCAGAGTTTGGAACGCAAGGCGTACGATATTGCGGTCGGCATGACCAGCCGTCAGCC
>CAZCLF010000020.1:0-41992 GCA_964499485.1 uncultured Rhodocyclaceae bacterium | reverse complement strand
CCAACACTTCGCCACGAATGAAGCGCAAAACCCGCTCTACTCTGCCCGTCTCGGCTGAAAACTGCCCCTGCGGCCTGCCCGCCCCCTACGCCACCTGCTGCGGCCGCTATCACGCCGGCACCCCAGCCCCCACGGCAGAAGCCCTCATGCGCTCCCGCTACAGCGCCTACACGCTAGGGCTGGCAGAGTATCTACAAGCCACCTGGGCCAGCGAAACCCGCCCTGCCACCCTTGACCTGCTTACCCCGCCCCAACCGCAATGGCTAGGCCTGACCGTGCTGTCACACACCGACACCGGCGACACCGCCACCGTCGAATTCGTCGCCCGCTGCAAGATCAATGGCCGCGCCCAACGCATGCAAGAGAAAAGCCGCTTTGTACGGCGAACGGAGGGGGAGGTAGTACGTTGGTATTACGTGGATGGGGAGTTTGCGAAGTCGTAACGCGCTACCGGCCGAGATCAGCCGCCGCTGCATCCAGCCTTCACAAAGGCAAACCTGACGCGGCAAAGCACGAATCTGCAAAATCGGCAGGCATTAATCGGCTGCCGATTCGTGTTGTATAGTCTCAGCAGGCATCACGTCCTTAGATGGCGTTTATCCACTAAGCCCTGAAGTGTTATTTGGCACATCGCGGGAATGGCCCATACTGAAAGCACGTCAAAACAATGCAGTAGATCAACAGCGCGAGGGAGGAAACCGGTGCCAAATAACAATTTATTCCCGCAAATGCCGTCTGCTTCCGTTAGCCATTCAGAACTATGAAAGTACTTGAGCGCCTGAGTCTAATTGACCGAATCGGTCGTGAGCTTCAAAGTCGTATGAGCTACGTCGAGATCGAAGCTTATTTAAAGGCTCATGGTGTTGATACCAAAAAACCGACATCCGCCGTCAATAGCAAGTGGGTTTACTCCAAAGAGTTACTTGGCGATGAATCAGTTGAATTGATTATTCGGATAGCCGATGAGTTGGGCGTTCCACACAACCATATTGTTGCTGACCCCGCGAAGACTGTTGAGGCAACTTTCTGGGAGCCGCTCCACTTCAAGCTTTTCCTCAGTCATTTATCCTCATTTAAGAACACAACGGGACAACTACAGGCAGCGTTGAGGAAGTATGGAGTGTCGGCCTTTGTGGCCCATGTAGATATTGAACCAACCCGCGAATGGATGGATGAAATTGAAGCTGGTTTGTATTCGATGGATGCACTTGCCGCGATCCTGATGCCAGGCTTCAAGGAAAGCAATTGGACTGACCAAGAAATTGGTGTTGCAGTCGGACGGGGTGTTCTTGTAATTCCAATAATGCGCGGGTTAGAACCTTATGGCTTCATCTCGAAATACCAGGGGCTAAATGCAACTAAAAAGACGGTAGCTGCAGTTGCCGAAGAGATCTTCCGGATACTCGCCAATTCGCCGAAAACAAAAGCAAAGATGTTGTCCTGCCTTACAGAGACAACCCTTCAAGCAAAATCAGAGGCTGAGGCAATCGAAAAGCTATCATTCCTTGCCTCGGTCAAAGCGTTACCGAATGGATATCTTCTGCAACTACAAGAGGCAGCGTCAAACTCAGTCGTTTTGATGAAAGCAAAACCGCTTGAAAAACTAAACGAACTTTTGGCGAAACACAATCTCAGTCCCGTCTCCGTTAAGAAGGGCTCTTTCGACTTCGATGATGACATCCCGTTTTAGGAGCCCAATGGCTAACCGTTCGGTCAAAAGGGACTTCGCACCGGCAAGCCGGCCCCTCGCCGCTTACCTCCAACGTTAGCCATGCTCACTCTGCTCAGACTTGTTGCACTCATCTTTGGTTGCGCTCTGCTTGTGGCGCCGGCAACCGTGTTCCTTGGCTTCACTTACGCTGTAGGGGAGCCACCAGACGATAGCTTCTCTTTCTTGTTTCCAGAGTTGATTGGTTTCGGCCTTCTCCTAGGGGGAGGCTTAGTACTTGTGGGCATTCCCAAGTTAGTCGTTGGAAACGTACGCCCTTGGTCTAGCCAAATAGCTGGACTGTTCCTAGTGTTTTCTGCGCTCGCAATTACTTTCGGCGTTGGCTTCTCCGGTGAGATTCCTCGTGTCGCCAGTCCAGTAGCTTTGCTCATTGAGTTTTTGGCTTTCTATGCATTTGTATTTCCAGCGCGCTCGTTTGCCTTGGTTGCGGAAAAACACAAGCCCTAACACTTCGGTCAAATGCAACTGAAGAGTGAGCTACCCAAATAAAAAAGCGGGCTTAAACGACAGCGAGGAATTAAAGCCTCGCTGGTCGTAGCGGCGCTTCTTGCATCAGCGCCACTTGCTCACGCAGCTCAAGAATCCGTTCCTGCCAATAATGCTGACTGTTGAACCACGGGAAGGCCACGGGGAAGGCGGGGTCTTGCCAGCGGCGGGCAAGCCACGCGGAGTAGTGGATGAGGCGCAAGGTACGCAGCGCTTCGACCAGATGCAATTCGCGGTCGTCGAAATCCTGAAACTGTTCGTAGCCGTCGATCACATGCGCCAGCTGAACGGCTGCGCCTTCGGGGTCGCCGCCGAGCAGCATCCATAAATCTTGCACGGCTGGGCCCATGCGGCTGTCGTCGAAATCGACAAAATAGGGGCCAGGGTTTGTGCCCATGTGCCAGAGCACATTGCCCATGTGGCAATCGCCATGCAGGCGAATTTCGCTCACCTGCCCTGCCCGTTCATAGCAATAAGCCACGCCTTCCAGCGCCTGCTCGGCCACGCTTTGCCAAGCGGGCAAGAGATCGGGCGGTAAAAAGTTGTTTTGCAAAAGATAGTCGCGCGAGTCGATGCCGAAAGTTTGCAGGCTGATGGCGGGACGCTCCTTGAACTCGGCCAGTGCGCCGACGGCATGAATGCGGCCGATGAAGCGGCCCATCCAGCGCAGGGTATCCGGATCGTCCAGCTCGGGTGCACGGCCGGGCTGGCGGGTGAACACGGAAAAGCGCATGTCGGCGTAGTGATGCAGGGTCGCACCGTTGAGCTGCAACGGAGCAATCACGGGGATTTCGCGCGCCACCAGCTCGGCGGTGAAGGCATGCTCTTCCAGAATAGCGGCATCGCTCCAGCGGCCGGGGCGGTAGAACTTGGCGATCAGGGGTTGCTGATCTTCTATGCCGATTTGGTAGACGCGGTTTTCAAAGCTATTGAGCGCAAGCAGGCGGCCATCGGGCTGCAGGCCAACGGACTCCAGCGCATCGAGCAATTGCTCTGGCGTAAGGGTGGCAAACTCAAGGCCATTGCTGGCGGGGCCATGCGAAACGGAAGCATCGACAGGTGCTGCGGGGGGATAAGCATTCATGCCCGGACTGTAGTGACTATTCACGGCAGATACAAGCCGCAGTGCGTGATCGGCAGCCGGGACAGATTGGGTGAAAGGTTCAAGACAGAAAATTCAAGCCCGCAGGCGATGCACGATGTTGTGCACGCAGCACCGGGATAGGGCATTATTGATGGCGTCAGATGAACAACAGCAAAGGTCGCCGGGATACTGGTGACTACGGAAAACATGACCATTACCGTAATGCTTGTAGATGATTCGGCGGTAGCCCGGCAAGTGATTGCCCAAGCGCTCGCCCCAGCACCCGACATCCGTGTCATCACCACGGCAGCAAACCCTATCATCGCGCTGGAAAAGATGAAGGATGAGTGGCCGAATGTGATCATCCTTGACGTTGATCTGCCGCGCATGGATGGTATTACCTTCCTTAAGAAGCTCATGCTGGAGCACCCCACCCCGGTGGTGATCTGCTCGGCCTTAAGTGACAAAGGTGCACAAAAGACCACGTTGGAGGCCATGTCAGCTGGCGCGGTGGCGGTGGTGCCCAAGCCCTATAGCAACGGCAAGCTGCAGTTCGAAGAGCTTGGCCAAGCGCTGATTCAGGAAATTCGTGCCGCCAGCCGCACGACCTACATCAACCAGTTTCGCCGCAGCGGCGCGTCAGCGCCACTGCCCTCCACACCGCCACCGCGGGCCGCATCACCTAACAATGGTGGCAAGGAAACTCAAAAGAGCGGTGAGTCCACCTCTTCCGTGCTGGCCCAGGCCATGCAGGAGCGGCAAGCCGCACCTAAACTAAATGCCGATGCAATGCTGCCGGCGCCCAAGGGTACCTCGGCGCAAGCGATCATGAAGACCGCCCAGCAAATTGTGGCGATTGGTATTTCCACTGGCGGTACGCAGGCGCTGGAAAAGCTGCTGCCTAAGCTACCGGCCAGCTGCCCTGCCATTGCCATCGTCCAGCACATGCCGGAGACCTTGACAGGGGCGTTTGCCAAGCGACTGGATGAGCTATCCACCATCACCGTCAGGGAAGCCAAAGATGGTGAGCAGATGATGCCCGGCGTAGCGCTGATTTCCCCAGGAGGCAAGCACCTGATGATTCGTCGCAGCGGGGTGAGCTATTACGTAGATGTGAAAGATGGTCCGCTAGTGAATCGGCACCGCCCATCCGTCGATGTGCTGTTCCGTTCCGCCGCTGTAGCCGCAGGCTTGAATGCAACCGGCATCATCATGACCGGCATGGGTGACGATGGCGCCCGTGGTCTTAAAGAGATGTTTGACTGCGGCGCACACACCATCGCTCAGGACGAAGCCAGCTGCACAGTGTTTGGCATGCCCAAGGAAGCGATTAAGCTGGGCGGCACCAAGGAAACCCTGTCGCTCGACATGATTGCCCAGAAGATTTCTGCAATCGGGCGATAAACACTAGGTCCAAGCAGACATTCGGGCGTTGCCGCCCGAACCGGACTTAGCTTGCTTGCTGCTCCAGCACATAGCTTGCACCCGGCCCTTGGGCCAAGTTGTCGCGCAGCCACGGCATGACGTCTTGCAGGGTCTCGTACAGCTTCCATGGCGGATTGAGGATGACGAGACCGCTGCCAAACATCCCGACACGGCCCTCTTCATCCGGCTCGCGGCCGCGTACACACAGCTCGACATGCAGCCAGCCCTTGACCGGCAGGCGCTTGAGCTTTTCTGGTAACTCGCGCGTTTCGCTACGTGCGAGGCACGGATACCACAGGGCATAGACGCCGGTAGCAAAACGCTCTAAGGCATCGCGCAGGGTGTGATGCACGTTGATGTAGTCGCGCTTATCTTCATACGACGGGTCGATCAAGACCAGCCCGCGACGCGGTGGCGGTGGCAGCAAGCTCTTGAGGCCCGCCAAGCCGTCAATGCCTTGCATCAGCACCTGACGCCCTGCAGAGGCGAAGTTTTCTTCAAGCAGGCGAATATCAGTGGTGTGCAGTTCAAACAGGCGCAGCTTGTCTTGCTCGCGCAAATGCATATGCGTTAGCCATGGGGAGCCGGGGTAGTGGCGCAGACGCCCATCGGGATTGACGGACTGCACGGCCTCCACATAGTCGGCCACGATGCCGGGCAGATCGGTGCGCCCCCACAAGCGGGCAATACCCTCGCGATACTCGCCCAGCTGCTTGGCATACCCTTCGTCGAGGGCATATAAGCCAGCGCCCGCGTGGGTGTCGATCACCCAGAACGGCTTGTCCTTGCCTTGCATTTGCTTGATCAGCTGCAACAGCACGGTATGCTTGAGGACATCGGCATGGTTGCCGGCATGGAAGGCGTGGCGATAACTAAGCATGGCTTGATCTACATCAGTACGTAAGCCTGCCATTATCCGGTAAATCGTCAGTGCACATGCGTGAAATGACTTTATGCCTCTCTTATCCACTACCGCAAGCAGTGAGCGCCTTCTGAAAGAGTTGGGTTCTGTTGTTGGTTGACGCGCTGGTTCAGTACCTTGCCTGGAGACAAACGCCATTACTACTGTTTCACTGATCCTTAACGCTGGCTCATCCACGCTTAAGTACGCGCTCTATGATGCGGCCCTCAATCTGCTGCAGCGAGGCAAGGTTGAGCACGATGGAACGCCAGCGCGCTTTCGAGCCGAGTTGGGGCGGTTGCTCGCCACACTCAAAGATCAGCCCATTGCTGTGGTTGGACATCGGGTGGTGCATGGTGGCCGCGACTACGCTGAGCCAGTATTACTCAATGCCCACCATATCGACGCGCTACGCCAACTTACGCCACTGGCACCGCTCCACCAGCCCCACAACCTGGCAGGCATCGATGCGATTTGCCATCTCCTCCCCGACATCCCTCAAGTTGCCTGTTTTGATACCGCGTTTCATCACAATCAGCCGCAGGAAGCACAACAGCTCGGACTGCCCCGCGAAATGCACGATGCGGGTATTCGCCGCTATGGCTTCCATGGCCTTTCGTACGAATTTATCGCCAGCCAACTGCCCGCTCATCTAGGGGCGCTGGCAGATGGACGTGTGATTGTTGCGCATTTGGGTAGCGGAGCCTCCCTGTGTGCGCTGCGTAACCGGCGCAGCGTAGCCACGACCATGGGTTTTTCAACGCTGGATGGTCTGCTGATGGCAACGCGCTGTGGCAATCTTGATCCGGGCGTTCTGTTGTACTTAATGGAAACGCGCGGGATGACCGCCCCCGCCCTCAGCACACTGCTCTATGAGCAATCTGGGCTGCTCGGGGTATCGGGGATCTCCGGCGACATGCGCACCTTGATGGCATCGAACAACACTGCAGCACGAGAGGCAATTTTGCTGTTCTGCTATCGCGTCTGCCGTGAGGTTGGCGCCCTCGCTGCGGCACTGGGTGGCCTTGATGCTTTGGTGTTCACGGGTGGCATCGGTGAACATGCGCATGCCATTCGTGAGCGCATCTGCGCCTCGCTCAGCTGGATCAGTCCAGATTTGCGCACGCTTATCCTACCAACCGATGAAGAATGGGTCATTGCGCAACATACACAGCACGTCTACAAAGGCGCACAAACAGAATCCACTGGATGAGCTGATATGATTTGCGCAAAAGCATTACTGATTTAGGCAGGTCACTCACCCCCATCTTAAGCGCCGCTCAGTGCGGCTTGAAGCAAGACAAGGAGCGGCATGTCAGCACACCCCTTGCAACGCTGGTTAGTCGAGTCAGCCATCATCATGGCGGCTCATACATTGACTGCCTTAGTCGTGATGCACATGCAGTCCGGCCCTGGTGGTGCAAATCTCTTATGGTTACCCGCAGGCATCGCCTTGGCTGCCGCTCTGCTGCGGGGCGCTCACGCGCTCCCTGCGATCTTCATTGCCACCGCCGGCTTTCACTTTTATGCCCTTTTCTCCGGCGGCCCGTCCTCTTTGCAAGCGATTGCAGCCACTGTTGTTACCTCTCTCGGCTCCACGGTCCAAGCCTGGCTCACGGCCTGGCTGTTGCATAAATGGACCCGTAACCTGCATATCACCACGGTTGCCGATGCACTCCGCTTTGTGTGCGCGACCTCGGCAGGGGCAGTTATCGCTGCCAGCGTGGGGACATTGGGACTTCTGGCGCAACACAAGATCGGGCTCGACACCACCACGCTGACCTGGCTGACATGGTGGGTGGGCGACCTGACGGGCATGCTCGTGGTTGCACCGATCATTCTGGTCGTACGCAGCTGGCGACGGGGACGTCGCGATTGGAGCCTGCTCTCACTGCCCATCATTGGCATCGGCTGTAGCTTTACATTAACCACGGCATTTATCGTCAAACACCTTGATAACGATGCGGCGATTCGCGAGTTCATGGCGACCAGCCGCGCGATGGGCGATAACCTGCAACGCAATCTGGACTTCGCCATGCATGACCTCATGGCCGCCAATGCCGTGTTTTACAACACGGAGTTGGATCCCATTGAGTTTCACAATTTCACCAAGCAACTCAAACGCAACAACGCACTCATTCGCACCATTACCTGGGCGCCGCGTGTGGTGGACAGTGACGTAGAAAAGTTTGAGCGACAAGCCGAAAAGGTTCTGAAAACGCCATTCCGTATCTTTGATGTCGACAGCCACATGCGGCCGATTACAAGACAGAAAAGAGCCGAGTACTTCCCAATATTTATGGCAGAACCCCCAGAGATCAGAAGTGTTGCTGGGGCAAACCTAATCTCTCACCCTAACCGAGCCGCCGCAATCGCGCTGGCTCGCAGTACGGGACGGCCACAAGCAGCAGGCACTCTCCACATGATGGTGGGCAGCCCAGCTATTCCAATTTACTGGCCGGTCTATGCCAATGAATATCGGCAGGACTCAGCTACGAGCGATCCTGACGATTTACGCGGATTTGTCGGCATCACGATTGAGGTTGCGAAGCTAACTGAAACCACCTTCAAACCCTATGAATCGGCCGGCATGGACATTTGGCTGGTCGATGCAACATCAGAAGAGCAAGAAACGCTGATCTATGGGCATACGCAGTTAAGCAATGAGGCCGCGCTTGTGCCAGACCTCGCCCTGGTGCAACGCAAAACTCACTTTATTAGCAAACATGACTTTGCTGGGCGCAACTGGCTGCTGATCTCTCGCCCTGCTACTGAACATAGTCCTCTGCAGGCTAACGGACAATTCATCGGCATCCTGCTCAGCGGCTTTGGCCTGACCTTTGCGCTTGCCATTTATATGATCGGTCGGCAACGGAGCGAAGATGCCCTTCGTGCACGTGATGAGCGCTTGATGAGCCAAAACGCAATCCTGACGCAAGTCGCGCGCTTTGGGATGGCCCAAGGGCAGGATATTGATGCCCAACTACGAGAGCTGATTGCAACCTCTGCGGGCACACTACATGTTGAACGTGTCAGCTTGTGGCTTGAAGATGACGACGGAACATGTCTGCGCTGCCGAACCCTATTCACCCGGAGTACAGGTGTGTTTAGCAATGGCATGACACTCAACGCAGCAGATGCCCCCAACTACTTCCGCGCACTTCATGAAGGGCGTGGATTCGCAGCGGATGATGCCCAAAACGACCCACGAACATCCGAATTCACGGATACCTATCTCCGTCCGTTGGGCATTACCTCAATGATGGACGTGCCAGTCCGCATCAGTGGAAAACCGGCAGGGGTGATCTGCCATGAGCACATGGGAACGCCCCGCAACTGGGCGGCTGATGAGCAAAATTTTGCAGCTTCGATTGGTGATCTGGCTTCCTTGGTACTAGAAAGTGCCGGGCGACAAGACGCTGAGAAGGCCTTGCAAGACGCTTACCAAGCTTTGGAAATCAAGGTAGAGGAGCGCACCGAAGAATTGCGCAAAGCCAATGAACGACTCCGTCAATTGGATCAGCTCAAGTCAATGTTTATTGCATCGATGTCACATGAACTAAGAACGCCGCTCAACTCAATCATCGGCTTCACAGGTGTCGTACTTCAGGGAATTTCGGGGACCCTCAACGACAAGCAACGCGACCATTTGCAACGGGTCTATGGCTCAGCCAGGCATTTGTTGGCTTTAATTACCGATGTAATTGACATTTCAAAGATTGAGGCAGGCTATGCCGATACATATTTCGACACTTTCTCACTCAATCTCCTGATCGACGAGGCCGCGGCAACTATTCAGCCACAGCGCATCGATAAGGGGCTTGGCATCGAAATTCATGCCACTGAAAAGATTGATGTACACACTGACCGACAGCGGCTGTTACAGGCATTGCTAAACCTACTCAGCAATGCGGTGAAATATTCAGAGCGCGGCACCATTTGCATCAACCTTCTCAGCAAGGATGAACATATCGTGATTGAGGTCATTGATAGTGGTATCGGCATTACCCCAGATGCGATGAGCAAGCTGTTCCAGCCGTTCGAGCGCATCGATACCCACTTGCGCATCAAAACCCCAGGTACAGGGCTAGGGCTATATCTGACACGGAAGATCATGACGGACTTGCTGCATGGCGATGTTGAGGCCGAAAGCACCCCGGGCAAAGGAAGTGTCTTTAGATTGTGGATTCCGCATAAACTGTCGTCAGGCAGCAGCGATACCAATGAAGGAAACGTATGACGATGCAAACCGCACTGGTGATCGAAGACAACGAAAACAACATGGAGCTGATCACCTTCATCCTCGAAGCTTATGGCTACCGCACCTTACGCGCCATGACCGGGCGAACCGGTATCGACATGGCGCTGTCAGATCAACCAGACTTTGTGCTGCTGGACATACAGTTGCCCGACATGGATGGTTCTGAGGCGCTGAAAGCTATCCGTGCAGCTGAAGCGGGGCGGAACTTACCCGTGATCGCTGTCACCTCATACGCCATGTCAGGTGATCGCGAACGCCTTCTCGCTGCAGGTTGCAACGGCTATATCGAAAAACCTATTGACCCGCTCCTGATCATCAATCAGGTGCAGGGTATTCTGAGCCAGCACCCATGAGAATCCTAATCGCAGAGGATGATGAAAACTCACGCTTGGTGCTTGAGTCGATTCTGATTTCTCTCGGTCATAGCGTAAGCATCGCCAGTGATGGTGATGAGGCTTGGACTATGTTGCTTGATGAAAAGCCAGATCTCATCATCACAGACATCCTAATGCCAGGCATTGATGGTTTTGAGCTGTGTCGTCGTGTACGCGGAGACGACCACCTGAAACATACGCCCATCATTGTTTATTCCGCGACCTATATTGACCGGCGCGATGAGGAAATGGCTTTTGCCGTTGGTGCTAACCGCTTTATCGTCAAACCTGTTGAGCCGGTAGAGATGATCCGGCAGATTGAAGAGGTGGCTGCCACCGTAGCCAATCAAGCAGCGCCGACCTTAAGCGAGGCCGAGCTTAATGCCATGCATGTGGAGCGCTTACAGGCCAAGCTGCGCCGAAAGCTGATTCAACTCGGTCGCGAGCGCAGTGCCCTGCGCAATAGCGAAGAGCGTTTGCGCCTAGCGTTGACTGCTGCGGATTTGGGCGTATTTGAATGGCGACTGGACAGCAACATTGTTGAAGCTGACCGAAAAGTGAATGACCTCCTGCTTTGCCATGCAGGCGCTTCGAGAACCGATTGGCCAACACTGATTGCCAACATTCATCCAGATGACCGCGGCGAGCTTGCGGGACTCAAGAATCGCTTGCTCAAGCGAGATGCAACTTATGTGACGATTTGTCGCTTCATGCGCAGCGATGGCAGCATACGTTGGATTGATATGCACTTACAGCGCATGCCCAATGAGAGCTTTTCCAGCCCACCACGCGCAATCGGTGTAATTCGCGACATTTCCCGTGAGCAGTCGCTTTCCGAGCGTCTCCATAAAACCGTGAGCGACTTCGATCATTTAACTCGCCACGATGCTTTGACAGGGCTGCCGAATCGATTGCTCTTCAATGACCTGCTTGATCGCGCGCTTGAAGCAGATAAGGCACCTCCATGTGCGGTGCTACTCCTTGATCTTGACTCATTTAAGGTCATCAACGACAGCCTGGGGCATGCCTTTGGCGATGCACTGCTGGTCCTGTTGTCCGAACGCATTCGCATTACCTTACATGCCGGCGACTCAGTCGCACGCATTGGCAGTGACGAATTCGCCGTCATCGTTCACAACGTTTTGGATCGCGAGCATCTCGCGAATCTTGGCCAGCAACTGCTTTACGCACTTTCCGAACCGACAGAGCTGAATGGCGAGCGCCTGACAGTCTCCGCAAGTATTGGCATCGCCCTGGCACCGGAGGATGGTAAGGACCGCCATGCGCTCCTCAAGGCCGCAGATACGGCCATGTATGTTGCGAAAGAACAGGGCCGAAATCGCTACTGCTTCCACACGCCGGACATGTCACTTCGCGCTAATGAAGTCCATAGTATTGAGCAAGGCTTAAAGCGCGCACTTGAACAGAATCACTTGCGCGTGTTTTATCAACCGCAAGTCAACCTCCTCACCGGCGAGCTGATTGGGCTTGAAGCCTTGGTTCGTTGGCAACACCCGGTTGAAGGCTTGATTTCACCGATTCGTTTCATCCCAATTGCGGAGACCAGTGGCCTTATCAACCACCTCGGTCGCTGGGTACTACGTGCCGCCTGTAGCGAATGTAAGCGTTGGATTGATGCCTACCCCAGCCAGATGCGCTTATCAGTGAACGTATCCGCTCGACAATTAGTCGATGATGAATTCATTGAGGATTTGCGGGCCACCTTACATGAAACCGGGTTTCCAGCCGACCGGCTCGAGCTAGAGCTCACAGAGAGCACCCTACAATTGGTGGAGACCAGTCCGCGCCTACTCAACGAGATCAAGGCATTGGGCGTGATGATTGCCATCGATGATTTTGGAACAGGTTATTCCTCGCTCTCCGTCCTCAAGACGCTCCCCATCGACCGTCTTAAGATTGATCGCTCTTTCATCCGCGATATGCCAACCGATAACAACGATGTCGCTATCGTCGAAGCTGTGATTGGGATGAGTAAGACGCTGGGACTGATGATATTGGCAGAAGGCGTGGAAACCGAGGATCAACTCGCGATCCTGCAGCGGTTGGGGTGTCAGGCAGGCCAGGGCTATCTGTTCAGCCGTCCACTCCCGCCTGCCGAGCTAGAGTTGTGGCTCGCCAATAGCCATCAATTACCCGGCTAAAAATGCAAGTTACAGCAGCGTCCCAGCCCTCTAGGGGCTAAAACCTGCTTACACAGCGGCATTGCCCAAAATGCCGTCAGGGCGGCATACTACGCACTTGAGTTCCCTAGTTCAGCAAATGTTCGCGTCGGAAACGCGAGCTGCCAGTACGCGCAAATCCTTCCGCATCGCCCTTGCAATCTCGCTGGCATTGCATGCCGCCGCGCTTTTTTTCCATCTGCTGCTGCCCTCGCCACCCGGCGGCCAGGACGATTCGCGTTACAAAGTCCGTTCACCACTGCAGGCTCGCCTGCATCAACGTGCGCAGAATACAGCCAGCATCGAGCCGCCAGCCCCAGCCCAGAAAGCGCAGCCGAAACGGCGACCCGATAAAAGTAAGAGCAGCATTCTCACCAGCAAGAATGGGCGTTGGTTGAGCAGCCGGCCGGAAACTCCGAGTAGCGCTCCACAACCCGCCCTGAGTGGTGCCGACTTAGCTAGGCAAGCACTGGCCATGGCGCGTGGCATGGGTAGCCAATTTGAGGATGGCGGCACTGATGCCATTTCGACGCGGCAGGAAGGCAAAGGCAGCGAAGTTGAACCCATTAGTCTGCAATGGTATTTCGACTCGTTCATCACCAAGCTCAATCGCAGCGCGCGTTTCGTCAAACGTGAAGCTGGCCCCAAGGGACAGCGCAAGGCGCTGGTCGAGATCATTATCAATCGTGACGGCTCGCTCCGTGAATATCGCATTCTGCGCGCGGCGGACCAGCAAGCCGAAATCAGCTACATCCAAGCGGTGGTGGCCCAAGCCGTTCCCTTTGCAGCCTTCCCGCCGGACATCAAGCAAAAGACAGATACGCTGTCGCTGCGCATCTGCATCCATCCGCCAGATGAGGCTGGCAGTGGTTTTGGTTTCTCCCGCACGGGCAGTGGCAACTGCTAACCCTAAGTGGTTGGCAGGACTATTGCCCAAATAGGTTTTTGAGGGCGCTCCCAATCCCCGACGCTGCGCTACCAACGCTCTTACCCAAACTGCTGATACTCACCCCCAGCGCTTCGGCCAATCCGGCGCCAAAGCGTGTGGCGAGGCTTTCGTTCAGAGAGAACTGCGGATCATCGAGACTACCTTCGAGTACAAAGCTGACGCGAATATCGTTCTTGCTGTCCTTCAGAGCGCCCACTGCGGCCTGACGCGGCATCCCCATGAAGCTGCCATTGGTATCAAGCTCAAGATCGTGCAACGTTACCGCTCCGGGCGCGCGCAAACGCCGCTGCTTCACCGTGGATTGCAGGTCAAGATCTAATGTCCCGCGACGAACTCCGGTTTCTGCAGCTTTGACCAGATAGGGCTGTAGCGCAATCAGATCCACACCGCGAAGGGTAGTAACAATATCTGAAGTCTTGCTGGCCAGCTCGACATTGCCTTGCAGTGCAAAAGTGCCATTGGTGCGCACCCCCATCAGCACGCCTTTAATATCCAGCGTGCTACTGCCTGTCAGATCAGGCAGGTGCAAGTTATCGAGTGAGGCCTCAACCTGCTCTAAACGCAGTCGATGCGCTGGGCGACGTACGCTGGCATCGTAGAAATCGACAGACGCATCGCTCAGCACTATCTGCGCAATGCGGATTTCTGGTGAGCCGCCGCCGCTGTCGCTTTTCTCCTTCTCCAGCAAGCTAGGTAACAAGCGTAAATGACCGTCCTGCATTCGCCATAGCGACAAGTAGGCGCCGTCGACTTGAATACTGCGCACTGCAATCTTGCACGACAATAATGCAGTCCAGTCCGGCACAACTTCGATCTTGCGAGCGCGCAGGGTATCTTCTGTCGGCCAGCTCTTCGGAGCCTTAATACGTAAGTCATGCACAGTGACAACAAAGAGTCCGAGCGAAATTTCACCCACCTCGCTGTCTGCCCCTAGTGCCTCAGCAATCTGCGACTTCAGCGTCTTACCTGCAACATGAACCGCCACTGCAGCGAGGAAACCCACCAGGACCACCGCGCTCAGGGCAATTACCCATGCCTTACGAACTTGCATTGCAGACTCCCTGCACTTCGATGACAGAACGATAGCAAATCCTACCCACGCTGCGCTATTCATGCTCTCCGGCGACGGGGTGCTGGTGGTTTAGGCTAAAATTCGACTTGATTACCCCCCCCCTTGCGGATATCGACTCCGCGTCTATCCAAAAGGAAGTAGCAATGGAAATCAGTAGCGTGCGTTGCCTGGTCGCCCGTAATGGAGAAATGCTGGGCATGTTCAGCCTGGACCTAAGTTTTATCGATGGCATGCCGTATGCTGTCTTTGCTTGGAACGAGCTTGCGGATGGCAGCCGTGAAGCCAGCTATGCCACCCCGTTGGATTCCCGCTTTCTGGAACGTCTGCCACCGGGTGGCGAAGTGAGCTTCCAATACCGCATGTCGGTCGAAGATCCTCGCCCCCTTGAGTAATCCAGCTAGAGACAGCCACTTTGGTTGCGCTATCACTGCCTGAAGTTTCCTCGCCTCGCACGTCACTAGGTCCGCACTCCCTGGCGGACCTCGCCCTACCCAGCGGACTTCGGATTGGCGTATTGGCTCCCCATCCAGATGACTTTGATGCCATTGCCGTCACCCTGCGTCACTTTCACGCTCGTGGCGACAGCATCCATCTGGCTGTTTTAACGGGCGGTGCCAGCGGGGTTGAAGATGGCTTTGCCGGCGCCCACACTGATATTGACAAAGCAGCCTTGCGTGAGCGAGAACAACGCGCAAGTTGTGCGCAGTTTGGTCTGCCTGACGCGCATGTCCGCTTTCTGCACCTGCCTGCCGACGAGAAAGGCAATCCTCGCCTAGATGCGGGCAATCACGACACTATTCGACACTGGCTGTTGGCGCACCAGCCTCAGCTGGTCTTCATGCCACATGGCAATGACAGCAATGTCACCCACCAACGGACGTACGCACTTTTCCGTGAGGTCGTGCTGCAAGAAAAATTGTCCCTCTGGGCTGTTCTAAATCAGGATGCTAAGACCATCGCAATGCGCCAAGACCTCTACACACCCTTTGATGCTGATACAGCGGCATGGAAAGCGGCGCTGTTGCGACTGCATGACTCGCAACAGCAGCGCAACTTAAACACACGGGGTCATGGTTTCGATACACGTGTATTGGCAGTGAATCAGGACAGTGCGAAAGCCCTTGATATTTCTGCACCGTATGCTGAAGTGTTCGAACTTGAGGTGTTCCCACAATAAGTGACGGGAAGCGAAGGTTGTCCTGTCGCTTCCCGTGCCTTAAGCCCCGAGCTTACTGTGCTGCACGGGGTGGCAAGGGCTCACCAGGTGGCGGTGGGGGTGGGGGCATCCCCTCACGTGGTGGGTGCGGATGCTTTTTCTTCCACTCCTCACACTTCACGGGCTCTACCTTGCAGCGTGCCTCGGCCTTTTGACGAAACTCCTCGCGCTGCTTCTCGCAGGCGGCCGGGTCCTTGTCACACTTTTCCTGATAGGCCTTGCGATGCGCTTCCATTTTGGCGCGGTGCGCCTCACGCTCTTTCTTGCAAGCTTCTGGGTTCTGCTTGCAGGCTGCGCGCTTCTCTTCCATGCGCTTCTTCATTTCCTCGCACTTCTGCGGATCAGCCTTGCAGCGCTCTTCAAAACGTTCACGCATATCAGGGCGTTGTGGCTCGGCACTTTGCGCCATCACACTGCCTGCCGCTAACACCATGCCAGCCAAGAGGCCGCACATGATCACTTGGCGTTGCAGCGATTGCATACTGAATTCCATCTCACTCTCCTTTGGTCAAATCGACACCTGAAGCGTAAGTGGGCATCTCGTCAAAAGTGTTGCCGAATGCCTAACAGATGTAATCGCACGTTACAGCTAGGCGTTGATGGGCTAGTGTTTGAATGACAGCGCGCTCACCACGGCCGCCGCAATCCGCTGTGGGCGCTCGCCCAAGCCAGAAAAGTGGGCCCCCTCTCTCCGAGGATCGATTTCCAGCAATCGCCCGCCCTTTTCCAGATGCACGCCTGCGTGGCAAATACCCCGCACATAACCACTGATGGGGGCAAAGATTGGCTGTGCATCGAGCAAACCAACTTGATCACCAGCATTCACCCATGTCCCAATAGAGACAGGTTCCTTGAAGACACCGGCATGCGAGGCTTGGACAAATCGTTCGCGGGTAAGGCCAGCGATTGCTCGTGGCTCACCCTCAAGAGGCAGACTGGGGCCATGTTGCAGCACCTTGCCCAGCTGCTCGCCCCAGGCGGTTTCAATCACCAGATCAGCATGTTCACCAGCCACAAAATTAGGGCCTAGGCCAATCGTCAGCGGCGCCAATCCTTTCTGTGCTTCCGGCAATTTCCGCTTATGCATGCGCGCATCGACCAGTACGTCGGGCTGGAGCAATGTCAGTGCATCTGTGAGCGGGCCGACAAAGACGGGGATGGCGCGCCCGCATTGCAACATGTGGGTCAGGTCCGGCGATGTGCTCGGACGCTTGGCCAATACGCCCTGCAACGCAGCTTTGCCTTCAAACACGGCATCGGTGAAAGCCATCCCTCGACGCGTGTAGGCGGGCTGGCTGATCTCCTGAATCATGACCGCGTGGCCGAGGCTGAACAGGCGATGCGCAACCGCCGATGCAACATCCCCACTCCCACGTACCAGCACCTTCATGCCTGTGTCTCCGAACTGTCAGCTCGCTAGGCTATGATCAAAGCCTTGCGTCATCTTTCACACAATAACACTCTCGTTATCCCTCCAACTCATGTCCCAGACGCCTGATGCCCCAACCGTGACATTACGGGAAGCCCTGCGCTTCTGGTTCAAGCTCGGCTTCATCAGCTTTGGCGGCCCTGCCGGGCAGATCGCCATCATGCATACCGAATTGGTCGAGCGCCGACGCTGGATTTCCGAACGACGCTTTTTACACGCGCTGAATTACTGCATGGTGCTGCCAGGTCCAGAGGCACAACAACTTGCCACCTACCTTGGCTGGTTAATGCATCGGACCTGGGGCGGCATCATTGCTGGCACTTTGTTCGTGCTGCCATCGCTATTCATTTTGGTAGCACTATCGTGGGTATACATCGCCTTTGGTGATATTCCGCTAATTGCCGGGTTGTTCTATGGCATCAAACCCGCCGTGACCGCTATCGTTGTGCAAGCGACCTACCGTATCGGTGCGCGGGCACTCAAAAACAGCGTTTTGTGGAGCGTGGCAGCGGCCTCATTCGTGGCAATTTTCGCGTTGAACGTGCCCTTCCCCCTTATCGTCGGCGTTGCGGCACTCATTGGTTATATCGGCGGTCGAGTGGCGCCGGATAAATTCAAAACTGGCGGCGCACACGCCTCAAGCAAACATGATTACGGACCTGCGCTCATTGATGACGACACACCGATGCCTGCCCACGCCCAGTTTCGGTGGCCGCGATTACTTCAGATTTTGATCATTGGACTGTTGCTGTGGGCGCTGCCCATGGGATTACTGACAGTTACTCTGGGTTGGCAGCACACCTTCACCCAAATGAGTTGGTTCTTCACCAAAGCCGCGCTGCTGACCTTTGGCGGTGCTTATGCAGTGCTTCCTTATGTGTATCAAGGGGCGGTTGGTCATTATGGCTGGCTAACGCCTACGCAGATGATTGATGGGCTCGCGCTGGGCGAGACCACGCCGGGTCCGTTGATCATGGTCGTGGCCTTTGTCGGCTTTGTCGGCGCCTATGCCAAGCAGGCACTTGGCCCAGATAGCGTGTTTCTGGCTGGCGCTATCGCGGCCACCCTGGTCACCTGGTTCACCTTTTTACCGTCCTTTATCTTCATTCTGGCAGGAGGACCGCTGGTTGAGTCCACGCATGACGATCTCAACTTCACCGGTCCACTCACCGCCATTACAGGTGCGGTAGTTGGGGTCATCCTCAATCTGGCGCTATTTTTTGGCTATCACGTACTGTGGCCAGCCGGCTTCAGCGGGCCTTTCGATGCGCCGTCAGCGTTGATAGCGCTGGCCGCAGCCATTGCTTTGTTCCGTTATAAAGCGAATGTCATACATGTGATCGGTGCCTGCGCCCTGACTGGATTGCTACTGAGTTTGCGCTGAACCCGGTCTTGGAAATGGGCTGTAAATGTCTGTAAAGGCCTTCGGAAGCGACAGCCTTGGTCGCTACTATTCATCTTTATTTTTCCGAAACCTCGCGTTTTTTCATGCCTAGACTCCTGATCGCCGACGACGATATTGATCTCTGCGCCCTGCTCCAGGCCTATCTGGGTGCAGAGGGCTTTGAGGTCAGCACCGCCAATGACGGCCTGAGCGCATTGGAAATGGCGACAACGGGGCAGTTTGATCTGGTCATTCTCGATGTGATGATGCCGGGCAAGGATGGGCTCGAGGTACTCAAACTCTTGCGCCGTCGGCAACTCACCCCGGTGCTCATGCTCACTGCCCGTGGCGAAGATGCTGACAGCATTACCGGACTGGAGCTGGGGGCTGACGACTATCTCGCCAAGCCCTGTAACCCACAGGTACTGGTGGCCCGCATTCGCGCCATCCTGCGCCGCGCCGAAGCGCTTGAATCCACGCCCAGTGCAGTCCTTACCGTGGGCGATATCAGCCTCAATCAGCACAGCCGCAAGCTGCTGCGCGGCGACGACCTCATTGCCCTGACCAGTACTGAGTTCAGCGTCATCGAAGTTTTACTGCGCCATGCAGGCAGCCCGGTCACCAAGGCCGATCTGTCACGTGAAGCCTTGGGCCGTGAGCTGGGTCGCTACGACCGGGCGCTCGACATGCACATCAGCAATCTGCGCCACAAGCTCGGTGCCTATGCCGATGGCAGCGAGCGCATTGTGACGGTGCGTGGCAGCGGCTACCAATACGTCCCGCTGGCTTGAGACCGCACGCATCATGACCCGCCAGCGCATCTTTTGGAAACTCTTTCTGTCCTTCTGGGGGGCGTTGCTGCTGTTTGCGTTTGGCATGCTGTACGCCGCCTCGGCCTACCTCGATGCCACGCGTGAGCGTTATGACACGCCGAACTCGCGCGAACGCAGTGAAGCCGTGTTCGCCACCGCACAGCAGGCTGCTAATGGCGGTGTCGACTCCTTGCGCCAGTGGGCGCGTCACGTCGACGATACCGAGCTGGTACCTGTCCTTGTGATGACAACACAGGGAAAAGACATTCTCGGCCGCGAACCCTCTGCACGGGCCCTTGCCCGCTTCGCTTTTGTCACCAAGAACTATGCAGTGCATGAGCAGGACAAAGCAGATAAACGTTTCCCGACAGATAAGCGCTTCCCGCTGGTCCTCCCAGATGGTCAGCAATACTGGCTGATTCCCGACTTCCAGAGCGCGACATTGAGTCGCCTGATCTCCCGGCCACGTGTCGTAGCGACGCAGCTTGTGCTCGCCACCTTGATCGGTGCTGCAGTCTGCCTCGCACTTGCAGCCTATCTAACAGCGCCCCTACGCAGACTCCGAGAGGCCAGTATTGCGTATGGCAGTGGTGACTTTTCGCAGCGCGTGGCCCCCACGCTGGGGGGTCGCAAAGATGAAATTGTCGATCTTGCCGTTGCGCTGGACACCATGGCCGAGCGTATAGACGCACTCATTGGGGCACAACGTGGCCTGCTCCGCGATGTCTCCCACGAATTGCGCTCTCCGCTGGCACGCGTACAAGTGGCTGTGGGTCTGGCACGCCAGCGAGTGGGAAATCAGGCCGGTGAAGAGTTGGCAAGGATTGATAGCGAAACTGAACGCCTGAACGAACTGATCGGTCGCATCATCGACTTCTCGCGCCTAGATGCCGGCCTTCATACGCCGCGTTTGGAATCCTTTCGTCTGGAGCAGCTCATTGAGGATATTGCCGATGATGTCCGTCTTGAGGCACATGCCAAGGGGTGCACGCTGATCAGCGATCTACCTGAACAGCTCGCCTATCGAGGCGACCCTCAACTCCTTGCCAGCGCCATCGAGAATGTACTCCGTAACGCATTGCGCCACAGCCCTTCTGGCGGCGAAATCAGTATTGCCCTGTCACAGAATGACCACTGCTGCGACATTGTGATCGCTGATGAAGGGCCAGGGATTCCGCAAGAATTGCAGGCACGCGTGTTTGAGCCCTTCTTCCGCGTCGATGATCATCGCAATCCACAAGGGGGCATCGGCCTTGGCCTCTCGATTACACAACAAGCCATTTCCGCCCATGGCGGTACGATCGAACTCCACAATCGCATGACTGGCGGCTTGCAGGTCACACTGCATTTGCCGCTCACAACCGCAGCTGAGAAAACCTCATGAACATCCCCTACCAGCCAAACAGGAAGCAAATTCGTACCGCCCTTATTTTGCTGACCATTGCCGCTGTCGTCGGCGGTGGCCTGTACTACATCCTCTCGCTCGGTAAAAGCGATAAACCAGGTGAGGGCTTTGGTGGCCCGGGAGGACCGGGTAAAGGAAGCGGACGGCCGCAGCCGGTCAGTGCAAGCCCAGTCAAAGTGCAAGATGTGCCTGTCTGGATTAATGCAATTGGAACGATGGTGCCCAAGAATCTGGTGACCGTCCGCTCGCGTACCGACGGCGAACTATTGAAACTGCACTTCCAAGAAGGCCAACTAGTAAAGGCAGGGCAGCTACTCGCCGAGCTCGACCCGCGTGCTGCGCAAGTACAACTGACGCAGGCAAATGGTCAACTGGCCCGCGATACTGCCTTGCTAAAAAACGCACAGGTCGACTTGGAGCGATATCGGAGCCTGCTCGAGAAGGACTCGATCTCCAAGCAGCAGGTTGATACACAAGAAGCACTGGTGCGTCAGTATCAAGGCACCGCTGAAGTGGATCGTGGTGCGGTCGCAGCTGCACAGCTACAGCTTGCCTACACCCGCATCACTGCCCCAGTCTCTGGCCGCATCGGCTTGCGTCAGGTTGATCCGGGCAATATCGTCAAAGCCAGCGACACCAACGGAATTGTTGTGATTGCGCAAGTACAACCGATCATGGCTGTATTCTCGGTCCCGGAAATCAACCTCCCCGCAGTCATCGATGCCTTGAATGCCAAGGACCCCGCTGTGGTTGAAGTATGGGATCGCGAGCAAAAGAAGATGCTTGCGACAGGCAAGCTGCTCACGGCCGATAATCAGATCGATACAGCCACCGGTACGTTAAAACTTAAAGCTGAGTTCGCCAACACAGCGAACTCCCTTTTCCCTAACCAGTTTGTGAATGTAAAGCTATCCGCTGGTGTGGTGCGCAATGCTCAGGTAGTGCCGGGTTCGGCAGTATTGCGCGGTGCCAAGGGTAACTATGTGTACTTGATTGAAGGTGACACGGTAAGCGCCGTGCCGGTCAAGCTGGGCCCCGCGAATGGAAATGAAGTCGTGGTTGAAGGCAAGTTGCCAGCGGGTGCTCAAGTGGTAACTGATGGGGCCGACAAGCTGCGTGATGGTGCTAAGGTCAGCGTGGTCAGCGCCGAAGCTCGCAACAAGGCAACCAGCGATGACGGCAAAGGCAAGGGCAAACGTAAAAAACCAGAGGCTGGCGGCGCAACTGATGCGCCAGTGACGGGTGGCAGCCCAAGTGGTGCGACTACGTCACCCGCGGTGTCCACTGAAAAACCCTCTGCTACATCGACGAATGCGCCATCCGAGGGCCGCCCTGCAGGTGGGCCACCGGCCTAAGACGGAGCCGCCATGAATCCGTCCCGAATTTTCATTCTTCGACCGGTTGCCACCTCATTGATGATGGTGGCCATCCTGCTGGCTGGGGCCCTCGCCTATCGCCTACTCCCGATCGCTGCACTACCTGAAGTCGACTATCCCACCATGCAGGTCACGGCACTGTACCCGGGCGCCAGTCCGGAGGTGGTCACTTCGTCTATCACTGCCCCCCTTGAGCGCCAGTTCGGCCAGATGCCCGGACTCGTACAGATGTCCTCAACCAGTTCGGGTGGCGCCTCGGTCATTACCTTGCGTTTCACCCTCGAAATGACGTTGGATGTCGCCGAGCAGCAAGTTCAGGCTGCGATCAATGCGGCCAGCAACCTGCTACCGACTGACTTACCCTTGCCACCGGTGTATAGCAAGGTCAATCCGGCTGATGCACCGATTCTGTCGCTGGCCGTTACCTCCCCAACCTTGCCAGTGCCCCGGATTCACGATTTAGTCGAAAGCCGTGTAGCCCAGAAAATTTCGCAAGTACAGGGCGTAGGGCTGGTAAGCATCGCCGGCGGGCGTAGGCCGGCGGTTCGTATCCAAGTCAATCCGGCGCAGCTTGCTGGCATGGGCCTCTCTTTTGAGGATATTCGTACTGCTATTGGCAACAACAACATCAATCTAGCCAAGGGCAGCTTTGATGGTCCCATGCGCGCTGCCACCATTGATGCCAATGACCAACTCAAGTCAGCCGATGAGTACGCCAACCTGGTGGTGGCCTGGAAAAACGGCGCGGCAATCCGTATCCGCGACATTGGTACCGTGGTTGAAGATGCCGAGAATGCACGACTGGCGGCTTGGGCCAATGAACAACCGGCGGTGATTCTGAATGTACGCCGACAGCCGGGCGCGAATGTGATTGAGGTGGCTGATCAGGTCAAGAAGATGCTGCCGCAGTTGAAGACCAGTCTGCCCGGTTCGATTGATGTAACGATCCTCAGTGACCGCACGACCTCGATCCGAGCATCCGTCCATGATGTGCAATTTGAACTGATTCTTGCGATTGCATTGGTCGTGATGGTGATCTTTTTATTTTTGCGTACGCTTCCGGCCACATTCATTCCCAGTGTCGCAGTGCCTCTTTCCTTAGTAGGCACCTTCGGTGTGATGTACATGATCGGCTTCTCGATCAACAACCTCACCTTGATGGCGCTAACCATATCGACGGGCTTTGTGGTCGATGACGCGATCGTAATGATCGAGAATATCGCGCGCTATGTCGAAGAAGGCGACTCACCGATGGAAGCGGCCCTTAAGGGCTCAAAGCAGATCGGCTTCACCATTATCTCGCTGACCTTCTCGCTGATCTCGGTGCTCATTCCCCTGCTCTTCATGAGCGATGTGATTGGCCGGCTGTTCCATGAGTTCGCGATCACGCTGGCGATTGCCATTCTGATTTCAGCCTTCGTATCACTCACGCTGACGCCGATGCTATGCGCGCGCCTGCTGCGCCATGAGCCGATTGAAGAACAAAGTGCGTTTGCCCAACGCACTGGCAAGTATTTTGATGCCCTGCTCGACCGATACGCCACCGCCCTCACTTGGGTGCTGGCACGGCAACGGACCACCCTGTGGGTGGCGCTGGGGACCATGGCGCTGACGGTACTGCTCTACATCTTTATCCCCAAGGGATTCTTCCCAACGCAGGATACGGGCACGATTCAAGTCATCACCGAAGCCCCGCAAAGCATTTCCTTTGGTGCCATGTCGGAACGCCAGCAAGCACTGGCTGAACTGATCCTCAAAGACCCAGCGGTAGAAAACGTCTCCTCTTTCATCGGTGTGGATGGCAGCAATGCGACGTTGAATGCGGGTCGTATGCAGATCATGCTGAAGCCGATTGGCGAACGTGATGCAGCCCCGGATGTCATTCGCCGCCTGAGCAAGGCCGCCAGTGAAGTGCCGGGCATCACGCCCTACATGCAGCCAGTACAGGATCTGACGGTGGAAGACCGCATCTCGCGCACCCAATACCAGTTCATGCTCGCATCAGCAGACAACGCGCTGCTGGCGGAATGGGTGCCGCAATTCGTCGCGCGTCTGCAGCAACGCAAGGAACTGGCCGACGTGGCGAGCGACCTGCAGGAAGATGGCTTACAGGCCTATATTGAGATCGACCGCGAAGCCGCTGGGCGTCTCAACATTACCATCGCGGCCATCGACAATGCGCTCTACAACGCCTACGGCCAACGCCTGATCTCGACTATCTTCACGCAGTCGAATCAGTACCGCGTGGTGATCGAGGCACAACCAAATCCGGAGCGTGGCTTACAAGGCTTGAGCGCGATCTATGTCCCCACGGTGAGCGGCCAGCAAGTGCCGCTGTCGGCAGTCGCGCGCATCAGCGAACGTCGCACACCGCTGGTCATTAACCATGTCGGTCAATTCCCAGCGACCACAGTCTCGTTCAATCTAGCTCCCGGCACCTCGCTGGGTGAAGCGGTGGATACCATTCGTAGCGTTGAGCGTGAACTGGAGATGCCGGCCAGTATCGAGACGCGCTTCCAAGGCGCGGCAGCGGCTTTTCAAGGCTCACTATCATCAACGCTTTGGTTGATTCTTGCCGCAGTGGTCACGGTCTACATCGTCTTGGGCGTGCTTTATGAAAGCACCATTCACCCGATCACGATTCTGTCCACCTTGCCAACGGCGGCCGTCGGTGCCTTGCTTGGCCTGCTGATCACAGGCAATAACCTCGACATCATCGGCATCATTGGCATCATTCTGCTGATCGGTATCGTCAAGAAAAACGCGATCATGATGATCGACTTTGCGCTGGATGCTGAGCGCAATCAGGGGCTGCCACCGCATGAGGCGATTTATCAGGCCTGCTTGTTACGCTTCCGCCCCATCCTGATGACCACTATGGCAGCCATGCTCGGCGCATTCCCGCTGATGCTTTCGAGCGGCATGGGGTCTGAGTTGCGTCAGCCATTGGGGATTGCCATGGTGAGTGGCCTGATCGTCAGCCAAGTACTGACCCTGTTCACAACACCAGTGATCTACCTTGCCTTTGATCGACTAGCGCGGCGTCTGCGCGCGCGCTTTGGAGACACCGAGGCAGCGCCGCAGTGAATTTATCCAGCCCTTTCATCCATCGGCCGATTGCCACGAGCCTCATCACGCTTGGCCTGATGTTGGCGGGCATCATTGCATTCTTTGCCTTGCCGATTGCTCCGCTACCGCAGGTAAGCTTTCCGACGATCGCCGTCTCGGCCAGCCTTCCGGGCGCCAGCCCAGAAACGATGGCAGCAACCGTTGCAACACCACTCGAAAGAGTGCTCGGCCAGATTGCGGGTATTACGGAAATCACCAGTAGTAGTTCACAAGGCAACACTCGCATCACCATTCAATTTGAACTTGAACGGGACATCGACGGTGCGGCCCGTGCTGTGCAGGCGGCGATCAATGCCGCCCGTCCTCTCTTACCAACGAGCTTGCCTGCGAACCCAACTTACCGCAAGCTCAACCCTGCCGATGCGCCAATCATGATTTTGGCAATGACATCTGCAACGATGACACCAGGACAGATGTATGACATTGCCTCAACCATTCTTTCCCAACGTATTTCCCAAATTGGCGGGATTGGTGAAGTTGTTATTGGCGGCGGTGCATTACCCGCGGTGCGTGTTGACCTTGATCCTAATCGTTTAGTCGCAAGCGGAATTGGGATCGATGCCGTACGAACTGCGATTAGCAATGCCAATGGTCGTCGTCCGTTGGGCACAATTGAGTCAAATGAGCAGCAATGGCAATTAGGCGCCAACGATCAAATTCGTGAAGCGGCTGAGTTTGCCAAAGTCATTATTAAGTATCAGGACAACCGCACGCTCCGTTTAGGCGATGTCGCAACTGTCAGTGACTCAGTGGAGAACATCCGCACCTATGGGGCTGCAAACGGAAAGCCCTCCGTCATTCTCGTGCTACGTGCACAGCCTGACGCCAACATCATCGATACCGTCGCGAGTGTCAAATCTTTGCTGCCATTTCTGCGAGCATCGATTCCCGCCGCCATTGATTTAGACATCATGATGGACCGCACACCGACGATTCGTGGTTCATTACGCGAAGTCGAGCACACGCTGATCATCTCAATTGCACTGGTGATTTTGGTCGTATTTCTGTTTCTACGCCGTATTCGTGCAACCTTTATCCCCAGTGTGGTGGTGCCGGTCTCCTTGGTATCCACTTTTGGTGTGATGTATCTGTGCGGGTTTTCGCTGAATAATGTCTCACTGATGGCGTTGACCGTCGCCACTGGCTTTGTCGTAGATGATGCCATTGTTGTGTTGGAAAACATCAGCCGGCATATCGAAATGGGGAAAACACCCAAACAGGCCGCGCTGGATGGCTCACGTGAAATCAGCTTCACGATTGTCTCTATTACGCTTTCATTGATTGCCGTTTTCATCCCATTACTTGGTATGGGGGGGATTGTCGGACGGTTGTTCCGTGAGTTTTCAGTCACGCTTGCCGCTGCAATTGTGATCTCGATGATCATCTCGCTCACCACCACGCCCAGCATGTGCGCGTGGATGTTGAGTCGCCAAAATGTTCAGAAAGTATCCAAATCTTCTGATCACACCGGGCTACTGTCCCGTCTTGTTCGCCTAACCCGAAGTTTGCAACGTGCCATCATGCGTGGCTACCGCCATAGCCTTGCTTGGTCGCTGCGGCATCGGCCGCTGATGTTGCTGGTATTGCTTGCAACGATCGGCCTCAATGTCTACTTGTATGCCACGATCAAGAAAGGCTTTTTCCCGCAACAAGACACGGGGCGGATCATGGCCATGATTCAAGCGGATCAGAGCATCTCCTTTCAGGCCATGCAGGCCAAGATGCAGAGCTTTATGCGTGTGATCAATGCCGATCCCGCAGTGGCCAATGTGAATGGCTATACCGGTGGCAATCGAGGCAACAGTTCGCAGCTCTTCATCACCCTCAAGCCGATTGGGGATGGCGTCGGGCAACGACGTGACAATGCGGAGATCGTGATCAATCGGCTACGGCCAAAACTATCACGCGAGCCAGGGGCTAATGTTTTCTTGGTCGCGATGCAGGATATCCGTGTGGGTGGTCGTCAGAGCAATGCGCAATACCAGTACGCCTTGCAAGGAGATGACCTAGATGAGCTCCGCGAGTGGGAGCCCAAAATTCGTAATGCGTTTTCCAAGCTACCCGAGCTCACGGACGTCAATACTGACTTCCAAGACAGGGCAACTCAAGTGTTCATTGATATCGACCGTGACAAGGCTGCGCAACTGGGTTTGAATATGCGCACGATTGATAACGCACTGTCTTCAGCCTTCAGTCAGCGCCAAGTTGGCATCATCTATAACCCACTGAACCAATACCGTGTCGTGCTGGGCCTAGCACCCGAATGGCTTGAAAGTGCTGAGTCCTTGCGTACCTTTTATGTCACGTCGTCTACCGGCGCTCAAGTCCCCCTCTCTGCTTTTTCGCGGCTAAAAACCAGCAACGCCCCACTGCAAGTAAATCACCAAGCCGGTTTCCCCGCGGACACATTCAGTTTTAACCTGCCCCCTGGGGTTTCGCTTGGGCAAGCCAGTGATGCAATCAATCGGACCATGGCAGAAATTGGCGTCCCCACCAGTATTCAGGGGAGCTTTGCAGGTACCGCCAAAGCATTTGAGGAGTCCAACCGTAATCAGCCACTGTTGATCCTCGCAGCCATCGTGACCATTTATATTGTGTTGGGAATGCTGTACGAAAGCTTGCTGCACCCGTTAACCATCATTTCCACGCTTCCCTCTGCAGGGGTGGGGGCATTGCTTGCGCTGATGGCGACCAAGACGGAATTCAGCTTTATTGCTTTGATCGGTGTGATTCTGCTGATCGGGATCGTCAAGAAAAACGCCATTCTGATGATTGACGTTGCGATTGCCCAGCAGCGACAACTTGGCTGCTCTCCGGCCGTCGCTATCTATCGTGCATGCCAGCTGCGCTTCCGTCCAATTCTGATGACAACTGTGGCTGCAATCTGTGGGGCCATTCCCCTTGCTATTGGGAGCGGCGATGGGGCTGAACTACGTAATCCGTTGGGGATTGCGATTGTCGGTGGGCTCATCATGAGTCAGTTACTAACCCTATACACCACCCCTATCGTCTATGTCATGCTCGACCGCCTGCGCTCACGCTTTACAAAAAAACGCGATGAACCTGTCGTGACGCTGCAAACCGTGTGAAGGAAAAATCGTGTCTCGTCACTCTTACCCATTCCCACTCTTGCCTCTGCTCTCTGTGCTTATAGCTGCCGCCCTCGTGGGCGGGTGTGCAGTCGGACCTGACTATGTGCGCCCAAGCGTTGAAGCACCCGCAGCGTTCAAGGAGGCCGCCACATATGAGGGGAAGTGGAAGCAGATGGGCGATACACAAGCCTTTGCTGCCGATAACTGGTGGCAGGTATTCAAGGACCCTGTGCTGGATAGCCTGCAGGAACAGGTACGCATCGACAACCAGAACATCCGTATTGCCGAAGCTCAGTACCGTGCGGCTCGGGCTGCGTTGGATTCCGCGAATGCGGCTTACTTTCCGACCATCAATGGCACCTTCGGTGGCACGCGTGCCGCGAATGCCATTGTGACCAATAGCAACAATACGCAGTCGCAAGGCGCACGTACACCGACCACTACGGTCAACCTATCGGCAAGTGCAAGCTGGGAGCTTGATCTGTGGGGGAAAATCCGCCGCAATAACGAATCTGCGGGCGCCCGACTTGAGGCGAGTGCAGCAGATCTTGCAGCCGCAAAACTTTCGGCACATGCGCTGTTGGCACAAACCTATATCCAACTACGCGGCGCTGAAGCCCAGCTCGATCTGCAACGCCGCACTGTCACGGCCTATACCCGCTATCTGGAGCTGACCCGCAACCGCTTTAGCGCTGGGGTTGCCACACCGCTGGATGTCAGTAATGCCGAGAGCCAGCTAGCCACTGCACGCGCCTCCGCTATTACGGCAGAGCTGCAGCGCAGCCAATATGAGCATGCGCTGGTCACACTCATCGGCAAGCCCCCAGCAGCACTCTCAATCGAAGCAACGGCCTCACTGCCTGCGCAACCAGAAACCCCTCCCCTGGTGCCGTCACTGTGGCTAACCACTCGCCCCGACATTGTGGCTGCAGAACGCCGCGTGGCTGCTGCCAATGCGCAAATTGGCGTGGCTAAGGCGGCATGGTTCCCAGCCCTAAATCTCACGGGAAGCTATGGCTATCGTAATAATGAGTTGAGCGATCTGATCAGCATGCCGCATCGCTTTTGGTCACTGGGTCCAGCGCTGGCCTTGTCACTGTTCGATGGTGGCGCACGCAGTGCGGCGGTAGAGACAGCTAGCGCAGGCTATGAGCAGAGTGTGGCGACGTATCGCCAGACCGTGCTGACTGCCTTCCAGGAAGTAGAAGATAATCTCGCTGCCGCGCGACTGGTCGGCGAAGAAAAAGTGGAACGTGAGATCGCAGCCAAGTCGGCCCGTCGTAGCCGTGAGATTGCCAGCAATCAGTATTTAGCCGGCACCACCGGGCAGCTTGAAGTAACCAGCGCACAAGCCAATGAGCTGACTGCAGAGCGCACCCTCATCGATGCACGCCAGCGCCATTTGCTGGCCGCGGTTCAGCTGTACAAGAATGTAGGCCGCAGCCAGTAGGCACGTTCAGGGATACAGACAGCGTTAACAACAGTCGCGCTAAAGACGCCTATTGCTTCAACAGCAGGGCTGCCTCATCCACCTCGTCAATTTGCGAGGGCTCAAGGAATTTCTCAGCGTACTCGCGATAGACCTTCTCGCGCACAAAGACCTCGAATAGATCAGGGTCGATATGTTGGTTGCGACAGAAGTTGGCAAGGATGGACATCGCCTGTGACAACTTCATGCCTGCCTTGTAAGGACGGTCGCGCGCAGTCAGCGCCTCGAAGATATCCGCAATGCCCATGACGCGAGCCTGTACCGACATCTGGTCGCGCGTCAGGCCGCGCGGGTAGCCCTTGCCATCCATGCGCTCATGGTGCCCACCGGCGTATTCCGGCACATTCTGTAAATGACGCGGCCACGGCAGGTGTTCCAGCATCTTAATGGTGGCGACAATATGATGATTGATGATTTCACGTTCACCAGCAGTGAGTGTGCCTGCACGAATCGTGAGGTTTTCAATTTCATCAGCGGAGAGGAAATCACTCAGCTGACCATCGGGGTTAACCCATTGGCGCGTTGTCCCAAGTGACCGTATTTTTTCCTGATCGGCCGGATCCATCAACTCGCCTCCGACATTGGAACGACGCACGATGGTGCGTTCCTCATCAAGCGCTTGCAAGGTCTGTTGATATTCAGTCTCAGCCCGCTCAATCAATGCTGCATCTCCACCAGCGGCAAGCTTGGCTTTCAGTAAGGCAATCTCTGCGTCACGCTTGAGTACTTCAAAGCGTGTATCAACCAGATGAATACGGTCAAAAATGGTTTGTAACTTGGTCGATTTATCGACCACGTGCACAGGGGTTGTTACCTTGCCGCAGTCATGGAGTAGGCCAGCGATCTTCAGCTCGTAACGATCTTTGTCGTTCATCGTGAAATCGGCAAGCGGCCCTACCTTAGTCCGGTTCACGGCCTCAGCAAGCATCATCGTGAGCTCAGGTACTCGCTGACAATGACCGCCGGTGTAAGGCGACTTTTCGTCAATCGCGAGGTTGATCAGATTGATGAAGGACTCGAAAAGATTTTCCAGCTGACTAATTAATTGGCGATTACTCAGGGCAATCGCTGCTTGTGACGCTAACGACTCAGCCAAGCGCTGATCGGGGCTGGAGAACGGGACGACCTCACCCGTTTGTGGGTTTCTCGAATTGATAAGTTGCAGTACGCCGATGATCACGTTTTCGTGATTCTTCATCGGGACAGTCAAAAAGGACTGCGAACGATAGCCCGTACGTTCATCAAATCTGCGCGTGCCTGAAAAGTCAAACCCTTGGGCCGAATAGGCATCTGCAATGTTGACGGTCTCATCATTGATAGCGGAATACGCCGCTACCATCGAATTATTGGGCTGCCCGTCCGGTTGATACAGTGGTAGCGGCGGAAAGGGAATGGTCACGCCGGTAGTTCCACCCATCGCAATTTCAAGCGAATCTGTCCGAACAATTTCAAAACGCAAACTCGCTCCATCTTCAGTGACTCGATAAAGCGTACCGCCATCCGCATGCGTAATGCTTTTCGCGGCCACCAGAATCAACTCCAGCAGACGATCAATGTCGCGCTCTTGTGAGAGCGCAGCGCCAATGGCATTCAGTTGCTCAAGGCGATTTAAGAGGCTATTGGTGGTGTCCATGTTTTATTTAATACAGACTGCGCGAACTTGCTTCATATCGGTGATGCCTTGCAGTACCTTTTCCATGCCATCCATCTTGAGGGTTAGCATGCCGTCTTCCAATGCTTGGGCAAACAACTGAGCAACGCGAGCGTGCTCTTGGATCAACTTCTTGGTGGCTTCAGTGCCCACCATTAGTTCGTGCAAGCCAACGCGGCCCTTGTAACCGGTATCACCGCAATCAGGACAACCTTTAGGTCGGTATAGCTGAAACTTGCCGTCTTTGCCGTGATCTTTCAACAGCCGCCGATACGTAGCCTCCATACCCGCTTTGCGATCTTTGATGAAGGTCTCAGTACTCTGGAGCTCATTGCAATACTCGACAATGAAGTGATTCATTTCTTCATCATCGGGGGTGTAGGCTTCTTTACACTTGCTGCACAAACGCTTTGCCAAGCGCTGTGCAAGGATACCCAGTAGCGCATCTGCGAAATTGAATGGGTCCATCCCCATATCGAGCAGACGAATGATCGATTCAGGAGCGCTATTTGTGTGCAGGGTTGCAAACACCAAGTGCCCCGTCAATGATGCTTCGATACCAATACCGGTTGTTTCAGCATCACGCATTTCCCCCACCATGATGATGTCAGGGTCTGCCCGCAGGAATGACTTCATGACGGTCGCAAAGTCGAGGCCAGCCTTCTTGTTGACTTGTACCTGTCGCAATCCCTTTTGGGTAATTTCAACTGGATCTTCTGCCGTCCAAATTTTCGTATCCGGTGTATTCAGGAATTTGAGAATGGAATGCAGCGTTGTCGTCTTACCCGAGCCAGTCGGCCCGCATACGAAGAACAAGCCATAGGGCTTTGATACACAGTCTTTCAGTCGCTCTAGATTACTGGGGAGCACACCCAGTTTGTCTAGCGGGATGGGCTCGCCTGCGGCGAGGATACGCATAACGACATCCTCGACCCCTCCGGCCGAAGGGATAGTGGCAACCCGTAACTCAATATCCAGCGGGCCAAATTTCTTAAACTTGATCTTGCCATCTTGTGGCTTACGACGCTCAGAGATATCGAGGTCACACATGATCTTGAGCCGCGCAACAATCGAATTCCGGTAGCTCGCAGGGATTTCGATGTACTTGGTCAGGCTACCGTCACGGCGGAAACGAATGAGTGTTCTTTCCTTACCCGGACCCGGCTCGATATGAATGTCAGACACCCCTTGCTGATACGCATCCACAATGATTTTGTTGACAAGCTTAACCAACTCATTATCAGCGGCAGCACTAACGTCCTCTGAGCCACTGTCGGCCTCAGTCTCACCCTCATCCATCGTGGAGAGAAGATCACCGACATTGGTGTCATCGGTATAGGGTGTGTTACTAATTCCAAACGCTTGATCCGTACTCTGTCGGAACTCACGAATGGTCGTGACCGTGTACTTAAGCTTGCTCTTGGGGAAAACGTTATTGACGACACGCGCGCCCTTGACTTGTTCAGGGTCCATCGTGAGCACGAGAATGCCTTCGGGACCCTCCTCAACCGGCAGCCAGTGATTTTGCTCGACATATTCGCGCCGCAGATTCTTCATCAGATCGATTGGTCGTACACGATCTCCACGATATGGCTCGTAGGGCACATTGAAGAAACGTGCCAGAGCTGAGCCGATTGCTGCAGGCTGAACATCAAACTCAGTAATCAGCACCTCTTCTACATCGGTACCGGCCTGGCGGGCCTTGCGGGTAGCCACTTCCAAATCTTGTGCTGAGAGGACTGCATCCAACACCAGATAGTCATATTTGCTACGAATGACATGCGTACTTTTGCGCTGGGTAAAGGCAATCGCCAAGGTTTCGCACAGCCCCTTGAGGCCTTCCTCTGCAAGGGCGGCAAACGGTGCACCTTCCTTGTTGTTGATGATCTGAACAACACCCAGGAGATCGCCACTTTGGGCATCCAAGATCGGGCCAACCAGCATTTGCTTGGTGCGATAACCAGTCCGTTTATCGACCTCTCTCAGGAAACGCAACTCTGGGTGGACTGACTTAAGTTCAGCCTCATCATAGACATCACGAATATTGACGATGCGCCGTGTCAAGGCAACATGGCCAGCAATACTTTGCTCAGTGATAGGCAGTCGCAGATCTTTGAAGGAATTTAGGCCGGTCTTGATCTTTGAAACAATCGATGTCTTGTCGTCATCGAGTGAATAGATCGTTAGACGGTCCGCATTGAAGAGAGTGCAGATCTCCTGCGACAACTCCAGCATAATCTCGTCGACATCTGCTGTCGCGTGAATCTTGTTGGTAACTGTCTGGAGATTTTTGAAGAACGTGAGACGGCCACCGATATCGGCCAGACCGCCAGACTCCTTTGCAGCAACAGCACTCATGTTGAACCTCTTTCCTTCTCGGCATTACTGGTGGCACCCAACGCTCGCAAACCACCGTCAAGCAAAACCACATTGAAACCCCGCTGCGAAAGCAGGAAAGCTGCTGCTGCACTGCGTCGTCCTGTCTGACAGTACACAACATATTCCTTCTGCTTATCGAGTAGTGGAATGGCGGCCCGTAATTCATTCAGCGGAATATTCAGCGCCCGGGGCAAACCATCATGCTGGTATTCTGCGGCAAACCGCACATCCAACCATTGCGCCCCCTTTTGAATTCGTTGCACGGCATCGGCAACCGAACAACGTTGCAGTAGTGGCTCACGCAATAGCTCATTAAAGTCAGCCTTGTTTAGCTTAAGTAGGACACCATCCGTACGCATAGTGACAGTGGCATTACGTGGCGAATCCGAAACCAGCGACTCTTCACCAAACGCATCGCCAGGCTTAAGCTCGGCCAACTCCATCGAACTGCCAGCGACGTCTCGCGTAACTAGACAACGGCCTTGTTCAATCAGATAGTAGTAATCACCAGGATCACCTTGACGCAGAATGACATCGCCGCGGACATAGCTATCTCGCTGAAAGCGGTCAAGTAAGGTTGCAATATTGGCAGCAGGCAAAGACGCAAATGCACCGTATGCCAATGATTGCACTGCAAACATGCCGGACATCATTCGCCAGTCAGGCTCAGGACCGCTCTGACGCGAAGCCGCAGGCTTCGGCACGCACTGATCCCATGTGATCACAATATCAGCCGCATCTTCATCGATACGCAGCAGTTCAACATCTGTAATCGCTTTGGCCGATAGAGGGATCTGACCCGCTTGTGCCACTGGGAACAAGGCGCGTTCTGAGCCACCTACCAAGACACGGACAATGCCATCCGCCTGTTTAATTTTCAGTTCACCTTGCGTCAGGTACACCACTTGTCCAGTCCAGTCGCGTTGGCGGAAAGGATCGATGGATTGACGAAACCGTTCGTGATGGCAAAGGTTGAGCAATTGATCAATTCGCTCTCGCCCCACCTTGGCAAAGGGATAGAGAGCGGCTAGCGCTTCTGCAGAAACAGGGCTGCCGTAGCTCATATTTCAAAGACCTGATTATTCTGCAGCATTCGAGGGTCAAACTCACCAATCGAATCCTGTATCTCCTGCATCGTCAGCTCCGTTTGTCCGGGCTTCAGGTGGGTGATATAGATATCAACGTCATGCTGCAGATTCGACAACTCTTCCGCCAGCATTTCAGGGCAGAGGTGCAAGGACACTCTGGCAAGTTGGCGTTCGCGATTGGAAAATGCCGTCTCAATGATGAGGTACTTTAGGTTGCGAATTTTATTAACTGCACGCCATAGCTCAGGACAGGGGCCCGTGTCGCCGGAAAACACCAAGCTAGCGCTTCCCGAATCGAGGTGATAACCGACAGCAGGCACCGTGTGATTTGCGGGGACTGGCGTAATGCGTCGGCCTGCCAGATCAATTGTTTCGCCGATCCGCAGATTTTCATAACGCATAAAGGGAGTTTCCGGATCTGGAATTTCACTGAAGTCGGGCCAGATCGCCCAATTGAAAATATGGTTGCGAAGGATCTCCAGTGTTGCATCTGTCGCGTAAACCGTCAGCGGCTTCTGACGCATGTCGCCGACGGTATCAATCAGCAGCGGCAAACAGGCGATGTGGTCCAGGTGGGAGTGGGTAATAAAGACATGATCAATCTGCGCTAGCTCGGCGATAGAAAGGTCAGCTACTCCAGTGCCACAGTCAATCAAAATATCCTGATCAACAAGCATTGAGGTTGTCCGCAGGTGTCGCCCACCGATCCCGCCACTGCATCCGAGTATGCGTATTTTCATTTACTGATCACTTGGTCTCGAAGGTAGTTACACCATCCCAGTTATCACCTGGCGGATTTTTGCGATAGTACGCAACCCGCTCCATATACAGTTCGTACAAATACTTTGGTGCAAGTCGCTGGAGGTTCATCAGTGTCAGCTCTGCCTGGTCCCAATCACATGCACGGTAGTAGCGGAGCACCTGATTCCACAACTTAAACTCCTCGACCTGCGCCGTGCTGAGCGTACCTTCTAGACCTAAAGGCTCGTAAATACCAACTGCATCATCCTTGCCTTTGACGCGAACACGATCAAGCTCGCGGAAAACAAACTCTTTGCGGAGGATTTCACGCGTACCTTCACCGACAATCACTCCAACTCCGTACTGTTTGGTAATACCCTCGAGACGGGAACCGGTGTTCACTGCATCCCCCATCACGGTATAAGATTTTCGAACAGACGAGCCCATGTCACCCACCGTCATGGTGCCTGTATTGACCCCAACCCCAATAGCCAATCTCGGCCAGCCCTTTGCGACGAGCGTTTCGTTTAAACGGTTTAGCTCTACTTGCATTTCAAGCGCGGTCAGAACAGCATTTTTGGCATGTTCTGGATCATCTACTGGTGCGCCCCAGAATGCCATGATGGCGTCGCCAATATATTTATCGAGGGTGCCGCGATGCTTTCGAACTACGTCGGTCATGGCGCCCAGATATTCATTCATCAGTGTCGCCAGTTCATCCGGTTGGAGACCCTCAGAAATCGTGGTGAAACCGCGAATATCTGAGAACAGCACGGTCAGCTCAGCCTTGCGCCCTTCCATGCTATAGCTCTCAGGATTCTTTGCCATTTCATCGACCAGCTCTGGCGGGACGTACTGACCGAAGAGCTCTGTGAACTGGCGTTTGCTGCGAGACTCGATGAAGTAGCCCCAGGACATATTCAGTGCGAATAATCCAGCAATCAAAATCAAATTATTGGCCAATGGCACAAGCAAGTTGCCCGAATTCCAGAGCAAGAAGTTGAAGCCGGTGACGGCTGCAACCACAGCCACTGCAACCCCGGTTGCAAAAATAGGGGACAGAAGTGGTAAGACAAAAATCATAATTGCGCCAACGGCAACTAAGACCAGCACATCAATTGCCAACACATAGCCTGGCTTGTGCTTGAGTCGTCCATCCAGCAAGCCACTGATCAGATTGGCGTGAACTTCAACCCCAGGATAGGCGGCCTCAACTGGCGTTGCGCGCAGATCCAAAAGCCCGGGGGCAGTTGTACCCACCAAGACCAGCTTGTCCTTAAACAGGCCTGGAGCGACTCTGTCGTGCAAAACATCGGTCGCAGAGACATATTGGAAGCTATGTGCATACCCCCGATAGGGTACCAATGACGCAAGATTTTCATCGACGGGAACATGCACACGAACGAGATTATCGCTCCCACGCAGTTCGATCCACTCCGGTAGCTTCGCCCCGTCCGGATACCCCGCTGCAAGAGAAGGAAACCCTAGTCGAGCCCTCACCATAGCAAGGGACAGTGACTCGTAATAGCGATTGTCATACTTGGCCAACATGGGAACACGCCGCACGATGCCATCAATATCAATTTCCGGGCTGAAGTGCCCGCCCCCAGCCGCCACTGTCTGGAAGCGCTCCAAATTACCACCATAGCTTGCGTAGTTGAATGCGGGGGGCTCTACAATAAAGTCGCTCGGCAACAAGCTCGGTTTTGGCAGGCTTCCCGTTCTTACGCTGTTGGCAGCATTCGAAAATGGGTAACCAAGAATGACATTACGGCCTTTGATGGCCTCAGCAAGCCGAGCATCATTATCAAGCTGCGGCCTGAGCGTCTGGAGAATTCCTTGGAATGCACCGTTCTCTCGCAAGGCCCCCTTTGAGAGTCGCTCAAGCGACATCAAGCCCGAGCTTTCATCTGCCTCAGCAAATACAACGTCAAAACCGAGTACTGAAGTCTGGTATCGATCAAAAAGCTTGTTAACGAGGGCGGCGATTTTGTCTCGCCCCCATGGCCATCGCCCTTGTTCTGAAAGTGACTTCTCGTCAATATCGATGATAACAATTCGCTCATCGATAGTTTGCGGCATCGTCAGTCGAACTTTAGTGTCATAGGCAATCGCCTCTAGACGAGAGACAAGTCCGATCTCGTAGACGCGCAGGGAATGCCCCAGCATAACCAGCAGCATGAACAGACCGAGTCCGTAACGTATCCAATGCAGGCTCAAAGTGGCACCCCGGAACGCCGTTGCAAGATAAGACCGAGTTAACGCCTCAAGCCTTAATGAAGAACTCCATCTTCACGCCGGCTATTTCAATGATGTCATGATCGGCCAGCTGGTGTGCTTGGGCATCGAGTGACTTGCCATTGACGACGGGGAAAGAGGCACCTTCGACATGCGTGATGAAATAGCCTTGGGGGCGACGCGCGATTACGGCGACCTGAACCCCCGGCTTTCCAAGCGTCGTCAATGTTTTCACTAGCTCAAGTGTCTTGCCACTTCCCGTTCCAGACAACACTTGGATGGCAGCCAACGGGAGCGCGGTCGGAGCAGCGCCCGGTGGCACAGAGGCAGTGACTGCCGCAGGCGCAGGCTGGGTGGTGGTTGCCCCCAAACCGACTTGCGTATCGCCAAACGCCTTCTGATCCATCTGCTCTGCGGTTTGGCGCATCACATCAGGACGCAGCACCATTGTCTTCTCAAAGTCGGCCGGTGTTGCTTGCTGGACCGCCTCATTCAGGTATTTGAGTTTGTACTTACCCAGCTCAATCGTGTCGCCGTTCTGAAGGAAGTGACGCTTAATCTGGGCACCATTCACCAACGTACCATTCGTGCTACCGAGGTCCTCGAGAAAGGAGTCATTGAGGATAGTAACAATCACTGCGTGCTCGCCACTGATGGCCAGATTGTCGATCTGGATGTCATTGTGCGATTTGCGCCCAATGGACATACGCTCCTTGGTCAGGGGAATGTCCTTGAGAACCAGCCCATCCATGCTCAGAATCAGTTTCGCCATAGCCTATCTATCCTGTCACGTAGCGCCGAATTAACGGAACCACGCAAAAAAACGTTGCCAGAAACCCCGAGGGGCGGAAAATTTGCTTTTGATACGTACCAGAATGACAGACACATTATCGCGCCCGCCGTTGTCATTTGCCATTTGTACCAGCTGAGCGGCACACAACTTAAGATTGGCGCCCAAGGCCTCGACCGTCATCCCGATTTCATCGTCTTCGACCATGTCGTTGAGACCATCAGAACACAGCAAGTAGATATCGTTGGGCAAAACCGCATATTCATGAATTTCGGTTTCAACCACAGGATCGACACCCAATGCCCGCGTGACCAAATTTCGATTCTGCGAATGGCGAGCCTGCTCTTGGGTAATCATGCCGCTATCAATCTGCTCCTGCAACAAGGAGTGATCTTTTGTGACCTGTGAAAACACACCGTCCCGGAAACGGTACATCCGCGAGTCACCGATATGGGCGACCGTCACCTTGTCATCGTGAAAGACTGCAGCGACGAGTGTGGTGCCCATGCCAGCATATTGAGGCTGACTCTGTGCTGCGTTATAGATGCTTTGATTGGTGATTGAGACTTCGCGCTCCAGCGCGATCTCAGCGTAACGACGCCCACCAACATCGACATAGGGTGGCTGGGCTGCAAACGCTTCCTCTAACATATTGCCGAGCAAGGCTGTAGCCATCCCACTGGCCACCTCTCCAGCGTTGTAGCCACCCATACCGTCAGCAAGGATGACCACTCCAGATGCTGGATCGGCATAGACTGAGTCCTCGTTATGCGGGCGCACCATGCCCGAATCCGAGTGCATCGCAATATCCAGCACGCCTTCCAAAGTCATGCGCTCATCCTCATAGGGCTATATCCACATTGCCTGCGTCGCCAGAGCTCAATGCGCGCAGGTCTTTGGCCAGTTCAAGGCCACTTTGATAACGGGCTTCCAGATCCTTAGCCAGCGCACGATCGATTACAGCTGCCAATGCGGGAGGAATGTCTGGATTATAGGTGCGTACATCTGGGTGCGGCTCATTGGCGATACGGAACATGAGTTGCGCCATTGAGTCGCCCTCGAAAGGCAGATGCCCACTCACCATCTGGTAGAGCGTCACGCCAAGGGAGAAGATATCGGAACGGCCATCAATCTTCTTACCGGCCAACTGTTCGGGCGACATATAGCTTGGGGTTCCGAGGACCATGCCGGTCTTCGTCCGCGATGAATCGGTAATGCGCGCAATACCAAAGTCGGTCACCTTAACCTGATCAGACTCTAGCTCATACATGATGTTGGCAGGCTTGATGTCGCGGTGGACGACATTGTTGCTATGCGCATAAGCCAATGCATCAGCCACACGCGCGATGATGCTATTAACCTTATCGACTTCCAGCAAGGAGCCTGGCTTGGTATAGGGCACCAAGTCACGCCCCTTTAGGAACTCCATAGCGATATAGGCCAGGTCGTGCTCTTCGCCTGCGTCATACATGGTGACAATATTGGGGTGATTCAGACGTCCCGCAGTTTCAGCCTCGCGGAAGAAACGTTCCTTGACGTCGGCTAACTCACTTTCGTCAAACTCCTGAGACAAAGCCATGGTCTTGATGGCGACAATGCGGTTGATCTTTGGATCACGCCCCATGTAAACAACCCCCATGGCGCCCTTACCCAACTCTTTCTCAACTTGATAGCGGCCCAGCATCGGCTTTTCGACCTCACCGCCATCCAGAATGCTCGCATTGGTGCGATTACCAGCACCACCAAGAATCACCGTTTCTGACATCTGGCGTGCCCGATTCAAGCGCTGTTCCAAATCCTTGAACTTGGCGTTGTACTCAGACATATAGCGGAAAACCGCCTCGGCCTTATTGAATTGACGCTTACGCTCAAAGTCCAGGCCGAGGTTATACATGTTCTCCATCAGCTGATCGTCCAGCGGACACTTGCGGAACTTATCAAACGCCATGTCCAACTGTCCCTGGCCTTGGAAGGCCAAGCCCAGCATCCGATTCGACTCGGCCGAATCAAGGTCAGACTTTTCCTTTCCACGCTCTGTCACAAGGAAACGCTTGGTCGTCAGTAAGGCATGCCCAACCAGTAACAGCGTTGCCGGCAACATCAACTGCAACCACAACAATTGCGTTGTCATCAGAACAAAATGGATCGTAATTAGCGCGAGCAAAATCCCGAGGGTTACCAGTGCTGATGTCCCTGCCTTAAGGCGTGGAAGCAAGGCAATCAAATAGGCCGCAATCAGCAAGAAAATACCGAACTCGGCGAATGCTGCCCAACTAGGCACGACAAAGAAATGTTCGGAAAGAATGCTTGAGACGGTATGAGCCAGTACCTGCACACTCGGCATTTGCGAGCTCACGGGTGTAACGAATGATGGGCTACCCGAACCAGCCACTGTCATCCCGATCAGGACAATTTTGTCCTTGTACTTCTCAAGTGGGATTTTGCCGCTTTTTACATCGAAGAAAGAATCGACTGGAAATGCCGGGAAGCCATCTTTATCTTGGTAGTAGTAGACGTACATTCTCGATGCAGAATCGGTCCCGATCTTCAGCTTGCCCAATTGCAGCGAGTCACCTGGCTGCACCTTGATATCGGCAGGACCGAGATTCAGACTGCGGGCGGCAATCAATAGCGACAAAGAAGGGTAAAGATACTCGCCATAACCGATAACCACGGGCTCAGCCCGGAAGCCGCCATCGATATCTGGGGTCGCATTCAAATGGCCAATCGCGGCGGCAACCTGCCCCAATGGCTCAATGACCCCTGCATCCACCTCTACCCCCGCATATACACTTTCGGAACCACCACCGGGTAATGCGTTCCGTTGTACATAGTCGGGCAGGGGCTCGGGGCGTCCCTGTGGGTGCCCCAGCTTGAACGCCATTGGTAATACGACATTACCTGCAGCCTTAAAGGAATCGGACAGACGACGGTCTGTATTCAATCGCGAGTCGGCTTCATACAGAACGGTGCCAACATTCCCCAGCCAACCGGGCTGCCCCGCAATGACATCCTGAGATCCGGCAGTCGCAAAGTCTGCACCACCGGCGTGACCATAAATTTCAATCAGGCGATTAATATAGCCAAGTCCCGCATCACGTTGCGGTTCGGAAAAGAACACGGTGCTGCCAATCACTTTGGCTTTGGCGGCCACCAGCTTATCAACCATTTCCGCATGCACTTCGCGGGACCACGGCCAGCGCCCAATATTATCTAGGCTAGCCTTGTCGATAGCGATAATGGCAATTTTGTCCGATGGCTGACGGCTGGTCATGCCGACCGCAATATCGTACGCCTTGCGTTCCAAACTCT
>CAZCLF010000019.1:0-44267 GCA_964499485.1 uncultured Rhodocyclaceae bacterium | reverse complement strand
GAATGAAAAGTATCCGGGTTGCGTCGTGATGAGCGCGCGCCGCCCCGAGGACGTGGCGGCCCTGCGGCTGGCCATCATTGCGATGTTTCAAAGCGAGTTGATTGAGGCTGAGTTGTTTCTACCTTGGTCAGCCCAGCAAGTGCGTGGGCAGATTTATACGAATTGTGCGGTGCTGGCAGAACGTTCGGAAGCCGATGGCACGCACTTCACGGTTCGCGGCGAACCTGCTGCCATTCAGGCGTTGCGAGAACAGATTGATCCTAGCGCAAAGCCCGTGATTCTTGAGGATTGGGAAAAGTAAGCAAGCCGATGACGAGGTCGACTTCGCGTTAAACCTTCTTTCTGATGAGCACCCATGTACTCAAATGATGGATAACAAAAAGCCCAGCAGCTGCTGGGCTTTTTGTTTGGCTGAGTAGCCTTTCAGATGTTGCCTGAGATGTGTTCGCTCAAAGTCGACTCACCAGTGTGTGTCGCTCTCTGCCGTTGAGCCAATCTTGTGAATGCTCAGGTCAGCACCATTGAACTCTTCCTCGTGATCGAGGCGGATACCGATAGCACGCTTGATGCCGGCGTAGACGATGAAGCCGCCGACAACGGCGACAGTGATGCCGAGGACGGTACCGATCAATTGGCTGGTGAACGACACGCCGCCGAGGCCGCCGAGTGCGGTGCTACCGAAGATGCCAGCAGCAATCCCCCCCCAAGCGCCGCAGATGCCATGCAGCGGCCATACACCTAGCACGTCATCGATCTTCCAGCGGTTTTGCGTACAGGTGAAGAGCTGTACGAACAGGGCACCGGCAATCGCGCCAATGACGAGAGCGCCGAGCGGATGGACAAGGTCGGAGCCAGCGCAGATTGCCACCAGACCAGCTAGTGGGCCGTTATGGACAAAGCCCGGGTCATTGCGACCCATGAGGGTGGCAGCGAGGGTGCCGCCGACCATGGCCATCAAGGAATTCATTGCGACAAGGCCAGTAATGTTTTCGAGCTTCTGCGCGCTCATCACATTGAAGCCGAACCAGCCGACGATCAGGATCCATGCACCCAAGGCGAGGAAGGGAATGCTTGAAGGAGGGTGAGCAGCGACAGCGCCTTCCTTGGTGTAGCGGCCACGGCGAGCGCCGAGTTGCAGTACGGCCATCAGTCCAATCCACCCACCCACGGCATGCACGACAACCGAGCCGGCAAAGTCATGGAACTCGGCACCAAAGCTGGCCTTGAGCCAAGCCTGAACGCCGTATGCCTGATTCCAGGCGATACCTTCGAAGAAGGGGTAGACGAAGCCGACGATCAAGAAGGTAGCCGCGAGTTGCGGGTTGAAACGTGCACGTTCCGCGATCCCGCCAGAAACAATGGCTGGGATGGCGGCCGCAAAGGTGAGCAGGAAGAAAAACTTGGTCAGGTCGTAGCCATGATTTTCTGCCAGTACGTTGGCGCCACTAAAGAAATGCACGCCATAGGCAACGCCGTAACCGATGAAGAAGTAGGCCAACGTCGAGACGGAGAAGTCGACCAGAATCTTGACCAGCGCATTGACTTGGTTCTTTTTGCGCACCGTGCCCAGCTCCAAAAAGGCAAAGCCGGCATGCATGGCCAAGATCATGATGGCGCCGAGCAGGATAAAAAGCGTGTCGGCTGAGGTGTTGGGTTGTTCCAAAATGGGGCTCCTAGTCTTGTTGTGCACGAATATGGTGATCCGGCGACAAGGCAGAGCAACATCTGTTCCAACTTGGTGCTTGTATTTAAATCAATGACTTATTGTATCTGTATTAGATTTTATGCCCGGTATGGGTGCGTTGTTCTCGTGTGCGCGCACCATAAAAGAGCGTAAGCCTAGTTCTGGGGCGTTGTTTTGGCGGCGGCTGGGGTGTGTTCGCGCGGCAGGAGTACCCACATGCGACCACTCTGTTTCATCTTGCCCGCTTGGTTGCCGGCTGCGCTACCTGAGCCCCAGTAGAAGTCGGCCCGCACGGGCCCGCGGATGGCGCCGCCAGTGTCTTGGGCCAGCATCAGGCGTTGCAGGGGCTGTTCGCTATTAGGGAGGGTCGTGCTGAGCCACACTGGGGCGCCCAGCGGCGTGGTGCGCGGATCGATGGCGATGCTGCGCTCAGGCGTCAGCGGCAGGCCCATGGCGCCTTGAGGGCCGCTGCCCTCGGCCTTAAGCTCGCGGAAGAAGACCAGGCTGGGGTTGGTGTTCAGCAGCTCTTGCAGGCGCTTGGGGTTAGCCCGTGCCCATTGCTTGATGCCCTGCATGGACGCTTGCTCTGCCTTGAGCTCACCCTTGTCGATCAGCCAGCGGCCAATGGAGCGGTAGGGGTGGCCGTTTTGGTCGGCATAGTTGAGGCGGAGGCGGCTGCCGTCCTCAAGCTCGATCTGGCCTGAGCCTTGTATCTGCATGAAGAAAAAGTCGATCGGGTCATCCACCCACAGCAGCGGCTTATAGCGGCTTTCCTGTTGCGACCAGTCGGCACGCGAGTAGTAGGGGATGAGCTTGCGGCCTTCGAGACGGCCGCGCAGGCGCATGTGCTTGAGCTCTGGGTAAAGATCACCCAGATCCACCACGATCAGATCATCTGGCACGCCAAATACTGGTGTGTTGTAGGTGGCGCTGCGTGTGCGGCTACCTTGCAGGATGGGTTCGTAATAGCCAGTAACCAAGCCATCTCTGGCGCCATCTGGGTTCACCAGTTGCCACGGCCGCAACTGCACCTCAAACCACGTGCGTAGGGCGTTGCTATCGGGGCTACTTTCAGCCAGCGCACGTGCACTGCTGCAGGTGTTGCGCCACAGTGCTTGTCGTTGCAGGCTCGTGCATTGGCTGACAAAAGCTTGAAAGGACGGCAACAGGTCATCGCCGGACCAACCGGGCAGATCGCTGTATTGCGCCGCTTGCAGCGGTGGCTCGGCAGGTTTGGCGGGTTCGGCGTCCTTGCAAGGCGTGCAGGTGCTTGTGCCAGCGGTACTCACCGTGTTGTTACTGGTGGGCTTCAGTGGCAGCTGAGTGCAGCCAGCGAGAAGCAAGAGGGCTGCAAACAGGGGCTTGAGTGGCAATGACGAGCGTGTGTGGGGCATGCGGTTCTGCTAAAGTCGGGAGAGTGCGTAATTGCAATGAGTGCGTCATTGCGCAAACTTGAATCGCGCAAGATTATCAGAACAAGACCTTTCCCTTTCCTCAGAGTTCAATCCTTATTGTTATGAGTGCCTTGCCGCCCGAGCTTCTCCGCTTTCTAGAACGTGCCGATACCGTGTTGGCACGCGTTGAGTCTTTACTGCCTCCGGCACCGCGCCCGATCAACTGGGAGGCGCAAGCCTATCGTTGGCGCCGCAAGCAGGGGCATGGGCACTTGGAAGCCGTGCTACACCCGCATCACATTCGCGCTGAAGATTTGTGTGGGGTCGAAGATCAGCTCTCGCGCATCGATCAGAATACGCGTCAGTTCGTCGCTGGCCGCAGCGCCAATAATGTGTTGCTGACAGGCGCGCGTGGCACGGGCAAGTCATCGTTGGTCAAGGCGATGCTGCAGCGCTATGCAGGGCAGGGCCTGCGCTTAATTGAAGTCGACAAGGAGGACTTGGTCGCCCTCCCGGATATTGTTGATTTGGTGGCAGGGCGTAGCGAGCGCTACATCATCTTCAGCGATGATTTGTCGTTTGAGTCGGGCGAGCCTGGCTATAAGGCATTGAAGAGCATTCTGGATGGATCGATTGCCGGAACCCCCGACAATGTCCTGATCTACGCAACGTCGAATCGCCGCCACCTCATGCCTGAGTACATGAGCGAGAACCTGGAAACCAAAACGGTGGATGGCGAGATTCGTCCCGGTGAAACGATTGAAGAAAAAGTGTCGTTATCGGAACGTTTTGGTTTGTGGATTTCCTTCTACCCCTTCGATCAAGATGCCTATCTGGAAATCTGTGCGCACTGGCTGGCAGAGTTCGGGCTTAGTGCGGCGCAGATCGAAGCAGCGCGCACAGATGCCTTGCAATGGTCCTTGCTGCGCGGCGCGCGTAGCGGGCGAGTGGCCTGGCAGTTTGCACGCGACTATGCCGGGCGCAGTGAAGGCGAGCGTCAATGAGTACTCGCAAGCAGGTTGAAGTGGCAGCCGCCGTGATCGAGCGGCCAGATGGCACGTTCCTGCTCGGCCGTCGTCCACCCAATGGTATCTATTCGGGCTGGTGGGAATTTCCGGGGGGCAAAGTAGAGGCCGGGGAGACGCCGCATCAAGCCTTGGTGCGTGAGCTGCAAGAGGAGCTCGGCATTACCGTTGAGCATGCCTATCCGTGGATCATGCGTGAGCATGAGTACGAACATGCCCATGTGCGCCTGCATTTTTTCCGCGTGACCCAATGGACGGGTGAGTTGCGCGATCTGCAGCATGACTTGCTATCGTGGCAACTGCCTGATGCGGTTGATGTGGCACCAGTATTGCCAGCGAATGCGCCGGTCTTCTCTGGCTTACGCTTACCCATGCAGTATGGAATTACGCATGCTGCTGAGATTGGGCTGGTGGCGCAGTTGGAGAAGTTGGAAATTGCGCTGGCACATGGCCTGCGGCTAGTGCAGCTCCGTGAAAGCGCATTGGCCGCAGATAATCGCGAAATGTTTGTGATTGAGGCTGTACGCCTGTGTCACTCGCATGGCGCACGCGTGCTGGTGAATGGTGACGTCCAACTGGCACGGCATGCACGTGCAGACGGCCTACATCTCGCCTCGGCGCAGCTGATGGCATTGACTGAGCGCCCCGGCTTTGAGTTGGTCGCAGCGTCCTGCCATACACCGGAAGAACTAGCGCATGCGGCTGCCCTTGGACTCGATTTTGTGGCGGTGGGTACGGTGCAACCAACGCTCAGCCACCCGGGACGTCCGGCCCTGGGTTGGGACGCTTTTGCAACGCTGATTAGGGACTACCCCTTACCCGTGTTTGCCTTGGGTGGCTTGTCGCCGGGCGATCTTGAAGTCGCACGTCGCCACGGCGCACACGGCATTGCAGCGATTCGCAGTATCTGGGGTGCTTGAGCGGCAGCGTTAGTGCCGTCTTTGCTCAGTTTTGGTCTGGCATGCCCGACGCGAGTTCGTCGTCTTCGTTCGGTGCGCTTTGGGCGACACGATATTCTTCATTGGCCCATGCGCCTAGATCAATTTTCTTGCAGCGATCAGAGCAGAACGGGCGGAACTGGCTTTCGGGTTTCCATTCAACCGGCTTGCTGCAGGTCGGGCAGTTAACAACTTTGCTCATCGACTTACAGGTTGCAGAAGGTTAGGCCAAAGCTGATATCCACGTCTGCTTGCTTGGGGCGCAGCTCCGCATCAGGCGCAGTGAAGCGGATATTGATGGCGTATTTGTTGGCGCTGATTTCAGGAATATAAGCGTCGCTGCGCTGAACGTTGAGGCGGAGCATTTGCGCAGTACGGCCACCGAGCATGAGCTGGAATGCACCACGCTTAGCAACCTGCGTATCCGGACGACCAGAGGAGCGCAACAAGCGCAGCACAATTGCCAAGCCTTGGCTGATAGGCAACATGGGCTTGATCCACTTCGTCAGGGTTTCCTGCCGATGCGCTGCGTCAGTGTGGAGCCAGTAGTGATAACCGGGCAGATCAAATTCGCAGACACCGCCAGGGATGACCGCACGATTTTTAATCGACATCAGCCATTCGTTTTCGCGTAAGTACTGACCGATCTTGCCTTGAATGGCGAGTAGGCCCGCGCTGGCTTGTTCGATTTCATACAGTGCGCCGGAGAGAGCGTCTTCTGAAATCTGTGGGTTGTTACGGAAGGACAGGAGAATCTGACGCTGGCGTTCGAGCTCCTGGACCAAATCAAACTTCAGATCGGCACGGCCGGCAACTTCAAGAATTTCAAACAGTGTGACGAGCGCCACATGGTGCTCTTGCGCGCCTTCACCTTCAATAAAGTGCAAAGTACGGTCGAACAAATCCTCGAGCCGCAGCAGCGTGCGAATGCGTTCGTTCAACGGGTATTCGTAGGTGATCACGCGCTGGTCACTGGTTTGAAAGTATTAATTCTTCGATTCTGACGGATTTATCAGTAAATCTCAACCAATCCGCGCCAATTCTAGGTATTTGTCATGCAATGCCGCAATTTGGGGCGGGAGGGCGGCGGGTGCACCACTGTTGTCGATGACATCGTCGGCCACGGCGAGGCGTTGGGTGCGGGTGGCTTGGGCGGCCATGATGCGTTCGACATCCGCGCGTGACATACCATTGCGCGACATCACCCGAGCGATCTGTGTTTCCTCGGGGCAATCCACCACGGCGAGACGATGACAGCGCTGGCGGTAAGTACCGCTCTCAACTAACAAGGGGACAACCAGCAGCGCATAGGGACTGGTAGCAGCGGCACAGCGCTCATCGCATAGGCGGCGAATGCGTGGATGCAGAATCTGCTCCAATCGGCCCCGGACATCGGGGTCGGCGAATGCCAAACTACGCATGGCCGCACGATCCAGCGCGCCTTCAGGGGTGATGACGGCTGTGCCGAATTCTTCAATGATCATCGGCATCGCCAAGCCTTGTGGGCCAGTCAGCTCGTGGGCGACGACATCGGCATCAATGACGGCAATGCCGTGGTTGCTAAAACATTCAGCGGCCGCTGATTTGCCGCTGCCGATGCCACCAGTTAAGCCAACGATATAGGCGCTCATAAGGAAAGGATCAATTGTTGGTCTGACCTGCAACCTTGCAGTCACCCAGGGCCGCGTTGGCAAGTGGCTTTATCTCGCGAGCGAGCACGCCAAGTGCTTCGGCGGGTGCGCTGACTTCAAGACGTACTTTTTCGGTGTCCTTGTCGCGTACTTCAATTTTGGCGGAGCGCACACCCTGTTTGTTCAGCTTTTGCAGATAGCTTTCGGCGGTTTCCTTGCTGCGGAATAGTCCGAGTGAAATCGCCCAGCGATTGCTGCCTTCATCACTGATGATGAAGCTTTCCTCAACGCCTAATTGTTTCAGCTCACCCACCTTCTTTTCTGCTCCTGCTTTGCTCCCTTGCGGTGGGATATGCACCCAGTAACTGGTTGCCTCCTTGAAGGGTTGCAGAGAAGTCTTGACGTTCGGTGCGCGCGTACTGATATCACTTTGTGCTGCCTTTGCCGCTTCAGGCGTCAGCCCACTGAATGACTTGCACAAGACGGGGAGTGGCACAGGCTCCGCACTTGCTGCGCTCGGTTTCGTTACTTTGTCTGCGCTGGTCTTGTCCGCTTTGTCCGGGGTGGGTACGGATGCAGCCGGTTCTGCGCCCTTGCTCTCAACAGGCTTTACTTCATCGACCGGTGCTTCTGATTTAACGAGGGGAGGAACAGGTGCGGGGGCTGGCTTTTCTGGCAGGATAAGCTTTAGCTTGTCTGCATCCATCTCTAACTGAAGGCGTTGAGGCTCGTGTCCAGCAGCCGGACCGGCGTTCTGGCGCCAAGCGAAGAAAATCACATTAGCCAATAGCAGGACAAAAAAGGTCAGGCGAAGGGGCTTCATGGAATCACTCATGAGGACAAGGCAATACGTGCAAGGCCGCGCAGAACCAGATCATCCACGCTTTGTACGGGAATGCGCAAGAGTGGCAGCAGCTCTGATGCTGCACCGCCGGCGAGCAGACAAGCCGCAGGCTGGTGCAAAAGGCGGGCATACATGCGTTCAATCGCCCCCACTGTGGCTTCCAAAGATCCGCTGACGATGGCTGCATGGGTGTCTTGCGGGAACGCGTTGTAGGTGGCGTCCGCCAGTGGAAGGTCTGCGGTATTGAGCGCGAGTGAGCGGCGCATCAAGTCTAGCCCAGGCAAGATAAGGCCGCCTACGAAGTGACCAGTCGCTTCCAGTAAATCGATAGTAGTAGCCGTCCCTGCATTAACAACCAGTGTCGCCCCTAGATTCAAGGTACGGGCGGCAATGAGGCTAACCCAGCGGTCAGCGCCAAGTTGCGCGGGTTGCAGATAGTCGTTGTGTACGTCGCATTGTTCATGCCGTGGGATCACCCATTCGGGCGTGACACCTAGTTGCGCTGCAATCCGTTGCGCATTATCAGCACCTGAAACATTGCAGCCGATCACGCGCTGGGCGATCGGCTGTCCAATCAAGGCGGCGCGTAGGGTGTCGAGTTGGACCAGTGAAAGCGCACCACGGGCATGCCACTCCCCATCTGCATTCAGTAGCCCCCATTTAAGGCGGGTGTTACCGCAATCGAGACAGAGGATCATTGCAGTCGAAGCGACACTTCGCCGCTGCTGATGGATTGCATGCCTGCAGGGGTTTCAAGCAAGAGCTCGCCCTGGCTGTCGACGCCGCGACATAGACCTTGCAACGGGGTACTCCCTTCGCTAAACAGCAAATTCACGGCCCTGTCCTGATAGGCATGACGCGCTTGCCAACGCGCCTGTAAGCCTGCGAAGCCTTGCACCGAAAAGGTATCGAGGATAAGCACGAGCTGATCGAGGATGTGCGCAAATAATGCATTGTTGTCCGCAGGGCTGTCGAGTGCCGTGGCCGTGTTTTGCACCTCGGTGGGCAGGTCGTCGGTGCCACCCAAGTTGATACCGATACCGATGATGTAACGTTGTGCAGCGGCACTTTCAATCAGGATGCCAGCTATTTTTCGGCCATTGAGCAGAATGTCATTAGGCCATTTAAGTTGAGCGTCTACATGTAGCGCTTCAGCGACGGCAAGCCCTACGGCGAGGCTGAGGCCAGTGGGTGGGCGATCATCCGGCAAACGCCAGAGCAAGGAAAAAGCGAGTGATTGGCTGCCCTGATACCACTGGCGTCCGCGCCGCCCACGACCTGCGGTTTGGCGCTCGGCCAGTAACACAGTGCCACTGGCGGCGCCAGCCTTGACCATGTGTTGCAACTCCAGATTGGTGGAATCGCATTCGGCCACCACATGCAAGTTGATACGGCCTGCCGCTGCGCCCAGCAGGGGGGCGACCGTTTCGGCCTGAATGGGAGCAGGGGCTGCGGTATTCGCGACTGTCATAGGCCCCGATTATGCAACAGCTGTGCCCTGGCGGAGCGGTGCACATACCTAAGTGACGCAGTGACTGCGCACTGCATCACTTAGGTCGTGTGCAACTTACGCTGCTGAGTCGTCAGTCGTGCGTGCGTCTTTGATGCCCAGTTCCTGAATCTTGCGCGTAATCGTGTTGCGACCAATGCCAAGAATCTGAGCGGCCTCAATGCGCCGGCCACCACTGGCATTGAGCGCACGGCGGATCAAAGTGGACTCGAACTCACGGGTGAGTTGATCAAAAACTTGACCCGGTTGAGTAGAAATCATGCGATCAGCTTCATTAGCCAGCGTTTCAATCCAATCGGAAGAGACTTCACGAATCGGATGTTCACGTAGTTCTGCAGGCAGATCGGCGACTTCCACAATTTGCCCGGCCGCCATGACGGTGAGCCAGTGGCAAACGTTTTCGAGCTGACGCACATTGCCTGGGAAGTCGAGCGCTGCCAAATACTTGAGGGCAGCTTCCGATAAACGCTTAGGTTCAACCCCCAGTTCTTGGGCACTCTTTTGCAGGAAGTGCCGTGCAAGCAGGGGGATGTCTTCGCGGCGCTCACGCAGTGGCGGCAGGCGCAGACGGATCACATTTAGGCGATGGAACAAGTCTTCGCGGAACAAGCCATCTTTGACACGCTGTTCGAGATTCTGGTGTGTGGCGGCGATGACGCGCACGTTGGCCTTGACCGGTTGCTGTCCGCCAACGCGGTAGAAATTGTTATCTGACAGAACGCGTAACAGACGGGTTTGCAACTCGGCTGGCATGTCGCCGATTTCATCGAGGAACAGCGTGCCGCCCTCTGCCTGCTCGAAACGACCACGGCGCTGCGCAGTGGCCCCGGTGAAGGCGCCGCGCTCGTGACCAAAGAGCTCAGACTCCAATAAATCTTTCGGGATCGCCGCGGTGTTAATCGCAATAAAAGGCGCATCTTTACGGGGGCTGTGGCGATGCAGCGCGCGGGCAACCAACTCCTTACCGCAACCGGATTCGCCATTCACCATTACGGTCGCATGCGACTGCGACAGGCGTCCGATGGCACGGAAGACCTCTTGCATTGACGGTGCTTTGCCCAGAATTTCTGGCGTGATGCTGCTGGTTTCCGGAATGCTGTCTTCCTGCGCCGACTGTTCAAGTGCACGCCGTACCAATTCAACAGCCTGATCGACGTCGAAAGGCTTAGGTAGGTACTCGAATGCCCCACCTTGAAATGCGGCCACAGCGGATTCGAGATCCGAGTAGGCGGTCATGATGATGGTCGGTACATCGGGATAGTGCGCCTTAATATGGCGCAGCAGATCGAGGCCAGACTGACCGGGCATGCGAATATCGGAGACAACGACCTGCGGCAGATCGCCAGAGTCGAGGGCGGCCAGCGCTTCGTTGGCCGCACCAAAGCTACGGTAATTGATGTTTTCGCGGGCAAGTGCCTTCTCGAAAACCCAGCGAATGGAACGATCATCATCGATGATCCAGACAGGCTTCATTGTTCTTCTCCTGTGGCTGTGCCGAGTTGGAGCGGCAGCAGAATATTAAAACTGGTATTGCCGGGACGGCTGTCGACTTCAATGGTGCCCATGTGCTGGTGGATGAAGCTTTGCACCAGGGTGAGCCCCAACCCGCTGCCGCCTTCCCGGCCAGAAACGAGGGGATAAAAAATCTTGTCGCGAATGTTCTCCGGGATGCCCGGGCCATTGTCGATGACGCATAGCTCCATCGCTAGGCGATGACGTTTTTTGGCGATGGTGACCTGACGAACAGCGCGCGTACGTAGGATGATTTCACCTTCGCCATGCATGGCTTGTGCAGCATTACGGGCGATGTTGAGAATAGCTTGAATCAACTGTTCTCGATCGGCGGTGATGAGCGGGAGCGAGGTGTCGTAGTCACGGCGAACTTTCACCCCCGAATACTCGGCGTGAATCAGGCGGCGCACACGTTCAAGAATTTCGTGAATATTGACCTGCGCCGGTTGCATGACGCGGTGTGACGACAAGAGGCGCTGCATCAGATCCTGCAGGCGGTCAGCTTCGTTAATGATCACCTGGGTGTATTCGGAGAGCTGGTCCGCGTTGTGCAAGCCCTCGAGCTCATGTTCTAGCAACTGGGCTGAGCCACGAATGCCGCCCAAGGGATTCTTGATTTCATGTGCCAGATTGCGAATGAGTTCGCGATTCGCCTGTTGTTGTTCAGCTAGGCGCTCTTCGCGTGCGGCCTTCAGCTGCTGGTCGATTGGACGGAACTCAATGAGCAAGCGGGCACCGCCCACTTCCACTGGTGTGACCGTGCAATCGAGATGCAATACATCCGATTCTCCGCGGCGGATTGCAATGTTCTGTCCGGTATAGCCCCAGTTATTTTTAAGCGCATTATCCAGTGCCGATGAGAGGCCAACCGGTTCACCAACGAGTTGGCGCAGCGGATGACCGTTCAGCAGGCGATGGCTCACTGCAAAGAGATTCTCTGCTGCGGGATTGACGTAACGAATCTGTAACTTTGCATCTACCAGCACAACCGCCGACGACAACAAGTCGAGTCCGGCGAAGGCGGGAGGGGCAGCGTGGTTCTGGGATGTCATGCCTACGCTGTGAGCAAGAAGCAAGCCATCATTGTCTGTCGTGCTCACGACAGCCTCGAATTATTTGAGATTGGCGAGCTCTTTCTGCAGGGCAGCGATATTGCGCTCATGCAGTTGAGCTTTGTTGCTGTTATTCCCTTTTTTTGCCTCCTCAAGATTGCGCTGCTCATTCGCCAACTCCTGTTCCAGAATGGTGCGTCGACCGCCATCACGTTCTTTCTGCATGTCACTGCTGACACGAGGGAAGTCGCTTGGGGTTGGATTGCTGGATGCGCGTGGTCGCGTACTGTTGGTAGTGCTGCCACTACCACCGCCACCCTCAATGCGCGAGAGCACCGAGCATTGCTTGTTGGCGACGCGCTGGTTGGTGAATAGGACTGAATCCGAAGTCTTGTCGGTGCACTTGTAGAGCGTATCAGCCATGGCTGAGCCGGAAAGCGCACCAAGCATCAGGAGAAGTGCAGTTTTCATCGCAAAAGCAGGCATGAAGAGGGTCACAGTGTATTGCATAGTGAGGCTGCTGTCGGCACTCCGCAAAACGAATTTACCTTTCGCTACAAGGTTGTTCGGAAGATTAGAGAACGCGCCAATAAAAACGGGGCCGAAGCCCCGTTTTGTCCTGCATAAATCGACTCAGCTTAGAGGCTGTAGTACATGTCGAATTCGACCGGGTGAGTGGTCATGCGCAGCTTGTTAACTTCTTCCATCTTCAGTTCGATGTAGGAGTCAATCCACTCGTTGCTGAATACACCACCACGGGTCAAGAACTCGCGATCTGCGTCCAGTGCGGCCAGCGCTTCGTCGAGCGAGGCGCACACGGTTGGGATCAGCTTGTCTTCTTCAGGCGGCAGGTCGTACAGGTTCTTGTCGGCTGGATCGCCTGGGTGAATCTTGTTCTGTACGCCGTCCAGACCAGCCATCATCAGTGCGGTGAAGGCGAGGTATGGATTGGCCAGTGGATCTGGGAAGCGGGCTTCGATACGGCGACCCTTGTCCGAAGCTACGAACGGGATACGGATCGATGCCGAACGGTTGCGAGCCGAGTAGGCCAACTTAACCGGCGCTTCGTAGTGCGGAACCAGACGCTTGTACGAGTTGGTGCCTGGGTTGGTGATGGCGTTCAGTGCCTTGGCGTGCTTGATGATGCCGCCGATGTAGTACAGCGCGAACTCGGACAGACCGGCGTAGCCGTTGCCTGCGAACAGGTTCTTGCCGTCCTTCCAGATCGACTGGTGCACGTGCATGCCGGAACCGTTGTCACCAACGATAGGCTTAGGCATGAAGGTAGCTGTCTTGCCGTATTGGTGAGCAACGTTGTGAACGATGTACTTCAGGTTCTGAGTCCAGTCAGCGCGGCGAACCAGGGTGTTGAACTTGGTACCGATTTCGTTCTGACCAGCGGTTGCTACTTCGTGGTGATGCACTTCAACCGGGATGCCGATGGCTTCCAGCAGGGTCACCATTTCAGCGCGGATGTCGTTCGACGAGTCAACCGGTGGGACTGGGAAGTAACCACCCTTGACGGCTGGACGGTGACCGGTGTTACCGCCTTCGATCTTGGCGTCGGAGGCCCAAGCAGCTTCTTCAGCGTGAATCTTGACGAAGGTGCCGGACATGTCGGTCTTCCACTCAACGGAGTCGAAGATGAAGAATTCGGGTTCGGGGCCGAAGAAGGCGGTGTCACCCAGGCCGGAAGCCTTCAGATAAGCCTCGCCGCGCTTGGCGATCGAACGCGGATCGCGGTCGTAGCCCTTGCCGTCGGATGGCTCAACCACGTCACAGGTCAGTACCAGGGTGGTTTGCTCAAAGAAGGGGTCGATGTAGGCAGTAGCAGCATCTGGAACCAGCAGCATGTCGGAGGCTTGAATGCCCTTCCAGCCGGCGATAGAGGAGCCGTCGAAGGCGTGGCCATCTTCAAACTTGCTGATGTCAAAGGCGCTAACAGGCACGCCAACGTGCTGTTCCTTGCCACGGGTATCGGTAAAGCGGAAGTCAACAAACTTAACTTCCTTGTCTTTCACCAGCTTGAGTACGTCTTGGGGCGTCAATGACATTGAGGTGATCTCCTGAACAGGTGTCTCTAAACAGTGTATTTCTTGCGAAATGGGCTAACGTAACCGGTCTAGCAGGTTGCGTGCCATTGTTCGTGGCGCGGGTAACTGCCAGTAAACTATTGTGCCATAAAGGAGGCACGCTCCTTGTGCCAAAACGGTAAATGCACTTATGTGGTGCAGCGTAGCGACTTATGCGCTTGTTTGGTGCATAAGCTGCTAATGGTTGCGGTTTTGATGGTGCATGCAAGGCGAGTAGGGCTAGTCCTATGCTAGCTGCTTGTGCTTCGCCCTGCATGTGGGCGCGGTTGGGTTTCACCTATACTCACAGCCGGAGTCACTTTTCTTAGGCTCATACGAGCTTTAAGTCAGAACAAGGAGTCAATCAGATGGGGCGCATGACCGAATTGCTAAAGCTGGCCCAAACGCGTGCCAAAGAGCTGCAGCTGCCGTATGCCGGTGCCTTTACGCCACAAGAAGCCTGGGAGGTGTTGCAGCAGTCACCCGGTGCGCGTCTGGTGGACGTCCGTACCAAGGCCGAATGGGACTGGGTAGGGCGTGTGCCGAATGCGGTGGAGATTGAGTGGTTGACCTATCCAGGCAGTCAGCCCAACGCACATTTCATTGATCAGCTGAAGCAAACGGTTCCGGCGGAGGGCATTGTGCTGTTCATGTGCCGCAGTGGTGCTCGTTCGAGTGCTGCCGCGAAAGCCGCCAACGAAGCCGGCTATCACAGCAGCTACAACGTGCTCGAAGGCTTTGAGGGCGACAAGGATGCCAACAATCACCGTAGTTCAGTGAACGGTTGGCGCGCAGCAGGCCTACCGTGGGTGCAGGGCTAAGACGGCTCAGTTACCGAGGAAGTCCTTTAGGCCCGTGTAGATCGAAATGGCCGTCGTGCCCGCGGCTACGATTGACCCACCAATGTCGTTGAGACGCTTGGCGAGGGCGTGGACACGCTCAACGTTTGCCTTACCCTTGCTGAAGGCTTTGACGGCGCTGACGACAAAGCCTTCGCTCTGACGATGATGGCGCTGGTACGTCATACACCCCATGAGCAAACCAGTGGCATAGCTGAACCCAATGCTCGCGGCATACTCCGCAAACTCTCGCCATTCTTGGGCACTCGCCGGTAAGGCGGGCACCATATCCACACGGCTGATCACATAACTCATCCCCAGCACGGCGAGTAGCGCCATGGCAAAGCCGGCCAGCAGCCACGTTGTAAAGCCTTGGGTGTTGCGCCGCATGAGCGCATAGCCAAACGGTAGCGGGATTAGCAATGATGCAACGCGTAGGTAGAGCGTATTGGTGTCATAGACGACCACCAGCAGGGCATGAGCGACCAGCAACAAGACGAGCGGCGGCAACCAAAACAGGATGAATTGACGAGCCTTGCTGACAGGGGGGGCAACCTCGACACTGATGGCACCACCCGCGGCCGCCAGTTGCGCTTCCAGTGTTGCGATGCGCGCTTGCAGCTCGGCGATATTCGCATCGCTCTCTGCAGTCGCGGCTGTTGCCACACCAGCTTCAAACGCGGCTACCTTCTCAAGTAGCGGCTTGAGAAGGTAGAGATCGCGTGAACACTGAGGGCAAACGTGAGCTTTGTCGTCAATCTCGCTGACGCAGTACGGACACTCCATTACTTGCTGACTTTCAGAGTGATGACGCTGCTGGATTGACGGCCTTCACTGTCGGTGATGGAAATGTTGATTTGATGCTCACCTACGGGCACTTCTGCACCCGTCAGCTCAATGCCGTTCGCAGTGATGGCCGGTTTCAGGCGTTCGGTGAGGTCAACACTGGGTGACTTGAGATACACCGCCTTCAGGCTGGTGGGGTCAATCTTTGCGCCACCGCGCGCTTCGAATGACACCTTAAGATTAAGTGGCGACTTGATCACTTCTTCCGGTGTTGGACTCACTTGTTTGATGGCAGGGCCGCGGGTAATGCCACGCGTCGCAAGGCTACCGCTCGCAGCGGGCAGCTTGGCTTCGGTGTCCTTGATCAAGGTCACTGCCTGCGCAGCACCAGTAATGGCGAGCATCAAGGTGGCAAGCAGCAGCGAGTGTGTAATGTATTTTTTCATGTTGTTAGTCTCCCTTGTGATGTTGAACATCAATCGCCGACAACGACGAATGGTGCCCAAAATAACGGATGTGCATAAGAAAAGCTGACACGACCAGTTTTGGCATCCTGTGCACCCGGACCATCAATCAATCCCAGCATGGATTGGCGCAGGGCCTCAGCTTTACCCAAACTGCTTGCATTCACCTGACGACGGAATAAATCTGTCATCAACTTGCGTGCAGCCACGGTTTCCACAGGCCAGTTGGATACAAGCAGTGCACGTGCGCCGGTGTAGAAAAATGCACGTCCCAGTCCTGATACTGCTTCCGACCCATTGCTGTCACCGGCCGCAGTGTTACAGGCGGAGAGGACAACCCAGTCGGCATTGAGCTTTAAGGTCAGGATACGATCCATGGTCAGTAGGCCATCGCTGTCAGGATCTGCAACCTCGGGCGAGGTGAGTGCCAAGGCAGGTTGCAGCAGACCATCGAGCTCGCCCGGGACTAGCCCGTGGGTAGCAAACATCACGACGCGGCGATTCGACAGATCGGTATTCAGCACGGTATGTACCGTCGCCCGTTTCTGCAGATACACATCGCGTTCCACATCCGCTTTCAGTACATCCGCAATCTCACGTATTTCCTGATTCGTATCCGGCAAGCGGGGCAGTAGGGACAACTCGGCAGAGCTCACGCCACTGGTCTGCGGCACATTGCGTAGCCTCAGCTTGCCACTCCCACGCGTGGCAAGACCAGCTTCTGCTTGTGCAACTTTCATGACCTGCTTTGCTTGCTCTGCACTGAACAGGGGGTCACCAAAGCCGATAAAGGCTTGTCGATCTTGCCGCGGTGAAGGCAGGCGACGTAAGCTGGCCAGTGCCGTGACAGAAGGGAGTTGCGTCACGGCAAGCTTGCGGGCCAGCCAAGGAACTGTGCGATAGTCGCTAAAGGGCGTTGCTGTTTTCCCTGGCTGAGCGACAGAGGCCGTGGGTAACAGGGCCAGTGGCAATTGACCCAATTCAGCATGCGGAATGGCAAGTAGGTTTTGTGCGTCCAGCCACTCGCTTTCAACGGGCTGTAACAGCCCTGTGAACAGTTGATGCGCCTGCGCAACATCGAAGGCAGGAATGTCGTCAATGCTGGCAACACCCGGATCGAGCGATTTACGCAATGCCTGCACGCGTTCCGCAATTTGCTTTCGGTTGTAGGGCACAGCACTGAAGCCGATGCTCCCGCGCGGATTGGTTGCCCATACCCAGCCACCTTCTTCACCGAAATACCAAGCAACCAATGATTCGCCGGCTTTCAGCAGTTTCTGGGCTTGTGCCAGTGTTGCAGGCTTGGGATCGACCAACTCAGCATATTCGGGGAATCGCTGTTCGATTTCCTTTTTTAGCTTGCTTCGCTCTGCCTTGATCGCGTCCAAATCTTCACGCATCTTGGCTTGCACTTGCGGCAGTTGCTGTTCTGGTGGCGCTGCAAGGAGTTGGGTGAGGATATCGCCGAGTGCGCCAATGCGACGTTGCGCATCCTGTTCTTTGCGTGCTAGCTCGGCCAGGGCTGGGTCGCTGATACTGGCGCGTGCGGCGCTGGCGGTGAGGGCTTGCTGTACAGCACTGCCGCGTGCGATATCGGCCAAGGTGAAAGATTCACTCGCCGCTTGCTGGAGCGTGTCCGGTTTATCGCGCGTGTTCTCATAGAGCAGCTTGAGATAGCTCTCAATGGCAGCAATCATGCGCTGCTGGCGCTTCACGCTACCCGTGCCCGCTTCACCATCATTCCGATGGGTTTCGACCAGCTTGGGAATGGATTGTTTGAAGGCAGCCAAGGCTGCTTCGCGCTGGCCGGTGGCGGCAAGCGTCATCGCGTGAAATGCACGTAGTTCCGCTAGGCGCGTGCCGGATACTTGTTTTTGCTGTGCTTTATCCAGCATGTTGCGCGCCATTTCTTCAGCACTTCCTGCTTTACCGGTGCGTAGCAGGGCAAGTACCCAATCGAGATCACCACTGCCGACCTTACGCGCGAGCGTGGCATCGCCATTCAAGCCAGCACGCATTTGTTCAAACACCACAACAGCATCGCTGTAGCGTCCTTGCGATACGTAAGAGGAACCTAGCGCACGGCGTGAATTGGCAAGGAATAGCGATTCTGGCGTCGCCCCCGCGAACTCGAATGAGCGCACGGCTTCTTCCGCCATGCGCGTGGCATCCGCAAACCGACCTTGCTCACTCAGGCAGTTGGAGAGCTGCATCAGTGTGGTGCCAGTATCTGGCGCATAACGACCAACGCGTTCAAGGGCAGAGCGCAGGGCTTGACGTAGTTGCACTTCGGCATCAATAAACTTGCCTTGCCCCATGAGCGCTTGCGCCACATTTCGAATCAGCACTTCACGAAAACGTGTTGCACGCACTAAATCATAGGGGCTGTAGTTGGGCGGTTGCATCCCACCACGTAATGCCGCGATATAGGAGTCCAGCGCGCGCAGGCCTTTGCGATAGGAACCCTCCGCTTCGACCATTCGCCCGGAAGCACGGAATAGCTCGCCGCGTGCGCGCTCCAAGTTGGCCGTCCAATTGTCACCGTAATAACTCCAATTGCGGCTGCTTTTCAGGGCGGTAAAAGTTGCTTCAGCTTCGCGCAGTGCCTGCTCGGCCTTTTCAAAGTCGCCGACCAGCACATACAACTGGGCAAGCTGTTGATAGGTGCCGAGCGCTTGGCCTTTGTTGCTGCGATCAGTCCGTTGAACTGCCGCTTCTGCGGCTTGAATTGCGCGCAGCAAGTTACCACCAATGACCTCAGCGGTAGCGAGGTCACGGAAGGCCTGAATTTCCTCCTTGGAATTGCCGCGCGCATTGTCTGACGCTTTGCGGAAGTCCTGCACCTGTTGATTAACGCGGCCGATATTGGCCGCCGCCTGACCGCGTTGCAGATAGAAAGCAAACAAGGAGGCGGCATCCCCGCCTTGCGGCTCCGGTTGATCAGCGTCGGCACGTGCATTTGCTGCTGCTGTTGGGTCTGGCTTGTAATGGTCGAGGAGTTTAGTCAGATCATCAATGGTGCGTGGGGGCGGCTTGCTCGTGATGTCTGTGGGTGCCGCATGGGCGGGAAGCACCAAACCCATACTGATAGCAAGGGTAAGTAAAGCGGAAACCGCCAGTGCTGAGACAAATGCAGAAGTAAAAGCCGCCGCGAGGGCAGGTACGCGGCCCCAGTGATAAAATTCGCGGCTCGGCGGCATTGGTGCCGCACTCATCGTGGTATTCATCATGCAAGTTGCTCCCATCAACTTTGATCACTTCAACACCCTCTCGGACCAGAACGCTCAGGAACGGATCCGGGCTGCCCGTGCCAAGCTTGGCAATCGGGCGGTGCTGTTGTGCCACCACTACCAGCGTGCTGATGTGTACCAGCATGCTGACCTGACTGGCGACTCACTCAAGCTGTCACGCTTGGCCGGTGAGACGGATGCGGAATTTATTGTTTTTTGTGGTGTTCACTTCATGGCTGAAGTGGCCGACATCATGACACCGGATCGCCAGATCGCCATTTTGCCCGATCTGGCAGCTGGATGTTCCATGGCAGACATGGCGAGCTTGGCGAAGGTTGAGCGCTGCTGGCGCGAGTTGTCTGAGGTGCTGAACCCCGACGAGATGATCACCCCGATCACCTATATCAACTCAGCGGCTGACCTGAAGGCCTTCTGCGGCGATCATGGCGGCATTGTGTGCACCTCAACCAACGCCAAGACCATCTTGTCCTGGGCCATGGAGCGCCGCGAAAAGGTGTTGTTTTTCCCGGATCAGCATCTCGGTCGCTGGAGCGGTCACCAGATGGGTATTGCACTCGAAGATATGCAAGTATGGGACCCAGATCAAGAAATGGGCGGGCTCACCCCAGAGCAAATCAAGAACGCCAAGATTCTGCTGTGGAAAGGCCACTGCTCGGTGCACCAGATGTTCCAGCCCGGCCATATTCTCAAGTGGCGCAATCAGCATCCAGATGGCTTTGTCATCTCGCACCCGGAATCCAGCTTCGAAGTGTGTAAGCAATCCGACTATGTCGGCTCGACCGAATACATCATCAAGATCGTCAAGGAAGCCGCACCGAATACCAAGTGGCTCGTCGGCACTGAGTTGAATCTGGTCAGCCGGTTGGCGGAGGAGGTGAAGCACGAAGGCAAGCTGGTGCAATTCATGGCCCCAACCGTCTGCATGTGCTCAACCATGCAGCGTATCGATCCCCAGCATCTCGCGTGGACGCTGGAAAACCTCGCCGCCGGCAACGTGGTCAATCAGATCAAGGTGCCTGCACACGAGGCGAAGTCAGCCAAGATCGCACTGGACCGGATGCTGGCGATTTCCTGAACTAGCCCAGCGCTACTGTCTCCGCAGACGGTAGCGCACTACCACTCTCATCTTTGAGGTCCACGCCGCTGCGCCCGAGCTTACGTGCGCCGGCCATCAGCCAAGCTAGCTTGTGTGCCGCCTCTGTGTAGCTCAGTCCTTCGGGCCGCACATTGGAGATGCAATTACGGTTGGCATCCGAGAGGCCGGGCTTGGGATTGTGAGTGAGATACAAGCCTAAGCTGTTCGGCGATGACAAGCCTGGACGCTCACCGATCATCATGACAATCTGACGTGCGCCTAGCAGGTGGCCGATTTCGTCACCAAGGGCTACGCGCGCTTGGGTGGCGATGACGATGGGCGACTTGTCTAGTTCGGGCAGCAATGGCCGCAAGGCGCCCAGCAAAGGTATCGCATGTTCTGCGGCCAGTGAAGACAGGCCATCGGCAACGACGAAGACATATTCAGGGGGGCGTTCAGGCGCATTTGTTGCGAGCAATGCACGACTGGTGTCGCTGAGCTTGCGTCCCCAGTCGGGGCGGCGCAAATAGGTTGCCCTATCTGGCGCAGCACTACTAACGGTGTGAACCTGAAACCCTTTGGCACTGAACTCGGTATGCAGTGTCAGAACATCCAATGGCAGATGAACCGCATCACGTGCCTGTGCGTGCGCCAGTGAAAAATTCAGCACTTCGCGCGTGGGCAGGCTCACGCCTGAGCGACCCAAGGCGATACGCGCTTGCGTGAATTGACGGGCGCTGCTCCATACATCTGGCGTGACGATGTTGCTCATGTCAGAACCCCGCGGCTAGGCCCAACAAGGGCTGTGTGTCTTCGCGTTGGGCAATCAAATCACCGCGTGTGTTGGTGATGCCCATGCGCTCTAACCACTCTTCAAACTCAGGGGCGCGACGTTTGCCAAGCACGCGGCGCAGGTACAGCGCATCGTGGAATGAGGTGCTTTGGTAATTCAACATGATGTCGTCTGCACCTGGAATGCCCATGATGAAGTTGATACCAGCTGTCCCGAGTAGCGTGAGCAGGTTGTCCATGTCGTCCTGGTCGGCTTCGGCGTGATTGGTATAGCAAATATCGCAGCCCATCGGCAGGCCGAGCAGTTTGCCGCAGAAATGATCTTCAAGACCGGCGCGGATGATCTGCTTGCCGTCGTAAAGGTATTCAGGGCCGATAAAGCCAACCACGGTATTCACAAGGAATGGGTCGAACTTGCGCGCGACGGCATAGGCGCGCGTTTCCAGCGTTTGCTGATCCACACCGTGGTGGCCGTTGGCAGACAATGCACTGCCCTGACCGGTTTCGAAATACATGACGTTGTCGCCAACGGTGCCACGTTTAAGGGAGCGTGCCGCATCGCAGGCCTCACCGAGCATGCTGAGGTTGATACCAAAACTCTTGTTGGTGATCTCTGTCCCCGCAATCGACTGAAATACCAAGTCCACTGGCATGCCTTGTTCGATAGCCTGAATGGTGTTGGTGACATGCGTGAGCACGCAGCTCTGCATCGGTACTTCATAGCGACGCCGCAAGTCGTCAATCAGGTGCAGAAGCTTGCCGATGGCGACGAGATTGTCGGTTGCAGGGTTGATGCCGATCATGGCATCGCCACTGCCGTAGAGCAGGCCATCAAGAATTGAGGCGGCTACACCTTTGGCATCGTCCGTCGGGTGGTTCGGTTGCAAGCGAACGGACATGCGGCCGGGTAGGCCAACCGATGTGCGGAAGCGCGTGATGACACTGCATTTGCTCGCAATCAGGATTAGATCCTGATTCCGCATCAGCTTGCTGACCGCAGCAACCATCTCGGGTGTCAGCCCCGACGCCAATGATGACAGCGTTTCCGCATCCGTGCTGTCAGCCAGCAGCCAATCGCGAAACTCACCCACCGTCAGGCTGGCGATGGGGGCAAAGGCTTTCGTGTCATGACTATCAATGATCAACCGTGTGACATCGTCAATCTCGTACGGGACCACCGTTTCGTTCAGAAAGTGCGTCAGCGGAACATCGGCCAGTGCAAGACGTGCCGCCATGCGTTCTTCCTCCGTCGCCGCTGCCACGCCGGCCAGCATATCGCCCGAACGGGCGGGGCTGGCTTTGGCGAGCAGCGTCTTCAGATCGGCGAAGACATGGCGACGGGCGCCAACGGTGTAGCTAAATGTCATTCAGTCACCGCAGCCAAGCTGGCATCGAAAACTGTGTTGTCACGGGTATGGCGGGTCAGGTGGAAGCACAGCAGACCGACAGTCAAAATACCAAGGAACACTCCTGCCAGAAGCAGGTTGAACCAGATCACGGTAGCCAGGGCGATTAATGCGCCACCCAATGCGATCGCTGGGAACACGGGGTAGAAAGGCGTACGGTACGTGCGTACCAGATTCGGTTCGCTCTTACGCAGCTTAAACAACGCTGCCATGCTCATGATGTACATCAGCAGCGCACCGAACACCGACATCGTGACGATGTTGGCAGTCAGGGTTTGTCCGCCAAACTGGAGCAGCTCATCGCTGAAGATGGCAGCGATACCAATCACACCACCGGCGATGATGGCGCGGTGTGGGGTCTTAAACTTGGGATGGACCGCACCCAACCAACCCGGCAGATAACCGGCACGGGCTTGCGCATAAATCTGGCGCGAGTAGCCGAGGATGATGCCGTGGAAAGAGGCCACCAAGCCAAACAGACCCAACCACACGAGCATGTGCAACCAGCCGCTGCTTTCGCCCACAATCATCTTCATGGCTTGCGGCAATGGATCGTTGATATTTGCCAACGTCTTCCAGTCGCCCGCGCCGCCAGCAAACACCATCACGCCGATAGCGAGGACAACCAGCGTCAAGATGCCCGTGGTGTAGGCAATGGGAATCGAACGCTTCGGTTCCTTAGCCTCTTCTGCCGCCATAGCCACGCCTTCAATGGCGAGGAAGAACCAGATAGCAAACGGGATGGCTGCAAAAATCCCTGCGATGGAGGCCGCCGAGAAGCTGCTCTCGCCCGCCCAGCCATCCTTGGCGAAGTTGGCGAAGGAGAAGCCTGGTGCAACCACGCCCATGAACACGAGCAGTTCAAAGATCGCGAGCACAGTGACAAACAATTCAAAGGTGGCTGCAATGCGCACACCAATGATGTTAAGTCCCATAAAGACGATATACGCGCCGACAGCTGCGGTCTTGGGATCGAGCCCAGGAAACTGCACGTTCAAGTACGCGCCAATCGCCAGTGATATCGCGGGTGGCGCGAAGACAAATTCAATCAGCGTTGCCATGCCGGCAATGAAGCCACCGGTTGGCCCAAAAGCTCGGTAGCTGTAGGCAAACGGCCCACCTGCGTGTGGAATACTGGTGGAAAGCTCGGTGAAGCTGAAGATGAAGGTGGTATACATCAATGCCACCGCGATTGTGGTGATTAGGAAGCCCAGTGTTCCCGCTGTTGCCCAACCAAAGCTCCAGCCAAAATACTCGCCTGAGATAACCAGGCCGACGGCAATCCCCCATAACTGCCAAGTGCCTAGGCTTTTGACCAGGCTATGCTGTGTTTCAGTACTCATGAATATCCCCTTGATGACATGACTCCCCACGGATCACGCGGGGTTCTGAAATCATCTTGCGCCAGCGTCAGTGACGCTGACTATCCCTTTTCAGCACAATTTGCCGCATTGCACCATTGAGGTGCTGAATTTCAGTAAATGCCCTGTTGTGGATAGCGTGTTGATGCCGTCTCGGCGGTGTTGTGATACGAGGCCAAGTGCTGCAAGGCCTTGAGCGATTGGGCGAAAGTGGTATGTGAGTTGCTTATAGTGAAAGAAGTCTTCGCTGGAGCCTCTCCATGCCATCCTCCTCACTCGCTCAAGCTTCTGCGCCCTCCATGCCCTTGTTACGTCGGGTCGAGGCGCACGATGCTGGGGCCCATGCAGCGAACCTGAGTCAGTGGGATCAGCTCTACGATCAACTATCTCCTGGCCATTTCGAAGGGCAAGTTACCGAGTTGTGGTTGCCGCAATCGCAAGTGTTTGTCGAAACCGCGAATCAGTCCTTACGGCAGAGTTGTGCTGCCTGGGATAACTCGCTGTGGTTTGGCATACCCGCGCCGCGTGCGGGCGTGATGTCATGGGGCGGACGTGAGTTACCCGCGAATGCGATTTGTATCAGCGAAGGCGGGAGCGAATTTGAGCTGCTGACCGCACCTAACTTCAATCTATTTGGGATTGTTGTCGAGCGCGAAGCTTTTGGCGCCTATCTGGAGGCCACAGGGCAGCGCTCGCTCGATGATTTGCTGCGCGTTCGGGATGTGTTGTCGCTGCCACTCGATCTGAAGCTGGACGTATGCAACAAACTCTCTGATATTTTGCTCGACGCCGACCGCTATTTTCCACACGCTAGCAACGGTGATGGCATCGCACTGCAAGGGCGCATTTTTGCGAGCCTTGCGCGCTTGCTGAGTGGCGAGCGCACAGACATCGCCCCTGTCTCGCGCCGAGACTCACGTCAAACGTATCGTCATCCCGCGCTGGAGCAGTTGCGTGTGCGTATCCTGCAACAGCCCGGTGAGCATGTGTCCATCGATGAGTTGTGTGCAAGCTTCCATCTGAGTCGTCGTGCCTTGCAGAATTACTTTGAAGAAGCGACAGGTTTGGCGCCACTGGCCTACATGCGTGCACTTCGCCTCAACGGTGTTCGTCGAGCACTCTTGAATGAGCCAGGAACCGTGTCTGAGATCGCCTACGCCTGGGGCTTTAACCACCTAGGCAAATTCGCTCACCAGTACGCCGCCATGTTCGGCGAGCTACCGTCACAGACACGCGGTCGCCACTAAGCCTATTTTTTGCGCGCGCGCGGATGGGCTTGGTCGTAGACCTTGGCCAGATGCTGGAAGTCGAGATGAGTATAAATCTGTGTCGTACTGATATTGCTGTGCCCCAGCAGCTCTTGCACCGCGCGCAGATCGCCTGAGGATTGCAGCAGGTGAGAAGCAAACGAGTGGCGCAGCATGTGTGGATGCACATGCACGCCGAGCCCTTGTTTCTGAGCCCAACGTGACAGGCGACGCGCGATGCTGGTTGTGGAGAGTCGCGTGCCTGAGCGATTGACGAATAGCGCCTTCTCCCCCACCTTGGCGATGGAGGCGCGTTCCTGAATCCAGTCGAGTAAAGCTTCCTTGGCTTTACCCCCGATCGGTACCGTGCGGGTCTTGTTACGTTTTCCGAGCACGGTCACTTCATTTTCTTGCAGGTCTAGATTGGCACCGAGATCGAGACTGGCGAGTTCGGAGAGACGCAGGCCCGATGAATAGAGCAGCTCTGCCATGGCGCGATCACGGTTTTCCAATGCATCGTCTGGCTCGCCATCAAGCAGCGCATTGGCTTGATCGGCGCCCAAGGCCTTGGGCAAATTGCGTGGCTGCTTCGGGGCGCGTAGTCCGTCACAGGGATTGCGTGTGATGGCGCTACGCTTGGCCAGCCAGCGATAGTAGGCACGCCAGGCAGAGAGGGTGCGAGCGATGGAGCGGGGTGCCAGCCCCTCGCCATGCAGCTTCATCAATAACCGTTTGAGTTGCGGTGGTGCGATTTGTTCTGGCGAGGTCGCTGACGTGAGCGTCTGCAAGTGCTGTAGATCACGCCGGTAGGCAGTCAGCGTGTGCGGGCTGGCGAGCCGCTGATGCTCGAGTTCGGCGAGAAAGAGTTCAATACTGCTCGCCGAGGTGTTCATGACGAGTCCGTGCTTACTCAACAACCCGCAGCAATGCAGCCGCAGCAAGATCGCCAATACGCTCAAGATAAAGCGTGCCCATATCGGGGTAGAAGCGTCGCACATCCTCTGAGGCGAACAACAGCACCCCAAAGCAAGCGCCTTCATGTGTGGTGCCATGTGTGCTCGGTTCGCGCAGCGGTACCTGAGCGACAGAGCGGACATGCTCATCAAACCAACCGGCAACTTCCTGGCCAGCAATCGCACCACAGTAGGGGTGGGTCATGGCGCCGACCTGCGCTTTGAGCACATCTGCCACCGGTGCAAATTCAGGCGCACCGCCGCTGCCTACGCCCCACAGCCGGACCAGTACGTGAGGCACCGCGAAGTTGTTGCCGATATGGTCGTAGATCGTGGCGACAGCACTGGCTAAATCTTTCGCACCGAGCAGTGCTACGCCGAGCCGATGTACTTTTTCCGAGATGATGTCGTTCTCTTCACCGAAGCCAATCAGCTCAGACATCTTGCCTTCAAGCTGGCGCGATTTGTCGCGCAGGATGCCGATCTGGCGTTCGGTAATGGAGATGGCCTTGCCGCCGTGTGGGCTGGGAATATGCACATGGGCCAGCAGGTCCGCGTAGTGCTCAAAAAACTCCGGATGGCTTTGGAGGTAGCGCGCGACTTCGTTGGGGTCGAATTGAGTGGTCATGGTATTGGTCGTCAGCAGAGTTAGTCGTTAGCGTCAGGAATCTCGATAGTGCCGGTGAAAACGGTGACCGCCGGGCCGGTCATCATGACTGAGTGACCGTCACCTGCCCAAGCAATCGACAGATCGCCACCGTGGGTGGTGACGCGCACCGGGCTGTCGAGCAGGCCACGGCGAATCCCCGCCACGACGGCGGCGCACGCCCCGGTGCCACAGGCGAGGGTTTCGCCTGCTCCACGCTCATACACGCGTAGATGAATGGCGTTGCGGCTGTCCACCTGCATGAAGCCAGCATTCACACGCTTGGGGAAGCGCGGGTGTGACTCGATGATCGGACCATCAATGTGTACCGGGAAGTCTTCTGCATTGGGAACGACCTGTACTGCATGCGGATTGCCCATGGAGACGACACTGATATCGATAGCCTTGCCGTTCACATCGAGTGAGTGCACCACAGCATCCACATCACTGACAAAGGGAATGACATCCGGTTGGAAGCGCGGTTCACCCATGTCCACGGTGACTTCACCGTTTTCTTCCAGTGTCAGTGTCAGGACACCGCATTGTGTTTCCACCTTAATGGCCCGCTTGTCGCTCAACTTTTGGTCATGCACAAAACGTACGAAACAACGGGCACCATTGCCGCATTGTTCAACTTCACCGCCATCGGCATTGAAGATGCGATAGCGGAAGTCTACATCCGGTCGCGTCGGCTTCTGCACGATGAGAATTTGGTCACAGCCAACGCCAAAGTGCCGGTCCGCCAGAAACTTTGCTTGAGCAGGGCTGAGCTTTGCAAGGGCAGCATCGCGTACTGCATCGAGTACGACGAAGTCGTTGCCGAGCCCTTGCATCTTGGAAAACTTGAGTTTCATGTCGATCAGTCTTTACGGAGGCAGAAAGCAGCCTCACGCTTATCAATAATGGTTCGCTGGTTTGTATGGTGGTGCTTGAAGCTGATAAATCGTACTCCGCCCCAGCAGCTGGCAAAAGCCCGATTGGGGAAGTTATAGCCAGCCATTTTGTGGCCTTAATAGACGCTGGCTTCCCCTTCAGGGCGGGTCTTGAAGCGCTTGTGGACCCAGTAATACTGGGCTGGCATGCGTGATACCTCAGCCTCGATGAAGGCATTCATACGGCGCGTATCTGCCTCGATATCGTCACTCGGGAAGCGCTCCCAAGCCGGGCCAATACGCGTCACGTAGCCTTGCCCACCGGGCAGCATCTCCGTGACACAGGCATGAACGCGCGCCCCCGTGAGCGCAGCAATGCGCGGCAGCCCAGTGATCGTGGCAGCGGGTACGCCAAAGAAGGGGACGAAGACTGCATCGCGTGCGCCGTAATCCATATCTGGCAGATAGTAGAAAGGCCGATGCTCTCGCAGCGCTTTGACGGTGGCACGCACGCCGTCCTGTCGGGAGAGCAACTGCTGATTCCCGAAGCGACTGCGCCCGTGAAACAGCAACGCGTCAAAGGCTTGGTTTTTTTGTCGCGCATAGATGCTGACGATATCGAAGTCCATGGTCACGCGCGTGCCACCGAGATCGAGCCCAACAAAGTGCGGTGCGAGCAGGATCACGGGCGCATCACTGCTACGGCTTCCTGCAAGCGCAATGTGCTCACTACCCTCAATTCGCAGCAAGCGCCGTAGTCGTGCTTCACTCGCCCACCATACAAGACCGCGTTCGAGCAGGCTGCGTCCAACCAAAGCGATGTGTTCGTGGGCCAGCGCCGTACGTTCAGCTTCACTCATCATCGGAAAACACAGGCGCAGATTAGTCTGCACGATACGCCGACGTTCAGGCACGACCCAATAGAGCAGATGGCCGAGCCCTCGGCCAACCAACGCTAGCAGCGGTAGCGGCAGCCAGTGCAGCAGCCACATGCAAAAAATTCCAATGCGGCTCATGCGCGCTCGGCGACCGGTGGTAGTGGCGCGCCGGCTGGCTGCTTGTAGCGGTTATAGCCCCACAAATACTGGCCCGGACAGGCGCGGATTACCCGTTCGATTTCGGCATTTAGCTGCGCAACTTTGTCTTCGGGGCTGCCTTGAAGCGGCGCTGACAGCGGCATAAAGTGCACATGGTAGCCAGCACCGTAAGCAAGTCGCTCAGCATACGTTAGCAGCACGGTGGCGCCCGTATCAGCAAGGCGAGCTGCCAAGGTCATACTGTAAGCAGGGCGACCAAAGAATGGGGCCCACACGCCCTCGCCATTGCCTGGCACCTGATCCGGCAGCATGCCAATGGCTTCGCCCGAGCGGAGTGCCTTGATCAGGGTGCGCACGCCGGCCATGTCGGCAGTCGCTAGCTTGAGATTGGCACCGCGGCCTGCTGCGTAAAGCTCGCGCAACCAGGGTTGCTTAGGCGCGCGGTAAAGCACGGTGATGGGGCGATGCGAGGCAAGGTACTGCGCGGTGATTTCAAAGCATCCCAAATGTGGCGTCAGATACAGGATGCCCTTATTCGCTGCCCACGCTGCTTCGACATGTTCCTGTCCGCTGACCTTGACGACGCGCTCAATGACTTCGTCCTGCGGCCGCAACCAGATTTTTGGCAGTTCTGCCACCAATTGCCCACCGGCAACGATGGCCTCATTGCGTACATCGCTCAGTCCAGCTTGTGAGAGATTCGCCTGCAACTGACGCCGGTAGCGCGGGGATAGCAGCCAAGCCAACCAGCCCAGCAAGGCGCCGAGGTTGTGTAGCAGGGGCAGCGGGAAAACACGCAGGATGCGGAACAGGAGAAACATCGTTACTGTCAGGGTTGAACACTGGGGCTGAAAGGGCTACATTATCGCCTGTAACAAATGCGCTTGTCGTGCTTGTTACGTTACCGCCGAGTTAATGAGGACAACTTGCAGGGCGGTGTTGCTGGTTCAGAGCCACGACGAATTTCTGCTAAAGCGCGCCTGCTCTGTGTTCCCGGGGCTGGTAACGCCAGCTATCACTAACGGGACGTTTCTTGGAGCAGGTTCAATGAGCAATAGCTACTTCTTTACCTCGGAGTCAGTGTCCGAAGGGCACCCCGATAAGGTTTCAGACCAAATTTCTGACGCTATCCTTGACGCGATTCTGGCGCAGGATCCGTATGCACGTGTTGCAGCCGAAACGCTGTGTAACACCGGGCTGGTTGTATTGGCGGGTGAAATCACAACCACCGCTAACGTCGACTATATCCAGATCGCGCGCGACACCATCAAGCGCATCGGCTACGACAACACCGAGTTCGGTATCGATTACAAGGGTTGTGCCGTGCTGGTGGCCTATGACAAGCAATCGCCGGATATCGCCCAAGGTGTGGATCGCGCCAGCGACGACTACCTGAATCAAGGCGCAGGTGACCAAGGCCTGATGTTTGGTTACGCCTGTGACGAAACCCCGAGCCTGATGCCGCTGCCGATCTATCTGTCGCACCGTCTGGTCGAGCGCCAAGCGGCGCTACGCAAGGACGGCCGTCTGCCGTGGCTGCGCCCGGATGCTAAGTCGCAAGTCACCATCCGCTACGTGGACGGCAAGCCGGATTCTATCGACACCGTCGTGCTGTCTACCCAGCATTCGCCTGATATCTCGCTAGAAGCGATCCGTGAAGCCGTGATCGAGGACATCATCAAGCCGGTATTGCCAAAGGAGCTGATCAAGGGCGAGATCAAGTATCTGGTCAATCCAACCGGTCGTTTCGTCATCGGTGGTCCGCAAGGCGACTGCGGCCTGACCGGTCGCAAGATCATTGTCGATACCTACGGCGGTGCTGCACCGCACGGCGGCGGTGCCTTCTCCGGCAAGGATCCGTCTAAGGTGGACCGTTCCGCTGCCTATGCCGCGCGCTATGTCGCCAAGAACGTGGTGGCTGCTGGTCTGGCTACCAAGTGCTTGGTACAGATCTCCTACGCCATCGGCGTGGCGCAACCAACCAGCGTGTATGTCACCACCCAAGGCACCGGCAAGGTTTCTGACGAGAAGATTTCCGAGCTCGTGAAGAAGCACTTCGACCTGCGCCCGAAGGGCATCGTTGCTATGCTCGACCTGTTGCGCCCGATTTACCAGAAGTCTGCTGCCTACGGCCACTTCGGTCGTGATGAGCCAGAGTTCACCTGGGAAGCGACTGATAAGGCCGCTGCGCTCCGCGCAGATGCGGGTCTGTAAGCGACAGGCTGTCTCGATAAAAAACCCGGCCTTGCGCCGGGTTTTTTATTGTCTATGCAGCGTGTTCAATACAGGTCAGAACGCATCACAGCCCAAGTCTTTCCTTATGGGCATATACGGTGAGTCGTCCCGGCCGGGTCATCCCAATCAGCGTCAAGTTTGACTCTTCTGCCAGCCGGCGTGCATAGGCGGTCGGTGCAGAGACGGCCGCGAGTAGGGCTATACCCTGTGAGGCGGTCTTTTGGACCATTTCATAGCTGGCACGGCTGGTGACAACCACGAAGCCAGATTTCGGATCGACCTTGTTGCGCGCGAGTGCGCCGAGTAATTTGTCGAGCGCATTGTGTCGCCCCACATCTTCCCGGGCATACAGTACTGAGCCATCTGGCAGGGCAAATGCCGCGGCGTGGGCGGCGCCCGTTTTCTTGTGGACCTGTTGCAGCTCAGCCAAATTGTTCAGCGCAGTGTGGATGGCATCTGGCGTTACGCGCAGGCCGTCATCGACCGGCGCTGGGTTTCTGACGGCAGCATCGAGACTTTCCACGCCACACAGACCGCAGCCGGTGCGCCCCGTCAGATTGCGGCGTCTATCTTTCAAGGTGAGAAAACGCTCGGTGGCGATTTCCAGGCGGGCTTCAATACCATTGGTCAGCTCAACCACGTCGACGTCGTAGAGCTCTCCCGGCGATTGCAGGATGCCTTCAGTCAAGCTGAAACCGAGTGCAAAGTCGGCGATATCGTTTGGCGTTGCCAGCATCACGGCATGTGAAATGCCGTTGTATACGAGTGCGACAGGAACCTCTTCAACCAGCTCTTCGACTTGCTCAAGCAAGCCATCTTTGGTGACGCGGGTGATCTGTCCGGGGACCGAGGTGGTCCACGGGGTGTCGCGCAAACCGGCTTCTTCGATGGCGCAGACGTCGGCTTGCTGTATTGGGGTGTTCATGGTGGCCCTTTCTGGGGCATGCGGCGTAATGTCGATATTGTACGACTTGGGGGCGACCTCACCTGAATCAACCCTGCTCGCAGGAGGGCTGCTGAATTTGGCCAGCACAAAAACAAACCCCGCCAGGGGTGTCCGTGGCGGGGTTTGTTTTGATTCAAGCAGCGAGCTTAGTTGTTCGGTGGCGGCGCAGGCATTGTGCTTAGGGCTTCACGCACGATCGGCATCAGGGCGTTATCAGCCTTGTGCTCGGTATCGTAAGCCATGATGGCACGACGCATACGTGGATCCCAGAAGTTCGACAGATGCTTGGCAACTTCCTGACGGGCCAGTTCGCGATCGGTAAAGCTGTCAAAGAAGGAACCAATTTGGTTGGCCATCTTGATCAGATTATCCGGTCCGGATGAATGACTCATTTATTTCCTCACTTATTCAGGCGAAACCCACACTCCGTCAGGAGTGTGGGTAAGGTCAATCCCGAAGGGATTGGCGGGTTTGCGTTGATTAAACCTTGGCGACGGCGTTGGCGAGAAACGCTTCCTGCTTGCGGGAGAACTCGCGATAACGCTGCTGCCAATCCGACGGCTGGCTGACCTTGGTGACTTCGACTGCCGTCACCTTGTATTCCGGGCAGTTAGTCGCCCAGTCAGAGTTATCGGTGGTGATCACGTTGGCGCCCGAGAACGGATGGTGGAAGGTGGTGTAGACCACGCCGGCCTGCATACGCTCGGCAACTACTGCACGCAGCACCGTCTCGCCAGCGCGGCTGGTGATACCAACCCAGTCACCGTCCTTGATGCCACGTGCTTCGGCATCGGTTGGGTGGATTTCCAGCACGTCTTCACTGTGGAATGCCTGGTTAGCGGTACGGCGGGTTTGTGCGCCCACGTTGTACTGTGACAGGATACGGCCAGTGGTTAGGATCAACGGGAAGCGTGCATTCACCTTTTCGTCGGTCGGCACATACAGGGTATTCATGAAGCGACCCTTACCGCGAACGAAGGTGTCGATGTGCATGGTCGGCGTGCCTTCCGGTGCCTCATCGTTACATGGCCATTGGACGGAACCCAGCTTATCGAGCTTCTCGAAGCTCACACCGGTGAAGGTCGGAGTCAGGGATGCGATTTCGTCCATGATTTCCGATGCATGCTTGTAGTTCATCGGATAGCCAAGGGCGTTCGCCAGCATCTGGGTGACTTCCCAATCTTCATAGCCAGCAACCGGCGTCATCACGCGGCGAACCGGCGAGATGCGACGTTCAGCGTTAGTGAAGGTGCCTGACTTCTCGAGGAAGGTTGCACCCGGCAGCAGCACGTGGGCGAACTTGGCGGTTTCGTTCAGGAAGATATCCTGGACAACCACACACTCCATCGCCCGTAGTGCAGCCTCGACGTGCTGGGTGTTCGGGTCGGACTGCACGATATCCTCGCCTTCACAGTAAAGGCCCATGAAGGTGCCATCCAGTGCGGCCTCGAACATGTTCGGAATGCGTAGACCGGGTTCCGGATTGAGTTTGACGTTCCACGCAGCTTCGAACTGCATGCGCGCTGTCGTGTCGGATACGTGGCGGTAACCTGGCAGTTCGTGCGGGAAGGAACCCATATCGCAGGAACCTTGCACGTTGTTCTGGCCGCGCAGTGGGTTAACACCCACGCCTTCGCGACCGACGTTGCCGGTGGCCATGGCGAGGTTAGCAATACCAATAACGGTAGTCGAACCTTGGCTGTGCTCGGTTACGCCGAGACCGTAGTAGATGGCGCCGTTGCCGCCAGTGGCGTACAGACGGGCTGCATCGCGGAGCAGCTTGGCCGACACACCGATTTCGGCTTCCAGTGCTTCAGGTGAGTTTTCCTTGCGGGAAACAAACTCCTTCCACATGGCGTACGAATCTAGATCGCAACGCTCAAGGATGAAGTCTTCCTTGTGCAGGCCTTCGGTCATGATGACGTGAGCCATAGCGGTGACGACAGCCACGTTGGTGCCCGGCCGTAGCGGAATGTGCACATCAGCCTTGATGTGCGGCGACTCGACCAGGTCGATTGCGCGCGGGTCGACGACGATCAGCTTGGCGCCCTGACGCAGACGCTTCTTCATCAGCGAGCCGAACACAGGGTGACCGTCGGTCGGGTTGCAGCCGATGACGAGAATTACGTCAGACTTCATGACCGAATCAAAGGTCTGCGTACCTGCCGATTCACCAAGGGTTTGCTTCAGACCATAACCGGTCGGCGAGTGGCAGACGCGGGCGCAGGTATCAACGTTGTTGTTACCGAACGCAGCACGGACCAGCTTCTGGACGACATAGCCTTCTTCATTGGTACAACGCGACGACACCAGACCACCGATGGAGTCCTTGCCGTACTTGGCTTGGATGCGTTTGAATTCGCTGGCAGCGTAGTTGATCGCTTCTTCCCACGACACTTCTTGCCATGGATCATCGATGCTCTTTCGGATCTTCGGCGTGGTGATACGGTCAGGGTGGGTGGCGTAGCTCCATGCGAAGCGCCCCTTCACGCACGAGTGACCATGGTTAGCGCCACCATTCTTGTCCGGTACCAAGCGGACGATTTGTTCGCCCTTGGTTTCGACATTGAACGAGCAACCGACGCCGCAATAGGCGCAAGTGGTAGTGGTCGATTGTTCGGCCTGGCCGTGTTCGATCACGCCCTTTTCCATCAGGGTTGCAGTTGGGCAGGCTTGTACGCAAGCGCCGCAAGACACACATTCCGAACCCATGAAGGTTTCCATTTGACCCGGCGACACACGCGAATCAAAACCACGACCGTCGATGGTCAGAGCAAAGGTCCCTTGGGTTTCTTCACATGCACGCACGCAACGGTTACACACGATGCACTTGGAGGCATCGTAGGTGAAGTAAGGATTCGACTCGTCCTTGCCGATGTTCAGCGGGCTGTCGGCTTCAAAGTGATTGGCGTTGCCGGTCATGCCGTAGCGGACTTCGCGCAGGCCGACCACACCGGTCATATCCTGTAGTTCGCAGTTACCGTTGGCGGAGCAGGTCAAGCAATCGAGTGGGTGATCGGAGATATACAGCTCCATCACACCCTTGCGGATTTCGGCCAGTTTCGGGGTTTGGGTTTTGACCTTGAGGCCGTTGTCAGCCGGGGTTGTACACGAGGCTGGATAGCCGCGACGACCTTCGATTTCGACCAGACACAGACGGCAGGAGCCGAAGGCATCCAGGCTATCAGTGGCACACAGTTTCGGGATCGGATGTTCGATCATCGACGCAGCGCGCATGATCGAGGTGCCGGCAGGAACCGTAACCTCGACACCGTCGATTTCCAGAGTGACGTACTTGTCGGATTCCTTCGCAGGTGTACCGTAGTCAGTGGGGCGGGGTAGGGACATTTTATGTTCTCCTTGGATTCTTCAATCAGGCGGCTGCAGTCTTGTCGATGCCGAAGTCCTCAGGGAAATGCTTGAGGGCTGACACAACAGGGTAGGGAGCCATGCCACCAAGCGCGCAAAGCGAGCCGTTGAGCATGGTGTCGCACAGCGAGTTGAGCAGGGCGATGTTCTTGCCGCGCTCCTTGCCTGCGATGATCTTGTCGATGGTTTCGACGCCACGGGTCGAGCCGATACGGCAGGGTGTGCACTTGCCGCAAGATTCGATGGCGCAGAATTCCATGGCGTAACGCGACATCTGGGCCAGATCGACGGTATCGTCGAACACCACCAGACCGCCGTGGCCGACCATGGCACCCACCTTGGCGTATTCCTCGTAATCGAGCGGAATATCGAATTGCGACTCAGGCACATAGGCGCCCAGCGGACCGCCCACTTGTACGGCGCGGATTGGACGACCGGAGGCGGAGCCGCCACCGAAGTCGTACAACAGTTCGCGCAGAGTCAGGCCAAAAGCCTTCTCCACCAAACCGCCGTGCTTGAGATTGCCGGTCAGCTGGAAGGGCAGCGTGCCGCGTGAGCGACCCATGCCGTAGTTCTTGTAGAACTCACCACCACGGGCCAGGATAATTGGCACCGAACCCAGCGACATCACGTTATTGATGACGGTTGGCTTGCCGAACAGGCCTTGCAGTGCAGGCAGTGGCGGCTTGAAGCGCACCAAACCGCGGTTGCCTTCCACCGACTCCAGTAGCGAGGTTTCTTCGCCGCAAATGTAGGCACCAGCACCTTCACGTACGATCAGGTCGAAATCCTTGCCGGAGCCGAGGATGTTCTTGCCCAAATAGCCTGCCTTGACGCAGATCTCGATCGCCTTGTTCAGGTTGCGGATCGAGTGCGGATATTCTTCGCGGCAATAGATGTAGCCCTTGGTCGCGCCGACGGCCAGACCTGCAATGGTCATGCCCTCGATCAGACACATTGGGTCGCCTTCCATCAGCATGCGATCGCTGAAGGTGCCGGAGTCGCCTTCGTCGGCGTTACAGACGATGTACTTTTGATCGGCTTGAGCACCGAGCACGGTGTTCCACTTGATGCCGGTCGGGAAGGCCGCACCGCCACGACCACGCAGGCCGGAGTCAGTGACTTCCTTGACGATGTCAGCCGGTGCAAGCTTGAGTGCCTTTTTCAGACCTTCGAAGCCTTCGTGCTTGGTGTAGTCCTCGATCGAGAACGGGTCGATGATGCCGACGCGCGCAAAAGTCAGACGCTCTTGCTTCTTCAGGTACGGGATTTCTTCGGTCAGACCCAAGTAGAGCGGATGCTGCTTGCCGCCCGCTTTTTCCTGACTTGTCAGGCCAGCGTCGAACAGACCGGCGACATCCTTGGCCGTCACCGGACCGTAGGCCACACGACCGTCAGGAGTTTCAACTTCGACCATCGGCTCGAGCCAGTACAGGCCGCGCGAACCGTTGCGCACGAGTTCAATCTTCTCGCCACGCTTTTCTGCTTCCGCCACAATCGCTGCAGCGGTCTTCTTGGCGCCCATGGCTTCTGCAGAAGAATCCATGGGGACGTAAATACGTGTCGTCATTGTGCGCTCCTCAGTTCAGCGATCACTTCATCGAAACGTTCCTTGCTGACGCGGCCAACGATGTCGTCGTTCACGCGAATCGATGGCGACAGGGCACAGTTGCCGAGGCAGTAAACGGCCTCAAGGCTGATCTGGCCGTCAGCCGTGGTGCCGTGATAATCGATGCCTAGGCTTTCCTTGGCATGGCATTCCAGTGCAACCGAGCCCATGGACTGGCAGGCCTCTGCGCGGCATACTTGAATCATGTGCTTGCCGACTGGGTGGGTGCGGAAGTGGTGGTAGAACGTGATCACGCCATGGATTTCTGCGCGCGAACGGTTGAGTGCCTTAGCGATAGAGGGTACGGTTTCGTCCGGCACCCATCCAAACTCATCCTGAATGGCGTGCAGAATCGGAAACAGCGGACCTGGATCGTCCTTGAGGCGGGCCAGAATGTCGTCCAGCGATTTTTTTTGCTGGTCCGACAACACAGGGGTAGGTGTTGCAACTGAGGTCATGACATCTCCAGATGGTGCAAAAACCGATCTTGTGCAGCGAATCACATAAGCTCGGGGGTTATGCACTCTCGTGCATAAAGTCTAGGGCCTCTCACAGTGGCCTAGAATTGCTTCAAAGTCCTTCTTGTTCAAAGCCGTTACGCACTGGATAATAGACGTCGATATCCACCTTTCCAATATGAAATTTAATGCACAAACGCATCATCAACATTGAAGCCGCATGGCGATTTCGCAACCATCTCGGACAGGACATCGAGCCCGCCCTATTTGATGTTCTTGCGGCAATTGCGGAAACCGGCAAGCTGACCGAGGCAGCCAAGCGTGCTGGCTACTCGTATCGCCATGCTTGGAATTTGGTGCACAAGTGGTCGGATTTCTTTGGCGTGCCGCTGATCGATACCGAGCAGGGCAAAGGCGCGAGCCTGACCCCGCTGGGTGAGAAGTTGGCTTGGGCTGCGCAGCGCATTCGCGCTCGGCTAGGCCCCCAGCTGGATAACTTGGCGGCTGAGATTGACCTTGAGTTGTTGCGCGCAATCAATGCGTTAGCGCCCGGCATTCGCGTGCATGCCAGCCATGGCTATGCGATTGCACGTTTGCCAGAGCTGATGCGCCCTGAAGACAATGTGCGTATCGACCTGCAATATCTGGGGAGCATTGACGCGCTGGCTTCGCTGGCGCACGGCAATTGCGATCTGTGCGGCTTCCACGTGCCGCAGCGTCCGCTCAATGATGTCTTACGTGAGAGGCTCACGCGCTACTTAAAGCCGCGCGACTTTAAGGCCATTAAATTGGTCAGTCGTGTGCAAGGCTTGTATGTTGCACCGGGCAACCCCAAGAAAATCCACACACTGACCGATTTGACGCGCCCTGATGTGCGCTTCATCAATCGCCAGCAGAACTCAGGTACCCGATTCCTGCTGGATTTGATGCTCGAGGAGGCGAAAGTCTCGCCGGCCAAGATTCATGGCTATGAGTCGGTTGAGTTCACCCATGCCGCGGTTGCCGCTTTTATTGCCAGCGGTATGGCGGACGTGGGCTTTGGCGTGCAGGCGGCCGCCTCCCAGTTCAACTTGGAGTTCATCCCGCTGGCGCATGAAAACTACTGTCTAGCGGGTGCTAAAACAACTTGGGAAACGCCAGCGGTTCAATTGTTGCTGGAAAAGATTTGCAGCCCAGAGTTCCCCGAGCTGATTGCCAACCTGCCGGGTTATGACGCGACCGGTGCGGGCGGCTGGCTGAACCTGAAAGACTTCAGCATTAATTGACGGCGGGTTTCTGCATGTCTGGTTGGTACATGCGGAAGCCGTTACCGCCTTCGTGCTTCGCTGCATACATCGCGATGTCGGCATGATGGAGCAATGTTTCAGCACTCACAAAGTCAGCGGGGTATAGCGTTGCCCCGATACAGGCGCGAACCGTCAGCGTGTGACCTGCTACCTCAAACGGCAGTTCGAGCGCTTGCAGCAGACGACGAAAGGTCGCCTCATGCGCGCTGTCGTCTCCAAGATCGCACAGCAAGATGACAAACTCATCGCCGCCGATACGCGCCAATGTGTCGCTATCGCGGAGGCAGCTGCTCAAGCGCCGCGCCACGCTGATGAGTACCTCGTCTCCTGTGAGGTGACCGTATAGGTCATTGATCGGTTTGAAGTTGTCTAGGTCTAGATAACCAACAGCGAGCCGCTGCGACTGTCGGCGTACGCGAGTCATGGCCTGTTGCAGGCGGTCGGTCAACAGCACGCGATTAGGCAAGTCTGTCAGGCTGTCATAGTGAGCAAGGTGTTCCAGGTGGGCGGCGTATTCCTGTGTGTAGGTGATATCGCTAAAGATGCCGATGTAGTGGGTTGCTTGGCCGTCTTCACCGTAGATGCTTGAAATGTTGAGCAATTCGGCATAGTGAGCGCCATCTTTCTTGCGATTCCAGACAATGCCGCTCCAGTGGCCGCGCTGATGCAAGGTTTGCCACATTTCCGCGTAAAAGCACGCATCTTGGCGGCCGGACTGCAGTAATGAAGGCTTTTTGCCGATAACTTCCTCGGCGCTGTACCCGGTGAAAGTGCTAAAAGCTTGGTTGACGCTGACAATCTTTCCGTCAGCATCAGTAATCATTGCACCGATGCTGACACGTTCGAAGACTGAGGCAGCTATCTTCACAAACTCATGGCTTGGAATGGCCGCACGCTGATCAACCTGCACCGGTGGAGTGCTCGAAGCGTTGCTCATGTCAAAGATTCCAGCCCAAGGGTGGGCGCCAATGTGAGAAATCAACAGGTGTTATTACTATCCTAGAGCCTGCAGCGCTTTGACTGTTGATCCGGGTCAAGCATGTGTGAGGTTCTTTGGGGGGGGGCTGATTGTGAGGGCGTTAGCGCACAAGCGCATGATTCGACTATAATCAGTCCATCTCCGAGGAGCGCTGCGACGGTTCGGTGGTTTTCTGTCAGAAGACTGCACACCGCCAGGCTCGGTTTTCAGATAGAACTGCGCTCGCCTGACCCACCCGTACCGGGCGGCGCGCAGGTGAGCTGGAGCTTGCTCCACTGCCTCCTCGTCTCCCGGTCACCGTTCAAGGAGCGAACCGTGACTGCAAAGCAAGACTTCATCATTGCCGATATTTCCCTAGCCGATTGGGGCCGTAAGGAAATCCTCATCGCCGAAACCGAAATGCCGGGTCTGATGGCGATCCGTGAGGAGTACTCGGCCACCAAGCCGCTGCGTGGTGCCCGTATTACCGGCTCACTGCACATGACCATCCAGACCGCTGTGCTCATCGAGACACTGGTTGATCTGGGCGCTGAAGTGCGTTGGGCCTCGTGCAATATCTTTTCGACGCAAGACCATGCTGCGGCTGCGATTGCCAAGGCGGGTATTCCCGTCTTCGCCGTCAAGGGCGAAACCCTGGTTGATTACTGGGACTATACCCACCGTATTTTCGAGTGGGCCGACGGCGGCTACTCGAACATGATTCTGGATGACGGCGGTGATGCAACCCTGCTGCTGCATCTGGGCGCAAAGGCCGAGAAGGATCTGGCGGTATTGTCTAAGCCGGGTTCGGAAGAGGAAACCATTCTCTTCGCCGCGATCAAGGAAAAGCTGAAGACCGATCCGAGCTGGTACTCGACTCGTCTGGCGCAAATCAAGGGCGTGACCGAAGAAACCACCACGGGTGTGCATCGTCTATATCAAATGCATGAGCGTGGCGACCTGAAGTTCCCCGCCATCAACGTGAATGACTCGGTCACCAAGTCCAAGTTCGACAATCTCTATGGCTGCCGCGAGTCACTGGTGGATGGCATCAAGCGTGCGACCGACGTGATGGTTGCCGGCAAGATCGCAGTTGTATGCGGCTATGGCGATGTGGGCAAGGGCTCTGCGCAAGCACTGCGTGCACTGTCGGCGCAAGTCTGGGTCACTGAAATTGATCCAATCTGTGCGCTGCAGGCTGCCATGGAAGGTTATCGTGTCGTGACCATGGACTACGCTGCCGACAAGGCTGATATTTTTGTTACCACCACCGGTAACTTCCATGTGATCACCTTTGATCATATGGCCAAGATGAAGAACAACTCCATCGTCTGCAACATCGGCCACTTCGACAATGAAATTGATGTCGCCTCGCTGGAAAAGCACTGCCAGTGGGAAGAGATCAAGCCACAAGTTGACCATGTCATCTTCAAGGACGGCAAGCGCATCATTCTGCTGGCTAAGGGGCGTCTGGTTAACCTGGGTTGCGGTACTGGCCACCCGAGCTACGTGATGTCGTCGTCGTTCGCTAATCAGACGATTGCGCAAATCGAGCTGTTCACCCGTACCGGTGATTATCCAGTTGGCGTCTACACGCTGCCAAAGCATCTAGATGAAAAGGTAGCGCGTTTGCAACTGAAGACGCTGAATGCGCAACTGACTGAACTGACCGACCAGCAAGCCGCCTACATTGGTGTGCCGAAGGAAGGCCCATACAAGACTGATCACTATCGTTATTAATCAGTCTTGATTTGCCGCTCTGGCGGCGCTATCCAAGGAGTACTGAAATGAGTTTGTTGCTCGTCTGGTTAATCAATGCGATAGCGCTGCTGGGGGTGGCATATCTGTTGCCTTCAATTCAGGTGTCGTCTTTCACAACAGCGCTGATCGCAGCCTTGTTGTTAGGTCTTGTGAACACCCTAGTACGGCCAGTGCTGGTAATCCTGACTTTGCCGGTCACGTTGCTGACGCTGGGGTTGTTCATTCTGGTCATCAATGCCCTGCTGTTCTGGTTTGTCGGCTCTATCCTGCGCGGTTTTGTAGTCCAGGATTTCGCGACAGCATTTATCGGCGCGCTGCTTTACAGCATCATTTCTTGGCTGCTCTCCAGCCTGCTGCTCAAGGGCGGCAAGTAATTCAATACTGTCATGGCACATAATCTTTCGATCGAATTCTTCCCGCCACAAACGCCGGAGGGTGCAGCAAAACTGCGGACTACGACTGAACGTCTGGCGGTGCTCAAGCCCGACTTTTTTTCAGTGACTTATGGGGCAGGTGGCTCTACGCAGGAGCGTACGTTCGCAACGGTGCGTGAGATTGCTGCGGCGGGCTATCAGGCGGCACCGCATCTGTCCTGCATTGGCTCTACGCACGAGAAGATTCGTGCCATCCTCGACGATTTCACGGCAACGGGCGTCAAGCGTATTGTGGCACTGCGCGGAGACCTGCCTTCCGGTACCGGCGATCCGGGTGAGTTCCGTTATGCGAATGAGCTGGTTGAGTTCATCCGCGCTGAAACGGGTGACCGTTTTCTGATTGAGGTGGCGGCTTACCCAGAGTGGCATCCGCAAGCGCGTTCGCCAGAAGATGATTTGCAGGCGTTTGAACGTAAGGTCAAAGCCGGCGCAAACTCGGCGATTACTCAGTATTTCTATAACGCTGATGCTTACTTCCGCTTTGTTGAAGCAGTACAGCGTCGCGGTATCAACATTCCCATCGTACCCGGCATCATGCCGATTGCCAGCTTTACCAAGCTCGCGCGCTTTTCGGATAGCTGTGGCGCAGAAATTCCACGCTGGATGCGCAAGCGTTTTGAAGCCTTGGGTGATGACGCAACGTCAATTCGTGCACTCGGCCTTGAGCTGGTCACTGGCTTGTGCCAACAATTATTAGACGGTGGCGCACCCGGACTGCATTTCTACTCGATGAATCAGGCTGATCTGACGCTTGAGATTGCAGGGCGTCTGGGCTTACCCAAGTAAGACAGACCGCTGTGTTGTGGTCTCAGTTTGCTGAGACCAGCAAACGCGCCAATTCATCGATGGGTACCGGGCAGCCGACCCCATAACCTTGTAGCAGATCGCACCCGTTGTCGAGTAGGCAGCGGGCTTGTGCTTCCGTTTCAACCCCCTCCGCGACAACTCGCAAGCCCAGTGCATGTGCCATGCTGACGATGCCTGTGACAATGGTCAGGCTGTTAAGGTTGTCCGGTAGTTCGCTGACAAAACTGCGGTCGATCTTTAGCTTGCTGACAGGTAGTTTCGACAGGTAGCTCAATGACGAGTAGCCTGTCCCAAAGTCATCAATCGCCATCTTAACGCCTGAGGCACTCAGGTCCGCCATGATTTGGCGGTACTCGTCTAGCCTGTCCATCAAGACACTTTCAGTCAATTCAATCTCAATATCGGCTGCAGTTAGACCCGTACTTTCGATGGTCTGCATCATGTCTCGTGCGAATGTGCGTCGTAGGAACTGGCGTCCGGACAGGTTCACGGCTACGACGGGGACCGTTAGTCCTTGTTGTCGCAGCGACAATATGTCCTGACAGACCTGTTGCAGCACGTAGTCACCAATATCACTGATCAAACCAGACTCTTCAGCCACTGGAATGAATTCGCAAGGGGTGATGGTTGTGCCGTTCGGGCGCACCCAGCGCACAAGTGCCTCTACGCCCTGAGGAGGCGCACCCACGACGCTGACTTGAGGCTGATAGACGACGGATAGCTCGCCATCACGTAGTGCCCGCCGTAAGCCCTCCTCAATCTCCAAACGGCGCCGCACGGCGTTGTCCAGCGTATCTGAAAAGAATTGGTAGTTACTCTTGCCCAGGCTTTTAGCGTGATACATCGCCAAGTCTGCGTGGTGCATGAGGATGGCGCCTGCATCACCGTCATCCGGCAACATAGCGATACCAATGCTAAAGCCAATGTGCGCACTGGCCTCGCCCAACAGAAATGGTTTGGCCGCTTCTCGGACCAAGCTTTCGGCAACATGCGCGGCATCTGCGGGGTTTGATGTATTGACCAGAATTGCACCAAACTCATCACCGCCCAGCCGGGCCACTACATCTGCTGCACGTAGCGTATAGGTAATGCGCTGACCTATCTCTTGTAAGACTTTGTCGCCACTGGCATGACCAAATCGGTCATTGATTTTCTTGAAGCCATCGACATCGATAAACAGAAGCGCTGAACCACCCCCATCGCGCTGATGGCGCAACACAGTCTGTTCAATGGCCATCTCAAACGCATAGCGGTTTGAGAGGCCGGTGACCCGGTCATAAAGCGCAAGGACATGCAGGTCATGTTCGGCCTGTTTCATGCGCACGCGTAGTCCACGGCTCACGAGTAGCCCTAATAGTGTGGCAACGATGACTGTACCAAGCAGGCTGGCAATGTAATACAGCATGCTGCTGTACAGGCCATCTAGAGTGACTCGCACCAGTAACGTGCCGATATCGCTCACCCCACCGTAACTCACGGGGACTGTCACGTTCAGAAAGCCGGGCTCGAATGAGTGCCCAATTGCCGGGCTTGTTGCTGGTAAGGCGCGTTGTTTATCCCGGTCGTAACGCGCAAACAGCTGGCCATCTCGGCGATAGAGCCCTGTACTTTTCACACGCGGGGCATTTGCCATTGCTGCCAGCATGTCATTCCCCATTTGTGGGTCGCCTGCGGCAAGTGATATCGACACGTTCTCACCCACTAGTGTCGCTTGCAGTTTAACTTCCGCGAGCAGAGAGCCACGTTCCTCTAGCCAACGCTGACTGACTAACATCAGAAAAGCGATTAGCAAGGCGAAAACGATAACCAGCGCAGTGCCGGTAGGGAGTAAGTTGAGAAGCCAGTGGCGAGGAGAGCGGGCCGGTTTCATGGGGCGGGTAGGTAACAGGCCGAGCAGGGAGGTGCGGGCGGTGCTGGGTGAAAAATTAAATACTGTCAATATATTAGCTGATGTTCTCTGCCTTGGGTCAGCGCTTACCAATCAGGCTGATCCCAAACGCGACCAGCAGCATG
>CAZCLF010000018.1:0-49615 GCA_964499485.1 uncultured Rhodocyclaceae bacterium | reverse complement strand
GCAGCTTGCCGAGTAGTACCAGGGTAATGACAGTCGCTGAGGCCTCGAAATACACATGTTCATGCAAGCCCGCGAAAAGAACCACCGTGCTGAACAGCCAAGCCGCGCCGGTACCCAGCGCAACCAGCACATCCATATTGCCACCACCACCCCGAAGGGCGTGCCAGGCGCCGACATAGAAGCGCCAGCCTATCCATAGCTGCACGGGTGTGGCGAGGAGGAACTGTAACCAACGTGGCAGCACGTCCTGATGGTTGTGCATGTCACCACTGAACATCCAACCCATCTGGGCAACCAAGGGCAGCGTCAACACAGCAGCGATCGCAAACTGCCGACGGTCAGCCTGATACTGCGCCAGCTTGCGCGCCTTTTCATCATCGCGCGTCGCCGGCGTCGATACCGTCGCGGCATAGCCAATTGTTTCTACTCGTGCGATCAAGTCTTCGACGCTGACGCCTGCATAGCGAATCTGGGCTTTTTCACTCGCAAAGTTCACTGCCGCCTCGACACCCGGCAGCTTGTTTAAGCCCTTCTCAATGCGCGCCGCACATGCCGCGCATGTCATGCCTTCGAGCGCAAGCTCAACTACTCGTTCCTGATTCATGGGTTCATCCACAGCACATCCTTTCGCATTCGGCGAGCCTAGTCTAAACTCCGTACTCAAGTACGGAGTCAAGGGCTTTTTCAAAGATGGCACAACATGCGCTTACGATTGGGAAACTAGCCACAACGACAGGAGTCAGCGTTGAAACGGTGCGTTATTACGAACGCCGTGGTCTGATCGCCCAACCGCCCAATAATGGCGGGTACCGGCGTTATGGCGCTGAACATGTCGAGCGGCTTGCCTTCATCCGACGTGCGCAACGTATTGGTTTCAGCTTGGATGAGATCAGCGAGCTCTTAGCGCTCAATGACATGACCGATCACCGACAGGCACGGCAACTCGCTGAAACTAAGATCGCCACAATCAACGAGCGAATTAATCACCTGCAACAAATGCAGCGCGCACTCAAGCATCTGGTTACTACCTGCACGCCCGGGAAACCATGCCCCATTATTGACATGGCACTGGGTGATGAAGCTGAACTTAACAGGCAATCCCCGCCCACAGCTTGCCACCCAGACTTGCCGCGTTAACCAAGCCCCACATACCAAATGCAATAACCAACAAACCACTGCCAGTGCGGACAAACCGGGCTTGTACAACACGGCGAAAACGTTGCAAAAGGATGCCAGCCAGCAACATATTTGGCAGGGTTCCCATACCGAATACCAGCATGATCAAAGCACCACGCTCAAAAGAACCTGACAATAAAGCTGTCGTCAGAACACTGTAGACCATGCCGCAAGGCAGCCACCCCCACAGTAGCCCTAGAGGATAAGCCTGCACCACCGTTGTGGCGGGTAAGAAATGACGAGAAACAGGTTGCAACCGCTGCCAGAGCATAGCGCCGATGCGCTCGGTAAATGCAAGGCTTTGGGTAAAACCCAGCAAGTAAAAGCCGAGGGCAACCATCATCAGATTGGCGGCAATATAGAGCGCCATTTGCATCGGTAACAAGCGATTTAGCAACAGCCCAAAACTGCCGACCCACCCAATCAGCCCCCCTGCAACCGCGTAACTAGTAATGCGTCCGAGGTTGTAGGCAAGATGAAGAGGGAGGTCCGACGCACCACCAGGCACGCGTACCGTCTGCGAACTCAGAACCCCGACAATACCGCCACACATACCAACACAATGCACACCGCCGAGCAGGCCAATTAGAAAAACGGCAATTAAGCCGGTATCAGTCAAAGGGACTCCTCGATCGGCACATCCATACCGACTCAAATGACTTTGGAATAGCGCACACGCTCGCGCTCAACCCGCAGGTAACGGTCAAACACCATCGCAATTGCACGTACTAGCAACCGCCCACTGGGCTGAACGGTAATCCATTCGGGTTCGACCTTCAACAAGCCGGCGGCTTCCATTTCGTGCAGCGCCTCAAGCTCTGGCGCGAAATACTGACGAAAGTCGATCAGGTGAGCGATCTCAATCGACTCGATCGATAACTCGAAATGACACATCAGCGCCTGAATAATTGACCGGCGTAACACATCGTCAGCCGTCAGTTCGATTCCACGCATGATGGGCAAGGTGTCCTGATCAATGGCATCGTAGTACTCGTCCAGCGTCTTCACATTCTGACTATAGCTCGAGCCAACTTTGCCGATCGCAGACACACCAAAAGCCATCAGATCTGCATCAGCATGGGTCGAGTAGCCTTGGAAGTTGCGGTGAAGGCGGCCCTGGCGTTGTGCCACGGCGAGCTCATCATCCGGTTTGGCAAAGTGATCCATGCCGATATATACATAGCCCGCATCGAGGAACCGACGAATGGCCAACTGCAGAATTTGGAGCTTGGTATCAGCGGAAGGCAAATCAGCATCATTGATACGCCGTTGCGGTTTTGCCAAGGCAGGCAGATGCGCATAGCTATAGAGCGAGATACGGTCAGGATGCAAGTCGATCACTTCTTCGAGCGTGCGATTGAAGCTGATCACGTTCTGTTTGGGCAAACCATAAATCAGATCAACACTCACAGACTTAAATCCCTGTGCCCGAGCAGCGTTGATGACCAATGCGGTTTCACCATAGGACTGAATGCGATTGACTGCCGCTTGCACTTCGCCCGCAAAATCCTGCACGCCTACACTCATGCGGTTGAAACCAAGCTCAGCGAGTAGCGCAACAGTCTCCGCATCGACTTTGCGTGGATCCACTTCAATAGAGTACTCACCATTGGGGACAAGATTGAAATGACGGCGAATACTGCCCATCAACTCACGCATCTCATCGTGGGAGAGGAACGTCGGCGTACCCCCACCCCAATGTAGTTGCACCACATCATGTGTACCATCTAGCGCTGCCGCCTGCATGGCGATCTCACGACTCAGATATTTGATGTACTTGGCAGAGCGGCCATGGTCTTTAGTGACAATCTTGTTGCATGCACAGTAGTAGCAGATCGTATTGCAGAAGGGGATGTGCACGTATAATGATAATGGCTTTCCAACCCCGCCGACGTTACGGCGATGTAGCCAAGAAATATAAGTTTCTGCCGTGTAAGCCTCGACAAAACGATCTGCAGTCGGATAGGACGTATAGCGGGGCCCGCTAACGTCAAAACGACTCAGTAGTTGCGAATCGAAAATACATTCCTGAAAGCTATTCACGATGTCAGGCTGGAATGGGTGGAAAGGTAAAGCGCAGATTGCCGTAAGCCAAGGAGAACCGCATTGACACAGATCAAACCGCAGACAGTCGTTACCGAGATTGGTAGCAGCCAGCCCGCGCCGCTGCTCCATACCCTCCGTACGGCGTGCTCCCAATGCAACCTGCGTGAACTGTGCTTGCCGCTGGGCTTGAGCGACAAGGAAATCCATCAGATCGACGAAATGATTGGCGCCCGTCGCCGTATTAAGCGTGGGCAACATCTTTACACCGCGGGTGAACAGTTCACTGCCATTTATGCCATTCGCTCTGGCTTCTTTAAAACGGGCGTCATCATGGAAGATGGCCGCGACCAAGTCACTGGTTTCCAGATGGCGGGCGAAATCCTAGGAATGGATGGCATCAGCAACGAGCAACACACCTGTGATGCCATTGCGCTTGAAGACAGTGAAGTCTGCACCATTCCTTTCAGCGAGCTTGAGCGCCTTTCCACAGAGATTCGCAGCTTGCAGCACCATATCCACAAGGTGATGAGTCGGGAAATTGTCCGTGATCATGGGGTCATGATGCTCTTGGGCACCATGCGGGCGGAAGAGCGCCTTGCCGCTTTTTTGCTGAACTTGTCGCAGCGCTTTTCATCCCGCGGTTATGCCGCCAACGAGTTTCACTTGCGCATGACCCGCGAAGAAATCGGCTCCTATCTCGGTCTAAAGCTGGAAACCGTCAGCCGCACCTTGTCGAAATTCCAAGACGACGGCCTGCTGAGTGTGCAACAGAAGCATATTCAGCTCCTCAACATTGAGGGCCTGAAGCAACTGATGAACACTTGCCGCTAATCAGCTCGCGGGAAGCTCACATAGAAGCAGGCACCGCCACCAGGCAGGTCGCGGTAACCACACTCTGCCCCGCAAGTTCGGGCAATCTCGCGCACGATTGACAAGCCCAGACCAGAGCCTTCCACACTCGCTCCGGGAACGCGGTAAAAGCGCTCAAAAATTCGCTCGCGTTCAGCGATATCGACTCCCGGCCCATCATCCTCAACTGAGAGCTCTATCCGTTCATCACGCTCAACGACTTGAAGCGTGATTTTCTCCCCCCCATAACGCAGGGCATTGTCGATCAAGTTATTCATGATTTCGCCCAGCATCACCGGCTCCCCTGTCACGTAGAGCGCATGACCTGGTGTTTCTAGCCCGAGGTCGACTTGCTGTTGCAATGCACGTGGAATCCACGCCCCTCCAGTTGTAAAAGCCAACTCGCAGAGATCGACACGTTCGACATGATGCGCTCCCCCTCCGGGCTCAGCACGTGCCAACAGCAAGAGCTGGGAAGACAGGCGCGCCGTTCGCTCGATGGCATTGACCAATTGTTGCAAGAGGCTTTCACGCAGTGTCGGGTCGGTTTCACGTAAAGCACGCTCAAGCTGAATGCGTAATGCGGCCAAAGGGGTCCGCAACTGATGGGCCGCATCGGCGACAAAACGCTTCTGTGCAGTCGCCGCATCATCAAGACGTAAAAGCATCGCATTGAATGCCCCCAGAAGCGGCAACAACTCCTGAGGTACCTCAGCGATGGGCAGCGTCGTCAAGTCATCCGGTGAGCGTTGCTCAATTGAACGTGCGAGTTTCCTGAGCGGCTGCAGCCCTACCGATACGCCCTGCTGAATAGCCAACCAGGCTAAGATCATCAATGCCACCTGTGGCGCAATCACGGCGATGACTATTTCATTGGCCAGCACCTTACGCTTATGCAGGGTCTCGGCGAACTGCACCACAATGGGATATTCGCCCGTCGCCGGGGAGAGGGGAATAGACACAACCCGAACCGGTTCCCCCTGCACTAAGGTGTCATAGTAGACCGCCCGCTGTGGCTTACCCGGCGGCGCAGGCAGAACGGTATCGCCGGCAACCACCTCGCCCCCAACCACACGAATCTGATAATAAATATGGTCGGTCGTGTCAGCGCGCAAAATTTCGTCGGCCACAGCCGGCATATCCAGTAATACATCAGACCCACTCACCTGTACCTGCTCGGCAAGCCCCCGGGCCTCCTCCAAAAGTGAGCGGTCATAACTGGCATTGACAAAGTTCTTGGCCTGGAAATAACCAATCACTCCGCTGATGAGCATCACGATCGCCATCGGGACCAAGACGCGCAAGAGCAGATTGTTACGCAGCTGTATGTTTTGCTTTTTCATGGGAGGTTGAGCGATATCAACCGGCAGCAGGCCGGCTTTCCTATACTGGGATTATCCATGACCAGGAGGCAAAACATGTTCAAGCATCTGCTCGTCCCCACCGATGGCTCTGCGCTATCGGACGAAACCGTGACATCCGCAGTTCAGTTTGCCGCCGAAATTGGCGCGACTGTCACCTTTCTCTACGTACGGCCGGATTATCCAGTCAGCTATTTTGGCGAGGGGGCCTTGGTTGATCCGACGACGCCCGAGAGCTTTGCCGAGATGACGCAAAAAGTAGCGACTGACATTCTGAGTCGCAGCAAGGCAGCGGCGGATGAACACACCGTCAGCAGCCAGACGGTCGCGGTCATCAACGACCTGCCGTATGAGGCGATCATCGATACTGCAAGTGCCAAAGGCTGTGATCTGATTTTCATGGCCTCGCATGGGCGTAGCGGGCTAGTGGGCTTATTGCTAGGCAGCGAAACCCAAAAGGTGCTCACCCACTCAAAGATTCCAGTACTAGTCTATCGCAGCCCTAAAACCACCTGACGCCGACCTGATCAGCCGCGGGCGTTAACCTCGCCCGGTGGGCGCTGCAATGACCAGGTCAGAAAGCTGGAACAGGCACACACCACCCAGAAGGCCAGAAAGCCAATGGAGTAGGTTGCGATAGGACTGTAGTGCACCGGTGCCCCGAGGAAATACAGCTCCTGCGGGTTCACAAGAGAAAAGAAGATTCCCTCCGCCACACCGGCAATGATGAACGACGGCCAAAGTATCCACATCCACTTCTGCATATCGCCTCCACCTGATTGATGCAGCCTTCGGCTGCAGGAAACTACAGGGTACCGCTTGTTGCGTCGGTAGTAGTGCGGCCTATCTTAACCTCAGTCGCGGGCAGAATCACCTTGCCAAGCAGACGCCACCCTTGGCTGTCGTCTTCGATCAACAACAGCCAGTGACCGGACTGCGGCAGATGTAGATGGCCACGGTATTGATCCCCCTCGCGTTGCAGCATTTGCACTTGATCGAGGCCAGCGCGTGTCGGATGCGAGAGCGTCACGCGCACCGTGGGTGGCGGCACAAAGCTCGTATCCACCGCAGATAGCTTGACCATCACCACCTCACCCGCTAGACGCAAACTGGCTTGCAGCCCCAACGTGTCGGCCTGACTGCTGCTGGCGAGCGTCTGCTGGGCGGCGAGCCCCTTGCGGTAATAGTCTTCGGTCACCAACGGGTCACCCTTGGTATAGGCAATCCACGTCGTGATGATGCCGGCGAACACCACGATCACCGGCCCGCTCATCAGAATCCACGGCCACGGCTCACGGTACCAGGGCTTACTTGCATTCAAAGAGAGTGGCATTCCCATCATGTTTACCTCGGGATAAAGAAGGTGGCCTTCTCGTGCGCTTCGGCATCACCCAGCAAAGATTCAATTTCAAAACTGATCGGATTGGAGCCGGGTTTACCGGCCTCAGGATCCACCCGCACTTCAAAGGTAAAAACACGCGACGATTCGGCCGGCAGCTCAATCACATGGTCACTGGCCAGCGCGATCCCCGGTAGCCCCTGGACCTTAACTGAGTAGAACTGATAATGCTCGCTGACATTCATCACCTGCAAGCGGAACACGTTTTCAATCAGGCCGCCCTCCACTTCGCGTCCCATGATGCCGCGGTCACGAATGACATTCACCTGCAACGATGACTTGGTGAGCAAACCAAACAGGAAAGCGCTGACGACAATACTCAGAATGCCCATGTAGATGAGCACACGTGGCCGCACTACATGGCGCAAAATTTCACGCCAGCCCCAGTGCTGACTCAATGCATTCTCGGTCGAATAGCGGATCAGTCCCTTGGGATAGTTCATCTTCTCCATGACCTGATCGCACGCATCAATGCAAGCGGCACAGCCAATACACTCGTATTGCAGACCATCACGGATATCGATGCCCGTCGGGCACACTTGCACGCAGATCTGGCAATCCACGCAATCGCCCTTGCCCTCGCTGCGGGGATCAATGCCCTTTTTGCGTGAGCCACGCGGATCGCCGCGCTCCGTGTCATAGGTAATCACCAGCGTATCTGGATCGAACATCACGCCTTGGAAGCGCGCGTAGGGGCACATGTATTTGCACACTTGCTCGCGCATGTGGCCGGCATTCAGATACGTAAAGGCGCTGTAAAAACACAGCCAAAAACTTTCCCATGGCCCTAGTCTGAAATTCCAGACTTCGCCCCACAGCTCATGAATGGGCGTGAAGTACCCAACAAAAGTGAAGCCCGTCCAAGCCGCAAGCAATGCCCAAGTGAGCACCTTGCCGCCCTTACGTAGGAGCTTGACCTGACTCATGTCGCCAGAGTCCAGCTTCATGCGTGCGCCGCGATCACCCTCGAATACACGCTCGATCCACAAAAAGACTTCGGTATAGACCGTCTGCGGGCAAGCAAAGCCGCACCACAAACGCCCAGCGACTGCCGTAAAGAGGAAGAGACTGAATGCAGAGATGATGAGCAGGATGGCGAGATAAAACACATCCTGCGGCCACAACACTAAACCAAAGAGGTAAAACTTGCGCTCGACAATATTGAACAACACTGCCTGACGATCATTCCACGGCAACCAACATAGGCCGTAGAACAACAGCTGCGTAAAAATCACCATGCCCCAGCGCCAGCGTGCAAACAGACCCGTCACGGCGCGCGGGTAAATCTTCTTGCGCACCTCGAAGAGCGATTCTTCGACGATCGAAGGCGTCCCTTGCGGGACGATCTCGATAATTTTCTGTTGCTGCGGGCTGGGGTTCATGGCTTTTTTCTTTATGGTGTTCTGCTGTCCCTGCGCTTACTTCGCTTCTGGTTTGGCCGCCTCCGTGCGATTACCTTGGCTGAGGCCATATACATAAGCGGTCAGCAGATGCACCTTGTCTTCGCCAAGGAACTCGCCAAACGCTGGCATCTGATTAGTACGGCCCTTGGTAATGGTCTCGATCAGCACCGCATCGCGACCACCGTACAGCCAGACCTTGTCGGTCAGGTTCGGGGCCAAGCCAAGATTGCCTTTACCCTCTGGACCATGACAGGCGGCACAACCGTTATTAGCGAACGCTTCCTTGCCGCGTGCTGCACGGATCGACTTATCGGTCACCGCACCTGATAACGAACGCACGTATGTCGCCAGATCCTTAATTACCTCATCACCCAGATGACCGAAGGCTGGCATCACGGCCATGCGGCCCTTGAGCAAGGTTTCCTTAATCTGCGCAGGCTCACCGCCCCACAACCAATCGCTATCAGTCAGGTTAGGGAAGCCCTTGGAGCCCTTGGCATCCGATCCATGGCATTGCGCGCAGTAGTTAAGGAACAGGCGCTCGCCCGCTTCACGGGCCTTCGGGTCCGCAGCAACCAGCTCAACGTTCTGCGCTAGCAATGCGCCATAGGCAGCTTTGAATTGCGCATCGGCGGCGGCTTTTTCTTTCTCGTACTGACCCGCTGATGTCCACTGATGTTTGCCCGCAAAATTGCCCAAGCCCGGATAGAGCGCCAGATACACCAAGGCGAAAAAGATGGTGCCGTAGAACAACCAGCGCCACCAGTTGGGCATTGGATTGTTGTACTCCTCAAGGTTTTCATCCCAGACATGACCCGTCACTTGGCCCGAGTTGCTACGCGCACGGCTTTGCGTCCAGAGGATGATGATGCAGAAGGCAATGCCGCCCAGTGTGAGCAGGATGACCCAGATGTTCCAAAAGCTATTGTTGAAGTCACTCATGACTGGTGTCCTTTATGCTGATCGGCTGTGCTGGTGGCCGCTAGTAGAGGCTCATCGTCCTCCAGCGGTAGGCGCGCCAGCGCCTCGAAATCAGAGTGGCGCCTGGATGACCAAGCCCACATCACAATGCAGATGAAGAGCAGGAAGCTGATGACAGTAATTAGCGAACGCAGATCGTTGACGTCCATGGCAATCTCCTAGCGCGTTTGCTTGAGCGCGGTGCCCAAGCCTTGCAGGTAGGCAATCAACGCCTCGAGTTCAGTCTTGTCCTTGATGGCGGCATACGATCCAGCAATTTCCTCATCGCTATAAGGCACCCCGAGACGACGCAGTGCTTCCATCTTGGTCTTGACGTTCGGCTCATTGAGCGGACGATCCAGCCAGGAGTAAGCGGGCATATTGGACTCCGGCACAACATCGCGCGGGTTCAGCAAATGCACGCGATGCCAGAGATCCGAATAGCGGCCGCCAATGCGCGCCAGATCAGGACCCGTGCGCTTAGAGCCCCACTGGAAAGGATGGTCATAGACAAACTCGCCGGCCACAGAGTAGTGACCATAACGTTCGGTCTCAGCGCGGAAGGGACGAATCATCTGCGAGTGGCAGTTGTAGCAACCTTCGCGGATATAGATGTCACGCCCCACCAAGCGCAGCGGGTCATAGGGTTTGACCAGCTCGTTCACCGGTGTGGTGGTGGACTTTTGGAAGAACAGCGGCACGATCTCAACCAGACCGCCAAAGCTCACCGCCAGGATTGTCAGCACAATCAGGAGGCCAACGTTCTTCTCGATTTTTTCATGAGTCAGCATGATGGTTCCTTGATCTCTTAATGGGCGCCAGACGGTACAAGCACGGGTGCGTCATTCACGGCAGTGCCGCCGCGGATGGTGAGCATCATGTTCCAGACCATCAGGAGCATGCCGGCGAGGAACAAGGTGCCGCCAAGCAGACGGATTTCCCAGAAACGATAGCTGGCCTTGACCGACTCAACGAAGGAGTAGGTCAGCGTGCCATCCGGATTGGTTGCGCCCCACATCAGGCCCTGCATCACACCGGCAATCCACAGCGAGGCGATGTACAGCACGATGCCCAGCGTGGCGATCCAGAAGTGGAGTTCGATCAGGCGCTTTGAGGCCATCTCGGTCTTGCCGAACATGCGTGGCAGCAGATAGTAGGTACAACCGATAGCGATGAAAGCCACCCAACCGAGCGCACCAGAGTGCACGTGGCCGATGGTCCAATCGGTGTAGTGCGAAAGCGCATTGACCGTCTTGATCGACATCATCGGACCCTCGAACGTCGACATGCCGTAGAAGGACAGCGAGGTGATCATGAACTTGAGAATCGGGTCATCGCGCAGTTTGTGCCATGCGCCCGAGAGCGTCATGATGCCGTTGATCATGCCCCCCCAGCTTGGCGCCAACAGGATCAATGAAAACAGCATGCCGACCGATTGAGTCCAGTCAGGCAGTGCGGTGTAATGCAGATGGTGAGGGCCCGCCCACATATAGGTGAAGATCAGCGCCCAGAAGTGCACCACCGACAAGCGATAGGAATACACAGGACGGTTGGCCTGCTTGGGCACGAAGTAATACATCATGCCGAGGAAGCCAGCGGTGAGGAAAAATCCCACCGCGTTGTGCCCGTACCACCACTGAATCATGGCGTCCTGCACACCGGCATAGGCGGAGTAGGACTTGGTCAGTGACACCGGCATGGCCGCACTATTAACGATGTGCAGCAGGGCGACGGTGAGAATGAAAGCGCCGAAGAACCAATTGGCTACATAGATATGTGGCGTCTTGCGCTTAATCATGGTGCCGAAGAACACCACGGCATACGACACCCACACCACGGCGATGAGGATATCGATTGGCCACTCCAGCTCGGCGTACTCCTTACCCGAGGTGAAACCCAGCGGCAGGCTGATGGCTGCCAAGAGAATGACCAGTTGCCAACCCCAGAAGGTAAAGCTGGCAAGTGCCGGCGCAAACAAGGGTGTGTGACATGTGCGCTGAACGCAGTAGTAGGAGGTCGCAAACAGCGAACAACCGCCGAATGCGAAAATCACTGCGTTAGTATGTAGGGGTCGGAGACGGCCATACGACAACCATTCAACGACGTTCAGTTGTGGCCAAACCAGCTGGGCGGCGATGATTACGCCAACCAGCATGCCGACCACCCCCCAGACGACGGTCATCACCGTGAACTGGCGCACCACCTGGTAGTTATATGCAGCTGCTTGCGATTGCATGCTGAATCCTCATTTCAATGACGGCCCGCCCACCCGGATGGATGACGCCTAGGCTCATAAGTGAAAGATACCGGCGCTGTAAATAGGCACCTTGACTCAGATCAAACTGCTAGCAAGCAGTACTAGCAAAACAGTGCGCACAATCGATGCACATCAATTCAAAATAAAAAAAGGGGCGCCAAAGCGCCCCGAACCCCAACAGAGAGATCTCATGATGCGGCGATTGCAGCCGACATGGCTTGATCTGGGTCAAACCCAGCTCACACTGGTGGTGGTTTTGGCGTGTCGTCGTCGGTGAGGATGCGAAAGCCCTCGCCTTCCAAGTCTTCAAACTGTCCATTGCGCAGCGACCACCAAAACACAATGGCGATCACAAACACCAACAGCAGTGAGAGTGGAATCAGGATGTAGAGACTGCTCATGCCATCCATCATGCCTCCACAGGCGCCACTTTTGGCAGAGGCTGTTGCACGATGGTGGAGACTTCAGCGCGCTGCAAACGTAGGGCATTAAGCACGACAAAGAGTGAGCTTGCCGACATGCCGATGCCTGCAAGCCATGGAGTGACGAGCCCAGCCATCGCCAGCGGAATAGCGGTGATGTTGTAGGCAAACGCCCACCACAAGTTCTGACGGACGATGCGCATGGCACGCTGAGCGATCGATACGCCCTCGGCAAGCGCTTGCAAATCATTACCGAGTAATACGACATCAGCCTGACTACGTGCCAGATCGGTTCCGCCACCCATGGCGATGGAGAGCTGGGCTTGCGCCAACACCGGGGCATCGTTCACACCATCACCAGTCATCGCGACAATCGCACCTTCGGCCTGTAACGCCTGCAGCGCAGCGTGCTTGTCTTCCGGGCGCATATTGCCGCGCGCATCAGTAACGCCAAGCGCAGCTGCTAAGCGGCGTACAACCGCGATGTCATCACCACTAAAAATGGATACCGCGATATTGCGTCGAATCAGCTCGCCGACCATAGCCTGGGCACCCGGCCGCAGACGGTCACCGAGACGGAAAGCCGCGCGCCAGCCCTCTACATCGGCGAGCATGACGACGATATCGCCTGCTGCTTTCCACCGCACCACATGCGCTGGCAAGGCTTGCTGATGCAAGGCTTGCGTATAGGCAATGCTGCCCAATCTGACCTGCTGCCCCGCGAGCATGGCACACACCCCCGCCCCTGTTTGCGCCTGACGGTCAGTCAAGGCAAGCTGCGCATCGGGCGAGGCGGCGACACGAAATGCAGCTGCGAGTGGATGTTCCGAGCCCTGCTCAAGCGTCGCTGCCAGCACCAGTGCGGTAGCGGTTTCGCCATCGCGCGACCAACTATCCAAGATACGTGGCTGGCCTTCGGTGAGCGTGCCTGTTTTATCAAATACAAAATGAGTAGCGCTGGCGAGTGCCTCGACGGCATGGCCGCGCGTGAGGAGCAAACCGTGGCGCGCCAGCGTACCCGTTGCGACCGTGAGCGCCGCTGGCGTAGCCAACGACAAGGCACACGGACAGCTCACTACCAGCACTGCAACAAAGACCCACAGCGCACGTGCTGGCTCCAGCCACCACCAGAGTGCGGCAGTGGCGATCGCCATGATCAACAATGCCGCAACAAAACGCCCTGCAACCTTGTCGGCCATCTCGACCAGTTGCGGGCGCTCGCTGGCGGCCTGCGCCATTAGGCGCTGAATCGCAGCCAAACGTGTGGTCGCGCCCACTGCTGCGACACGCATCACCACTGGGCTACTGATATTCATGCTGCCACCCGTGAGGCTTGCCCCCACTCGTTTTGGCAATGGCCGGCTCTCACCGCTGAGCAAGGATTCATCCAGGCTGCTGGTGCCGTCGACAATCACACCATCCGCCGGCACGCGCTCGCCGGGGCTTACCAGCAGTAGATCACCCACCTCTAACTCGGCGACGGCAACGTGTACACCCGTGAGCGCAGGGAAGTGATCGAGCCGAAATGCCAGCGCTGGCTGAGCGCGATTGATCGCCTCGATGCCTCGCGCCGCCTTCTGCCGCGCCATCATTTCGAGGTAACGCCCACCTAACAACAAGAACACGAACATGGTGACGGAATCGAAATACACCTCGCCCTGCCCGCTCAAGGTTGCCCACAAGCTAGCTGCAAAGGCCGCACCGACGCCCAGCGCCACAGGCACATCCATGCCAACGCGACGCAAACCAATATCTCGGTAGGCGCGCTGAAAGAACGGCGCCGCCGAATACAAGACAACAGGTAGCGTGAGCAACAGGCTAGACCAGCGCATGAGCTGCTCAATATCAAAAGTCATGTCGCCGTTGGCCAGATACACCGGCACGGCATACATCATCACCTGCATCATGCCGAAACCGGCCACAAACAAACGCCATAGCGCCGCCTGACGTTCGCCCCGCGCCAATGTCTCGGCCTTGGCCACATCATAGGGATGAGCGCGATAACCAATTGCCACAATGGCATCCAGAATCTGCGACAACAGCGCGGTCCGCTCGTCCCAGCGCACGCGCGCCCGACGCGTCGTGTAATTGATATGGATGGCCGTTACTCCAGGCACACGGGCGACATGCTGCTCATTAAGCCAAACACAGGCTGCACAAGTGAGCCCCTCCAACACCAGATGGGCCTCCCGCTCATGCTCACCGACAGGTGACACAAAATCCTTCTGTACGGCGGGATGATCAAACAATCCACTGGCCTGCAAAGCAGAAGGGATGGCCTCACGTGGGGAGGCGGGCAAAGAGTCGCGGTGCCGGTAATAGTCGTCCAGTCCGCCATCGACAATCGACTGGGCGACTGCCTGGCAGCCAACACAGCACATGACACGCGCTTGCCCACCCAGCTGGACGCTTAAATGAAGGCCGGCAGGAACCGGCAATCCACAGTGATAACAAAGCTCGGCCATGGTCGACAAATACCGTTGGGTAAGTCGACAGCATAGCCGCACCCAAACCCAGCCGACTTGTTCTGGATCAAGCCCAGCGGTCCAGAAACGAAAAAGGCCTGCCCCTGAGGGCAAGCCTTTGATATTACTGGTGCGCTGACCAAAACAGAACAAATTACGCCATCGCTGGCCCAGCAATAAAGCGCAATCCCGAAAAATAAAAAAGGCCCCCAAAAAGGCCCCCAAAATCAGTCCACACCATTCAAAACCGAACTACTGACCAAAACGAAATCTAAGACAGTCCAACGGGTTCCATAATAGTCCAAATCTGAGTTTGCCGCCAAGTCGAAAAACAATACCTAGAACCAAACAACCGACTTTGCCTATTCGAACAATCTTCATCCTCTGCCCCCCAGTAACGCCTCAACCGATCCTATCCGGCCTGGCGCTTTTCCGCCCCCGTCACCACAAGCTGCGCCGTCGCACGTGTCATAGCGACGTATAGCAGACGCGCCTCTTCTTCAGACGCATCGGCTGAACGCGACAAGTCAGTCCCTGGAATTACGATGACAGGAAACTCCAAGCCCTTGCTGCTGTGAAATGGGATCAGCTTGACGGTGTCCTGCGCCTCGCCAAACGTTACGTCATCCTTCCACGTATTGGGTACGCCCGCCTTTCTCAGCTCTGTCCGTATGGTTTTACACACTGGCTCGTAGTGGCGATACAAGATGGCCATATCGCGCCAAGGTGTACCGTTCTCGTGCTCTTGCTTCAGTCGCTTGGCAATCCACGCCCCTTCGTCGCTCAAGGTTGGCAGGTTGATGACTACAGGCGCTTGGCCTGAGCGTCCAGCCGAAATAGGGGCAATCCGGGGAACCCCATCTTCCGAGGCATCTGAGTCTGTCAGCAGTTCTTTTGCAAACTGCGACGCGAACCTCAGTATTTCCTGGGTGTTCCGATAGTTCACTTTGAGCACGGTCGTCCGGCCCTGCGCCTGAATGCCGACACTCTTGAAGCTGAAGTTCTTCTTTCCGCCAGCATCGTAGATAGACTGTGCATCGTCGTACAGAACCAGCAGCGAATTGGTACGAGGGTCCACCATCTGGACCACTAGCTTCAGCCACTCGGGCCTGAAGTCATGACCCTCATCGATGAGCACAGCCTCATATTGCCCAGAGGGAATCTGTCCTCGCTCAGCGCCACGAATCACCGTCTGCACCAACTCTGACATTGCTGCAGCAGTATCCAAATTCGATACAGGCGCATCAACGTGATAGGCATGTAGCTGGCTAAAGCACCAGCTATGAAAGCTGCGTACATGCACCTTGTCGCCTACACCCTTGCTGCTCATCCAATGGGATAGCCGCCCAGCCAGGGTTTTGTTGTAGCAAAGAACAAGGATCGGCTTTACACATACCTTGGCCAGCTGCTCAGCTCGATACCCAAGAATCAAGGTTTTACCGGAACCGGCAACACCGTGAATGACACGATGGCCATCCCCCAAGCTCCGGGCAAGCTGCTCTTGTTGCAGATCCATCACGCGCATCAGGTCTGGTAGCGCAGGCGGCTCGGCATCCTCATTTCCAAACAATTGCTCCTGAGCCTGCACAGGAAGACGAATCTCGGGGAAAAGGTGCCAACGCACTCGGTCTAATTGGGGCAGAGAAATCACACCACGGAATCGCAGGGTGAACATTCCCCACAAACGCGCCTGGAAATCTTCGGCCTCGACAGACTCCACCATCTCGTCTTGGCAGATCACTCGGCTTGGCTCCAGGACCTCAGCCAAGCCAGAAGCATCGAACACTTTCCTGGAGATATTCGTCAGTACGACGCCATAGCTCCAAGGGAAGACTAAACGCCCTTGCTGACTACCATTGCCAAACGTGAGCTGTGCGTCTTTCTCTAGAACCTTGACCGCTGCATGAGCGTATTGGCGAGCCTGCTCAAGTGGGCTAAGTACATGCTTGAGGCCTGTCGGCGTAAGAATCGAAGCCTGGGTCCGTGTGATCGACTGAATGGTTTCAGGCTTCCAATCCTTGACTTCCAGGATCAACAAACCCCGGCTGGGGTGCAGAACGATAAAGTCAGGGTGGCTATTACCAGGACCAAGAGGAACGTCATACCAGCACAGGTAGTCCTCTTCAAGCTTAGCCTCCAAGCGCTGTGCAAAACGCTTCTCGCCTGCCGTGATCCGGCCTGCGCATGAGCCATAGCTTGGTATAAGAGTTGCCAAATGTGCCTCTCCGTCGCCCCAGGGAGAAAAACTAATCAGTATTTTGAGTAGGTTACATTAAGAAGAGAAAAACAACACTTAGAATAAGAGCATGCAGTTTGCATAGATCAGCCGCAATAAGCGATAGAGAAACGAAGAGAGGGCACTTTGGAAATTGAAATTTGGGATGGCGGTTTACAAGAACAAGAAATTGATGCCATCAAAAAAATCCAGGCTTCATTCACTGACAACCCGAACTCAAGTGCCGCTCCTGAAAAGCGTGGCGCCTCTCTACGTGATCAACTGAAAAACATATCCATATCCGGGCGCGATAGCATCTTCCCTTGGAAAGGATATGCGGGATTCCGATTCGTCGACGCGAAGGGGAAAGAAGGAGAGTTTGATCTCGTTCTAGTTACGCACTGCAATGTCCTTATCATTGAGCTAAAGGACTGGAACCATGAACCCATTACGTCACGTGGCGATATTTGGTTCAAGGGTGACAAGAACATGGGGCGCTCCCCCGTCAGCGTCACAAGAAGCAAGAAGTTCATGCTCGACAACAAGCTAAAGAAGCTAGCCGATCGGGTCACCAATCGCGGATATCCCCCACGCGTTTCCTTTTTTGTCGTTATGACAGGGAATGCAGACTTCAGTCAGTTATCTGATGTAGAACTCCAGCACACGATTTCGCTGAAAGATTTTCTCAAGTTCGCGGATAAAAATAAGTTCAATGCGCACTTTCGCCCCCATCCTAATGAGCAAGTACTGAATCGTGACTTCCATCTGTTCGACGAGTTGTTTCTTGGCGCTCAAACAGCGCCAAAAGCCCTAAAAATTGGAGGATACACAGCCGTTGAGGAGGTGTTCGAACATCCGAAACATGTATATAAGGAATATCTAGCAAGCTCGGAGATCTCGAAAAGTACTGAAGCCCTGCTTCGGGTGTGGAACTTTAAAAAACTTGAAGGGAATAAGGCCTTCACCCCAGAAGGTCGGGCAGAGATTGTCTCGCGTGAACGAGAAGTCCTCCAATTCATTAACCACAACAACCGGGATCTGTACAACCATTGTCTCCGCTCGCTTACAAGCTTCGAGAAAGACGAGGTCACTTCACAATACAGCGAGGTTTATGAATTACCTCCTGGCCATTTGAGGTTCAATGAGTTTGTTGGAAAGTACGGGCAATCCTTAACCCCAAAAGATAGGCTCAACCTCACCAAGCTTTTGCTCGCAAAATTCGGCGACCTACATGAAATGAAAGTCGCGCACCGAGACATCGCTGATCACAGTTTATGGTTATCGCCGTCGAAGGAAATCGCGCTATCCAACTTCATCTCTGCATACCACCAGCCCATTGGAACCGTTGGTGACTACCGCAGTAGCATTTCCGTTGGCGCAGTCGAGGCTAAAGAAATGCTTGATGGGAGTTCGCTAACCCCATTCCAGCAAGACGTTCATGCTCTTGGCCTTGTCGCCTGGCACCTACTTTCTGGGCAAAGAATGTCCCCAAAGAGTCTAGAGACCATTCAAGACGACATGCTCTCCAGTAGCGAATGGTATTCGGATATTTTGCTCAATGCTGTCACTGCCAAATTCATAGATGCATTAGCCTTCTTTGATGCGCTGATGAAAGCAGAGCCAAGTGCGGATGAAATCCCAACGTTTGATGAATCAGATCTAGACACCTACCGCCACCCAATCAATCACTCCCGCCAATATCGAGAAGACGGTGATTTTTTGGTCGAAACCTCCGATAAAGAGGTCTATCGGTCAAATGGTCGGTTGGTAAAAGCTTGGCTTAATGTAGGCCTTGAAGGAAGCGAGGCTATTAGGAACTTTCAAGTTCTCTCGTTTCTAAAACGCTTGGACAAGCTCGCTGCAGTCAATCCAACCTATTTGCCTCGAATCCACGAATATGGGCTTGCCACGAAGTCAGGCAGCATGTATCTGATTACGGATATCGTAAATGGCACGACCTGGGAAGCCGCTGCCATTAACGAGACCGACAAGATCGGGCTGGTCGAAAAACTAACCGCCGCCTTGGAGCACCTTCATGGGCTTGGCATTTCTCATGGAGACATTCACCCAGGCAATGTCATGCTTGAGAATGAAACCCTCGACTTGTTCTTTGTCGATATCCCAGACTTTTCCCACAACACCGCTGAAGTAAAAAATCACCGATACAGCCCAGAAAACATTGATGGATGCTCGCCTATGCAGCGAGACATCTTTGCCGTTCTTCGTATGTCTTCTGAACTACTGGGGATTACCTGGGGAGAGAACTCTCAGAGCTACCCGGATATAGCCGATGCCATCCGTGCCGAAATAGCAGACATTGAATTTGGATTTAAAGAATTAGGCCGATTCAAGCGGGCTCTAAACCCGGTTAAGAATGCGCGGGGGCAGCAATGCATCGAAGTTGTCCTGAGCAATATTGAAACGCCGATAACAATTCTTCCGGACAATGGGCACCTCTACGTGAAGGTTGAGGTGTCTCGGAAGGACAAAAATGACGTCAATGTCACATTCTCCGGCATTGGAGGAACATTCTCTGCCTTCTATAACAAGCCGCAACAATGTTTTGTGCACGGCCTGCCCCCAAGGGAACGAACCAATATCCATCCCAAAGATATTGAGCTAAGCCAGTTCGAAATCAATACGCCGATCAGAATAAAGCCAGGCCGCCCTTCCCAACTTACTGAGCTGTCGGACTTCCTACGCGATGTTGATGCATTTACACGCGCGGTAGATGCGCTGGAAGCAGCTCCTCAAAATTCGGGCATCCCGGAATTAAGCCAGCAGCTCACAGATGCCTTTGAAAAAGCTTACGACGCACTTGGAGAAACGGGCCAGGCCGTATCGTTCGAAATTTCAACTCAGGCGCTTTGGAAAGCCATCCTTGAGACGGAAACTGAGTCGAGCCCCAACATTGAGTTAAATGGTGCTGCACTCGCAGTAGCCGATTCGGATAGCGAACTCATTCTTCCCTATGAAGCGGATATTGACCCGCTCGGCTCATTTGCGAGCGCCGACGAGGTCGAAGCACTCATCGTAGAGGCTGATGGCACCGAGAAGAATATCGCCGAAGTATCGTTAAAAAAATCTGCTCTGAATGAGGTCCGATTAATCAAGGCTCGCTTTGCGGCAAAAGCCTTAAAGGACGGAGATCTTGTATTTTTTAGGACAAAGCAGGATCGCGCCTCCTACCGTAAACGCAAAGCGGCACTTGAAAGACTGTTGGATCGAGAGGGCGTACTTCCTGGGCTTCTGGACCTGTTCGACCCATCATGTCAAAAGGAGGCTGAGCACTATGGGATCGCGGTAACCGACGAGGACTTTGCTCGGTACGACCGTGAGGACCAGCACGGCAACAAAATCAGCCTTAACCAGCAACAGCGCGAGGCCTTTACAAAGCTACTCAACTTTGGCCCACTTTCCCTTCTTCAAGGCCCACCAGGAACAGGAAAGACGGAATTTATTGCTGCGTTTGTTCATTTCCTAATCGAAAAGCTCGACGTCAAACGCATCTTACTTGTCAGTCAATCGCATGAAGCCGTTAACACGGCTGCTGAGCGTATTCGAAAGCACTGCAGGCGGCTCAACACTGAATTGGAAGTTGTACGCTTTAGCAACCGCGAGGGCGCGGTATCCCACGGCCTTAAAGACGTCTACTCCCATGCAATTACTGCAGAGAAAAGAGAGCTGTTCAACGCTGAGTACCGTTACCGAGTTGCCAAACTCTCAGGTGCTCTAGGACTTGATGCCGATCTCATCACAAAGGTGGTTGAGGCTGAGTTGCACTTATTCAAGCAAATTGATCATCTGGAATCATTGCTGGCCGGCCTAGACAACCTTGGTGAAAGTGATGACATTAAATCACTGAAACCTATCGTCGGAGAGCTAGACGCAACGATTCGAACAAAGCTTTCTACTGAGTATGGACTTACGCTATCTCAGGAAGAAAAGGTATCTCAGGCCAAGCCGCTGTTATTGTCGAAGCTATTTTCTGAGTATGGTGTTCGACCCAACGAAGTTAAGCGAGTCAAGGCTCTCGCAAGAATTGCTCGGGACATGCTGGATGCACTTTCGACTGAGCGCGTAAATTGCGATGAGTTCTATGCCCGATCAAGGCAACTGGTCACAGGAACTTGTGTAGGCATCGGACAGAGCCATATAGGAATCCACGACAACATTTATGACTTCGTTATCATCGACGAAGCAGCTCGCTCCATATCTAGCGAACTAGCTATCGCCATGCAGTCCGCCAAGCGAGTTCTATTGGTAGGTGACCATCTTCAGTTGCCGCCCTTGTACTCAGACGCCCACAAAACTGCGCTTGCTCGTCGTCTCGGCATCAACAACAATAAATCCGACCTCGACACCGTTCTCAGAAGTGACTTTGCTCGGGCATTCAATTCTGAATACGGGAAGCAGTCCAGCGCTACCTTGCTAACCCAATACCGAATGGCCCCACCTATTGGAACGCTCGTATCGGAAGCGTTTTATGAAGGTAAGTTGAACAATGGCCTCAGGGCAATTCCGGAGTTCTATGAAAACGCGCCGACTGAGCTTTGTTCCCCTGTCACTTGGCTCGACACATCGCCCATGGAGGAGCGTGCTCACCACCAAAGCGACAAAGGCGTCAGTATCTACAATCGATGCGAAGCAGATCAGGTCATAGAAACGCTGAAACGTATCTCAGCGAATACGCAGTTCATTTCTGACCTCACAAAACTCAAAGATAAAGATGACGCACTCATTGGCGTCATCTGCATGTATGCAGAGCAAAAGCGGCTTATCCGCCAAAAATTCAACCAAGAGATCTGGGCTGATGGATTCAAGGAGCTCGTCAAGATCGACACAGTCGACAGTTACCAGGGGAAAGAGAATCGCATCATCATTCTTAGCCTGACTCGCTCAGACAGAACTTGGTCCCCGGGTTTTCTTCGAGCGCCCAACCGGATCAACGTAGCAATGTCCAGGGCAATGGATAGGCTTCTGATCATTGGTAACGCGGACATGTGGATCAAGCACAACAAGGACTTGCCACTAGGGCAAGTCATCGCCTACATGAACAGCCATGGTGAAAAATCTGGCTACAAGTTCATTCCTATTAAGAAGAGCCGGTGAGATAACGACTGTGGAAAACACAACGACGTATCACGAAATTGACTTCTTGCTCCCCACGCAAAGATTCAACATTAACTTCTCGTACATCACGCAGAAGGGAATGCCTTTTGTCAGGGAATTTGTTCTTCGCTTAATTCACTTAGCTCCGATGAGCAAAACCCAGATCGGTACTTTCTTTAACTTTAGTCGAAGGGAAGTTGAGGAAGCGGTTGCCGACTTGGTCGGTCGAGATGAACTAACTCTCAATGAAACCGGACGTCTGACGTTAACTGAGAAATCACGAGGTTACTTCATTGATATTGGGGAAGTACCACGACTCTCGGCGCTTCGCGACAGTACCGTTTGCCTATCGTTTGATTTGGCTACATTTACCTGCCTTGGCAAAGAGGTTGAGCAAGACAAATGGAAGGCTGGCATATCAATCCGAGTCGAGGATGACAATGTGGCGCGCAGTGAAGCGCATGTTGAAAAACACTTCCAACGCCAATTCAACGAGCTTCTTCATCGAGATCAGCTCCCAAAGTCACTGACCCAAGATGAGAAAGACCTTCCTTCAATTTACACAGTAAATTCCGTCGATAAAATTCGACAAATGCCACTACGACTGACGGTAAAGTTTCGCTCTGATGCGGATGGCAGAAACGTAGAGCGCGAAGACTTTGAGGTCTTGAAAAGCTCTGACTATGTACAAGAGCGAATTTCGTTCGAACTAGGCCGCCTAGCAAGACCTGGTAACTTGATGGATATCGTCAAGGCCATGATGGAGCTGAGTGATAGTGAGACACTCAAGCTATTCGACTCTAAAACGAATGCCGTCAACCTTAGCTTTCTAGAAGAGTTGAAAACACTAGAGTCGAACAGCCATGGTAAGAGAACGACATTCCTTGGCCCCATTTATCTACAAGAAAATTGGCAGCTACTTCAGCGGCACCTCGCTCCGATTCTTGTATCGCGGATAGAAAACGCAACAGAGGTTAAAAGTAATCCCTTCTCGTGGATTGCACCTAGCGACCCATTCTGGTCTAAGAGCAACCGCCTTGCTGTTGCGCTCAGTGATTTTCTTCATAAAGCCGAAACAAAAGAGAAGAAACTATACGCACCAAGGCTGTACGTTCCCATTCTTGATGCTGATGATCAGCGAAGCCGTCGCCAATGGAAGCAAGAGATAGATCCGTACTCAAGCAACGCTCGCGGTCTTGTTGAAGGCTTTCTCGGAGGGAATGTTGAAGTCCTTCTATTCGAAGGAGAGCTCGTCGTCATTATTTATCACCTCTCAGCCCCAGAGTCATATCCAGTGACATTACCTATTGGGTTTATAAGCACAGACAAAAAGTTTGTCGGTGTTATTGAGAAGGTTGTCAATGGCTATATTAATGGACGCTCTGGCTTAGATAAGCCTAATGACTGTGGGGCATTAGCTTGATCAAGGATCACCTTATCTAAACGAGCGAGCACTCTAAAGTTTTTCAGACACATATCACCCTCCTGAGTCAGGACAGCTACGTCCTCTCCGCCCCCAGTTCCCATACGGGCGAACCTCTCAGGAGCCGATATGTTCGAATTCGTACAGCAACCATCTTCAGCAGCGCAACCCATCCCGCTCTGCTGCCCAAAGTGTCACTCCCAACACCTTGAAGCCCTGCCTACCGGCAGGCACATTGGCGGCGCCATTGGCACCGTTGCGGGAGCTGCAGGCGGCATTGCTACTGCGCTGACCGCTGCCCGAGCGGGTGCAACCGTAGGATTTATCGCCGGCCCAGTCGGTGCTATTGCCGGTGGCATTGCTGGTCTCATTACCGCAGGCATCTTGGGCGGCAGTGTCGGCGGTATCGCGGGCTCGGTCGTCGGTGATGCTTTCGATGACGCCATGGTTGACCAATTGCACTGCCTGCACTGCGGTCACACCTTCAGCCAGCCCTAAAGGCTGCACTCCGCTTTACCCCCTTCCCTTTCGTCTGCGCTAGCCCGGCTTCGGCCGGGCTTTATGCGCTCGTCTTTTCTCAGGAGATTCACATGCACCTCGTGCAAACGATGGCCTACGTCAATGAAACACCCTGGCATGGCCTGGGTAATCAACTCACCCCGAATCAACCGCTCGAAGTCTGGGCTAAGCAGGCTGGCATGGACTGGACGATTGAATCGTCTGAAGTCCGCTACGTCTCCGGCAATGGTGGTCTGGGTAGCATCCATGCCTTCCCGGACCAGAAGGTGCTGTATCGCTCAGACAACCAAGCCCCGCTCTCGGTCGTCTCCAACCGCTATCAGGTAGTCCAGCCCAAAGAGGTCCTGGAGTTCTATCGCGATCTGACCGAAGTCGGCGGGTATCAGCTGGAAACGGCTGGCGTGCTCAAGGAAGGCCGTAAGTTCTGGGCACTAGCTCGTACTGGGCAAACGGCCTCACTCAAGGGCCGTGATCGTGTCGATGGCTATCTGCTGCTGGCCACTGCCTGTGACGGCACCATGGCAACGACAGCGCAGTTCACTTCCGTTCGTGTGGTCTGCAACAACACCCTGTCTATTGCCCTGGATGACAGTGCCGGTGCAGTGAAGGTGCCACACCGTAGCCAGTTCGATGCGGATGCCGTCAAACGCCAACTCGGGATTGCCGTTTCGTCCTGGGATGGCTTCATGGTGCGGATGAAGGCACTGTCGGAAAGAAAGGTCTCTGCTGATGAAACTGAAGCCTACTTCCAACGTGTCCTGACTAACCCGGTCAGTCTGGCTAATCCCGTACCTACCGTGAATGAGAGTGCGCTCAAGCAGGTGCACATGCTCTTTGACGGTGCTGGCAAAGGTGCGCTGTTGTCGTCGGCCTCTGGCACGGCTTGGGGCCTGCTCAACAGCATCACGGAGTTCGTTGACCATCATCGCCGGGCACGTAGTGAGGACAACCGTCGTGACTCGGCCTGGTTTGGACCTGGAGCAGCCTTGAAAGCCAAGGCTTGGGATGAGGCTTTGAAATTGGTCGTCTAACAATGGAAACGACATACAGCCCGGCGCATTTGCACCGGGCTTTTTTATTTGGAGATCGAGATGTCTCAAGCAAAGATCAAAGCAGCCAATGCTACACGCCCTGCCCTGCGCCTGGTCGATACCCGGCGTCTGGAACGTGCTGATTGGCTGGAAGTACGCAAGACCGGCATTGGCGGTTCGGATGCTGCCGCTGCAGTCGGGCTTAGTCCCTACAAGAGCCAACTGGAGCTATGGCTGGAGAAGACAGGCCGGGATGATGGCCTGGACAAACCAGACCCCAGCGACACAACTGAACCGGTGTACTGGGGCACATTGCTGGAGCCCATCGTAGCTGCGGCCTATACCCAGCAGACCGGCAACCGTGTCCGCAAGGTCAATGCCGTACTCCAGCATCCCGAGGTGCCCTTCATGCTGGCCAATCTGGATCGGGAGGTACTCGGATGTCCCGAGGCCTCGATTCTGGAGTGCAAGACGGCTGGGGAGTTTGGGGCTCGGCACTGGAAGCTGGGGGTACCGGAATACGTTCAGCTCCAGGTGCAGCATCAGCTGGCCGTCACCGGCAAAGCGGCTGCGCATGTGGCCGTCCTGCTCTGTGGTCAGAAGCTGGAGGTGCATCGGATTGTTCGGGATGAAGGCTTGATTGCCAACCTGATCGAGCTGGAGGCTCGTTTCTGGGAATACGTCACCTCCGATACTCCGCCCCCGGCTGATGGCTCGGACTCTGCTGATCGGGCACTGCGTTGCCTGTATCCCAAGGATGCCGGCACGACCATCGACTTCAGTTCGGATCGAGTTCTGTCTTCAGCCTTTGCAGACTTCCAGCATGTTCGTCAGCAACTGGGCGTTCTGGAGATCCAGGAAAGCCAACTCAAGCAGTGTCTGCAGCAAGCCATGGGCGATGCCACCCGTGCGGTGTTTGAAACGGGTGAGGTGTCCTGGAAGCGAAGCAAGGACTCAGCAGCTGTCGATACCAAGCAGATGCTGACGGACTACCCCGATCTGGCCGAGCAATACGCCATCACCAAACCTGGCTCACGCCGGTTCATTGTGCTTTAGGAGATTCTCATGTTGAAAGGTTTGGCAATTACGCCGCCAGTACTGGGCCGAATTTCGATTGGCCGTGTCGTGGAGAAGAACGGCAAGCGTCTGCCGGAGAAGGATGATCAGTTCACGATCACAACCCAGATCCAGAACCGGGATGGCTGGATACTTCACCCCTACGACGATGCCCTACGGCAGGGGCTCAATAGCAGCAAGCTGCGCACAATCCCGATTCGGGTGCTGTTCAATGATCCTGCCTTGAACCTGCGTAGCGAGTATTGCTTGTTCGACCGGGAGAATGGTCGGCCGCTATGTGTGGGGAATGGAGAAGCCTGCCGGCGCTATTCTCAGGAAGGTGTTCAGTCACTACCCTGCCCCTCACCGGATGGGTGTGAGTTTGCCAAGGGAGGCTGCAAACCTTATGGCCGACTCAATGTGAAGATTGGGGATGACGATGATCTGGGGACATTTATCTTCCGGACTTCGGGTTACAACAGCATCCGCAATCTGACGGCTCGTCTGCAGTACTATCAAGCTGTCTCAGGGAACCTGCTGGCCTGTCTTCCTTTGCAGTTGCAACTCAGAGGCAAGAGCACGACACAGAGCCATCGGACGCCGATCTACTACGTGGACATCACGGCCCGGGATGGTCTGAGCTTGGTAGAAGCGATTGCCAAGGCCAAGGCAGTGAATGAGGAACGGCTGGCCGGTGGGTTTGATCAGGCTGGGCTGGATGCGGCAGCAGCAAATGGCTTTGCCAATGGGGCTTTCGAGAATACGGCTGAAGAGATTCAGTCGATTGCGGAGGAGTTTTCGATGGGGGTGGAGTCTGAGACTGGTAGCACAGACAATGAGGCCAGCCATACCGATCTTGCCAGCAAGCTCAAGCACAAGGTTGGGCAGTGAGCAGGGGACGGTCGGCTACAGCGCGTCCTGTAGCTGACTGACCAGCTCTTCCACTAAGTAACGGCGGTGGGCTGGCAATGCCTGGATCTTGAGGGCGAGTGCCAGTGCCTCGGCTGAGGGAGTGGGTGCGGCTTTGCTGCCCTTCTTGCCCTCTCCCTGCTTGGGCGGTGACCCGTAGTGCAACCAGTGCTCCTCGACTTTCAGCCACTTGGCCAAAGTCTCTAGCTTGTCCTTGGTCGGGATCGCACGACCGCTCAGCCATTTGTGAGTGGTTTGTGCCGAAACCGACGCCCCTGGATGGCGCAGATTGAATTGCAGTGCGAGCTCAGTCGCGCCCTCTACCGGTTCCTTGCTACGGCGTAGGGCCAACTCCAAGCGTTTGCTGAATGCAGCTTTTTCGTCACTGGTAGGCATAGCAGCATTCTGCTTTGCCCGGCAATCCAACCTTACAACCAATTAAGATAATATTATCTCATTTGGTTTATTTACGTACTCATTTAAGCCAAATCAAGTCGTTCTACAAATCTCAACCTACAAGGGAAAGCTACATGAACTCTCTCATCTATATCACCTACGACCAAGTGCCCTGGTACCGCAAGCGCTGGTTAAGGTGTTTTAATCAAACAGGAGGTAGGAGATGGGTAAGCGAAGAGTATTCAGCAAGGAGTTCAAGGTCGAGGCCGTGCGTCTAGTCCGAGAACGCGGTGTAAGCATCGTTCAGGCGGCCAATGACTTGGATGTGCACGAGAACGTATTGCGCAAATGGGTCAAAGCTGTTGAGCAGGATGCGCAGCAGGCCTTCCCCGGGCATGGGCAGCAGAAGGCTGAGCAAGCCGAGATAGCCCGACTGCGCAAGGAAGTCGCCAAGCTCAAGATGGAGCGCGACATCCTAAAAAAAGCCGCAGCCTGGTTCGCCAAGGAATCGATGTGAAGTATGGATTCGTGGCGAAGCACCGAGGTATCTGGCCGGTCAAATACACCTGCGAAGCTCTCGGTGTCTCGCGCAGTGGCTTCTATGCCTGGCTGACGAGGCCACCGAGTGAGCGCAGCCGGGCCAACGAGAAACTGGGTACCGCGATTCGCCACAGCTTCCTGCAGAGCGACCGCACCTATGGTGCCAGGCGTGTCTGGCATGACTTGCTGGCCACCGGCCATGCGTGTGGGCTGCATCGGGTGGAGCGTCTGATGAAGGCTCAGGCCCTGCGTGCGAGGCCGCGTCGGCGCAGCCTGCCAATCGACCGGGGAGAACGCCCCGTCATTGGCATTGCCTGCAACCACCTGGACCGACAGTTCGCTGCGCTGGCACCGAACCAGAAGTGGGTGGCTGACTTCACCTACATCTGGTCGGGTGAAGGCTGGCTGTATGTGGCGGTTGTGATTGACCTGTACTCACGTCGTGTCATTGGCTGGTCGATGAAGGCGGAGATGACGGCCCAGCTCGTGGCCGACGCCCTGATGATGGCCGTCTGGCGACGTGGCAAGCCCGAGTCGGTGATGCACCACTCAGACCGGGGCAGCCAATACACCAGTGAGCAGTTTCAGCGCTTGCTGGTAGAACTGGGGGTGACCTGCAGCATGAGCCGGGCTGGCAACGTTTGGGACAACTCAGCGATGGAGAGTTTCTTCTCTTCGCTGAAGACTGAAAGGTTGGCGCGGAAGACGTTTCGCACCCGGGATGAAATCCGGGCCGAGGTGTTCGATTACATCGAACGGTTTTACAACCCGGTTCGTCGTCACTCGACGCTCGGCTATGTCAGCCCGATTGACTTCGAGAAACAGGCCGGGTTAGCTTAATGCCGTGTCTTTCGACTCGGGGACAGGCCACACCGTTGGTGAGGATAGAAAAAGTTTCTGTAGCTTGCTCGCATGTGTCCTTTCGGCGTTGCGCAGCTACCGCCCCGCAGTACAAATTGGCCACACATGAATTTGCCGTTATATTCACCAACGGCGCCAGTTGCTGGCTTAAATCCTGGATAAGCAGCAAAGGCGGAGGCAGTCCACTGCCATAGCTCGCCAAACATCTGTTGCAATTGATCGCTCGGAGTCGCCTCAAGAGGCCGAACGGGTCCAGCGATCTCCAGAAAGTTGCCTACGTTAGGATCAAACTGCTTTGCGGCTGACTCCCATTCAGCCTCGGTAGGAAGGCGAGCACCCGACCATCTGGCAAAAGCATCCGCTTCATAGTAGCTAACGTGCTGGACGGGAGCGTCATCCATGAGGAGTGTTTCCCCCCAGGGACCAAATTCGATCGTCCAGTTTCCATTGCTATCCCGTCGCCAATAGAGAGGCGCCTCTATTGATTGTTTATTTACCCAGGCCCATCCATCCGCAAGCCACAAAGATGAATCCTTGTAGCCCCCTTGGTTGATAAATGCCTTCCATTCCCGGTTGGATACAAGCCGATTGGATAAAGCATGCGGAGAAAGCCAGGTGGTATGCGCGGGACCTTCACTATCAAAGGCAAATTCCGACCCGCTGTGGCCGATTACCGCAGCGCCGGTGGCCCCCTTTATCCAGCTCATCTCGCTTAAGGGTTCCACATGATCCACTCTATGATGCGGTTTATTCCACCATCCATAGAGTAAAGGGTTAGCCCCAAACAAATACAACACATCTGTTTGAAGTAGCTCTTGATGCTGCTCTTCATGATTACAACCAAGCTCTACTAAATCTAGTGCCACATCCGAAAGTTGATCAAAGCATGCCAAAACAGACTGCGTTACATAGGTTCGATACTTAAAAATAGTGAGCAAATTAGGGCGACTGAGTAGTCCACGACTTTGACGATCCAATCTTGCCCCTTCAGCCTCGTAGTAGCTATTAAAGAGGTAATGATAGTTTTCGTCATAGACCTGGTACTTTTCAACGTTATCCCGAAGAATAAAGGTCTCAAAAAACCAAGACGTGTGTGCCAAGTGCCACTTAGCAGGTGAAGCATCTAACATTGGCTGGATACTGGCATCAGCGTCTGACAGCTCACTACATAGCTGTTCCGTAAGCGCCCTTACCAAAATAAATTTTTTCCGGAGAGCCGACCCTCGGGCTGAGAGGTTTGACTCGTCGAATAGATTCTTTTGAAATTCCATTGTTTGAAAAATTCTGACTATGTATTGATATCTGAGTACCGGGGGTAATTAATTATGACTCAATTAATCAGGCCCAGCCTCAGACAATCAATTTCACTCTTTCAAAACAAGAATTAATTCCCTACTTTTTCGACCTTAAAAATGCAGTGGGCGGCCGTCCACAGCAAGCGAAGCTTCGTGAACTGTCTCAGACAACGTTGGATGACCATGACATATACGTGCAAGATCTTCAGATGTTGCTCCAAACTCGATAGCAATAGCACCTTCCATCACTAACTCAGATGCATTGTTACCGACGATGTGCATACCAAGTACTTTATCGGTCTTTGCATCGGCTAGAATTTTGACAAAGCCAGTTGTATCGCCTTGGCTTAAAGCCCTACCATTTGCTAGGAACGGGATTTGTCCCGATCGATATTGGACACCGCTCGCGACAAGCTGCTGTTCCGTTTTACCAACCCATGCAATTTCCGGATGGGTGTAGATAATCCAAGGAATAGCATCGACATTAATGTGTCCGGATTGCCCGTTGATAGCCTCAGCAACCATGACGCCCTCTTCCATCGCCTTGTGCGCGAGCATTGGACCTCGTACGACATCACCGACTGCCCAAATGTTTTCAAGGTTCGTGCTGCAATGGTCATCCACGTCAATGTAGCCACGGTTATCCACGTTGAGCCCAATTGACGAGGCATTCAATCCTTCCGTATTTGGAATCCGTCCAATAGAAACAATGAGGCGATCAACTGTAAGAACTTGTTCTCCTTGCGCGTTAGCGTAGGAAATACGAACCTCGCCATCCACAACCTTTACTGAGCTGATTTTTACTCCGAGCTCAATATTGAGACCTTGTTTGGCCGCCATTTTTGTGGCTTCTTTGGCCACCGCATCATCCGCACTAGAAAGAAAGCGTGTGTCAGCTTCCAAAATCTTTACGTCTGACCCTACACGTTTCCAAACAGAACCCAACTCCAGACCAATAACGCCGGCGCCAATGATACCGAGCCGCTTTGGAACCTCATCAAAAGCGAGGGCGCCAACGTTGTCACAGATATAGTGATTGTCGACAGGTACATCTGGGAGATGACGTGGACGAGAGCCCGTCGCCACGATGACGTTCTTTGCTTCTACGGTCTGCTCATTCACAGACACCTGCCAATACTCACCTTCCCGTCCAACGAATTGACCGTGTCCCTCGATCAGAGTTACTTTATTTTTTCGGAAAAGACCACGTATGCCTTGGGTCAATTGTTCAACAATTGCCTTTTTTCTTGCAATCATTTTTGGAACGTCGATACGGACGTTGTCCGCAGAAATTCCGTGCGCAGTAAAGGAATGATTGGCAGATGCAAAGAGATGGGATGACTCTAATAATGACTTAGACGGAATGCACCCAACATTGAGACACGTACCACCAAGGTGAACTTTCCCTGCAGGATCTCCGTAGGTCTCCTTTTCGATACACGCTACTGAGAATCCGAGCTGCGCAGCACGTATTGCGGCAATGTAGCCGCCGGGGCCACCACCAATCACCAGTACGTCAAATCGCTTAACGGCGCCAGCCACCTTACTCGCAGCTACAACATCAGGCTTAGTGATTCGTCCATCCCTACCGGTTCCTGTAATGGCGTCCAAATCAATACCCGTTTCGTTTAGTAGCTTTTGGGCAGAAGGCATTGCGAACTTCGTCGCTACTTTATCCTGAACCTGCTCTTCTACCTGCGTCACGGGTGTCGGTGACGTTGCTGAATTAGCCGAAGAACTTTCGACACGAAGCTCAGCAATATCGTCGCCAGGTTTTACCTCTTCGCCGTCCTTCTTCAATATCTTAACTAACGTGCCTGAAACGGGTGCAGGCACTTCCAGTGCCGCCTTTGTCGTTTCTATGTCCAGCAGGTGATCACCAATGCTGATCGCCCCGCCCTCAAGGACTTTCCAGCTGATGATGTTTGCCTCTGTTGCTCCCCCTTCGAGGTCAGGGAGCTGTATCTTGACCACTTTCGTATTTTCTTCAGACATGTCTATTGATCCTGCTTTTATATGGCGAAGGCGAATGAAATGTGCGTTTCGGTCAATCATTTGACCAAGCAAATGATTGACCGCCTACTGCTGAATACTATTTAGAAAGGGCTGCAGCAACTGGGAAGTCAATCTCGGTATCGACAACCTCATTGAGATAGTTCGTCCAGGTATTTACGGCAACATGCAGAACAATCTCTACAATTTGGCCATCGTCATATCCCGCATCTTTCAGGGCCTTCACATCAGCATCACCAACGTGTCCCCGTTGAGTTGCCACCTTCACGGCAAAGCGGACAGCAGCGTCAGCCATGATGTCGTTCGATCCGCCTCGGCGATTGGCTTCGATTTCCGCGTCATCAAGCTTTGCGACGAACTTGGCCAAATAGGTATGGGCAGATAGACAATATTTGCACGCATTCACCTCAGCAATTGCCAGAGCGATACGCTCGCGAGTCGGGGCAGGCAGTTTTCCCTTAGCCAACGCACCAGATAGCCCCAGAAAGCCCTCAAGGGCAGCAGGACTATTTGCGATAGTCCGAAAAAGGTTAGGAACACTCCCGATTTGCTTTTTTACTGCAAGAAGCAGTGGTTGAGACTCAGTAGGTGAGGTTTCGATAGAAGTTGGAGTAGTAATGCGTGACATTTTGGTCTCCTTTAATATTTAATAGACAGGGTGTTCTGGTTAAAAGAATTTATACACATTCAACATATCAAACTAGGGAAAGAATCCCGAAAGAGGCTTTCCAAAAAATGGAAACATGGACCGACTAGAAGCAATGCAAATTTTCGTAGCCGCGGTAGAGGAAGGAAGCCTCTCTGCCGTGAGCCGTCGCCTGTTTATGCCTTTGGCAACAGTGAGTAGAAAACTTACAGACTTAGAAACACATTTAAAGACGCGCTTACTCTTGCGTTCGAGCAGGCAGCTAACACTGACGGATGCCGGCCGCGAATATCTAGCCTCATGTTTAGCGATCCTCGAGCAAGTTGCCGAAGCTGAACGAACAGCGGCTGGCGCGTATTCCACAGCCAAGGGCCAATTAGTCATTACTGCACCGCTTGTCTTTGGCCGCCTTCATGCCGTACCCGTTATCTCTGAGTTTATCGAGCACTATCCAGAGGTCGATGTTCGGTTGATGTTGCTTGATCACTGCGTAAACCTCCTTGAGGAATGCGTTGATATTGCTTTGCGAATTGGCTTTCTACCTGATAGCAATTTGATTGCCGTACCGATCGGAAAAGTCCGAAAAATCATTTGTGCAAGCCCTACTTATCTTGAACGCTTTGGTACCCCGTCGATTCCAGATGACCTCCGCAATCATCGTTGCGTAACATTCGAAGATCAGGCGTCTCCTTTTGAATGGTTCTTCCCCGTTGGAGAGTGCATTCAACGTGTGCATGTACATTCTCGTATCAGCGTCAATACAGCTGAGGCTGCGATCGATGCTGCTCTATGTGGATCTGGCCTAACGCGTGTGTTGTCATATCAGGCCGAACAATCCATTAAATCGGGGCACCTCGTTCGCGTACTTCAAGACTACGAACCCGAAGCAATGCCCGTGAATATTGTCCATGTTGGTGGTCGGCACGTTCCAATGAAGGCACGTGCTTTTATTGACTTCGCTGGCCCACGTATCCGAACAAGAATTTCTATGTAGAAGCGTAGAGCACGTATGAACAGTGGGCATGGATGTACCATGCCCACTCTTCTCTTCCATTAGGCGACGGCTGGGAAATCAACAACAGTGTCGTTTACGCGATTGAATACATTGGTGAACGTAATCAATGCGATAACAAAACTAATTTCGACGATTTCGGCATCGGTATAGCCAGCTGCCTTAATCGTAGAAAACTCTTCAGCACTGATGGTGCCGCTGGTGTCAGTCAGCAAACGTACGAAATGTGCAAGTGCATCCTGTTTTGCATTCCCGGATGCTTGACCAGCAATGATTTTTTTCAGTGCATCGGCAGACAGACCTGTGAGCTTACCGATCGTAAAATGGGCAGCCAAACAGTAGTCACAACCAACGCCATTGCTAACCACAACTTTGATAATTTCTTTATCTTGCTTACTTAGAGTGCCTGGAACAGCTTCCGCTTGAAGAACTGCTTGCAGGGCAGCAGGGTAAAGAGAGCCGATAGCTGCGTAAGTATTTGGAACAACGCCCACGGCCTTCTTGATTTGAGCAAAAAGTTCAGCGGTTGCGCCGGTTGCGCTTTCGATTGCAGGGGTATTGATACGGTTCATGGTGAGACTCCTTTTCAGGTGTTGTTTAGGAGTTGTCACTTTAAAAAAACAGACGGGTTCGTTTTAGTCTTGAGTTACTCAATAAAATGCTTTTTCGTCTCATCCAACTAGAAAGGTGTTTCGATGGATCAAGCAATCGATTGGCTTAGCCGCCTGTTAGAGCTGGCGCCAGTTCAAGGGCATTTGGATAAGCGGTGTATGTATGGCGCGCCTTGGAAGGTCGAATTTGACGAAGCCCCCCATCAAGAAGTCCCGTATCACATCATTTTGAGTGGCTCGGCGCTATTAGAGAACCCTGATGGCGGTCCGCCTCAGGAGCTTCGACCCGGAGATATTGTTCTCTTCCCGAGCGGATCAGCTCACACACTCCATGATGGCAGTGGCAAAAAGCCACTTCCCGTCAAGGTTCAACAGCTTTTAAATGTCACGTTGCGCCAGAACAATGGAAAGGGAGAACGTCTCGACATGCTGTGCGGCCGTTTTATATTCAAGCCGCCATATGATCGGGTGCTACGTGACTATCTCCCGACTAGATTGGTGGTGCCCATCGTCCAAGAAGGCGAAGTTTCTTCGACATCAGACAGGCTCTCTAGCCTTGTCGATTTCATGAAATCCGAGTCATTGGGAGAGAGTCTCGGTGGCAGAGCGATGCTTAACTCGCTCTCATCAGCACTATTCACTCTGACACTGAGGCTCGCTAGCGAATTAGCTGAGACGTCTATCGGGCTTCTCGCCTTAGCTGGCAACCCTCGCCTATCTCCCGCATTGACAGCGATGTTCAATGAGCCCAGTTACTCTTGGACACTCCCGGAATTGGCAGAGCTATGCAATATGTCCCGCGCAACCTTTGCACGGCGCTTCCAAGAATGCACAGGCACGTCAGCTAATGACTTTCACACAAACATTCGAATGTCGATTGCTTCCCAGCAGCTTAAGCAATCCACACTTTCTGTTGAGACGATTGCCGAGACCGTTGGCTATCAATCCGATGCAGCATTTCAGCGCGCATTTAAGCAGCACGTTGGGATGACTCCAGCTCAGTGGAGAAAAGCCCAGAAATAATTTACTGTTGAACTGCTTCGGATCCTCCCCCATAGGGTGTTCCTTTACTCACAGCTTTGACCCGATCTAACTTCCCCACCTTTCATTGCCTGACGAAGTCGGCAACGCAGTCATACGATCCGTTGAACACGTGGGGGACAGATCCACATGGATTTGCTTCTGGGTGCTGGGTTTCTTGCGGTATTTGCTGGCTTCGGTCTTCAGCCCGACCGAAACATTGAAGGCATAGGAGTCTAGGACGCTTGGCATCTGTCGAGTCGAATAGTTGAATTCCGCCGTATCGGTTCTCAAATACTTTCGGGCGGTGTTTCGAGAGACGCCAAGCCCTCTGGCGATTCTTCCCAATGAGGCCTGGTCACGGAGCGACCAGCGTCGAAAACACTCAGTAAAGCCACGTCGATCAGTCCGATTTCCTGTTCATGAAGAGCAGGCAGGGTGTTCTATACGTGGATCAATTTTCGATAAGAATTATTGGGCTTAGTAGGTCAGTTTTTAGCGCAAATCAACACATAAAGCGCTATCTCATTGTCACAAACTCTTCCGAAGCGGTTGGATGAATTGCTACTGTATTGTCAAAATCACGCTTAGTGGCCCCCATCTTTAGGGCTACAGAAAACCCCTGCAACATCTCATCCATTCCGAACCCTATGCCGTGTATACCAACAATTTTTTCATCAGTTCCAGCGCACACCAATTTCATATTGGAAAGTTGGCGATGATGAGTTACGGCGGTATACATGGCGGTGAATTTTGACTCGTACACTTTCACGTTGCTATCGCCATACTTGTCTCGAGCTTGCGGCTCCGTTAAGCCGACTGTGCCAATGGGTGGGTGGCTGAACACCACGGAAGGTACGTACTCATAATCCAGATGTTCCTTCGGTTTGCCGTTAAAGAGGCGCTCAGCTAGGCGACGTCCAGCGGCAATAGCAACGGGTGTCAGCTCCACAAGGCCAGTGACGTCACCAACTGCGTATATCTTCTGTGCGGTCGTGTTCTGATACTTGTCGACCAGAATATGACCGCGAGATGTCAAGGCCACCCCGGCCGCCGCAAGGTTTAATGCGGTGGTATCCGGTTCTCGACCGATCGCCCAAATTACACAGTCGACGTTATATTTCCTCCCGCTATCAAGCTGGAGCGTGAAGCTGCCGTCGCCATTCTTGATAATCGCTTTTGTTATTGAACAACTATGTAGAGTCGGACCACCTTTTTTCATCGCGTCGACCAATCCATTACTCAACATCGGATCAAAGTTGCGTAAAGGAGCGTCGTTACGTACGAAAAGATGGGTCTCGGCGCCTAGTGCGTGAAGAACGCCTGCGAGTTCAACAGCGATGTAGCCCCCGCCAACTACTGCAACACGCCGTGGCAAGCTCGGCAGTTGAAAGAATCCATTCGAGTTGATTCCATGTTCCGCTCCTGGAATGGTTGTTCCGGACGGCCGAGTGCCGGTAGCAATCAGTATATGGTCCGCTGTAAAGCGATCACCATTGACCTCAATTGTCCGGGCGTCAACAAATCGCGCGAATCCTTCTATTACATCGACACCATTCTTTTGAAGCCCTGAACGGTAGGAGCCGTGTATGCGTTGGATATAGTCGTTTCTGTTTTTAACCAATGCTTCCCAGTCGAACTGGCTTTCTGTCTTGAAACCATAGTCCGGTCCGTACAGATGGATTGCCTCCGCAATTTGTGCAGCGTGCCACATGACTTTCTTGGGAACACACCCGACGTTCACGCATGTCCCTCCAATCGGACCCGCTTCGATCAACGCACATTTCTTCCCATAACTGGCGGCTCGATTGACCGACGCGATCCCACCACTTCCCCCACCGATGGCGATGTAGTCATAGTGCTTCATTTATTAAGCCTCACAAGTTTGTTAGTGGAATTGGCTTTAAACGTAACGCTCAAATTATTCAAAGTTCCAAAATCATGTAGTTTAGGATGCAGTAAGGAATACAACAATGCGTTGACCGTCGTAGCTGTCATGCCGTAGAGATCCTTTTTCCAGGAGGATAATTTCGTCGCCGGCTCAGACATCCCCTTCTTTGAAGACCCGCAAATAGAATCCGCGGCGACCGCTAGCTGTCAGAAGTCTCACCATCTGTAAGTATTCCGTCCTAACACCGATACGGAAGCAACTCGTACGAGGCTGGGCTACTTGGAAAACTGTGGAACGAATTCTGTAGGTATCTCCAATGCACACCTCACAATCAGCCAGGCCTTCGACTGTAAAGTTATCGCCGACTGCCCATACAAAAAATCGCTTCGTCCTAGAGACTGCTCCCAGTATCTGTACGACTCGATTGGGTACACGAAGACCAGTCGTTGTTCACCTTCGTGCCCTTCACGACCTCCATGTGAATCACATGGCGACTTGAGCCATCCAACAAAGCTGCGACCTCTACACGCTCCTTCCAAATAGCCGCATGCAACGTCTTTCCTTTCTATTGAATATCGCGGGGTAGGCCGACGTTGTCAGAAAGCAGCCTAGCCATAGCGGTCTATCTCAGAGCGACATTTGGAATGCTAATAATGCATTGCTTCCCACGTCATCTTTCTCTCACTTTCTGGAAGACCTCTTTCAATAAAACACCCCTAGTCGCTTTAGCCGAGCGTGAATATATTCACCGGGTGCCAAAAATTATGGCTATTCGTGCACCAACAGCCGATATGACTATGCATAAAAGTTCAGTACTTCGCGTTCTCTGGTGCCTCTTCGGTGCAACGATCGGCCTAGGAATTTCACTTTCCGTTGCTGGGCCAACCGTCAGTCCATTTTTACTAACATCTCTTGGTGGGACAACCATTTTTCTTTTTGGTCTAACTCGAGCTCCGGCGGCACAGCCACGTGCACTTTTTGGAGGCCATACGGCTGGCGCTGCTATTGGCATAGCTTGCTACCAGTCGTTCGGCGATGGACTTTGGGTGTATGTCCTTAGCGTGATGCTATCGATGGCCTTCATGCTGAGTACTCGCACTGTGCACCCACCGGCTGGGGCAAACCCTATCCTGATGGTCTACGTGCATGCCAGCTGGACTGCTCTTTGGCAACCAGTGCTTCTTGGCGTTTTAGTCCTGGTACTCGTTGCCATGGTATGGAGCAGGCTTTACCCAGGCCTTTGCCATTATCCTGCTTCGCCCTTTGAACCGTCGCCTCCAAAGAGCACATGGGGTGGCTGGGCGTGATCCTGTAGGATAACTGCATTTTTTTCATCGACATCGCCACGCGCCACCAGGTCTGGAAAGGCGACGGTGATAAAGTCTGTGTCGTCGGCGGTTACGCCGAATACGAACGCTGTGCACGAGATGCCGAGCTACTGCTCCACGCCCTGTGCTGCTTGTGGCTGCGCAAGAGACTGATCTCGGAGGCTGTACACCTATGCCACCGAGGAATCACGCCAGATAGTTTTGGATCTTAATCCCGACCTGCCCGCCCATCGCGTCTTCGACTACCCGCCGGAGATTCGCAAGGTCATCTACACGACCAATGCGATCGAGTCGGTGAACATGAGTCTGCGGAAAATCACCAAGAACCGCGGCTCGTTTCCGAGCGATGAAGCGCTGCTGAAACTGTTCTACTTGGCGCTGCGCAACATCAGTCGGAAATGGACCATGCCGATTCGGGATTGGAAGGCGGCGCTGACTCGCTTTACTATCCAGTTCGAAGACCGGATCAACAACCTTTAACCCAAAACCCGTTTACACAAAATTCCGGACACGCTCTGAAGCGCCAACTTCTTACAAGGTCCGCGATGTTTTGTCTAAAGCGCATCGTTAACGCTGAGCACCCGTATATGCCGAGCTTATTAGGTTCGCTATTGACTAGGACCTATGCGATTACGCTCAACATCCAGTTAAGGCAGATCCGGCCGCCACCCCATACCGGACTCTTCCATCAGGCGCTTGTAGACACCCTCGACATTCAGCGGCAACCACTCCTTATAGTTCGGCAGGTCCTTGTAATCGTCCAGACGAATTTCCTTTTGCATCTGTTCGAGTGACTTGCCGGCCTGAATCCCATCGATCACTTTGGCGTAGAGCGTCTCCATATAGCGAAGGTAGCGTGCAACGTCGGCCTTAGTCCCGATTGTGCCGTGCCCACCTACAAAAACGTCATAGTCCAGGTTCTGGACCTCACGCGTAGAGTTGATAACCCCCAGGATGTCGTAGCTCCACAGTTTCTGCCATGGCATGCGCCCGAGTACGATCCAGTCAACGACGAACACCACCTTCTCCGGCATGACGCGCACGCTGATGGAACCACGGCCATCGTTCGGACCGTGATAGCGCAGTTCGACAACGTGGTTGCCGAGATTAATATTCATGGCGTCCTTGAAAGTCACTTCCGGGATGACCGTCTTGGTTCGCGTCGCGACGATATCTTGCTTGGCAAGCTCCTGTGCGATGAATGTCGTCCCAGGCTGCCGGAACGTCTCAACTTACTATCAAGATCGGGGAAAGCTTGTAAGGACCTAGTCTGCATCAAAATCAGAAGCTCGAGCTTTTGCTGCGACGCTAAGCTCAGCCACCGCCTCCCTCGAAATTTTTTGAAACATTTCGAGACTCTTCGTGGCCCCCGACTTGACGCGCGATTTGACGTAGAAGACCCATCTGTACCTTCGCGCGCCGGCATCCGCTACAGGTCAACAGATGTCCGCGCAGCACTATCTGCTGGCCCAAGGTTAGGGGCTGTTCCATTTGCAAAGACATCAACTCGGTTGCACGACGGCAGCTTCGGCTCATTCCATTTTTCTCCTGGGCATACCTGACTAGACGTAAGGAGCAGCCCTTTTATTACAACAAAATGCCACTTTTTGGTGCATAAATTGGAAATCCCTTTCGTTGTAATAAGTCGAGGGCAACATCCGTCTAATAGATGGAGCCGAAGATCAGGGACTCAATCAGGCTTGAGTCCCCTCTGAGGCATTTCGTCTTAGAACGTCACCAGTGAGGAAGAACGATGTCGTCGCCGCTTATTGTGAAGTTTCAGGCCGGTTCGTCCGGCGTATGGCGTATTGAAAATATCGCGCCTGTCGTTGGAGAGTCCTTACCTGAGGCCGCATATCTGAACGTCCTTGAGGGGAAACAGCAGTCCACAGCAGTGGAAATGCCAAAGTGGACTTTGCAAGGCTTTACAAGCAACACTCGCTACACCACGCGGGAAGAAGCGACCCAACTTGCCGCACGCCAGGAAGGCCTCGGCCGACCAGAAGCCATGTGCGCCGCACTGATTCCGATTCGAAAGAATGCCGCCTGGTGGGCATTGGCCCAAGATGAACGGCGCGCCATCATGGAAGAACAATCGCGTCATATTCAGATCGGCCTCGACTACTTGCCCGAGATTGCCAGACGTCTCCATCATGGCCGAGACCTTGGCGAACCTTTTGACTTTGTGACCTGGTTCGAATTTCCAACCTCGCACAAAGCCGCTTTCGAGGAGCTGGTGCGTCGCCTGCGTGATACTAAGGAATGGAGCTATGTTGACCGCGAGGTCGATATTCGGCTCTATCGGGAATAACAGACGTCTCACTGCTGATCGTGCTAAGCCCACACGATTGCGGATGTTTCATGTGGGCGATTAGGCTATTATTTGCCCACAAAAAATCAGGGGCAAAAATGGCTTCAGGGAACGATTTTGTACAGGCGTTGGAAGCGTTGCGACGCGATATGTTGCGCTTCGCACGCCTCCAGTTGCGCGACGACGGCCTTGCCGAAGATGCAGTGCAAGAGGCCTTCATCGCCGCCTACGAGAAACGTGAGAGCTTTGGTGGTCGTGCGAGTCTCAAGTCTTGGGTCTTCTCCATTCTGCGCAACAAGATCATCGACATGATTCGGGCGCGCAATAGCGGCATCCAGTTCGTCGAACTGGACCGCCAAACTGATGAGTTCTTCGACGAGACCGGTCACTGGACCGAAGAGTCATGGCCGGCGGACTGGGGAGACCCAGAGCAGTCGCTGGAGCAACAGCAGTTCTGGGCTGTCTTCGATGCCTGCCTGTATCGCCTGAACGAAGCCTCAGCACGCGCATTCATGCTGCGAGAAATGATGGGCTTCGAAATCGCCGAGATTTGCAAGACGCTCAGCATTACGAAAACCAATTGCGGCGTACTCCTCCATCGCGCTCGTTTGGCCCTGCGTGCCTGCATCGAGAACAAATGGTTCACATCAGACTCGCCAACGGAGCTGGTGATTACTTGATTGTTCCTTTGCTCGCAGCCTTGCCCCGGTCAACTGATAAATCCGCACTCGCTTTCCTCATTTGTGAGGCTTAGGTCATCTAAGCCGCTTCGGTTACCTCTTTGGGATAGTCGTTGCACTTGATGCGAGACTCAATGACACCACACAAATACTCAGCATCTTCAGCTACGCCAAGGAAGCGGCCAGAGCCCCATGTATTCAACCAAGGAAGGCCCAGGAAGTAGAGCCCATCCACATGGGAAACGCCGCGCTTGAATTTCGGGCTGCCACGGCCGTCGAATGCTGGCAGTTCGATCCAGCGATAGTCAGGGCAGAAACCAATTGCCCAAATGATCGTCGTGATTCCAGCGGCTTCGCAATCAAGCGTAGCGGTCTCGATTTCGGGCTCCCACACTTTTATAAAAGGTGCCTCCTCAGGTGCATCAATCTGATTGGCTTCAATGTATTTGTCGATGTCACGGCGGATGCCACAGTAAACCTCATCCGCATCATCGAGATTTCGGCGTAGATCAGGCGCAAAACTGATCTGGCTTCCTTCAATTCCAGTCATCGTTCCGTACAACTTGACGCCTTGTTGGGCAAATTTACGAAGATCAATTTCATGACCGCCATCGCGGCCGGTCATGTAATGGTTCGTACGCTCACCGGCTCGATCACCCAGCGGATGTTTATCAACGGTGAGCTTGTAGTAGCCCATGTCCATAAGCCATTCGGTGGACTCCTTGCCACGATAAACCCGCGGCGAGCGTGGCGCTTGACCCACGCACAAGTGAACCTTTCTGCCAGCCAGGTGTAGATCTTCGACAATCTGGACACCAGACTGGCCGGAGCCAACAACCAATACCTCACCAGGAGGAATAGATTCCGGATTTCGATAGTCAACCGAGTGAACTTGATTGATGTGCTTCGGAAGCGTGGCTGCATAGGTTGGGATGATCGGAATGTCATACCCTCCCGTAGCAACGATTAAATGGTCTGTCGTGTATTCGCCGGCAGAAGTAGAGACATTGATTTTCCCATCGGAGCCTCTGACGACACGGGTAACCGATATACCTTCGACGATCGGGGGGCTGAACGAGCGGGCGAAAGACTCTACGTACTCAGCGATCTGGTCCTTGAGCATGAAGCCTTTGGGGTCGTCGCCCTGGTAGGGGAAGTTAGGCAGACGGCATTGCCAGTTCGGCGTCACTAGGCAGAAAGTATCCCAGCGATCGCTGCGCCAGGAGCTGGCTACGCGCCGCTTTTCAAAAATGCAGTGATCAATGCCTGCTTGTTTCAAGTAGTAGCTCACCGACAAGCCGGCCTGGCCACCGCCGACGATGAGGACGGGATAATGGCTGCGCTTCAGAAGCTCAGTGCTTTGCGGGAAAAGTGTGTTCATGTTCATGCTCTCTTGTCTCAATAGAAATCGTGATCAGCGCTTGCCGGGAAGGAAGGCTTCGACCAGCACCTCGCCCTCCGGTGCCTGCGCAAACTTTTCGGCTTTCTCGTGGATGCGGCCGAGCTGGTCCATGGCGCTGGAACAAGCGAAGCCGTATTTCTGCCGCACCCGCTCGCTGGCTTCGTTAAGCGCGGTCTCGCAGCGGGCGACGAATTCGCCGACCGGATAGGCATCGCCCGGCGTCAGGTGATCGGTGATGACCAGCGAAGGCGAATAACACTGCTCGGATTCGCCGTCCGGCCAGCGCACACGGAAATACATCTCAGGCATGGGTGAGCTCCTTCTTTGAATGCGCGAGACTGTCCAGCCCGCGATAAATGTTAGTGTGTTCTTTTGCGCTGCGATCCCAGTCGAATCGCTCCGCCACGGCATGACCGTTCTTGATCAGCGTTTCGCGTCGGCCCGGCATCAGCGCATGGCACATGCCCTGGGCGATGGAGTCGACTTCTTCGGGATTGACCCAGACGCAGTCACGGGCATCGAGAAAATCGGTGAAGGGTCGCGCTTTTGAAACGATGGTCGGCGTGCCGCTGGCCATCGCCTCGATAATGGCTAGACCGAACCCCTCAAGTAGGGAGGGAAACACTAGGCAATCGGCCAGCCGGTAGGCTGCGGCCATTTCTTCATCCGTGAGCACGCCGGTGACGATGACCGGGCCGCCGGGTCGGATGTTGAGATCGTGACTCACGGCTGCGGCCTCGAACAGCAAACGATAGGCGCTGTGATCGAGCAGGCTGGCGCCACCGGCGATGACGAGTTGCGCATCGGCGAGTTCGCGCCGTACACGTGCAAACGCTTCCAGCGCAGCCAAGGTGTTCTTGCGTGCTTCTATGCCGCCGACGCAAAGAAAGACGGGCCCGCCTCCAAGGCCTAAGCGACGGCGCAAAGCGTGATCGTCCGGCCCTACTTGCGGCGAAAAGCGCCGAAGATCGACGCCATTGCTGACGCTGCTGGCCTGTACGCCAAGTTTCCGGCTCAGCACTTCGTTCCAGCTCGGGCTGACCGTCAGCAGACGATCCGCATTCACAATGGCGCGCTGTTCCAGTGCATCCACGGCTGTATCGCCGTAGCTGTCCAAGTGGTGAACGGTGCGCACGTAATACGGAATCAGGCCGCGCGTGCGTAAATTGAGCAGGGCATTGGCGCCGATACCGTCGTGCGCGTGGAAGACATCGAAGTCGGCATGGCCCGGCTGCGACAGCCAGCGTTCAAACGTGGCCATGCGCTCCTGCACCAGCCCGAGCAGGCTGCGTTCCTTGCTGCTTTCATCTACGATAAGCGCTGTCTTGCAGCACGTAGCGCGGAACAGTTGCTGCCCCGGCTTGGTCGGCGCCAGCAGGGTTACATCGTGTCCCTGCCGCATCAGCGCTTCGCCAAGCTCGATGCAATGCACCACGCCACCGCGCGGATTTACCGAGTGGGTGAGCAGCGCAATGCGCAGATATTCACGCATGGGATTGTCCTTGAAGCGCTGGCGGACGCACGCCCATCAGCGCTTCGTGATCGAGATCCCAGAACACGCCATGTTCAGCACCCGAGTTCAGGCTCAGGCATCCGCTGGCATTGATCTCGCCGATGCCGGCAGCGGCGATGCCCCGACCGGCAAAGCGCGCAGTCAGCGCCTCAACTTGCTCGGGCTTGCAGGCCAGCAGATAACCGAAGCTGGGGAAGGAACGCAGCCAGCGTTGCATCGGCACCTCTGCCGGCTTGGGAATGCGGCCGAGATCGATATGCGCGCCGACGCCGGAACATTCCAGCAACATCAGCGCCGTACCGAGTAAGCCGGCCTGGCTGATGTCCTTGGCGGCATGCGCCAGTCCGTCGGCGGCGATCTGCGGCAAGAGCGCGATGTCGTCCCGCAAGCGTTCGCCGGGTGCATCGGTGGCAGCATTCCAATTGTCGAAGGGCGCGCGGTACTGGCCGCGCAGGTCAATTGCGGCGATCAGCACATCGCCCGGCGTTGCGGTAAAGCTGCTGAGCAGGGCATCGGCCTGACCGAGCACGGCGACGGCGAGCTGCTGTTGCGCACGCGTATTGCTGTGGCCGCCGACGATGGGAACACCGAAGGCCTGCGATGCAGCCTTCATGCCGTCGATGACCGGCTTAGCTTTATCCTGGCCGTCGCTCCACAGCGCATCGACCACGGCAATCGGACGCCCGCCCATGGCAGCGATGTCGCTGACGTTGACCATGACGCCGCACCAGCCGGCGAACCACGGATCGGCAGCCACGAACTCGTTCATGAAACCCTCGATGGCGAAGAGCAGATTGCCGTCTGCGCGCGGAATCACCGCGCAGTCGTCGCCGACCAGCGGCACGCCGTCGCCCTGCGGAAGCTCGAAGCGGCTGAGTACGCCGTCGATGGCGCGCCTTCCCCAAGACGTTTGGCAAGCATTGGTCCTGATGTGTCTTTGAGAATGAAATTGGCGGCACTCTTGGTCTCTACAGGCTCCATCATTAAGGCATTTTTATATGCAGCCTCTAAAGCAATCCGATCAATTTTTGGATCAGGCTTGACATCCAACTTATCGAGTTGTTTCTCTAGTGATTTGACATTTCGCTTCCAAATTCGATGTTCAGCCAGAAACTCTCGATGCTCATCTTGGCTATTTTTTAATCGATTGAATTTCGCATGCTCACAGGTCACATCTCTTATGGCAGCACTTTTGGACAAAGCACTTTCATCAATCAACACGAACATTGATGAAACGGGTAGTGGCGGCCTTTCGTGCGTCGCGCTTGAGCTGGGCAATGCGGGCCTTGGTATTACGCAGCTGCTCTTCGGCGGCAAGCAACTTATCGTCGGCCCATTTTTCGAGCTTATCCCGCTCTTCATTGAACAGCCGCTCGTTGTCCTCCAGCGCCTTGGCAATGGTGCTTTGGATAAGCCGTTGGCTGTTGGCTGCCAGTGCAGCAGGCGGTGCCTCTGATGCCGGCAATGGCTTGCCGCTAGCTTGAATGGAAAAGAGCTTTTCGCAGGCTTCTTGATCCAGCGTTTGGCCATCATCCGTTAGCCCAGAAAAGAGCAGCGCTTCAGTAGTTTCGTAAGCGGTAATGCTCAGGCGAACCAGCGTGATCCAGCCAGACTTGCCCCATAGCTGCTCGGCAATGGAGATACGGCTGCCGTGCTTGGCGTAGTTGAAGGTAATTGCTGCAGGCGGGGTATCCGTCACCAAGCTGCGGTTGATTGCCCACTCGGCCAAGGGGTGATTGAGTCGATACGCATGCGCCAGCATGTCGGGCTGTGCCCCACCACGAATCAGCTGGTAGCGGCCTGTGGGGATCGGTGCCTCAGTTTTAGCTGGAGCTTGGCTTAGCGAGAACGCGTAGGACTGTTCATCAAACTTGGCATGCTCTGCGAGTGCGTAGTGCGTAAGCCCCCAGAACCAGCGGCCCAGCTTGTCCAGCCGCGCCTCGGCTTCGTCGAGCCGAAGCTTGAGCTTGTCGTGAACATCCTCGTCAAAGTTTTCCAGCAACTGTGTTTGGGTGTCTTTGATTCGGCTGTTGATAGACTCTTCGAGTTCTGCCTGCAAATCATTGAAGGCGTTTTCAATGTCTTCCGGTCGGCGGCAGGTATCGTAGATTTGAAGAATGCGTTTTTCAAAGTCAAAGCCGCTTTCAATACGGCCCAGCACTTCGTCCGACGCACCAAAGACACCCGAGAAAAGATTGAATTTTTCGGTGAGCAGTTCCAGCACCCGCTCGTCGGCCTGATTGCGCGTGTTGAGGAAATTGATCACCACGACATCGAACTTTTGCCCATAGCGGTGGCAACGTCCAATGCGTTGCTCTACGCGCTGGGGGTTCCAGGGCAGGTCGTAGTTGATGATCAAGGCGCAGAATTGAAGATTGACGCCTTCGGCTGCTGCCTCGGTAGCAATCATGATTTCGGCGCCGGTGCCGTTGTCTTTGCGGAAGTGGTCGATCAGGGCGGTTCTGCGGTCGACCTGCGGTGAGCCGGTTACCTTATCTGTCCCCTTGAACTCCTCAAGCCACGCCTGATAAATGGCGGTGGAGTCTTCGTGGTTGTTTGTCCCACTGAAAAGAACAAGTTTTCCTTTGTAGCCGTGCGTCGAAAGAAAGCGATGCAAATATTCCTGAGTCCGCTTGGACTCGGTGAATATGATTGCTTTGCGCGGCGCATGAAGCTCGGCCATTTTGGCGAAGCCCACTTCTAGACCCTTGAGCAGGGCTTGGGCCTTGGTGTCGGTCTTCAGCGCATTGGCGGCCTCTATAAACGCCGATATCTCCGCGATTTCGGCGCTGATTGCCTTTAGATCAAGTTTGTCGGGGTTGTTATCCGTGAAACTTGATTCCGCCTCTTCGTCTTCAGTGCTTTGCTCTTCGAGGTAATCGGTTTCAATGTCATCGTCTTCGATGAGCTTCTCGATCAGGCCTTGGCCATCGTCGGGTTTGGCCTCATCGAGCATGCGCTGCAAGCGGGCGCGGATCGTCTCCAGTGTGGCGGTAACGGCATGCGAGCTGGAGGCAAGCAACTTGCGCAGAATCAGCGCAGTAAGGTGGCGCTGCTGCTTGGGCAGGGCATAAGAGTCTTCGCGCTGAAGGAAGGTAGAAATGCGGTCGTACAGCGACTGCTCGTCATTCGTCGGATTGAACGGCTGAGTGAGCGCTTTGCGTTCGGTGTATTTGACGTACTCCAGCACGTCACGGCGCAGAGTGCGCTTCGTGAACGTAGCCAAGCGGGTGCGCAACTCGTCTAGGCCAGCCCCATTGTTCATGTACTGCTTGCGGAAGGCCGTTTCGTCGCCAAAGAGATGCTCATCAATCAGCGTGGACAGGCCGTACAGCTCCATGAGCGTGTTCTGCAAGGGCGTGGCTGTCAGCAACAGCTTCTTGCGGCCATCCAAGGCCCGGCGTAGGGCTTGGCCGATACGATTGCTGGCGCGATGGGCATTGCGTAGCTTGTGGGCTTCGTCGATGACGACGATATCCCAGGCAATGGCCCGCAACTCTGCCTCCAGTTTGGCAGCAAACTGGTAGGACATGATCAGCACTTGCTTGCCGGTGACAGCTTGCAAAGTGGCCAGCGCATTACCGGCCTTTTGATTGCGCATCAAAACGGCATCGACAACAATGCTAGGTACGGCAAACTTGTCGTGCAGCTCTTGCGCCCATTGTTTGCGCAAACTAGCCGGGCAGATGATGATCAACCGCCTGCGCCGCTCGGCCCAGTACTGGCAGAGCACAAGCGCAGCCTCGATGGTCTTGCCCAGGCCCACTTCGTCGGCCAGCATGACGCCCTGCTGGAGAGGATTGCGCAGGGCAAAGAGCGCGGCCTCAATCTGATGTGGGTTCAGGTCGACACTGGCATCAAAAAGCGACTGCGACAGACGATCCACCCCGTTGGCGCTATTGCGCCGGGTGAGCTCGTTGGCGTAGTACTTGGCGTGGTACGCGGTGATCACTCTGCCGCGTCTCCCGTCTGGCTCTGGGCATGTATCCATGCCTCCAGCTCGGCACGTTTAAATCGCCAGGCGCTGCCCACCTTAAATGCGGGAATTTGCTTGGAATTGGCCAGCCGATAAACAGTGCGCTCGTTGACCTTGAGATACTCAGCGACTTCTGCAACCGTCAGAACTGCGTCGTCCGCATGGTTATCCGGCATGGGTATCCTCAAGGCTTTTTGTCAACAGAGTACAAGAGGATACATTAGAAGTAACTAGAAGTAGTGCTTGCTCCCGTCCATTTTGAACGACTTGTCCTGGCTAGCCAGCCCCCCATGATTCAAGTGCGCCCTACCTTTAGTTGCTCAAACCGCTCTCCCACTCGGCCTGGTGGACCAGAATAAACATCACCCACCTAGGCAAAGCGTCGTACCACTCACGAGCAGCCCTGTGCCAGGGGTTTGCCTCAGACAGCAAGTACTTCTCGAACTGTAGGCGTTGCACAACCGCCGCTTTGTCGATGTAGCCGACATCGGACGAAGCATCATGGAGCAGCCCATCGCGCTCAAGTGCCCTCGAATCAACATGAGCGATGATCTGGGACACAACGGAGTACGCCCCTTCGTGCCAGTTAATGGCCACTAGATTGGTTTCAAAGGCTGCCATCGCGTGTCCTATCAGTTGAGGGCATTTCTTGAAGCCTTGCCTGAACCTTGGCCTCGATAAGGCCATACAACTCGGCTTCGGTAATTTCGAAGTCGTCTAACGCCTTTTGAGCTTTAGCAACAGATCGGTGCATCTGTGTTTTCACGCCCCGAATCTTTTTCGCCAACTCTCCGAGCACCTCAATACGAGGCAGCGACCTATCCATTGCCAGTAAATCAATACACCCGGGCTCAATAACCCTCTCGACAAAAGATTGGCTAAGCACCTGCCATCGGCAAGGAATGGCCAGTGACCCCAGTTTTAAGCGGTCATCGGCATAGGCGACATAGACCGGATCAACGGTCAATGGCACAGCCAATAAAGCCTTAAGAACGTCGCCACTGAAAAACGCTTGCCCATGCCACTCACCTTCAGCTCGTACCGTTACAACCAACTCACCAGACTCAATAATCAGCACCCCGTGCTCATAAGCCAGGCGAGCAGTAGAAGCAACGCCGCCACGGCGCTTGAACTTGCTGATTGCAGAGCGAAACTCTTTAAGCGCAATGACTAGATGATTTTCCATGTACGCATACTCCAAACAGGCAGCCACAAGGACTAGGCTGGATAAAGCAAATCTAAACCCGAAAAGGCTCACATGGTGAGCCTCTGTTCATTCACCATGTGCCTACACCCACGAAAGGGGCACACATGAACACTATCGAGATCCGCGTATCTGAAACGACCAATGCGCCAGACGCCACCGACGAACGCGGCTGTATCGAGCTTCAGCTGCTAGTTGATGGGATTAAAACCACTGCTTTCGATGGCGTTAGCATTGAGCCCTGTGCGCTAGCCGCAGTAGCCACGCAATCCGGAGAGTTTTACATCGCCACCTGTGGCTGCGGTATCGCGGA
>CAZCLF010000017.1:0-50434 GCA_964499485.1 uncultured Rhodocyclaceae bacterium | reverse complement strand
GCATGGACAAGGCGGCTGCACAGGCCCTAATTGATAAGGCCCATATCGTTTGCCCGTACTCGAATGCGACGCGGGGGAATATTGATGTGAGGCTGACGTTGGTGAGCTAGGAACCTGCAAGATTTTCAGCTGACTGAGCTCTAAAAGATACAACCTTGAGTGCTTCTGCCGGACGAAAGTAGGAAACCTCAAAGGCTTCTGACACTGCAAGAGAATGGGCTAACCGGTACAGCATTGCGTTTAAGGCACCTAATGCATGGCTATCACTTTTAAATGCTTTGATTGCATCCAAATGACTGTAAGTACGTGTTTCAAAGTGAGTCGCCATGCTTGGGCGAGTGGATCTATCAAAGTGCGGCCCATGAGACATGGGATTACGAATCTGTAGAGCAGCAGTAATGGTTGATGAGGCTTCTTCGGCTATAGCTTCATCTTTAATGCGATCGATTAAAAAGTGTTTTAGCCAGTCCTTCCGCGACATAGCATGATGGTCTTGTGGCGGCCTTCCGCATTTCTGGCATGTTTCAGTTTTCTCGGAGCATGTAGGCGGTGGCCCAACAATGCTATCAATCAAAATAGCTTTATGGAGAATGCTCCAATAGGACCCAAAAAAAGCGTTAGGTTGAACAGGGCTTGGTGGTGTTGATACTGCCCATTCGATCATTTCCTTCTTTGCTCTGCCCATCCCTCTATACATAGCGTATAGCTCTGGGTATGAAGTTTTAGGTATATGGGTTGGTCGTTCAAATTCTTGGACCAGAGTGCAACAAATATCCGCACTATCAATGGTGTAGTCAGCATCCTCTTTTCCAACTGGGCCATTGTTGTATGCATTGTGTCTAACTGGTTCTATTGGTAGTTTCCCTTTGTCATAAAGAGATATGCCATATGGGTTCCACATCACAAAACAATCGAAAATTACCCAGTCACGGAATCGATCTAAATTCTCAGAGTCGCTCCAAGACTCCGGCCCTACAAAATACGATACGCATGCCCTTCCGCTTAATCCATTGCCAAAATCTATCCAGTCCCATCCTGCAGGAACGATGAAAACATCTTGGTCAATTTCGACTGGCTCGTTTAGCTTAAATTGCCCAAAGTATTTAATGCCTTTGCGGCCCTCGAACTTGTCGATGCTAATCATAGGTTTTGCTGCGCTTGATCCTGCGCTTCCATAAACGCCTTCCGAAATTCCATCGGCTTTGAAATGCCAAGAATCGGCGCCTGTGAGACCCCCGTACCAGCGATGAGCAGGGTGCCGAAATCGAAGATGCGGCCGAGCACGCTTTGGTCAACCTGAATGCTCTCTACCTTGCTGATGTTGATCTCGACGGTGCGGCGGCTGATGAAGCCGAACTTGGCGATGACGCGTTTGTTGGTGATGGCGAGTTCGGTGGTCTTGTACTTGATGTACGCCGCTGCCAGAAAGATTAGCCCCAGCCCGAATGCAGGCAGTAGCAATACGCCAATCAATAAGAGCCACCACATGGGCCAGAGGCTGATACGCCCGGTGTAGAGAATGCGTTCGTCTTGAATCAGTGCGTCTTCGATATAGCTGGCCATGAGGTGCTTAGTTCACTTTAAAAAGGCTGTTTTCAATCAGCTGGCTAAATTTGCCAAGCAGGTAGGGGTCGTATTTACCCACATTTTCGCCATGCATGATGCGCATGATGTCCTGATGCGATTTGGCGCCATGGTAAGGGCGGATTTCTGCCATCGCATCGTAACTATCGACCAGCGAAATCATGCGCGAGAGCAGCGGAATGTCCTCACCCGCCAGACAGGAGGGATAGCCGGTGCCATCAAACGCTTCATGATGATGGCGCACGGCATGGGCAATTTCTTCCATGCCGCTCAGCCCGGCAGAGCGCAGGATGCCGTAACCGCGTTCGCTGTGAGTTTGCATGAGGGCCCATTCGTCCTCATCCAGCTTGCCCGGTTTGTGCAGCACATGATCGGGGATGCCTATCTTGCCGATGTCATGAATGCGTGCAGCCACGCAGAGCACAGAAAGTTCAGGCTCGGATAATCCGCATTGCGTACCTAATTCGATGGCGAGACTAGAGGTACGGTTGCTGTGTGCAGCGGTGTGAATGTCGCGTTCTTTGAGGGCGGCCACCAGCGGCGTTAGGTAATCGGACAGTGAGACTTCCATGGTGGGTCACCTAGGGTGATGAGTCACATCGATTCTGCCACGCAATCTGACAAAGGCGGTTTCACCTGTTTCATATCAAGGAAATTGTTTCCTGAGCGCCTATACTCGGCGCCTCATTCAACTGCTGCTGTTCCTCTCGATCATGTCTACCGTCACCGCCTGCCCGCAATGCACCCTTGAAAACACTTACCCCGATGGCGACAACTTTGTCTGCGCCGATTGTGGCTTTGAGTGGCCGCAGGCCGCTGCCGCGGTTGAGGAAGAGGCCGATGTGGTGGTGCGCGATGCCAATGGCAATATGCTGGCGAATGGCGATGCGGTGGTGTTGATCAAAGACTTGAAGGTTAAGGGCTCGTCGATCACGCTGAAGGTCGGCACCAAGGTGAAGAGCATTCGGCTCGTGGGTGGAGATCACGAAGTGGATTGCAAGATGGACGCCGGCAACTTCATGCTCAAGGCCGAGTTTCTGCGCAAGGTGTAGCCGCTACAGTTTGCGGTCTTCACAAAACGGGAGCTGTGGCTCCCGTTTTGTTTGGTGCGAATGGTGAGAGTCCGATCTTAGTGGCGCTTGAAGAACTCCCACATGACCTCATTGGCGGAGATGGCTTGCGAGGGGCCTTCCTTGGCGCGCGCTTTCTTGCCGCCGGGCCAGGAGTGGCCGCCCGTCTCAGTGACGCATAGCTGGACCTCGCTGCCGTTCTTGCATGAAGAATAACGGTCGCAGTAAGCACCAGCGACGTCTATGACGCGCTGCGGATTGGGGGCACAACTGTTGTGCGCAAGCCATTGGGTGAGGCTGGCAGGGACCGACTTGAAGTCGGTGACAGCTTCTTGTGATCGCTTTGCAAAACCTGCGCCCCCCTCGTAGAGAACGCGCTCATCGTTACGGGCATGGATATGCAGGACGGAGATGGGACGCGTGGGAGTACATGTCACCGTATTGTCTGTGCCCGCAACCGGGGCGATGGCAGCAAACACGTCCGGCATTTCGCAGGCGAGGCGATAGGCCATCATGCCGCCGTTGGACATGCCGGTGGCGTAGATGCGCTTGGGATCAATGTCGAGCTGGCGGTTGAGGTTGGCAAGGATCTGGCGGATAAAGCCGACATCGTCCACCTGCTTGTCGCGTGCCTGCCCGCAGCATTTGCCCGCATTCCATGTGGCGAGCTTGCCGCTGTCAAAGCGGCTGCTACCATTGGGGAAGACCACGATGTGGCCGTTTTTCTCGGACGAGGTGATCTGGCCGTAGCGACTGTCGTCGGCCTGATAGTCCATGTTGCCGCCGCCTCCGTGAAGGGCAAACAACAGCGGGACTGGAATGCCGGGTCGATAGCTGGGAGGGACATGTAGCCGGTATAAGCGGGTCTCGCCACCGTATTGAATGGTGTAGCGATAGTCGCCGGGCTGAGTGATGCGGGCACGACCATCTTCCGCACTGGCGGGTTGGAGCGCAAGCGTGCTGAGCGCAAGCAAGGCGGTGGCGAGGCGGGCGGGGCGAGAGCATCGTGTGGGTGAACACAATGAGGGCATGGCAGGCTCCGGGCTGAAGTGGGGCTCAGTATGCAAGGCATCCGACGCAATGTGGACATGAGGTTGTAACGAGCTGTTTAAAGCAAGGCCAATGACTGCAATCAAGGTTGATTAGTGCCCCGGAAATGCGCAGTGATGCGGATTTTGTCTATTTGGGCGTCATGGATGTGTAACATCTAGGTATTGAGCTACTGCGCCGGCATCGAGCGCAGCGACCCCGAGGAAGTCACATGCCCGTTGCTATCCCAAAGACCGAGCCCCTACGCCTGAGTGTGTTGCGACGCTATGCGATTTTGGACACGCTGGGCGAGCAGTCCTACGACGATATCACCATGCTTGCGGCACATATCTGTGAGACGCCAGTTGCATTGATTACCTTCGTGGATAGTGACCGCCAGTGGTTCAAATCCGGTTTTGGTACGGATGCGAAAGAGTCACCACGTGATGTGGGTTTCTGTGGGCACGCGATTCTGGAGCCCGAAAAAACCTTGGTGATCCCTGACGCCACCAAGGACCCCCGGTTTTCTGACAATCCGGTGGTGACTGGCGAAGCACGGGTTCGGTTTTACGCTGGCACGCCGCTGGTGTCGCCTTCAGGTGAGGCTGTCGGGACCGTGTGCGTGGTGGACCGCGTGCCACGAGAGCTGAATGAAGTCCAGCTGCGGGGTTTGGAGGCGCTATCGAGACAGGTGATTGCGTTACTCGAAATGCGCCGGCTTGTGAATGAACTAGAAACCTTAAGCACGACCGATGGCCTGACAGGTTTGCGCAATCGTCGTGCTTTTGATGAACGCATGATTGATGAGCACCACCGCAGCATGCGCAGCAAGAATCCTTTCTCGCTACTGCTGGTTGATGTCGATCACTTCAAGGGCTACAACGATAGCTTTGGTCATCAAGCTGGAGATGATGTGCTGGAAGATGTGGCACGGATCATTCAGTACACCGTGCGTAACTACGATCTGGCCGCCCGCTATGGCGGTGAAGAGTTTGGCGTGATTCTTCCGGATACGGATCATCAGGGTGCATTGGGTCTGGCTGAGCGCTTGCGTCGTGCGATTGAGCGGGATGAATGGATGTATCGGCAGATTACCGTGAGTATTGGTGTGGCCACGATTGAGCATGGTCAGTCCATCCCCGCTTTGATTGAAGAGGCAGATCGCGCCCTCTACACAGCAAAGGAGCGTGGGCGTAATCAAGTGGTCAGTGCCGATGCCGACTGAAGCAGCAATGGATACAGATGGCGTGCTTGCCGCCACCCAGCAATGGCTTGAGCGTGCGGTGATCGGGCTGAATTTGTGCCCTTTTGCCAAAGCGGTACACGTGAAGCGCCAGATTCGTTATGTGGTGAGCTGGGCGCAGACGCCTGATGCATTGCTCAATGTGCTCGAGCACGAGCTTGCCCTGCTTAACGCGACCGACGCTCAGGAGATTGATACTACTCTGCTGATAGCCCCCGCGCTTTTCGATGAGTTTTTGGATTTCTTCTTTTTCTTGCCGGAAGCAGATGCACTTCTGAAGCGGATGGCGTTTGAAGGCATCATCCAAATTGCAAGTTTTCATCCGAAGTTCGAGTTCGCAGGATCCGATAGCGATGACATCGAGAACTACAGTAATCGCTCACCGTATCCCATCTTGCATTTGCTGCGCGAGGCAAGTATTGATCGCGCGGTTGCGGCCTTTCCTGACGCGGCGGATATTTACGAGCGCAATATCAACACCCTGCAAAATCTCGGCCATGAGGGCTGGGCGGCGTTATGGGACGAAGATACGCGCTGATTTTTGATTCACCCAATTGATTAGATTTTCTGGAGCTGGAATGAGTAATCCTTCGACACCGCTGACGCTTGAGCCACCGATTGAAATAGAAACAGCCCCCAACCCGACACTCTCGGTAATTTGGATGCATGGCTTAGGTGCAGACGGTAATGATTTCCCACCGATCATCCCTGAACTCAAGCTGCCTGCCACCGCTGCAGTGCGCTTTATCTTCCCGCATGCGCCAACGATGCCAGTGACATGCAATAACGGGTATGTGATGCGCGCTTGGTTTGACATTCTGTCGATGGCCGGGGGCAAGCGCGATGTCAACTCAGACACTGTTGTTGCATCAGTTGCGCTGATCCAAGGCTTAATCAAGCAGGAAAATGCACGCGGGATTCCGAACAATCGCATTGTGTTGGCGGGCTTCTCACAAGGCGGCGCCATGGCGTATACCGTCGGCCTGACATACCCCGAAACACTCGGTGGCATGATTGCTATGTCCGGCTACATTCCAACCCCGATATGGGTTGAGCAGAACTTCAAGGAAGCCAATCGCCACACACCAATTTTTGCAGCGCACGGTGACTATGATGATGTCCTGCCGATCTCACTTGGCGAAGCTGCCCGTGATTTGGCGCTCACCCTCAATGACCGCGTTGAGTGGCATACCTGGCCGATGCCGCATACCTTGTGCCTGGAAGAGGTGCTAGCCATTGGTGAGTGGCTGACAGCGCGTATGAATGACGTCGCCTGATACTTCGGTTGGCGGGATCCTGCCTGCGCCAGAGTACTGGCAGGCATGGTTTGACGGCTCCGCGTTTCCAAATCCGGGGCGTATGGGTATTGGCATCGTATTGCAGGCACCCAATGGGCAGCGGCAACTGCAGTCACTTATGCCACGCGAGAGTGGGTGCAACAACGAGGCCGAGTTGCATGCCCTTTGTGCAGTACTTTTGCTCGCACATGAGGCCGGTGCACGGTGTGTGCAGATACGTGGGGATAGCGATGTTGCCGTGCGCTACGTCAACCGCACAGACAGCACCGTGATCGAGCGCATACGCTTGTTGGTGGAGCGCGCCCAAGCGTTGATCGCTACGTTTGATGATGTGCAGTTGAGCTGGGTGCCGCGGCATCGCAATCAAGCGGCGGATGATCTGTCACGCGCGGCATTGGGCTTGCCAAGCAAGCCCGCTGTGGTAGGGCAGCGACGCCGGGAAAAGTGAAAATCTGTAAGTGTTTGTGTTTGTGGTGGATAAATAAGACAATCGATCAAAGCACAGCCGCTGGCACAAATTAGGCTGATCGCAGAACACAAGACGTTTGTATTGGGGGTGGCGTGAAAGACAGCAGTCCCGCAACACTACGCAAGACCAATCGTTTACTCGTGGCCGCTGCTATCGGCCTGTTGTGTCTCGCCACGGTTTTTGTGATGTGGCTGCTCAGACAAAGCTATGAGCGTTACCACGAGGCGGCTGCCGATACCGCAGTAAATACGGCGATCAGCCTAGAACGGTTCTTGGGTGCGCATTTTCAGGAAAGCGAACTCGCCCTGCATAGCGCAGTCACTGAGTACCGCAATCTCCACGAAAGCGGGCAGTTCAGCGAGCAACGATTCAGTATTTATCTGCAAGGTTTGCGCCAACGCTTACCCAATGCGTTATCTGTTCGGGGCGCTGATCGCCACGGCAACATCATCTACGGCGAGAGCGTTAACCCCAAACGCCCGTCGAACATCAGCAACCGTGAGTATTTCAAACGGGTGCGTGATAGCCAGCAGCTCACATTTGGTTTGCCGGTCACATCGCGCGTCACCGGCGAGCGATTATTCACGATCTCATTACCGCTGACCACCCGTGACGGTGAGTTTGACGGCATCGTGTATGTAAATACAGCGACGCCGCGTATCGAAGAGTTATTTGCGTCGATCAAGCTTGGTGAGCACGGCATCATTACCTTGTTTGACGAAGAGCGCCGTATCGTTATTCGTTATCCACCGTTTCCCACGACAGGTGACGAGCAGGTGCTCTATGTGTCTTCTCCGGGCACCATCGCAGCACTCGAGGCCAGAAAATCCGAAGCCTCCTATCGATCACGCAGCCCTTTCGATGGCTACATGCGTTCGTTGGCCTTACGAAAAATTTCGCATTACCCGATGTATGTCATCGTCGGTCTGGCGGAGGCCGACTATCTTGCGCCATGGTGGCGAGAGTGTCAGCTCGGCTTGGCCTTTATTGCCTTGTTGGCCATTGGCAGCCTGATTCTGGGACATAGCGTGCGACGCTATATGTTTGCACGCTTCCAAGTGGTCTCGCTGGAGGAGCAGCAGGCATCCCATGAGCATTTGACGGCAATTATCAGAGCGATTCCTGATTTACTGTTTGAGTTGGATGTGGACGGGCGTTACCTCGATTGCCGAGCCACGAATACTGATTTGCTGGCGATGCCGCCAGAGTCGTTTATCGGTCGCAAGGTGTCGGAGATTTTGCCTAAAGAGGCCGCCGAAACCATGATGGCTGCAATTAATGAGGCCAATGAAACGGGTTATGCCTACGGCTCGCAAATCCATATCAAGGTTCCAGCAGGTGAACTCTGGTTTGAGCTTTCGATCGCACGCAAGCAGGATCATCGGAATGATCAGTCGACGTTCATTGTCTTGTCACGCGATATTACGGAACGCAATCATGCACAAGCCCAGATCGAGCAGCTTGCGTTTTCTGACATGCTCACCGGTTTGCCAAATCGACGGCTGTTCTTGGATCGATTGCGCCAAAGCATGGCAGTCAGTGAGCGCAATGGAACATATCAAGCGCTGTTGTTTCTTGATATCGATAAGTTCAAGACGCTGAACGACACGTTGGGTCATCAGGTCGGCGATTTACTTCTAATTGAAATTGCCGAGCGCTTGCGTCGTGTTGTGCGCGAATACGATACGGTAGCCCGACTGGGTGGAGATGAGTTTGTGGTTCTGCTGGAGCAGCTAGGGCCGTCAGAGGCCGATGCAGCAGCTCAGGCTCAGCATGTCGCAGAAAAGATGGCTGAGCAGCTCTCACGTGAATACGATCTGGGTGGGCATAAGTACATTGGTACCAGTAGCATCGGAATTGCATTGTTCAATGGACAGTCCTTGAGTAGCGATGAATTATTGCGCCGCGCTGATCTGGCCATGTATCAGGCCAAAGCGAATGGCCGCAGCAGCGTGTGCTTCTTTGACCCGGAAATGCAGGCCAGCATCGCAGCACGGCTCGAACTTGAGTTGGATCTCAAACAGGCGATCATCCATGAAGAGTTCACCCTCAATTACCAGCCACAGTTCGATCGGGACGGGCGTTTGGTGGGAGCGGAGGCGTTGATTCGTTGGAACTCGCCCCGTCGTGGGTTTGTTTCCCCTGCCGAATTTATTCCTTTAGCCGAGGAAACATCGCTGATTCTGCCTATCGGGCATTGGGTCATGCGTGAAGCGTGCCGCTGTCTAGAGTCGTGGCACAAGCACCCAATCCTTGGTCAGGTGACGATCTCCGTGAATGTCAGTGCCAAGCAGATCGGTTTGCCTACCTTCGTTGAGGAGGTGGAGGAGCTCCTGTCGTTTTATGACGTCACTCCATCGCTGTTGAAGTTGGAGGTGACGGAGACCATGTTGGTTGATCGCATCGATGAAATCATTTCGCGCATCAACTCGCTGCGTTCGATTGGTGTGCGCTTCTCGCTTGACGACTTTGGGACGGGCTACTCTTCGCTGAGCTATCTCAAGCGATTGCCATTCAACCAGGTCAAGATCGATCAATCATTCGCCCGTGCAGCGCTAGATGACCCAAATGATGCAGCGATTTGTCGAGCCATTATTGCTTTGGGCAATGCACTGAATCTTGAGGTGGTGGCGGAGGGGATCGAAACCGAAGCGCAATGGGATTTCTTCAGGGTAGAGGGGTGTCGCTACGGACAGGGGTATCTGTTCGGCCGTCCTATGCCTCAGGCAGAGTTTGAGGCGCACTTTGGAGAAACTGCCCCATTACCTTTGCAGGTGGGCGAGTAAGCTCGGTATCTCTGTTGCAGGCAATGGACGGCTAAACAGGTAGCCCTGGACTTCATCGCACCCAGTTTGCTTGAGGAAGGCCAACTGCTCATCTGTTTCCACGCCCTCTGCAATGACTTCGAGATTCAGCGTATGTCCGAGTTGAATGATGGCGGTGACTATGGCGGCATCGTCCTTATCGATGGCAATGTCGCGTACGAAGGATTGATCAACCTTTAGCTTGTCGACTGATAGTCGCTTGAGATAGCTCAGCGATGAATAGCCGGTACCAAAATCATCAATCGATAACTTGACTCCAATATTATGGAGGTCGCGAAGGATTTTCATCGCGGCCGATACATCCTGCAGCAGGATCGATTCGGTGAGCTCAAGCTCAAGAAGATGGGGCGGCAAGCCTGAGCTCTTGAGTGCCGCATTCACCGTATCGATGATATTGCCGTGCTTGAACTGAAGCGACGAGAGGTTCACCGCCACAACCAGCTCCTGCTGTCCCTGTTGTTGCCACTGAGCCGCCTGATGGCAGGCGGTATTGAGCACCCATTCACCAATCGGCACGATTAGCCCGCTGTGTTCTGCTGCCGGGATAAAGTCATTGGGCGGCACCAGCGTTTCCCCTTTTTGCCAGCGCAGTAATGCCTCCAGTCCGACAACACGAGAGTCGTTCAAGCGGATTTGCGGCTGAAAGTGGAGCAGGAACTCGTGATCGCGTAGTGCTTTCCGAAGATCGTTTTGCATCTGCATTCGCATTTGCGCGTCGATATTCATTTGCCCGGAGAAGAAACGATAGTTGCGCCGCCCACTGTCTTTTGCGCGGTACAGCGCAGTATCTGCGTTCTTGCGGACAACATCAAAATTCTCGCCATCATTCGGATAGAGGCTGATCCCGATGCTGCATGAGGTATGTAAGGCGTGATCACCGATAACGAATGGCTGCGCCATGGTGTCGAGGATGTTCTGGGCAATACGGCTCACGTCGCTGATATTTTGGATACCAGTCAGCAGCACGACAAACTCATCACCCCCCTCGCGACTGATGGTGTCTACATCGCGTAGCGTGACTTGAAGTCGTTGAACAACACTAATGAGTAGCTCGTCGCCAACCCCGTGACCAAGGCTGTCATTAACCTCTTTGAAGTTGTCTAGATCGAGAAAAAGCATGGCAATCCGTAGCTGAGTACGCTGCATCATGAGGACTGCTTGTTCGAAGCGGTCTCTCAGTAGCAGTCGATTAGGCAGGCGGGTCAGTGGGTCGTGGTGTGCTAGGAAGGCCAGCTCTTCTTCTGCTGCCAGATGGGCCTTGCGTGCGCGCAGCGTCTGAATGCCAAAGGTCAGGTCGGCTGCAAGTTCCTCTAGGAGGAGAACTTCGTCTGCGCTGAAGTGATCCATCCGGCCAGCATAGATGGTAAGCACACCAAAATTGCCTGTTTCATCTTTCAAAGGCAATGCAATGCCCGAGAAGAAGTTATGTTTAAGTGCCAGTGCTTGCCATGGTGCTAGGTTGTCCGTGACATTTCCTACGCTACAGGTCTGTGTTTTGCCTTCGAGAATGGCTTGACCGCTAATATTTGGGCAGTCATGCGCCGCTCTCCAATTGAAGACTTGTTGGGCCAGATAGTCGTCATGTCCTTCTGACTTGGCCATGGCCTTCATGCTTCCATCTGGATCGGCATAAGCCACCCAAGCGAAGGGATAGCCTCCTGTCTTGATAATCAGTTGGCAAATATCATTCAGGAGATGTTCCTCGTTCTCAGCGTGGATCAGCGTTTGATTACAGTCACTGAGTAAGCGCAAGGCGCGATTTAGGTGGCGTAGCGACAACTCAGCACTTTGTCGCGCAGTGGTCAGGTTGTCGAATGCGGCAGCCAACTGGCCTATTTCATCGTTGCGTTTGATTTCCAGCAGGGCTTCAGCGTCGGGTTGCGAGGCCATTTTCAGGATGCTGTCGCGCAACTCAAGTAACGGACGACTCAAAATCCCCGTTACCAGCCAAACCAACAGGGGCAGGACAAGAAGAAGCATGACAATAAGCTCTAGCCCTTGCTTATGCATCGCCGTTATGGGCTCGTAGGCCTCGGCAAGGGGAAGAGTGGCTCCCGCGAGCCAGCCTGTGCTTTGCATGGTTTGCATGGTCAGCAGGACGGGCACGCCACGACTGGAGATCGTTTCTCCGGCAAACGACCCATCAGCCAGTGTTTTTTCAATCCCTTGATTGGCACCTGGAGTAAGCGTCTCCATGAGTCTCGACTTGTCAGTGTGCGAGATGATGACGCGATCACGTGTTAACAGCTGGATACTGCCTGTCTTACCAATTGGATTGCTAGCAAAACCGGAAAACAGGTTGTCTCGTAGCACATACTGACTACCCCCTAACATCGCAAGCAATTTACCGTTGGCATCTAATACAGGTGCTGTCATGACAATGAGAGGCTCACCTGATACTGGGCTGACAAAGAGCTTGGATATGTAGGGTTCGCGATGAGTCAGGGTGTGCTGGACATACTCCATTCCGGCAAGCCGCTTGCTGCCAATATACTTTTCTGGATTCGGATAGGCAGCGAGCACAGTCCCGTCGGCGTCGTATACCAATACGTTGGTGAACAACTTCGGAAGTACGATTTGTTCTGAAATAAAAGCTTGCAGCTTCTCAGGGCTTCGAATGAGTTCGCGTGGCATGCTCCCGGCGACATTGATCAGGTTCTTGTGACGCGCGATGATCTGTTGATCAAAGCCATAAGTCAGCGCCTTGATCAAGGCGGTCTGTTGCGCCACGACACTGTTGCGAATACGAACTTCGCTGGCCTGAATGAGTAACGTTGCGGCGACGGCAAGAAAAACGCCGAACAGCAAACTGACAGTCAGAGCGATTTTGTTGCGAATACCCATGGTGCTTCCGTGAATCAGTGCCACACGGCCTGTCAGCAGGCCACGCGTGTTGTTGGCAAAGAATGTCGAGTTATTTCAATCAGGTAATGCCGACGCTTCTGCAATATACCCTCTTTCATTGTTGCCGTTTTGACTTCAGGCAAGGCGCGGACATGCCTATGCGCTGGGTGTTGTACGGCGAATTAGTACGGCCAATTGTTCGTGGAAGGCGAACAGAAAAAACAAAAAGCGCATCTTTGTTTTGGGCCAGCGCCTTGCTACAGTGGCTCAATAGATATTCAATCTGGGAGATCCCACTATGGCTACCATTCAGAACATCATTGAGCTCACCGCCCGCAGCTGGAACCTGCGCCCGGTGGAGGGTGCCAATCAGGCAACCTTCTCACACCGTGAAGTTGCCTAATCCACAGCGCTAATCCCTGAAACGAATCTGCCATGCAGCATCTGATCGACTTGTTTGAGCAGCACGGACCACTATTGGTCTTTTTCAATGTGCTGTTAGAGCAACTGGGCGCCCCGATTCCGGCTGTGCCTGCGCTGGTGGTCGCGGGGGCGCTTTCGGTAGATGGGAATTTCACTTGGCAAACGATCCTGATCCTCGCCTTGTTGGCATCGGGACTGGCTAATTTTGTCTGGTATCTCGCGGGTCGCCGTTTTGGTGTGCGTATCTTGGGGTTGATGTGCCGCATTACCTTGTCGCCAGATGCTTGCGTACGTCGTACTGAGAAAACCTTTTTACGCTGGGGTGTCGCCGCCTTGCTAGTGGCCCGTTTTATTCCGGGCTTGTCCTCGGTTGCCTCGCCACTGGCTGGTGCCATGCGTCTGCCAGCTGGTCGTTTCATTCTCTTCGATACCCTGGGTACGTCACTGTGGGCGGGTGCCGCGCTTGCGGTGGGCATCATGCTGCATCGGCAAGTCGATGCTGTGCTGCTGGCGTTGAATCAAATCGGTGCGATCGCTGTGTTGGTGCTGCTCGCTTTGCTCGGTCTCTACATCGTTTTCCGCTGGCTTGAGCGGCAGCGCTTGCTGCGCTTTGTGCGCATTCACCGGATGGACGTGATTGAGCTGAGTGACCGCATCGCAGCAGGTCGCGCGCCATTGATCGTGGACGTACGCTCCGGCAGCGTGATGTCTGCTGATACGCGCCGTATTCCGGGCGCACAGGCGGTCGAGCTGGAGGCAATCCCGCATGCCTTCGCCGATCTACCGATGGATCAGGAAATTGTCTTTTACTGCAGTTGTCCTAACGATGCGTCGGCCGCACGTGCGACGCGCATCATGAAGCGCCATGGCTATTCGCGCGCCCGGCCATTGGCCGGCGGCTTGGACGCTTGGTTTGCGCATGTCGGTGAGGCTGTGTCGATGGAGGCGCAGCCCTGGGCAGACCCGGCAGCCTCGTAAACACCGCTTTTTCTTGCGCTATGATCGGGCTGACGCCATAAATCGGACGCGAAAGGAGACGCCATGCGTATGCTGCTATTGCTTGTCGCAACCTTCGGGTTGAGCGCTTGTTTTGACAATCCCACGCGCGACTATGCGCAACATCTCATCGGCAGCTGGCGTATGGCCTCGCCGGTGGCCGGTAAGCCAGCCGAGGGCGTGCTGCACTTCACACGTGAAGGTGACTACATCCTCGACAACCGCAACAGTGCACCTGTTGCCGCGGTCCAAGCCCCGGGCAGTGGCCGTTGGGCCTTGCTGCGCGACGAGCTTGAGCTGCTGGCGCTACAGGCCAGCCCGCTCAGTGACCCCGCCGGCCGCAATGCTGTACCTGTGACCCGATTGCAGATCGTGGCACTCAACCAAGATCGCTTGATCACTGCAGACCCCGATCACGGCGTACGTATCGAGTGGGTGCGACTATCGCGCCTCAATTAGGCCCAAAACACTGCAGGCTGCTTGCCTCAGAAGTTGGTCTTGCCGAAGGCATTGCGTAGAAAATCGGCCAACGTTTTGACTACCAGCGACGACTGGCGGTGTTGCGGATAAACCGCATAGATCGTCAGCGGTAGCGGTGCCCAAGCATCCAGCAGTGTGACAAGTTTCTTTTCGCGCAGTGCATTGCCGACAATGAAGGTCGGTAGCAATACGATCCCCAGTCCTGCAATTGCCGCAGCGCATGCCAGCTCCCCGTTGTTGGCGCGTAAGCGCCCCTTGACTGGCACTTGCAGCGGTTTTCCTTGTTCGCAGAACGTCCATTCGACATTCCGGTTATGGCCGTAGAGCAGAAGGTCGTGGTCCTTCAGCTCAGCCGGTGTTTGTGGCGTGCCGCGCTGCTTTAGATACGCGGGACTCGCGCAGGAGACAATTTGCGCTGGCGCAATCTGCCGCGCGATGAGTGACGAGTCGCCTAAGTGACCAATGCGGATGGCCATGTCATAGCCTTCGCCGACGATATCTACAAAGCGATCGCTCAAATCGAGTTCTATACGCACCTCTGGATACTGCTCCATGAAGCGCGCAATGGCCGGCCCAAGATGTAGGGTGCCGAATGACATGGGTGCCGAGAGGCGCAAGGTGCCGCGGGGGGTGGCATTGCGGTTGCTGACCATCTGCTCGGCTTCCTGCACCTCGTCGATGATTTTGTGGGCGCGCTCGTAGTACGCGAGGCCGGCATCGGTGATGCTCAGTTTGCGCGTGGTGCGGTTGAGCAGGCGCACCCCCAGCCGTTCTTCCAGCGCCATGATGCGCCGGCTAATGAACTGCTTAGACAGGCCGAGCTTGTCGGCCGCCGCCGTGAAGCTTTGCGCATCAACGGTTCCAACGAATATCTGCATATCTTCGAGCTGATTCATCGCGCGCGATTGTCCTTTATTGATTGACAGTTAAACGCATTGTAGGTGCTTTATTGGATTTTGAGGCGACAGTAAGGTTCGTCCATCGGTTGCGGCAATGGAACACACACCAGTGACCGACAACCTCAACCCAATATGAAAGGAATCATCATGAGCACACAAACCAATCAAAACACTGCCGTCGCTACCGTTGCCACCGCTGGGCGCGTTCTGCTGGCAGCCATCTTCCTGTTGTCTGGCATCAGCAAGTTGTCGGCACCGGCCGGAACCATTGGCTACATCGCCTCCGCTGGACTGCCTTTCCCCGAAGTGGCCTATGCCGGCGCTGTGTTTGTCGAAGTAGTCTTGGCCGCCGCACTGATCGTGGGCTTCCAAACCCGTCTGGTGGCTGCTGCGATTGCTGCATTTAGTGTGGTGACTGCGTTTGGTTTCCATTTCAACCTGGCTGACCAGAACCAATTCATCCACTTCTTCAAGAACATCGCCATTGCTGGCGGCCTGTTGCAGATCGTAGCGTTTGGCGGCGGCGCCCTGAGTGTGGATGCCTACCGCGCCCGTAAGGCAGTTTGAAGTAAAGATGACACTCCCTCTCCCCTCGGGGAGAGGCAACGTAAAGGAGAACAGCATGAGCACTATTAACAAGACAGAATTGCGCCGTGCCAATGAGCGGGGTATTGCCGAGCACGGCTGGTTGAGTTCCCGTCATACCTTCTCGTTCGCCCATTACGACGACCCGAAGCAACGCGGATTCTCTGACCTGCTGGTGATTAACGATGACCGCGTGGCCCCTGGCCGTGGCTTTGGTATGCATCCGCATCAGGACATGGAAATTTTTTCCTACGTACTGGAAGGCGCCCTAGAGCATAAGGACACCATGGGAACCGGTTCCGTGATTCGCCCGGGCGACGTGCAGATGATTAGCGCAGGCACCGGAATTGCACATAGCGAGTACAACCACTCACCCAGCGAAGGCGTGCATTTCCTGCAGATCTGGCTAGTGCCGGATACCAAGGGTGTGACTCCGGAATATCAGCAGTCACACTTTTCCGCCGCTGAGAAGCGTGGCAAGTTGCGGGCAGTGATTACACCGACGGGCGAGCAGGGCAGTATCCGTGTGCATCAGGACGTGCGCGTGTATGCGGGACTGTTTGATGGTGACGAGACGGAAACGCTGACATTGGGCACTAATCGATATGCCTATGTGCATGTCGCCCGCGGTAGTGTCACGGTGAATGGCGTGCGTCTGACCGAGGGCGATGGCCTCAAATTGCGTGAGGTCGAGACCGTCGTTGTTGCAGATGGAACCGACGCGGAAGTCTTGGTATTTGACCTTCGTCCGCTTGAAAGCCCGGATTTTTATTGAAATCGGGCATCGTTGAAATGGCTGCAAGCCTTGTCTTTCAAGGCTTGCAGCCTATTTCTCGAAAAGGTTTGCAAAATATGCAAATAGGGCGCATAGTGCGGTCTGCGATTTTCAAGTAGTGTCGTTGTTGTCTGGTTTGTACCTCTGTAGTCCTCGGTATTTCTCCCCTCATCACCCCGCCGTCTTGACCTTCGCCCTCACGGGGCAACAGCCCCTCTTTGTTTTTTTGAATAGGAAGTACAAGACATGGCAACAGGTACCGTTAAGTGGTTCAATGATTCCAAGGGTTTCGGTTTCATTACCCCGGAAGCCGGTGGTGACGATCTTTTCGCTCACTTCTCCGCAATCCAATCGCAAGGTTTCAAGACCCTGCAAGAAGGTCAACGTGTGTCGTTCGACATCACGACCGGCCCGAAGGGTCAGCAAGCCGCGAACATCCGCGCTGCTGACTAATACGTGGTCTGCAGGCCTAGCCTGCATTCCCGGGGTAAGACCGCCCTCGCGGTGACTCCTGCCCCACCGGAAAAGCCCGGCGCATGCCGGGCTTTTTCTTTGTGTGTTTACCCGGAGGTATCTGCATGGCGAAGGAAGAACTAATTGAAATGAATGGCGTTGTGTCCGAGGTTCTCCCGGATTCGCGCTATCGAGTGACACTGGACAACGGCCATATGCTGGTTGCCTACACCTCGGGCAAAATGCGCAAGCATCACATCCGTATTATTGCCGGCGATAAGGTTTCGCTGGAGCTCTCGCCCTATGACATCAGCAAGGGCCGCATCATGTTCCGCCATATTGAAGGTCGCAGCGGTCCAGCACCGCGTCGTCGCCACTGATTCTTTGGGTGTGTTGTAGCGGATTACTTTTTCGATTCCCCGGATAAGTTTTCCCGCAAAAAGTATTTGCCAAACTACTTAATCGCATGCATAGTCACACTTGAGATTTTCAAGTTGTGCTGCTTTTTGCTTGGCAAGTATCTGTAGTTCCTCGGTACGTCCCCCCTGCATTGCCGTCTTGAGTCTCTCTGAGGGTCTCCCTCTTTGTTTTTATTTTTTTAGGATAGACAAGACATGGCAACAGGTATCGTAAAGTGGTTCAACGACGCTAAGGGCTTCGGTTTCATCACCCCTGATGGTGGTGGCGACGATCTCTTCGCTCACTTCTCCGCAATCCAATCCAATGGATTCAAGAGCCTGAAGGAAGGCCAACGCGTGACTTTCGACACCGTTACCGGCCCTAAGGGTCAGCAAGCTTCGAACATTCGCGCCGCCGAATAATCGAAGCATGGCTTAACGCCATGCTGAAAAAAAGCCCGACTCTGGTCGGGCTTTTTGTTTTTACAGCGTTGTAATTTTAGTGTGACTGACCGCAGACACTGCAGCCAGGATCGCGCGGCACGCGTACCTCGCGCCAGCGCATGGCCATGCCATCGAGCAGCAGTAAGCGCCCTGCCAATGATGTGCCGCAACCGATGATCAACTTCATGGCCTCGGCCGCCTGCATGGTGCCGATAATGCCAGTCAGTGGCGCGAACACGCCCATGACGGCGCAGCGCACTTCTTCGACATCCGCACCTTCCGGGAATAGGCAGTGGTAACACGGGGTGTCTTCACGACGCGGATCAAACACTGAAATCTGACCATCAAAACGGATGGCGGCGCCAGAGACGAGTGGCTTTCTGAATTTCACACAGGCCCGATTAACGGCATGGCGGGTGGCGAAATTGTCGCAACAATCAAGCACGACATCGGCCTTGGCGACTTCTTCTTCGAGACGGGCCTGATCAAGCCGTTCTTCAAGCGGAATGACAACGCATTCTGGGTTCATGCTTGCTAACGCTTGTTGTCCTGAAAGGACTTTGGCTTGTCCAACAGTCTCAGCACGATGCAAAATCTGACGCTGCAGATTGGTCATGTCGACCGTATCACCATCCGCCAGCACGATCGTACCCACACCCGCCGCCGCAAGGTAGAGCGCAGCTGGCGAACCCAGGCCGCCGGCCCCAATAATCAAGGCGCGGGCAGCAAGAAGTTTCTCCTGGCCGTCCACATCAATTTCCGGCAACAAAATGTGCCGGCTATAACGGATGAGCTGGTCGTCGTTCATGGTGATAATTCCAATACGGTGCCGCGTGAAGCAAAACGGGCACGCCCTTGCGGACGTGCCCGTTGCTGGCCTTAGCCGTGTTTAGCGCTTCATGACTTGCCAGGCCTTGAGCAGAGTGACTGCCTGATTCAGCTGGTAGTCGTTCTTTGCCCCGAATTCGAAGACAGGTGGGGCTTCATCATCTTCAATCTTCTTGCTACCGCTTGCCGGCTTGGTATCAGCAGGCTTAGCTTTCTTATCTTGCGCCGCAGTCTTGGCCGCATCTTTGTCCTTGTCGCCATTTTCAAGATGGTGCTCAAGATCGGCTTCACGCAAGCGGATACGCGAGCTGGCGGTGCCATTGGCGCTTTCCTCAACTACGACATCCGGCGTGATGCCCTTGGCCTGAATCGAGCGACCGCTCGGCGTGAAGTAGCGCGCCGTGGTCAGCTTGATGGCAGAAGTTTGCGAGATTGGCAGAATGGTTTGCACCGAGCCCTTACCAAAGGTCTGCGTCCCAACAATCAAGGCCCGCTTGTGATCTTGCAGAGCACCTGCAACGATTTCGGATGCGGAAGCTGAGCCACCATTGACGATCACCACCAGTGGCACATTCTTGGCACCGGTTGGCAATGTCTTGAGGGGGTCATCTTTGCTGCCGCGCAGATAGTCTTCCGGGGTCGCGACGTAGCGACGCTTGGCATCCGGCGTACGGCCATCGGTGGAGACAACGAGCGTCTTCTCCGGCAGGAATGCAGCGGACACGCCAATGGCACCGTTGAGCAGACCACCCGGATCGTTACGCAGATCGAGCACCAGTCCCTTCAGGCTTTCGCCCTTGGCGTCCTTGTCGTATTGCTTGTACAGGCGCTCTAGATGGCGGGCCAGATCAGAGACGGTTTCTTCCTGGAACTGGGTGATGCGTACATAGCCCATGCCGTCTTCAAGCAGCTTGGACTTCACGCTTTGGACCTTGATTTTCTCACGCGTCAGTGTCACGACGATGGGCTTGTTTTCGCCCTTGCGCGCAATCGTCAGCGTGATCTGAGTCTTTGGCTTACCACGCATTTTCTTGACGGCCTCGTTCAGGGTCAGGCCCTTCACTGGTGTCTCATCAAGTTTGATGATCAGGTCTCCCGGCTTAATGCCTGCGCGGAACGCCGGGGTGTCCTCAATCGGCGAGACGACTTTAACGAAGCCGTCTTCCATGCCGACCTCGATACCGAGACCACCGAATTCACCTTGTGTGCTGATCTGGAGATCCTTGAAGGCTTCTGCATCCAGATACGCCGAGTGCGGGTCAAGGTTGGAGAGCATGCCGCTGATGGCGTGCGTGATCAGCTTCTTGTCGTCGATGGGTTCGACATAGCCAGCTTTGATCGCACCAAATACGTCGGCCAGCGCGCGCAGCTCTTCAACCGGCAGCGTGTTGGTTTCTTTCTGGGCGTTGGCGGAAAAATTGAGGCTAATTAATACACCGGTCACCAGACCGAATGTGTACAAGCCATATTTCTGCAGCAGGCTGCGCATTGAATGCTCCAAATAAGGGAGAGGGGCGAGGCGTCAGTATGACGAAAAAGCGTGGGGAATATATTGCAGCATGTTTCAGTGGGCCAATTTGGCGCGCCGATTTATCGCAGATTCACCCACTTCAACGGATCCAAGGCCTGCCCTTGATGTCTGAGCTCAAAGTATAAACCTGATTCTGGATTGCCACCGCTGTTGCCCACACTGGCCACGGTTTCACCAGATTTGACGTTATCACCGGGCTGACGGAACAGTGATTCATTATTCCCATATACCGTTAGAAAACCGTCGCCGTGGTCGATGATGAGCAAGTTGCCGAAGCCGCGCAGCCAGTCGGCAAACACCACTTGGCCGGCGGCAACGCTTTTGACATCCGAGCCCTCATTGGCACGGACAAACAAGCCCTTCCAGTTGGTGCCCTCGGCACGCGGTGACCCAAAGCGGTTGGCAATGTCGCCGCGTACAGGCAGGCGCAACTTGCCGCGCAGGGCGGCAAAGGCTCCACTCAGGCTGCTATCCGGTTCACGGTCGTTGCGAATGGCCGGCGTGTGGTTGCTTGTGCTGCGGCTGGTGGTTGGACGTGGCCGCTGCGGTTTCGCAACCAGCTTGGTCAGGCCATCAATCAGTTTGGTCAGGCGTTTTTCGTTCAGCTGCAAGGTCTCGATCTGCTTGCGCTGTCCTTTGATCTTGTCGGCAATCCCCGCGAGCATGGTTTGACGTTGCTTCTGCTGTGCCAGCAGACTTTGACGCTGTTCCTGCTGCTTCTTTTCGTTCTCGGCGAGCTTTTCTGTACGATCACGTACTGCTTCTGCGAGCCGTTGCTTCTCGGCCAGCACCTCACGCAAGTCATCGACCATGGCGGTTTTGGCCTGCGATAGTAGCGTCAGGTAGTGATAGTCGCGGGCAATTTGATTGGGGTCCTCGCCAGAGAGCAGCAGCCGTGTGGCGTCGGTATCGCCGCGCAGATACTGGCGGTAGAGCAGACTGCCAATCTGGCGCTGCTGCGTGCCGATCTGCTTTTCCAAGCGCTCAGCTTGTGCCTCTAGATTATTTAGGTCCTGACGCAGGGCGGTGCGCTGCTCGGACAATTCGCGCAGGCGACGATTGCTGGCCGAGATGGATTGTTCAGTCTCACGCAGTTGGTCGGCTGCTTCTGAGCGATGAGTTTCGCTCTTGGCTAGGTCTTTGCGCAGGCTTTCGATGCGACCTTGCAACTCACGCAACTCCCCGCGCTTTTCAGTGCGTGCGTCTTGCGCAATAGCCGCCGGCAAGGTGGCGCCGGCGACGAGGGAGAGCAGAATCAGGCGTGGCAGCACGACCACTGCCCGGACTATTTGACCTTGCCTTGGTTGGCGACTTCAGCAATCGCCGCTTGAATGGCTGCTTCGTCACCCAAGTAATAGTGCTTGATCGGCGTTAGGTCATCATTCAGCTCATAAACTAAGGGCTGACCGGTCGGGATGTTGAGCTCCAGAATGTCCTGATCGGAGATATTGTCCAGATACTTGACCAGTGCGCGCAGGCTGTTGCCGTGGGCAACGATCAGCACACGCTTACCGCTCTTGACGGCGGGGGCAATAACTTCATGCCAATAGGGCAAGAAGCGCGAAACAGTGTCTTTCAGACATTCGCCGCGCGGATAGTCGCTTGGGTTGATCCCGGAGTAACGTGGATCCTTCACCAGTTGCAGCGCTTCGCCCATAGATAGTGGTGGCGGCGGTACGTCGTAACTCCGACGCCAAATGCGCACTTGCTCTTCACCAAACTTCGCAGCAGTCTCAGCCTTATTAAGGCCTTGCAGTGAGCCGTAGTGACGTTCATTCAAGCGCCAAGAGTGCTCCGTGTGAATCCACAGCAGATCCATCTCATCCAGTGCGGTGTACATCGTGCGCAGGGCGCGGCGCAGCAGTGATGAGTAGGCAATATCGAAGGTAAAGCCGGCGTCGCGCAGTAGGCGGCCCGCATTACGGGCCTCTTCAACCCCTTGCTCCGTGAGATTGACGTCGCACCAGCCGGCGAAACGATTTTCGGCATTCCATGTGGATTGGCCGTGGCGCAGGAGGACGATTTTCTTCATGATGGCAGGGGAAGTAAGGACTATCAGCGTGCGAGCTGGATCAAAGTTGGCCTAAGCAGGGGGCTTAAGTTGGCTTCAGGTCGCTTGCTCAAGGTTCCTATTTTATAATACCCAGGCCTTTCGGGTACTGTCGTCTTGTAATGGCAGTTCATCGTTTTATCCCCAACCGGACTTTTATATGGATTTCTTGCTGCAAAACCTCTTCTGGGTCATTCTCGGATCCGTCAGCGCCGTGCTTTTGGTATGGAATGGCCTGCGCGGTGATGGCGTTGGCATCAGCCCGCAAGATGCCGTGCTGCTGATCAACCGCGAACATGGCGTCGTGATTGATCTGCGCCCGGCCAGCGATTTTGCCGCAGCGCATCTGGTCGGCGCCCGCAATATTCCGTTCGACCAGCTTGAATCGCGCTTATCAGAGCTTGAAAAGTCTAAAAATCGCCCCATCGTAATTTACGGGACCGGTAGCAGCGCAGATCGTGCTGTCACCCTGCTCCAAAAACAGGGCTTTGCCAAAGCAGCCGCGCTTGCGGGTGGATTGGATGCCTGGACTGACGCCGGCATGCCGGTCGAAAGTTAACCTACGCTGAGGGCTTTCAAGTGGCAAAGATTCTGATGTACGCAACCGGTGTCTGTCCCTACTGCATTCGCGCGGAGCAACTATTGCGTCGCAAGGGCGTGACCGATATCGAGAAGGTGCGGGTCGATCTTGACCCCGCCCGCCGCGATGAAATGCTCCAACGTACCGACGGTGCGCGCACGGTGCCACAGATTTTCATCGGCGATACCTACGTCGGTGGCTGCGACGAACTGCACGCGCTGGATCGCGCTGGCGGACTGGACCCGCTCCTCGCCTAACCTTGCACCGGCCACAACCAGCCTGTAACCTTGTTGGGACAGGCCAAACGGCCATCTTCATTCTATTTTCCGGACTATCCTGACATGAGCGCAGCGCCCACATTCAATATCGAAAAAACCTACGTTCGTGACCTTTCCCTTGAGGTCCCGAATGCGCCCCACGTTTTCATGGAAAGCGAAGCTCCGGAAGTCGCTATTCAATTGCAGACGCAAGCCCATGTCATTGGCGAAAATGTGTATGAAAGCGTACTCGGTGTCACCGTCACTGCGACGATCGGCGACAAGAACGTCTTTCTGGTCGAAGTAAAGCAAGCGGGTATTTTCCGTATCGAGAACATCCCACAAGAAGATCTCGACCCGATTTTGGCGATTGCCTGCCCGAACATCCTCTTCCCCTTCGTCCGCGAAGTGGTTGCCAGTGCGGTAGGCCGCGCTGGCTTCCCGCCTGTCCTGCTGGCGCCAGTGAACTTCGAAGCCATCTACCAGCAACGTTTGGCTGACGCACAGGCACAAGCCGCTGGCCAGACCACGACGGTTCAGTAAATATGTCATCACTGCGCACCGGTCTTCGTCTGCTGCCCATGCTGCTGGCGGGGCTGGCTGCGTCAGCACATGCCCTAGATTTTCGTTCGCTCACAGCTGCAACCGTGATGTATGACTCGCCCTCCACCAAGGGCAAGCCGCTCTACATCATCAATGCCGGTACACCGGTTGAAGCTGTGGTCGCAATGGACGGCTGGACTAAGGTGCGCGACATGCAAGGCACCTTGGCATGGGTTGAGAAAAAGAGCCTGGCTGAAAAGCGGACCTTGCAAGTACGCGTTGATCGTGCGCAGGTGCGCGCTGAGGCCAACGACAAGGCTGCACTCGTATTCGAGGCTGATCGCGATGTCGTGCTGGAGCTGATCGAGTCGCCTACGGCTGGGTGGGTCAAGGTGCGTCACCGTGACGGGCAGAGCGGCTTCGTTAAAGTCGCTCAGGTCTGGGGCCTGTAATGCAGATTGCGGTTCTTGGGGCGGGTGCCTGGGGCACTGCGCTGGCACTGGCCTTCGCCGCCAAGCATGAGGTCCGCTTGTGGAGCCATGCTGCGAGTGAGCTCACGGCCTTAAACGCTGACCGCGAAAACAAACAATTTCTGCCCGGCTTTCCTTTTCCGCCCTCGCTGCGCATTGAGGGCGATTTGGCTCGCGCAACCGCGCATGCCGACCTTGCCTTAATTGCTACGCCACTGGCCGGCTTGCGCAGCACTGCAACTGCACTGGCTGCGGTGGCGCCCGGCCTGCCTTTCCTGTGGGTGTGCAAGGGGCTAGAGGTCGGTAGCGGATTACTGCCACACCAGGTCGTTGCAGAGGTAAATAGCGCAACCTGTGGCGTGCTCACCGGCCCGAGTTTCGCCGCTGAAGTTGCCCAAGGCTTGCCTACCGCTATGACACTGGCGTCGCGTGATGCGGATTTCGCTGCGCGCATGGCCCAAGCGCTGCATGGCAACCACCTGCGGATCTATGCCAATGATGATGTGGTGGGTGCCGAGGTGGGCGGTGCGGTGAAGAATGTGCTCGCCATTGCGACAGGTATTTGCGATGGACTCGGCCTCGGGGCGAACGCCCGCGCCGCCTTGATCACCCGCGGCCTGGCCGAAATCACACGTTTCGGTGAAGCCATGGGCGCGAAGCGCGATACCCTCATGGGCCTGACGGGAGTCGGCGACCTCATCCTCACTTGTACGGGCGATTTATCACGCAACCGGCGTGTTGGTTTGGGCCTCGCTTCAGGGCAAACCTTGGATCAGGTGATCGCTTCTCTTGGCCACGTTGCCGAAGGGGTGCCCGCTGCCCGTGAAGTTGCTAAGCGCGCGGCTGCACTTGGCATTGATATGCCAATCACACATGCGGTGTGTGCTGTACTGGATGGCCAACTCAAGCCTGCCGAGGCCGTTGCGCGATTGATGAATCGCGATCCCAAGGCTGAATAAACGCTTTAACTACCGCCACTGAAATCCAGCTGGCGCCACGCCTCGTAAACAACGAGTGCGACCGTGTTTGATAGGTTCAGGCTGCGGTTGCCGGGCACGAGGGGTACGCGAATGCGTTGTTCAGCGGGCAGGGCGTCCAGCATGGCTTGCGGCAAGCCGCGTGTTTCTGGGCCAAATACAAACGCATCGCCCGCCTGATAGGCGACTTTGTCGTGACGTGTGCTGCCCCGCGTAGACAGCGCGAATAAGCGTGCGTTACCCAAGGCGGCCAAACAGTCTTCCCAGCTCTCGTGGATGCGCGTATCAGCGATTTCGCTGTAATCCATACCAGCGCGGCGCAGTTGCGCATCACTAAGGTTGAAGCCGAGTGGCTTAACCAGATGCAAGGTGCATCCTGTATTGGCGGCTAGGCGGATCGAGTTGCCGGTGTTGGGCGGGATTTCCGGTTGGAAGAGGATGATGTGGAACATGGAGCGCATTCTACCGTTGCCGACGTGTTTGGCAGTGTATTCAGTGCCGCTACTCTTTCAATGCTCTCGCCACGACACGATTCTCGACATGCACCGCCCCATGTCGTTTCAATGTGCGGGCCAATTCGTTCAAGGTTGCGCCGGTGGTCATCACGTCATCGACGACGATAATGCGGCGCCCGCTCAGGTCAGCGTGGCAAGCGAAGGCGTTGCGGATATTCTTGTGCCGCGCTTTCCACGGCAGGCTGGCTTGGGCCGGGGCGTCGTGTGGTCGGGAACACGCATCTAATAGGAGCGGGAGGCCGAGTTTTTTGGCCAACGGGCGGGCTAGTTCCAATGCTGGGTTGAAGCCGCGCTCACGCAGATGGGTGGGGGTCGAGGGCACAGCAATGACGGCATCTGCAGCCAAGCCTTTGTGTAGATCTTCTTCGAACAAGGCGCCAATGATTAGGCGCTGGCTGTATTTGTAGTGCTGTAGCAGCTGCGCCAGTGGGAAGGCATAACGGTAACTCGCCTGGGTAGCATCGAAATGGGGTGGTTCTCTCAGGCAGGCGCCACACAGCTGCCCATTCGGCGTTGGCAGGGCACAGCTAGGACAGCGCAGAGTATCCAGTCGTGGCAGCGTTGTTCGGCAAGGCAGGCACAGGGCGGTGGCGTGGCTGTGACCGCCGCACAGTAGGCAGCTTTGCGGCAATAGCGCATTAATCAGGTCACGGCAGTGCTGTTGCCAATTTGACAAGCCTCTCCCCTTCCACCACCATTCGGTTTTTAGATTGTACCGGCCTCACCATGAATGCACCTCACGACCCGTCCGTCAGCCACGCTGGCGGCGCTTCCGCTGCCTCCCCTTTGCCTTCGGCACAATGGACCCGCCAAGCAGTTGAAGAACTGTTTGCGCTGCCCTTCGCGGACCTAATGTTCCGCGCCCAACAAGTTCACCGCGAGCATTTCTCCGCCAATCAGGTGCAACGCTCTACGCTGCTCTCGATCAAGACCGGTGGCTGTTCGGAAGATTGCGGCTATTGCTCCCAAGCGGCACGCAACGACACGGGCCTAGAAAAGGAAGCCCTGCTCGAAATCGAAGAAGTCGTGAAGGCCGCCAAGGAAGCGAAGGACAAGGGTGCCAGCCGTTTCTGCATGGGCGCTGCTTGGCGCGGCCCCAAGGATCGCGATCTGGACAAGGTCACCCAGATGGTCAAGGAAGTGAAGGCGCTGGGTCTCGAAACCTGTGTCACGCTCGGCATGCTGCGCGAAGGTCAGGCTGAACGCCTGAAAGATGCTGGCCTCGACTACTACAACCACAATCTGGATACGGCGCCTGAGTTCTACGGCCAGATCATCAGCACGCACTCACAGGCGGACCGTTTCGACACGCTGGACAAGGTGCGCGAAGCCGGCATCAAGGTGTGCTGTGGCGGTATTGTTGGTATGGGCGAGTCGCAGAAAGGCCGCGCTTCGCTGATCGCCGAGCTGGCCAATATGTGCCCGCCACCGGAGTCAGTCCCGATCAACAACCTCGTCCCCATTCCCGGCACGCCGCTGGAAAATGCAGCACCGATCGATCCCTTCGATTTCGTGCGCACCATTGCGGTTGCCCGTATCACCATGCCGACCAGCTATGTGCGTCTTTCCGCCGGTCGCGAAGTGATGAGCGACGAGCTGCAAGCCATGTGTTTCCTCGCTGGCGCGAATTCGATCTTCTACGGCGACAAGCTGCTGACGACCGGCAATAACGAAGAGGATCGCGACGCCGTGTTGTTTGAGCGTCTGGGCATTGTCGCTATCTAATCTGCAGTCTGAGTTCTCCCGCGCGGCTGCAACGTATGACGAGGCAGCTGTGCTGGCGCGCGAGGTCCAGTTACGCCTCGCTGAGCGGCTCGATTACGTCAAATTAAATCCACTGCGCGTAGCCGACATCGGCTGCGCTACCGGCGGCGGCGCGCGCGAGCTGCAACGCCGTTATCCAGAAGCACAAGTGCTCGCCATTGACTATGCGCATGCCATGCTGCGTACAGTGCAGGCAAGCCAGAAAAGCCGCTCTTGGCTGGATAAGCTGGTTAAACGCAATAACGTTCCCCACCCATTGCAAGCGGATGCCGCGGTGCTCCCCTTACCGCAGACCTCGCTTGAGCTGATCTGGTCGAATCTGGTTTTTCATTGGCTGGAAGATCCTGGCCCAGTGTGGCGGGAGTTTGCCCGGGTGCTCCAAACCGGTGGTTTGCTCAGCTTCTCCATGCTTGGTCCCGACACCCTGCGTGAGTTACGCGAGGTGGGTGCAGCTATCGGCATCAACGTGCCAGTGCGCCGCTTTTACGACATGCACGACATCGGCGATCAGTTGGTAGGCGCCGGCTTTGCCGATCCAGTGATGGATGTTGAATACATCACCTTCACTTACCGCAGTGCGCGAACCTTTCTGCGGGACCAGCGTCATCTTGGCGTGCGCGATGCCTTGCTGGGTAAGTTAACGTTTGCAGACTGGCGACGCTTGATCCGTGCATGGGAAGGGCGTCGCACGGCCGCTGGTTTGCCGCTGAGCTTTGAAATTGTCTACGGCCATGCTTGGCGTGCCGAACCCAAAAAAGCCGCAGATGGGCGCAGCATTGTGCAATTTCACAAGCAGCGCCCTTGAGCGCAAGAGATGAGATGGCGTTAGTAACGCTGCCGCAATTTTTGCCACCCGTCGCGTAGTCGCACCATTAGCAAGGCCGCGAGTAATCCCGCATAGATGCCGGGCAGCATGACATCCAGTTTGATCAGCCACCAGTAGTGCAGTACAGCGCAAATCGTCAGCGGATAGATCAGCTGATGTAAGCGTTGCCAGCGTTTGCCACCCAAGTAGCGAATAGCAGCATTATTAGAGGTGAGGGCCAGTGGCAGCAGTAAGAAGAAGGTCAGCATACCGACCGTGATGAACGGTCGCTTGATGATGTCCTTGAGAATTTCGCCCCAGTCGAAGAACTGATCGAGCCACAGATAGCTACTGAGATGTAGCAGTGCATAGAAGAAGGCATACAGCCCGAGCATACGGCGAAAACGCAGGAGCCAATGCCAGCCAGTTGCCTTGCGTAGTGGCGTGATGGTGAGCGTAAGCAACAGAAAATTGAGCGCCCACGTGCCAAGATCCCGCGTGATGAACTCGATGGGATTGGCACCTAAACTATCCTCATATAAACCCACCGCCAGCCTTGCCAGTGGCAATAAGCAGAGCAGGAACAGACTCGCCTTGATGAGGGCCAGTTGCTGTGGGCTGGGTTCGGACATTGATGGAGCGTCAGAAATTAATCTTGAGGTTCATTCCAGCATAGAGCTGGGCTACCTGATCGCCATAGCCATTGAACATCAGCGTTTTACGTTTGGTGAATTCGCCAATGCGCCGTTCGCGTGCCTGGCTCCAACGTGGATGATCGACTTCCGGATTCACGTTTGAATAGAAGCCGTATTCGGTCGGCCCTGCCTTCATCCAGGAGGTGCGCGGCTCCTTGTCGGTGAAGCGGATTTTGACAATCGACTTACCGTTCTTGAAGCCGTACTTCCATGGCACCACCAATCGTAACGGTGCACCGTTCTGATTGAGCAGCGCTTCACCGTATAGACCAACAGCCATGATGGTCAATGGGTGCATGGCCTCATCAAGCCGTAGTCCTTCGGTATACGGCCAATCGAGCACCCGCCGGCGTACGCCGGGCATGTTCTCCGGCTGCACTGCGGTGATGAACTCCACATACTTGGCACTGCCCAGTGGCTCAACTTGCTTGAGCAGGCTCGACAGTGGCAAGCCCACCCACGGGATGATCATGCTCCAGCCTTCCACACAACGCATGCGGTAAATGCGCTCTTCCAAGGGCGCAATCTTGAGGATGTCATCGATACCCAGCGTCTTCGGCTGCTTGACCAACCCCTCGATGCTCACCGTCCAAGGGCGGGTTTGCAGGGCATCGGCATAGCGTGCTGGGTCGGCCTTATTGGTGCCGAATTCATAGTAGTTGTTGTAACGCGTGACGTCCTGATGATCGGTCAGCGACTCATCCGTGGTCGAAAGTGGGCTTTTTTTGGCGGTCGAGAATGGCACCGTTGGCTTGGGGGCGGCAAAGGCGGCTGTGCCGGGGAGGATGAGCGAGGCACCGAGCCCGATACCGGTTTTGATGAAGTCTCGACGACGTGAGTACAGTTCAGGCGAGGTAATTTCGGAAGGCAGAATATCGTCCGGGTGTTTGATCAACATAGCGTGCTCCTGAGTATGGCAAGTTTGAGCGAGACGGCGATGATTCGTTCCTTCGCTATAACGATAGACGGATTCGCGGTCAGAAAATTACAGAAAAGCACAAACAAATTAGAAGCACGGGCATTTAATTTCACACAAGGCCTCGGTAGACTGCGGGCATGCACAATGTATTTGACCAGGCAGCTGCAGCCTTGGCGTGCCCAGATGTCGAGCAAAAACTCAGCCTGACAGACGCCTTGCAGCGCGATTGGGCAGCAGGTTTGCTCGATGCAACGCCGCGCAGCCTTGATCCTGTTTATGGCCGTCCCGAGCGGCCTGTATTGGTGCCACCGGCACAACTGGCGGCGCGTGGCGCACATACGCCTGAAGGGCATGCGGCACTGATCCATGCGATTGCACATATTGAATTCAATGCCATCAATCTCGCGCTCGATCACATTGTGCGCTTCCCCAGCTTTCCCGCAGCCTACATTACCGACTGGGTTCGTGTGGCAGCCGAGGAGGCGTATCACTTCGGTTTGGTGCGCGACCATCTGCAGACCTTGGGCTATGCCTATGGTGATTTCCCTGCCCATGATGGCTTGTGGCAGATGACGGTGCGCACAGCGCACGATCCCCTCGCGCGTATGGCCTTAGTGCCGCGATTACTTGAGGCCCGGGGACTGGATGCTACGCCGCCGATTCAGCGGAAGTTGCAGGGTATTGGCGATACCGCTGGTGTCGCCATCCTCGACATCATCCTGCGCGACGAAGTCGGGCACGTGGCTGTTGGCGATCGCTGGTTCCGTGTGTTGTGTGCGGAGCGCGGTGTCGACGCGGAGGCAACCTATCGGACACTGCTCGCGGAATACGCCGCCCCGTGGCCGCAACCCCCACTGAATGAACAAGCCCGCAGGGCGGCGGGCTTTTCGGAGGCAGAAATGCTGGCACTAATTTCAGCTCGGCAACGGTGAAACATACCAAAGGTGGGCAGTGAGGTTTACAGCGCCCCGTAGGAGTGCAGGCCGCTGAGGAACATGTTCACGCCGAGGAAGGCGAAGGTGGTGACGAGCAGACCCACAACCGCCCACCATGCCAACACGGCACCGCGCAGGCCCTTAGTAAGGCGTAAGTGAAGCCACGCGGCATAGTTGAGCCATACGATTAGCGCCCAGGTTTCTTTCGGGTCCCACTGCCAATAAGTGCCCCAGGCTTCGGCGGCCCAGAGCGCGCCGAGGATGGTCGCGATGGTGAAGAAAGCAAAGCCAATGGCGATGGCTTTGTACATCACATCTTCCATCACTACTAGCGAGGGCAGGCGAGAGGCGAGGATGTCACGCTCAGCCAGCAGCCATGCGACGCCAATCATGGCGGCGAGCGAGAACGCACCATAGCCAATGAAGTTGGCGGGCACATGAATCTTCATCCAGTAACTTTGCAGCGCCGGGACTAGGGGCTGAATTTCGTGCGCACCGCGCGAGAAGGTGTACCAGAGAGTGAAGGCCACGGCTGCTGAAATCACGATCAGCACAAAGGCACCGAGGCGGCGCGTAGCGTAGCGACGCTCGTAATGCAGATAGAGCAGTGCAGTGATGAGAGAGAACAGTACGAATACTTCGTAGAGATTACTGATCGGGATATGGCCGATGTCGGGACCAATCAGGTAGCTCTCATACCAGCGCACCAGTAAGCCGGTGGTGCCCATTACTGCCGCCGCCCAGGTCAGCACGGTGCCGGTCTTTTCGGCGAACTCGCTGCGTGCCAGCAAGCCTAGCCAATATGACGCCGTGGCAAAGAAGAATAGGAAGCACATCCAGCCGATGGCTGTTTGGCTGGACAGGAAATACTTGAGGAAGAACGCTTGTTCCGCCCGCGCGAGGTCAGCTTGATACAACTCGATCGCACCAAGGGCAAGCAGCGCTACGCCCGCCAGCAGATTGCGCAGTCCCGCCCATGCCCAAGCGAGCGCAATGAAGGTGGGAATGGCAGCGAGCAGAATGGCTTGCTCATAGCCGTCCATGTACTGGCCGTATTGGGCAAGCGCAAACAAGCCGCCTGCGATGAGCAACAATGCCGCGAGCCAGTCGAGTGCGCTGCGGCCCTTGAGGTAGGGCTTGGGGGCGTGGTTAGCGTGTGCGAGTTCCATGGTTCAGCAGGGTAGTGATGGCTTCCTGATGGCGAGCGAATTCGCTATCGGTATCCAATGTCTTACGATTACTTGAAAGTGCTAGCAGGACTTCTCCTGAGTCCTTGAGCAGCACGAACAGTCGTCGTTCGCGTACATACAGCATGAAGAATACGCCAGCTACCAGTAAAGCACAGCCCAGGTACACCCCATTCTTGCCGGGCGAGCGGGTCGCTTGAATCACGCTGGCTTTGATCTCCTCAAACTGATCGAGCTCCAGATAGACCGGTGAACCATAGTGGAAGCTGTCGCTGATGCTGTTGACCGTGTCGCGCACAAAGTCTGCACGGGCGGCGGTCATTTCCAGCGGCTTTTGCTTCTGCCGTTCGCGCAGCAACTGCCACGCTTCCCAGGTGCTGCCTTGCAGGACGCGAACAAATACATCAGCAGCTTTTTCGCGTTCAGCTTCCGGCACCGTATCGTTGATGAACTTGCCGAGGCTTTCAAAGCCGCGCTCCGCATACAGCTGCAAGGTCCGCTCGGCTGTGTCGGCGAGGCGCGTGCGCATAGTGTCAGAAATGCCATCCCCGCTCATTGCCGTCGCGGCAAAGCGCCGCGCAATCAGGGCATGCTCTTTGGGCGTGGTGAGGATGCCGCGCAAAGCAAACCAGGTATCGAGTTTGTCGTTCTCATCTGCCGGCAAGCGCAGGTAGCGGAAACCTTCGGCCTGCGTTTCGCGCATGCCCGTCATGAAGAAGCTGCGCCCCTCTTGCGTGATGGGCACCATGTAATTGTTGTACTCACGGGCCTGCCCGGCAGCGTCGCGCAGTTTGTAGCTGAAGCTTGGACCGACGTTTTTCAGATCCTTGCTGTCCGGCGATTTGGCCCCGCTCCCAAGGTGTCGGTTGAGCATCGCCAGTGTGTTTTTCTCGCTGTCCGTCGGGCTCGGCTGTGACATGTTCTCGACATTGAAGGGGCGGAAACCTGTGACCTCAACGCGTAACGGCTCGTCACCCTGCTTGAGTTGCAAGCTACCACCAACTTCGGCATCTGCATCGAAGACTTTGGTCGAGCCGGGCAGCAGGCTGTGTGCCTTAAGCTTGAGCTTGCTGCCGCCATCTTCGAAGCTCGCCTGATACAGCGACACGCCCATATATTCGAACGGCTTGTTAACCTCGATGGTGCGCTCGATTTCAGCGCCGGTCTTTGGATTCGTGATCACAATGTCGCTGGCAAAGCGCTTGGGCATGCCCGTCGAGTAGTGCTCAATATGAAATTGCTTGAGCGTAATCAGGAAGGGCAGCTCCTGCAGCAGTGCGCCGTCCTGCACATTGAGTACAGCGATATTGCCGCGCTTTCCTTCAGGCAGGAAGACGTTGCCGCGATAGCTCCAGTGTTCGGGCCCTAGACGGCTTTCCGGGCCAATTTCGGCAAAGGGTTTGTCGAGGCTGGTGACTTGCTTATTGCCGAGCAGAATTTCTACTTTCAAGGGCAGATCACCATCGAGCAAGCCACCAATACAGATCATCACAATGGCGCCGTGCGCCAGCATATAGCCCATGCGATTCCAGCTACCTGCCTTTGCCGCGATCAGAAGGCCATCGGCTTGTGCCTTGCTCTTACTCTTGTAACCCTGCGCAGCAAGATAGGTGGTGACGACTTGTTCGGCCTCGGTGTGCGTTAAGGCTGTCTGTGCACTGTGCTGATGCGCAAATTGGCGCAGCGAGGCTTCGCGCGCGCCGGTGCGGAAGCTCTTCATTTCGCGCACCATGCCGGGTGATTGACGGATGATGCACAGGCTGGTCGAGACCACTAGAAAGGTGAGTATCGCGAGGAACCAGCTGGCGTGATAAACCGAGTACAGCCCAATTGCCTCAAACACCGGAAACCAGAACTGGCCGAACTGGTTGAGGTAATTGTTGTAGGGCTCGTTTTGTTTGAGCACCGTCCCGATGATCGATGCAATCGCCAATACGGTCAGCAAGCTGACCGCAAAGCGCATCGAACTCAGCATTTCATAGAGCTGGCGGGACGTGGTTCTGTTCATGTGAGCGTGTCGTGTGGAGCAAAACAAAAAGGGTGGCGCACGGCCACCCTCTTAGTCTAAAGGTACTGCGGAAAGAACCCTTGATTTAACGCAGACCAGCGACGTAATCAGACACCGCCTTGATTTCAGCGTCGGTCATCTTGAGAGCAACCATGCGCATCATCTTGTTCGGGTCGTTAGCACGTTCGCCGGCACGGAAGGCCTTCAACTGTGCTTCGATGTACTCAGCATGCTGACCAGCGATGCGTGGGTATTGCGCAGGCATACCACTCCCTGCAGGACCGTGACAGGCAGCACAAGCGGCCAGACCCTTGGATTGATCACCCGCACGATAGAGCTTTTGACCCAGTTCGACAGTGGCCTTGTTCTTGGCCGAGCCGTCAGTTTGTTTCTGGGCGGCAAAATAGGCAGCGAGATCCTTCATCTGGTCTTCAGTCAGCCCTGCCACCATGCCACCCATGACTGGATTCGGACGGGCTGCAGGCTTATCGCCAACGGCCTTGAATTCCTTCAGTTGCTTGACCAGGTAGTCGTAGTGCTGACCCGCCAGCTTAGGGTTGGCGCCAATCGTGCTATTGCCATCAGCCGCATGGCAGGCGGCACAAACGCCAGCAGCAATTACCTTGCCGCGCTCAGCACTAGGGGTTGCCTTGGCAGTTTGCGCCATGGCGGTGTTACAGGTGAGAACTAACAGCGGCAGCACAACTCGAGACAGCATTACACGCATCATCTTGATTACTCCTTAGAGCTTTTTATGGATTCGTCATGACTCGTTGAGGCGCCTCCCGTCACACTGAAAATCAGGAGGGTAGTTCTTTTTGTTATTTACCTAGAGGAATACTGACAAATTCCGATAGGTGTTTGCTTTCATTTAAACTCATGCATTCTATACCAGCTCCTGCCCGGTAATTGCTCATGTCTTTGTTTCGCCACGCTGCTTTCGAAATTTCCATTGCCAAGGCAAAAGAGTTGCCGGTTTCGCGAGGTGCAGAAATCGCGTTCGCTGGCCGGTCCAATGCTGGAAAGTCGAGCGCGATCAATACCCTGGCCGGCCACACGCGTTTGGCCTATGTGTCCAAAACCCCCGGCCGTACCCAGCTGATTAACTTTTTCCGTCTGACCAATGGCGCCGTGATGGTTGATCTGCCCGGCTACGGTTATGCCGATGTGCCGGAGAAGGTGCGCCGCGAATGGCAGGATTTGCTTGAGCGCTACCTGACCGAGCGCGAGAATTTGGTCGGTTTGGTGCTCATCATGGATTCACGCCGCCCGCTGACGCCGCTGGATGTGCAGATGATCGACTGGTTCGCGCCCAGTGGTCGTCCAATTCATTGCCTACTCACCAAGTCGGACAAGCTAGGGCGCCAGGAACAGACCAAGATACTTAAGGAAACCCGTGATGCCGTGGCCAAGTTCAATGGCCAAATCACCGTGCAGCTGTTTTCCAGCCTTAAGAAGACGGGGATGGAGGATGTCGAGAAGGTGGTTGGTAGTTGGCTGACCGAGGACGGGGAAGCCGCACCGCTTGGTGTCTCAGCAGACTAGGCGAGCAAGCTAACTAGTTACCCCCTTCCTAGGGAAAGGGGCTAGGGGGGGGTAGGTCAGACTTCCCGGCTAGCCGGGGGTTTATTTTTTGGCAAAGCAAAAAAATAAACCCCCGGTCCAAGGGGAAGAAGACCGGGGGCAGAATGCCTTGAACAAGTCGATCAAGGCACCCGCTCAGGGAGGGTAAGCGGGAGACGGTTGCTCACCGTCTGTTTCTAGGATAGAAAGCATTCAAGAAAGTTCCAGCCTTTTACATTTGATATGACGATGAAGCCAACCCCAGCCTTTCCCGCCACCCGTATGCGCCGTATGCGCCGTGATGAGTTTTCACGGCGCCTTATGCGTGAGCATGCGCTCACTGCGGCTGATCTAATCTACCCAGTTTTTGTATTGGACGGAAACAATCGGACCGAAAGTGTGGCCTCCATGCCGGGTGTTGAACGACTGACGTTGGATCGTTTGCTACCGGTAGCTGAGCGCGCATTGACGCTGGGCATTCCGGCATTGGCCATATTCCCGGTCATTGACGTAGACAAAAAGTCCTGGGGGGCGGATGAGGCTTGGAACCCGGATGGGTTGGTGGCGCGTGTAGTTGGCAAGCTCAAGGAGGCACTCCCTGAGCTGGGGATTATTTGCGATGTGGCACTGGACCCCTATACCAGCCATGGGCAGGACGGCCTGATCGCTAAAGATGATCCGCGTGGCTATGTGCTCAACGACGAAACCTTAGAAGCACTGGCTAAGCAGGCGCTATGTCAGGCCCAGGCGGGGGCGGATGTGGTTGCGCCGTCCGACATGATGGACGGCCGTATTGCACGCATCCGCGCCGAGCTGGATGGGGCGCAGCAGATTCACACCCGCATCCTTGCCTACTCAGCCAAGTACGCCTCTGCCTTCTACGGGCCTTTCCGCGACGCGGTTGGCTCGGCCGGCAATCTGGGCAAGGGCAACAAATATACCTACCAGATGGACCCAGCCAACAGCAACGAAGCCCTGCGCGAAGTGGCACTGGATATTGCAGAGGGTGCCGACATGGTCATGGTCAAGCCGGGCATGCCTTATCTGGACATCGTCCGTCGCGTGAAGGATGAGTTCGGTGTGCCGACCTACGCTTATCAAGTCAGTGGCGAATACGCGATGCTCAAAGCAGCTGCGCAGAACGGCTGGATTGATGGCGATGCGACGATGATGGAAGCACTGCTGTCCTTCAAGCGCGCTGGCGCCGATGGCATTTTGACCTACTGTGCGCTTGAGGCAGCCGAACTGTTAAAGGCCTAGCCTTTCAGTACCGCCCATTGCGCGGGCAGCTGGGCCAGCGGCTCTTGCTTGAAGCCACTCTTCACAAACAAGTGCCAACGCCCCACGACGTGCGCGACGAGCAGGTTGGCATGGGCACCGAAGTCATGTTCAGCTGGGAGCGCCCCTTGGGTTGCCGCAATACGCAGTGACTGCTTGAGCGAGGCTTCGATGCGCTCCAGCAATTGGTTGATACGCAATTGCAGACGTGGATTCTCATGCACCAGCGCGTCGCCAATCAGGACGCGTGTCAGGCCCCGGTTCTTCTGCGCAAAGCGCAGCAGGCTGGCAACAACCAACTCGGCCTGCTTCACGCCATTTTCTTCATCCTGCTCGATCTGATTGATCACCGAGAAGATGCTGTTTTCGATGAACTCGATCAGGCCTTCATACATCTGCGCCTTGCTGGCGTAGTGGCGATAGAGCGCGGCTTCCGATACATCCAGTCGGGCGGCTAGAGCAGCCGTAGTGACTTTCTCGCTCTGCGGGGTTTCGAGCATCTCAGCAATGACTTGCAGGATTTGCAACTTGCGTTCACCAGCCTTTGTTGCCATGACGCTCTCTCCCCGATGTGTTGCTTTACTTCGACTTGATGAGTGTTCCTACACCTTCGTCGGTCAGAATTTCGAGCAGCAGTGCGTGCTCAACGCGACCGTCGATGATGTGCACACTCTTCACGCCGCTGCGAGCAGCGTCGAGTGCTGAGCCAATCTTGGGCAGCATGCCGCCAGACAGGGTGCCGTCGGCGACCATGCCATCAATATCCTTAGGCGTGATGCCAGTCAGCAGCTTGCCGGCTTTGTCGAGCACGCCTGGGGTATTGGTCAGCAGCACCAGCTTTTCAGCTTTCAACACTTCGGCGATTTTGCCAGCGACCACATCGGCATTGATGTTGTAGGTTTCGCCATCGGCGCCCACCCCAATAGGAGCGATGACCGGGATGAAGGTCTCGCCTTCAAGCAGGTTGATGATGGCGGGATCAATGGAGACGATGTCGCCGACCTGACCAATATCGATCATGTCTTCCGGATTCGATTGGTTGGGCATCAGCAGCTTCTTGGCGCGGATGAGGTTGCCGTCCTTGCCGGTCAGGCCGACAGCTTTGCCGCCAGCCTGATTGATGAGGTTGACCACATCTTTATTGACCTGCCCGCCGAGCACCATTTCGACCAGCTCCATGGTCTCGGCATCGGTAACGCGCATGCCTTGGATGAACTCGCCCTTCTTGCCCACGCGGGCCAGTAGGCTTTCAATTTGTGGGCCACCACCATGCACCACCACCACGTTCATGCCGACCAAGGTGAGCAGTACGACGTCGCGAGCAAAGCTCTGCTTAAGCCGCTCCTCGGTCATGGCATTGCCGCCGTATTTCACGACGATAGTTTTGCCGTGGAAGCGCTGGATGTAGGGCAGGGCTTCGGCAAGAATGCCGGCTTCCTGTTGCGGGGTAATCTGCGGTGCGGACATGGTGTGTCAGAAAATGCGACGAATGAGTCTGCATTCTACCTGTACGCCCCGCCAAAATGGCAAGTCGAAACGCGCTGCCGTGCAAGCCGTGTGTGTGCTCTGTAAGCCACACACACGGGAGTAACCGCTTACTGGATGTGCAGCCGCTTGTTGGGGGTGGCGAGCTTACGCGGGAGCGTCAGTTCCAGCACGCCATCGGTATATTTCGCAACGGCGGCGGCGTCATCAATCTCAGCACCAAGATCAAAGCTGCGTGAAACCTTGCCGAAAAAACGTTCCGCATGCAGGAGGCGTCCGCCTTCCTTGACCGACTTTTCTTGTGTGCGCTCGGCACTGATAGAGACAACGGAACCATCGATGTCGACTTGGATATCCTCTTTCCGGAACCCCGGCAGCTCGGCATGCAGGATATAGGCGTTATCTTGGGCGCGCACATCTACCTTGATGTGGCGAGACACCGGTTGATCGATACCGCTGCCAAACTCGACCGGGCGCACAAAGAAGCCGCGAAAGAGTTCGTCGAGCGGGCTGATGGCAGTGCTACGCGTCAGATTGCTCATGGTGATCCTCCTTGGGTTGGCAGGGAATATTCCTGTACTCCCCAGATAGGCGTCACCGACAGATTTTCAAGAGCCTCGGTTACAGTACCGCAATGAGTCTAGACAGCCCTCTATCACCAACACCGTCAGTCGGTAGTGAAAACGTGCTTTGCAGCCGCTGTGGGCAGGCATTTTTCTGCGGGGTGACTGCAGGTGGGGCAGACTGTTGGTGCATGCATGCGAATACAGACCTGCCTTCGTTAGCACTGCCTAGCGCAGATGCTCAAGCCAGCTGTTATTGCGCGGCTTGCTTGCGCCTTGCCCAAGCTCAGGCGGCGGACAGCAGCCCAGCGGCGTGAGCCAACAGGTATATGGCGTCTCGGTTACTCCAAGAGAATGATGCTTCAGCAGCCTCATGCCAAGGTAACCAGCGCACATTGCAATGCTCATCTTCGCAGTGAGCGATGTCGGTATTGCCGGGGACGCAGACCGTAAAGAGATGCTCGACGTTATGCGTTACGCCTTCCGGGTAGCGATGCCGCCACTGCTGGAAAATCTCGTAGCGGTTAGATAGCTGCCAATCCACCAGTTGATCCTCGGTGATGCGCAAGCCTGTTTCTTCCCAGACTTCGCGGCAGGCGGTTTCTTTAAGCGTTTCGCCCGCCTCCTGACTGCCGGTTACGGATTGCCAGAAGCCCGTGTGTCCCTTGCGTTCGAGTTGCAGGATTTGTAAATCCTCGGTGTGAATAACAACGAGGACAGACACCGGAATTTTCTTGCCAAGAGGCGTATCGCTCACGGTCGTGCGTGCGCCTTAAACGTTGGAAGGCAAATCTACAAAGCACCAGAACGGCTTGTCCTGCTCGCGCCAAGCATTCGCAGCTTCGGCAAACAGATCAATCATCATGTTGAAGTCTGGGTAAGCGATGCTATGGATGTTGTGGCAGTTTTCCATGATGATGGTGTAACCAGCCGCCGGCACCCAGCTGAAGTCGCACAGGCAATCCATCAGCGCATCAAAGTTGCTGCCAAACCAAGTGGGCAGCTCAAGTCCTTCACCCACGGCTTGCAGCATCTGGTCGCGGCTACGTGCAGCGCGCAGATCGACGCGATAGACAATGTGTTGATTGGCTTCGGCAGCTGCAACGATGGCGTCTACGCCTTCTTCTGGAATTTCAAAGACGCCGGCGAGTTCAGGGTTGGCCAGAATGGTGGTGTAGTCGTTCATTCGCTTATTCGGTAGAAACGGTTGTAGTGATCCGGGGTGTAGTAACGCTCACCACCTTCCCCCGCAACGATACGGCGTGGGCCACGGTGGCTGAGGCCGGGTGTCTTGACCGTGTATTCACGGTAGTAGCCCCGCTTTTGCAGGGGGAGGCGCTTTTCATAGTTACCAAATACAACGCCGTCCCGTTCATAGGGAAAAGGCCCGCCCGCATCAATCAAACGCAAGGTCGTGCGCGCCTCGGCCGGTAGGGCATGGACAGCAATGCTGCTGCCATCAAAAGCACTGGCCGACCCGCTGAAGAGACAGCAAGCCAGCCAGAGCGGCAGCAACAGCGCAAGCAGTCGCCGCATGATGGACATTTAGGCCGCTGGCGCGGTCGTGTTGCGCAAGCGGATATGCAGCTCGCGCAACTGCTTTTCATCCACAGCGCTCGGGGCGTCGGTGAGCAGACATTGGGCGCGCTGCGTCTTGGGGAAGGCAATCACGTCGCGGATCGACTCGGCACCGGTCATCATGGTGACGATGCGATCCAGGCCGAAGGCCAAACCACCGTGTGGCGGGGCGCCGTACTTGAGTGCGTCGAGCAGGAAGCCGAACTTGAGCTGTTGCTCTTCGGCGCTGATGCCGAGGGCATCGAAAACCTTGGACTGCACATCAGCCTTGTGGATACGCACTGAACCGCCGCCGAGTTCCCAGCCGTTGAGGGCAAGGTCGTAGGCCTTGGCGAGACACTTGCCCGGATCAGTCTTGAGCAGCTCTTCGTGGCCATCCTTAGGCGAAGTGAAGGGGTGGTGACAGGCGCTCCAGCGCTTTGCCTCTTCGTCGTATTCGAACATCGGGAAGTCCACCACCCACAGCGGCTCCCACGCCTTGCCGTTGGTGTAGCCCTTTTCGTGACCGAGCTTGGTGCGCAGCGCGCCAAGGGCGTCTTGCACGATCTTGGTCTTATCAGCGCCGAAGAAGATCAGGTCGCCGTTTTGCGCACCGGTGCGCTCGATGATGGTCTTGAGAGCTTGCTCGTGAATGTTCTTGACGATGGGCGACTGCAGACCGGTTTCATTCAGCTGGGTGACGTCGTTAACCTTGATGTATGCCAGACCCTTGGCGCCGTAAATCTTGACGAACTCAGTGTAGCCATCGATTTCGCCGCGGGTCAGTGCGCCACCATTCGGTACGCGCAGGGCGGTGACCTTACCGCCGCTGGTGGCAGGGCCAGAGAAGACCTTGAAGGCAACGTCAGTGACGGCATCAGTGACATCGGTGAGTTCGAGCGTGACACGCAGGTCAGGCTTGTCCGAGCCAAAGCGCGACATGGCTTCGGCATAGGTCATGCGCGGGAAAGGCGACGGTAGTTCGGCGCCGAGCGCCTCGCGGAAGACAGTGCTAATCAATTCTTCCATCATGGCGGTGATCTGGTCTTCGCCCATGAAGGAGGTTTCGATATCAACCTGCGTGAACTCAGGCTGACGATCGGCGCGCAGATCTTCGTCGCGGAAGCACTTCACGATTTGGTAGTAACGGTCGAAGCCAGCCACCATCAGCATCTGCTTGAACAGTTGCGGTGATTGCGGCAGGGCGAAGAACTGGCCGTCATGCACGCGCGATGGCACGAGGTAGTCGCGCGCACCTTCCGGCGTGCTCTTGGTCAGCATCGGGGTTTCGATGTCGATGAAGCCCTTGCTGTCGAGGAAGCGGCGGAAGGCCATGGCTGTCTTGTAGCGCAGCATCATGTTCTTCTGCATCTGCGGACGGCGCAGATCGACCACGCGATGCGTTAGACGCACGTTTTCGGAGAGATTGTCTTCGTCGAGCTGGAAGGGGGGCGTGACAGCAACGTTGAGCACTTCGAGTTCGTGGCAGAGGATCTCGATTTCGCCAGACGGCAGATTGGGGTTTTCAGTGCCGGCCGGGCGACGGCGCACCTTGCCGGTGATCTTCAGAACGAATTCACTGCGCACATCTTCAGCCAGCTTGAACATGTCGGCACGATCAGGGTCGCAGACGATCTGGGCCAGACCTTCGCGGTCGCGCAGGTCGATAAAGATCACGCCGCCATGGTCGCGGCGGCGATGTGCCCAGCCGGCGAGGGTGACGATCTGATCGACATGGGCGGCGTTAACGTGGCCGCAGTAATGGGTACGCATGGTTGAATTCCGTTGGTAAATGCAGTTGGATTGCAGAGTAGCCCGCTATTTTACGCGGAGCGGCGCGATATTGCTTGGCGACCGCTCCGGGCTAGTCTGCCCCGTCGGCATTGTTGCCGAGCAGGTGAATTGGGGCGACAACCCCCATTGAGACGATGTATTTGAGCGCTTCATCGACCGTCATGTCGAGGACGACGGTATCGCTGCGCTTAACGAAGAAAAAGAAGCCATTGACCGGGCTAGGCGCGGTTGGGATGAATACCGCAACATGGTCGTCCTCCAGCTTGCTGGAGACTTCCTTGGCCGGGTCGCCTGTTTGAAAGGCAATCGACCAGGCTCCACCATGCGGGTAGCGCACCAGCAAGACCTGACGGAAGGCGTCGCCGGTACCTGAAAACAGCGTGTCACTGACTTGCTTAACGCTGTAATAGATGGATTTGACGACGGGGATACGCGACAGCACCCCTTCCCAGAATTTGACCACCTGCTGACCCAAGATATTGGCCGTGACCAGGCCGGTAACCAAGATGATCAGCAGGGTCAGAATGGTACCGAGGCCCGGAATATCGAAACCGAACAAGGCCTGTGGGCGCAGATGGGTAGGGATCACGCGCATGGACTGGTCCATCGTGTTGATCACAATAGACAGCACCCAAGCGGTGATAACCAAGGGCACCCAAATTAGGAGCCCGGTAATGAAGTATTTCTTGATCTGTTTCAATGGGATGGCTTAATGACAGGCACAACCGGTGCCGCAGGCGGCGGGCGCCGTGCTTTCAGCTGCCGGGGTGCTGGTGGTGGAGCTGCCACCCTTGAAGTCCGTCGCATACCAACCATTACCCTTGAGCTGAAAGCCCGCGGCGGTGATTTGTTTGCTGAAATTCTCGGAGTTGCAGGCGGGGCAGGTGGTGAGCGGGTCGGCGCTCATTTTCTGCAGGACATCCTTGGTGTGGCCGCAGGCGCTGCAGCGATAAGCATAAATCGGCATAAAAGTTCTCCAGCAAGCATGCATCCGGCACATAAGCCGGACAAGGTGCGCGTGATTATATACTGCTGCAGAGAAAATCCGTACCGGATTCAGCATCTTAGCCCCTGTGCGGGGCGTCAAAGATGGAGGTATAGCCGATTCAGTGGCTCGCCCCAGAACAGGGTAATTGCGCCAGCGGCGGCGAGGTAGGGGCCGAACGGAATGGGGATGTCGCGCCCGCGCTTGGCGAGGACCATAAGGGCAATGCCAATCAGCGCGCCGACAAACGAGGACAAGAGGATCAGTAAGGGCAGCATCTTCCAGCCCAGCCATGCTCCGAGGGCCGCCAACAGCTTGAAATCACCATAGCCCATGCCTTCTTTGCCGGTGAGTAGTTTGAAGCCCCAATAGACCGACCACAGCGAAAGGTAGCCGGCCATGGCGCCGACTACGGCGCTAGGCAAGCTGGTGTACATACCCCACAGATTGACAAGCAGCCCGCCCCACATCAGCGGTAATGTCAGGTCGTCGGGCAGCAGCGTGGTATCGAAGTCGATCAGCGCCAGTGCAAGCAGGGTGGTGAGAAAAACAATCGCCGCAAGCCCTTGGGCGGTGGGGCCGAAGTGCAGGATCGCGGCAACGAAGAGCGCGGCGGTACTGGCTTCGACCAGCGGGTAGCGCGCGCTGATGGGCGCCTTGCAGCTACTGCACTTACCGCGTAAGGCGAGCCAGCTAATAACTGGAATGTTTTCGAGGGCGGTGATTGCGTGCCCACAATGTGGACAGGCCGAACGGGGCACAGCGAGGTTATAGCGGGGCAACTCTGGTGGTGGCTCATTGCGCAGCTCGGCACATTGCATGGCCCAATCTGCCTCCATCATCTTGGGCAGCCGATGGATGACGACATTCAGAAAGCTGCCAACCATCAGGCCGAACAGCGCTGCGGTGAAAATCCAGAGTTCGAGGGGCATGGCTCAGCTTAATCGTTAAGGCGTTTCAGAGTGGTCTGCAGGGGCGGGTGTTGGGACTTACGCTGGTTGCGTGGGGAAGTAGCTATCCAGCCATCCCTTTCCCACGTAACCAAACCACGCAAGGGCTTACTTAACCGCCGATCGCTGCACCCATCTTGAAGATCGGTAGGTACATGGCAATCACCATGCCGCCGATCAGCGTACCGAGGAAGACCATGATGATGGGTTCCATCAAGCTAGACAAGGCATCTACTGCGTCGTCCACCTCGGCCTCGAAGAAGTCTGCGACTTTGCCAAGCATGCTGTCTAGCGCGCCAGACTCCTCACCAATGGCGACCATCTGCAAAACCATGCTGGGGAAAACATTCGTGCTTTGCATGGCTACTGTCAGGCTGGAACCGCTGCTGACATCGTTCTGGATCTGGCGCGTCGCCGTGTAGTAAATGTGGTTACCTGCCGCCCCTGCCACTGAGTCAAGGGCATCGACCAACGGAACGCCAGCGGCAAACATCGTCGACAACGTTCTTGTCCAGCGGGCGATCGTGGCTTTGCGCACAACATCACCAAACACTGGTAATCGCAGGATGAGTCTATCCATCGCAATTTGCATTGCTTTAGAGCGCTTCCATGTTTCAAAGAACGCAAAAATAGCCAGACCGATGGCACCAAACATCACGTACCACCATTCGACGAACATGTCGGAGATGCCAATAAAGAGCAGGGTCGGGGCAGGCAAGTCAGCCCCAAAGCTCTTAAAGACTTCTTTGAATTGAGGAATAACGAAAATCATGATGACTGCCGTCACCAGCGCAGCAACACCCAACACAGCGATCGGGTAGAACATTGCACCTTTGATTTTCTTTTTGATGGCGAGGATTTTTTCTTTGTAGGTCGCCAATCGATCCAGCAAGGCTTCCAGAATACCGGCCTGCTCACCAGCACCTACCAGATTGCAGTACAGCGCATCAAAATACAAAGGATGCTTGCGGAACGCTGCATTGAGGGAACTACCTGTTTCCACCTCGGTTTTGATATCAATAAGCAGCTTACCGACAGCAGGTTTATTTGCACCTTTGCCAACAATGTCGAATGCTTGGAGCAGCGGGACCCCCGCTTTCATCATGGTGGCAAGTTGGCGGGTAAAAAGAGTGATGTCCTGCTCGGTGATCTTGCCACCGCTGGCCATCTTTTGCTGTTTGACCCGGGTAACCAGAATGCCCTGGCGGCGCAGCGTGGCCTGAACCACGGCTTGACCGCCGGCGCGCATTTCGCCGCGTACGATCTTGCCGCTGCGGTCCTTGCCTTCCCAGACGAAGTTGTACTCCTTGGGTCCGGCAGGTTTCTTTGCTGGTCTGGCTACTGCCATTGTTTTCCCCTGACTAAGGCATGCTAGCGGCGATCAAAGGCCGCGCCTACATACTTGAATATATCAAGTGTAGTCACCGGATCATACGCTAGTGCCCTGATTAATGGGCTATATCGTTGGTTATTGTTACCACCGGGCGCTGCACTTTTACAACCTTGATGCGCCTATCCTGTGTCTGGACAATTTCCATGGTGATGCCGGCCACTTTGGCTGAAACGCCGGCCTCCGGGATGTCTTCAAAGTGCTCGAGTATCAGACCGTTCAAGGTTTTCGGGCCATCTACAGGCAGATCGAGCCCAAGCTCGCGATTCAGGCTACGCAAGGTGCGGGCACCATCAACCAAGGCATTGCCCTCATCGTCCCAGCGAACAGCATGGTGGCCGCCGGGGGCGCCCGTGGTGAATTTGCCGATCAGCTCTTCAATAATGTCATCCAGCGTGACCAGCCCCAGCAGCTCGCCATACTCATCCACCACCAAACCCAAGCGTTGGCGGTTTTCCTGGAAAAACTGCAATTGGTCATACACCGGCGTACTGGCTGGAATGAAATAGGGCTCGACCAAAGCGCCGCGTAGCTCTTCCAGGCTGAGTTCGCCATCGAAAGCGGCATTGATCAGGCGCCGTAACTGGAGAATGCCGACCACATTGCCCGGTTCGCCATCATGGACCAGCAGGCGCGAATGGAAGCCGGTTGCGACTTGCTCCTGCAATTCGGCCAGTGGTGTTTGCAGATCAATCGCCTCGATTTCTCCGCGTGGCGTCATGATGTCTTCGACGGTGATGTCCTCAAGGTCGAAGAGGTTAATCAGAATGGCTTGGTGTTGCTGGGGAATGAACTGGCCGGATTCAATGACCAGCGCTCGCAGCTCTTCTGGCGACATCACGCTGTCTTGCTCGCTGGGCTTCTTATCCAAGCGCAGTAACTTGAGGATGGGATGCACGAACAGATTAACGAACCAGATCGCGGGATAGGCGATCCGTGCCAACGGCGCAAGAATGAAGCTGATGCGCGGGCTAAGCCAATCGGGGTAGGTGGCGCCCACCACCTTAGGAGTCATCTCGGAAAACACCAGCAAACAGAAGGTGACAGCGAGCGTCCCCGCTTCCAGTGCCCATCCTTCACTGCCGAAAAACTCGAGGGCAATATAACTGGTCAGGGCCGCTGAGGCAGCGTTGAGCAGTGTATTCCCCAGCAGCACCACACCAAGCAGACGGTCCGGCTGGGCGAGTAGTGCGTTAGCAAGTCGTGCGCCGCGGCTGCCATTCTTGGCAGCGATACGGAGCCGGTGGCGATTGCTCGACATCATGGCGGTTTCCGCCATGGAGAAGAAACCGGAACAGATCAGCAACACGCCAAGGATCAGCAGATTGCTGGAGAGGGAACCACTTTCCATGATGATGAGGTCAGACGCCGCGGCCGAGCACCACTTCAAGGACGAAGCGGCTACCGACATAGGCAAGCAGAAGGGTGAGGAAGCCAGCAAGCGTCCAGCGCAAAGCGAGTTGCCCACGCCAGCCGCGCAGATGGCGACCGACCAGCAGGGCACCAAAAATCAGCCAGGACAGAATGGCAAATACGGTTTTGTGATTGAAGCTCAACGCCTTGCCGAACAGCGATTCGGAGAAAAAGATCCCCGACAGCAGCGTCAGTGTGAGCAGGGCAAAAGCAATGTGGATGAGGCGGAACAGCAGCGCTTCCATCGTCATCAAGGGGGGCAGGTTGGCAAGCAATCGCGGCAGTCGGCCACGATGCAGGCTGCGCTCGGTCGCCATCATCAGCAGCGCATGCAAAGCGGCCAGCGTGAACAAGCTATAAGCCAACATCGCGACTAGGAAGTGCGCGCGAAATAGGGGGGAACTGGCATTCGCCAGCAGATGCTGGCTGGGGAATACGGTTGGCAGCAGTACGCTCACCGCCGCCAGTGGTAGGCCCAGCATCTGTAAACCTTCCATGCGGGCGTAGAAGCTCTCGATCCAGTACAGCGCGATCGCCAGCCACAGCATCAGCGAGATAGCGACGGCGAAACCAAAGCGCATATGGCCTGTGCCAAACAGCTCCTCAGCCACGGTCAGACCATGTGCGCCGATGGCAAACAGCAGCCAGCCGCGCTCGGCAGCGCTGAGATTGCCTTGCGGTTGATTCAGTGTCGGGCCGCGCCAACGGGTGCGCCAGAAATGCGCACCCAAGGAGAGATACAGGGCTGCAGCCAGCAGATGCAGTAGAATTTCAGGCATTGCAGCAGTTTAACGCATTCCCCGCCCTTGCTTTCCCTCTTACTTTTGCACGATTGTCATGCTCGATAACCTGACTCAACGCCTTGCCAAGGTCGTCAAGACCATGCGCGGGCAAGCCCGCCTGACCGAAGACAACATTGCCGACATGCTGCGCGAAGTGCGTATGGCATTGCTGGAGGCCGACGTTGCGCTGCCTGTGGTCAAGGAATTGACCGCCCAGATCAAGGAAAAAGCCATCGGTCAGGAGGTCGTCGGCTCGCTGACCCCTGGCCAGGCCCTGATCGGCGTGGTGCACAAGGCACTGACTGACCTGATGGGCGGTACAGCCACAGGCATTAACCTCGCCACCCAACCACCGGCCGTTATCCTCATGGCGGGTCTGCAGGGTGCAGGTAAAACCACAACAACCGCCAAGCTCGGCAAGTGGCTAAAAGAGCGGCAGAAGAAAAAAGTACTCGTGGTCAGTTGTGACGTGTATCGTCCCGCCGCCATCGAGCAGCTGAAGACCGTTGCAGCACAAGCCGGCGTTGATTTCTTCCCGTCCAGCGGTGAGCAGAAGCCGGCGGATATTGCAGCAGCCGCACTCGATCACGCTAAGCGCCACTACTACGATGTGCTTTTTGTCGATACCGCCGGCCGTCTGGCGATCGATGAGGCCATGATGGCCGAAATTCAGGCCCTGCATGCGCTGGTCAAGCCGATCGAAACCTTGTTCGTGGTCGATGCCATGCTGGGTCAGGATGCGGTGAATACCGCCAAGGCTTTCAACGAAGCCTTGCCGCTCACCGGCATCGTGCTGTCCAAGCTGGATGGCGACTCGCGTGGCGGTGCTGCCCTGTCAGTCCGCCACATTACTGGCAAGCCACTCAAGTTCGCGGGTGTAGGCGAAAAGCTCGATGGCATTGAAGAGTTCCATCCCGAGCGTATGGCTTCGCGCATTCTCGGCATGGGCGACATTCTCAGCCTGGTTGAAGAAGCGCATCGCAATGTCGATCAGGACAAGGCCGAAGCGCTGGCCAAAAAACTCAAGAGCGGCAAGGGATTCGACCTGAATGACTTCAAGGCGCAGATCAGCCAAATGCGTCAGATGGGCGGCATTTCTTCCCTGATGGACAAGCTGCCAGCGCAACTCTCGCAGGCTGCCGGTCAGGTGGATGAGAAGCAGGCCGAAAAGAGCATTCGCCGCACCGAGGGCATCATCAACTCGATGACACTGGAGGAACGCAGCAAGCCTGAGCTCATCAAGGCCAGCCGCAAGCGGCGTATCGCTGCAGGGGCAGGGGTTCAGGTCCAGGAAGTGAATCGTCTGCTCACACAGTTCGAGCAGATGCAGAAGATGATGAAGACGTTCTCAAAGGGCGGCATGGGTAAGCTTATGCGCGGGATGAAGGGCATGATGCCGGGGATGCGTTAAGCCCAAAGTCTTGTCTATGCGCACCTAAACGCCTGTTCGGGCGGAGCTTGCCGAGGCTGCGCTAGGCACCGCTAAAATTTAAAGCGAAGCTGACCCCTTTGGTGAATTGGGTAGCTTGGGATTCGGATAAGCCTTTGCCGCCTTGTTATAGAGCGGTAATGTAGGCTCTCTCACCCATGCTGCTCGACACCGTTGAGTACGCTGCCAGGGCAAGTGATGACTGCTGATACAAGGTTTCAACGTTGTTCATTGCGATTCCTTTTTACGAAAAATAGATGCTTCAAGTTTGCCTATTGAATCCATCAGTGGAGGGCACTCGTAGGTGCTGGGATGCCACGGCCCAGGAAGATCGCCCCCTCCTCGTGCATACTGAACTGCCTCCCCCAACACCTTGGCATCACGCCGTCGCACAATGCGTGCCGTAAATCGCACAATGGTCACCCCCCCCTCCTGCAGGAACTGTGTTCCTCCATCGTCGTAATATTCGTCAGTTGGGCTAGCGTTCTCTTTGACCCGCACACCGATATTCCCCCACTGATCAAACCGTGCCGCCGGCAGCGTCACCCTCTCATACACCTTGATGCCGCCATCTTTTGCACAGAGCCTATCTACTTCCGCATCTGCGACCGCCTTCACCAGAGGACCACTAGTACAAGCACTCAGTAAAAGCGCCATGCACATCATTAATACTCGTTGTCTCGATTTGCACCTAAGCTCATGCATCACAAACTGCATTTGAATCTCCTTGGATATATCTGACTTCTTCGCGGCTATGTGACTCACCGCTCTCTTAGGCTCTCATCCTTGTACTGCATCAATGGTGATAAGAAATACTCAATCACCCGCCGACTCGCCGCCTTCACTTCAACCGTCACGGCCAGCTCTGACGTCAAATTAATCAGCTTATCTTCAACCTGCATTGTTGCTTTTGCTAGGCGCACACGTGTTGAATAAATCAAGCCTCGCTTCTCGTCCTGAATTGCATCGTTCGAAACATGAATCACCTTTGACGTAATTAGCAAAAGGGGTCAGTTTCGTTTTGGTTTTCCGCATTGATAACCATCGACGATCTACTCAAAGGCTAATTTGTTGTACGCCTGATTGTCCCAGCTCAACGCAATCACCCAATCCGGCGCCCCAAAAGTTGGCCTTCAATCGATTCCAATGCAACTTTTGCCAAACTCGATTAAAGGCTGGAGAAAGGTTAATCCAACAAAAAAGCCGCTCATTGAGAGCGGCTTTTTGTTGGATTAAGCGGCTTACTGTGACGGTGGTGGCACGTAGCCTTGGGCCTTGTCGGCGCCGTCGCCGAAGAAGTGCTTTTCGACCTGCTCTTGCAGGTACTTGCGGGCGCGCGGGTCGGCCAGGCTAAGGCGGTTTTCGT
>CAZCLF010000016.1:0-50979 GCA_964499485.1 uncultured Rhodocyclaceae bacterium | reverse complement strand
CAGAGCCCTAGTCGTTGCTTTCTGGCCGTTGCCTCAGCTTCCGAGTAGCGCACACGGTCCGCCTTCGGCTGCTCGTTGGCGTACTGGGTGTAATGCCAAGCCATGCCATCCTCGACTTGCTTCAGATTCATGTCAAGGCCACCCAAACGAATCACGCCGACCTCGCGGCGATAGCGGTCTCGCTTGTAGACCTCGACCTCAACTAACTTCCCATAGACAGCATCCGATAGATGCTGCTTGGATCGGTTGCCGAATGCCTGAGCCTTCTCAGGCGCATCAATACCTGAGAGCCGGATCTTGTGTTGCTGGTTAGCGGCATCCAGGACAGTGACGGTATCGCCGTCAGCAATAGATACCACCCTCCCAGTAATTACATCCAGCGCAAAGCTGGAGTGGGTCATGCAGAGGAGTAGCAGTGCTACGCCCCATGACTGACGGCTCATTCGTCCCTCACCTGCTCTTGTGTAGTCATTACGTATTCTAAATACAGATTATTTTTTATTGATGTTCTGTTGGTATGAGGAGTAGTGCAACTTGAGGTAAAGACTGCAGACAGCTTAGCTACAGGAAATAGATAGGGGAATAAAGGAACGCGCACATACCGTTTCTCCCTAATCACGCAGAAAACCACTGTGACTACACCTTAAAACCAGCCAGCACGGGACAGCCCTGCTGGCTTTTTTATTGTCGTTCGAGAAAGGGTAGTAACACCATGGCTAGCTTCCATCACCAAATCAAGAGTGGGAAAAAAGGAACTGCCGCACAACATGCGGCGTACATCGCTCGACTCGGCAAGTATGCAAAACGAACAGATTTAGTCGAAACCGGCTACGGCAACATGCCGCCCTGGGCATCCGACGAGCCGCTGACTTTCTGGCGAAATGCAGACTTGTACGAACGTAAGAACGGGGCGGTCTATCGCGAACATGAGATTGCGCTTCCCGTAGAGCTTACACGGCAGCAACAAATCGAACTTGCGCAAGAACTCGTAAAAGAGATTGTCGGAGAGAATCCCTATCAGTATGCCATTCACTGTCCGAACTCGTCACTGGGCTCAGTACCGAACCCCCATATGCACCTAATGTACTCAGGGCGGAAACCTGATGGCATAGCAAGATCACCCGAACAAACTTTCATGCGCTACAACGGAAACAATCCAGAACAAGGTGGCTGCAAAAAGGAAGGTGGTGGAAAAAACAAAATGGAATTGCGAGATGCTGTCATCGAGACACGTCGCAAGAGCGCAGAGCTGCAAAACGCTGCTCTTGAGAAATATGGTCATGATGCTCGGGTAGATCATCGTACCCTCAAACAACAAGGGCTGAAACACACGCCTGAGGCTCATTTGGGTGCCGCCAAGATCAAGGGAATGATGGACGAAGACATGATTTCGTACATCGCAAAACGGCGTAGCAAGAATTAGCCTCATTGGAGGCCGACGCCGATCACCTCGCACGCCCTCAGTCACGACCTAATCGCTCCCCACCGTTAAGGCTCCTCATAGGCCGTAGAAACGATGCGATTATTGCGACAATCGCACGAATCGCATCGTTCCAATGAGAGCAAACAAAAAAGCCAGCCCGAAGGCTGGCCTTTTCTTGTTCACATTAAAACAGCGAAAATTTGGAAAAATAATCGGGATTCATGTGTATAAATGCCCTTCGATCCTCACCAGTGAGCACCTCAACAGCGGGGGATTCCGTGGTGGGGAATCGCTCCATCGCGCTCAACGCCAGATCGAACCGTTCTTTACGCACGGGGCCGTTCCTCCTAACTTCATTTTTCGGTACAGATTTCCAACCCTTTACCCAATAGTGGGTATACAAGTACCGCGTCAACGACTGAACATCGATTTGCAATTGTGGCACTTCAGGATGTGGCGAAAAAAGTCGCTTCGCCTCTTCCAGATACCAGACCATCACTTCCTTTGCGCGCCGTAGCGTATCGACCGAAATCTTCCCAGTCTGTTTACTGAAATGATGAAACAGTGCTGCGATGCGTGCTGTGTTCTCACCTGCTTTTGATACGAAGTCATTGATGAATTTAAGCTCTCCAAATGGGCGGAGTTCTTTCTCGATCATATTCACAAACAACACAAGCTCACTTTTTGCATCGTCATCGAATTCGTAAACATGCTCCCGATCGTCATTCAAAATCTCGTTGATTCGTTCGTGATAACTTTCGACTTGTTTCCATTCCACCCCATACGGCGACGTAAAACGCGTGCCCTGAGTCGATTGCGGCCACGCCATCAGAAAGCGAGCCCAGAATCCAGAACCACGGGCAGTATTCCCGCGTTTTTCTAGGAACGCTTTAATCAACTCGCTTTGCACCATAATCGATGCGGTTGCACGAGTATCTTCTGCAACGATATTGCGATCCTTCCGGTCGAAATAAAAGGGCCCACCGTCCCAAGCCTTGTTCAGAATACTGGTCTTACTCATCAGAGAGGATCCAAGGATCGTTTCGCCCTCTGCAGCAATCAACGCCATCGACTCACCAGTACCCTCAAGTGCATCCATAATCGCTCGCTCGGTAATCTCTTGACGGAGCAGACGACGTAAGCGGGGTTTCAAGGGTTTGTTCTGAATATGACTTCGGATTTTATCGCGCAGAGCTTCGGCTGGCTCGCTGCGCAATTCCAGCGCTGAAATTTGGCTTATCAGCGCCTGTTCGACTTTCGACCAAATCCGGATTTCAGTTTGATACTCCAATAGAGCGAGAGCATAACTTTCTCGAAGGCGCTGATCCCTCAACATATGCATCTTGCAGAACAGCGCATCCAACGCAGACTTCCGCTCACCTGAATCCGCAACAACCAAGATATACAAGCCCGTCTGCTTCGCACCCTGACCCCAGGGCAAAACAACCTTCACTCGGAAAGATGCAGCGGACACTCCTGTCAATGCGGAGGCTGCACACATCGAAGTCGGCGCTTGGATGTTGAGCACAGAAAACCAAATTGCATGACGGAGTTCGGGAGGAAACACTTCAACTGGATAAGGGCGCTCGGTATACATGCTCATGCCAGCCCATCCTCAGACAGTTGCTCACGCCTCTTTGCTTCAGCGGCAAACTTTTCCCGGAATTTCGTCGGATTTAGTTTGAACCCCTTTGCTGCCCATTCCGCAAGCAAGTCTTTTTGCGTCGCGCCTGCATCCAATGCTTCTTTTGCATACGGATACAACTCAGAAAAAAGCTGATCAGTTTCCGACTTCTTTTTCTTGATGGCACGAGTCGCCTTAATCAACTCTTGGAGGTCTGGTTGCTGTGCTAGCTTCTTTGGAGGCTCAGACTGGAGATCATTTACTTGGCTCATGCTTCGCTCCCTGCAATCATACGGGTGCGCGGCAAGGAGGCGATGTACGCTTCGACCTCGCTTTCAATCCAGCGAACAGCGCGGGCCCCTATACGTACCGGAACAGGAAAAGCCGGATCATAGGAAGGATCTTCAGGATTGAGCTTCGCGTACAAAGTTGCTCGAGCGATGTTCAAACGCCTCTGAACCTCAATACGCTTCAATAGCGCGAGTTTCAGTTGCTGAACGTATAGACGGTCTTTGTGAGACTCTTCAGCTGGGCTGCTAATAACTTGATTGTTCTGTTTCATGTCTTGCCTCTTGGAAAAGAGGCGAACTGGTCTCGAGTTCAGTTCGCCCGGGTTTGGCGCCCGGGCGAATACTCAGCGAAGACCTTCCCGAAGCTTCAACAGCCTTTTGTAGCGAGGGGCTGTAAGGGTTTCAGCCCATTAGGCTTCGGGTCCGAAGGTCACTTCTTCGGACTTTTTCGGCTTTTAACAGATGGCTCCGGATGTAGTTCAGGGCCATTTTTGAACTGCCCCTTCCAAGACAGATCTGTTTTTTGGTTCTCTCGCTCTTGCAGTTCTTTTTTGTAGTTGTGGTACTGATCCGAGACCGTAGAAAGCGCCAACCCCACCAACTTTGCTGCAAGCGTCAACGTGTGCTTCTGCTTACCAGTTTCTGGATCAATTTCGTCAACAAATTCGACTAGCGCCCTCAACTCATCCTCTGGCCACCGCCCTGTTTTCCCCTCTCGCCAAACAATCCGTCCATCCTTTGTTCGTATTGCCTCGACTTCGCCTCGGTCGTTTGTCGTTGCAGCCTTCCTGCGGATCGCCTGCAGAAAAATCAGTGCGCTATTTCGCTGAATAAAACATTCGTCAAAGTTGCTACCGACCGAACTCGGTGAAACATATCGTTTGCGTTGATCGACAATAACAACCTGCCCCTCTTGAGCTGCAGCCAGTAGCTCCTGCAAGCACTCGTCGACCAAAACACCGAACTCATGTTTCCTGCGTTCCATATCGAATGGTTTCAGGAAGATGGGGTTCCAGTCTGGACGGTTTTCGTGCTTGTCATAGGCAGTCATGAAGGCTGCGATCATCTCGTTAGAGAGCGGGTATTGCAGCAATGGCAACTTCGGCAACAGAGACTCCAGCGCAGCTCTTTCCGCTACTAGCTGTTGAGGCTTAAGTGCAGAAAACGCATACGGCAGAGTCAACCGGCCCGTTTCCACCTCGTCCTCCTCAGAAGTGACAGAGGCACCTGCTAACTCAAACGCACGCTGTTCCGATCCCCAATCATGCTCTAGCGGCCGAGTAACCTTTATGGCCTCTGGAATCGGCATCTCCATTGGCAATGAGCACGTGGCACCTCGCATCAGGTCATACGTCCGCTCGATTCCAACAATGCACTCAATGCCTCTGATTGCATCCAATCGCATTGGAAGGATGGACTCAACAATAGCGTCAGCAAACTCACGAAGCGTGAATATCTCCCCCGAAGGCAACTCGACCGATCGCATCATTGTCCCGCCTTCATTTGATCGAGGTAATCTGCCCATAACTGCATCATGTGCTTTCGCTCTTTAATGAACTTAGTGCGGTTGTAGGCCGCACCTAGAGCATCTGGCACCCTATGTGCAAGCTGATGCTCGATCACTTCCGGCTTTTGCTGCAGCTCCTCGTGCAAAATCGTACGGGCCATTGCCCGGAATCCATGTCCTGTGATTTCTGTTTTGGTGTCGTACCCCATGCGACGTAATGCCGCGTTAACTGCCGCCTCACTCATCGGTTGCTTAGGATCCCTGCCCGGAAAAACAAACTCCCGATCGCCTGACACCAAGGCCAAGCTTCTCAATATCTCCACTGCTTGAGTTGCCAATGGAACGAGATGCTCGGTGTTGGTTTTCGTAGCGATATAACGCCACTCCGCCTTCTCAAGATCGATTTGCATCCACTTAGCTTTGCGCAGCTCACCAGGTCGCACAAAGAACAACGGGGCCAACTTCAAAGCAGCTTGGACCTGATAAGTCCCCCTAAAGGCATCAATAGCACGCAGAAGAGCCCCAACCTCTTTCGGATCAACAATCGAAGCAAAGTGCTTTGTCTTTTCGGTAGGTAACGCCCCCCTCAAGTCCCCTGTGGGATCGCGTGGGGCCCGGCCTGTAGCAACGGCATAGCGGAATATCTGACCAATGTCTTGTTTTGCCTTGTGCGCTGTATGAACTGCGCCACGTGCAACGATCTTACGTAGCGCCATCAATACTTCGGGCGCGGTTATCTCTACGACCGTCCGACGCCCCAACCAAGGAAAAATATCATTCTCAAGGCGAGCACGTGCCTTCTGCACTGTCGACTCAGTCCATTCGGACGATTTCAGCTCCAGCCACTCAAGCGCGACCGCTGAAAAGCTGTTCGCCGCCTGAGCAAACCGGTTCGCCTTCTGGATTTGTTTATTTACGCCTGGGTCAACACCCTTAGCCAGGAGTTCGCGGGCCTCTTGGTGAAGCGCTCTCGCATCCGCTAGCCCTACATCAGGGTAACGACCTAGAGCGAGCTTCTTCTCTTTGCCAAGGTAACGGTACTTGTACCGCCAGAGCTTCCCACCCGACGGTGAAACCTCCAGATATAGGCCTCCGCTATCGGAATAGCGTTTGACCGTAGCTTCGGGTTTGAGCTTCTGTATTTGCAGGGCATTCAGCATTTGCAAGGCTTTGCGAGGAGTCTGGGGGCCTGCTCAATACTACCCCATCAAAAAGCCCCCGCAAAGGCCCCTGCCCGAGTTAGATTCCTTCGGAATTCTGTGGATTTTTTCGGACACCGATTTAACGAAAAAGCCCGCGGTTAAGCGGGCTTTTGGACTTCGCTGGATTTCTCCAGATACATTAATGGTGCTGCTGACCGGAATCGAACTGGTGACCTACTGATTACGAATCAGTTGCTCTACCAACTGAGCTACAGCAGCACTGCGGGCAGCATTATAGCAACAAAGGGCCGTTCTGGCCCTGCTGCCATTGATCCGTATGGAGACACCGCTTATCGGATAGCAGTAGACTGTTTGGGGTCTGCTTTGCTTTACTCAAACCATTAAAAGGAAAGGTCCGTCCATCATGCGCTCGTCTTTCACGAATCGTGGCTTCACCCTAATCGAAATGCTTATCGTGATTGCACTGATTGGGATTCTTGCAGCAATCGCTATTCCCAACTACACCGAGTACATCACGCGTGCGCGCATTACTGAAGCCGTCGGCGGTTTATCGGATATGCGGACACGAATGGAGCAGTTTTTCCAAGACAACCGTACGTGGGTTGGCAGCTGCACAGCGGGAACCCTTGCCCCACTTCCCGCGAATACTGACTATTTCGATTACTCCTGTACCACGGCTTGCGGTGGAGGAACCTCGCTAACCGCAACTGGCTACACAATCATGGCATGTGGTAAGGGAAAGATGACAGGCTTTCAATACCGAATTGATCAAAACAATACACGCACCACTGTCAGCCTTCCAGGGGGATGGACGGGTGCGGGTAGTAGCTGCTGGGTTCTTCGTAAATCAGGAAATTGCTAACCATGACGAAGTGTAGGGGCTTCTCTCTGCTGGAGCTGATTATTGCTTTGGCTATTGCCGGCATTTTAATGGCGTTGGCAGCCCCAGCTTATATGGGGTATGTCGCTAATTCTCGGATACGTACCGCGGCTCAGTCTTTCAATTCGGGATTGCAGTTAGCTCGTACAGAGGCAATTCGTCGAAACATGAACGTCGACTTTGTGCTTATCAGCGACACAGCCCCTTCTCTCACATCAACGGCCTCAAATTTGGGCCGTGGGTGGGTCGTTCGAACCACTGACGGAGTCACGTTTATTGAGGGTAAGCAGCTCAATGAAGGCGGCGGAAATCAGATTGTTGTGAATGACAGCAATAATGACGGTTCAGCAAATGTGGGGGCTGTTTCTACAATCACCTTCAATGGAATGGGCATGACAACACTGGCATCGGGAGTGACCTTCACATTCACAAACCCGAATGGCGGTGCATGTACGACCCCAACCCAGCCTGCTGCAATGCGCTGCCTAAATGTTGCAGTCTCACGTGGCGGGCAGAGCATTATTTGCGACCCGGCTGTCACAGCAGCTTCGGATAATCGGAGATGCCCATGAGGAAGTCCCAACAATTATCTGGGTATTCTCAGCGCGGGATCATGATGCTCGAAACACTGATCGGGCTGATTATCTTTCTTGTGGGTGTTTTGGCCATGATGGCCCTGCAAACAACCGCAATTGCGGTTCAATCTGACGCACAGTATCGGATTGAGGCAGCCAATTACGCGCAATCGATGCTCGGACAAATCCAACTTGGCGTGGATAGAACAAGTGCCGCCAACATGCAGAATAGTTTGGCAACCTTTGTTCACCAGCCAACCGGTACGAATTGCAATTTCAGTGGTGCGGCTTCTACTGCCCCCCTTGTGACAACTTGGGTCTCCTCTATTACCTCCTCTGCAGGAAAGCTACTCCCAGGCTCCACAACAGCGATGCAACAAATCTTGGTTGATCCCGCAACCTCCAACCAAGTCACCATCACGATTTGTTGGCAGGGGCCAAATGACAAGGTTCCTCGTCGCCACACTATCGTTTCATACGTGAACTGACATGTACGCTCACAAACAACAGCTTCAGCGAGGTTTTACCCTGACTGAAATCATGGTCGCGATGGTAATCGCCATGATTGGGATAGTCATGATGTTCCAAATCATTCAGGATGCGGAAGGAAGAAAGCGCACAACAGCCGCAGGGGGGGATGCACAAATCGCCGGATCAATCGCGCTATATCACTTGGAGCGAGATATACGGCCAGCCGGAAATGGTTTCGGTAATGTTGCTAGTACCTCATTGAACTGCACTGTCAATGCGTACGACACCACGCGTGCGCCCAACGCCTTCACCTTTCAATTACTTCCAGTAATGATTACAGATGGTGCGTCAGGCGCGCCCGATGTCATTACGGTGCTCTACGGCAACTCAGAAACCGCACCGCTTGAGCAATCATTTAATGCATCGACTGCCAGTAGCAAGAGCCTTAACTCGAATGGAGGAAGTGGGCGTGGTGGCTATATGCTCGGCGACTTAATTTTAGTTGTGAATGGCACCAATTGTGGTCTTGTCGAAATCACGGGCAATACCAACGCTGACGCACGAACGATTGATCACGGCACAAGCAATTACAACCGTCACTACTCAGCCATACAGGTCGACACAGTGGTCGACAATGATTACCAGTATTCGAGCGGCACAGCGCCGACTGGAACGATATCCCCTCGATTTAACAACCCCGCTGGCTTCAATACTGGCTCTGGGTTTATTTACAACTTAGGTCGTCGTGATTTGCCACGGTTGAATCGCTGGGAAATTACCAACAACAACCTCTCAATGACCAATCAGTTTCACGACATGCCAGCGATTGAGGTGGGTAGCAGCATCATCAATCTGCAGGCGGAATACGGCCTGGACACAACAACCCCACGAGACTTTGTTGTCGATAGCTGGCAAGCAACAGCGCCGGGCAACTGGGGCAGTGTTATTGCGATTCGTGTTGCGCTACTTGCCCGTAGTCAGCAATTTGAAAAAAACAATGTGACAACCACTGCGCCTAGTTGGGCAGGTGGAAACTTCACGATGACTAATGTCGATGGCACAACTGACACCAATCCAGCTACTGATAATAATTGGCGTCGGTATCGCTATCGGGTTTATGAGGTCACGATCCCCTTACGCAACGTTACGTGGGGAGGTTCGACACTATGACAAACACTTTCAAGCAGCAACACGGCGTCGTATTGCTGATCTCGTTGATCATGCTTGTAGTTTTAACCCTGGGCGCTTTATCTCTGTTTCGACAAGTCGGGACGGGGATCATGATTGCCTCGAACCTCACGTTCAAAAATGCGGCACTGATTGCCTCAGATCGAGGAATAGAAACCGCTCGTGCTTGGTTGGTTGCGACAGCCAATAGCCTTGACAACGGCAGCGTTGCCAACGGCTATTTTTCAGCTTGGTGCAACACCACCCTCGACAGTAATAACAACCCAAACGTTGCGGGCACAGGGATTGATGATTGCAAGTCAAATCCAGTACCTAGCCAATTTGATCCCCTCACCTTCAACTGGGCTAACTCTGTATTAGTCACAAACGATGATGGGAATGGCAACAGCATCCGCTATGTCATCCATCGTCTTTGCCGAATCCCTGGCTCGCTGAACTTCACAAATGTGTATGGCATTCCACAAGAGTGCGTGACGCTGGGGACGGCAACTGCAAGCGGAAGTAAAAGTGATGTGGGATATGGGTCAGAAAACTTGTCCAACACGATTCAACCGTATTTCCGCGTAACCGTTCAGACAACAGGGCCCAAAAACACTGTGGTCTATTCTCAAGCCACGGTTTACTGATTCGATACAGGTGACGCTATGAAAACATCACTGACCATGCTAAATCGTCTTGTTTTGCCAGTGCTGATTGGCACACTCAGCATTCAAACCGCACATGCGGCGTTATTGGATATTTCTAATACGCCGCTCGCCAGTTCCGGAAATGATCAGGCCAAACCAAATATTTTGTTTGTCCTTGATGATTCTGGCTCGATGGACAGTGATGACATGCCTGACAACCTCGGGACATCTACTGTTGGATACCGTAACTTCAGCTGTAATTATGTGTACTTCAACCCTAATATCCAGTACGAAATCCCAGAAAACCATAATGGGACACCACTGAACAATACAAGTCAGACGTCATTCACATCTGCCTTTAATAATGGTTACGACAGCTTTACGGGCACCTCAAGTGGAACAACCAACCTAAGTACGTCCTTCGCCACCGGTAATGACACTGCAAATGGCTGGTCGCAAAACGGCTACCACTGGACGTTGAACGATCCTACAGGTGTAACCAGTGGAACCACTTTAAGTCCCGCCAATGCGGCATGTAACATCACCTTGACCAGCTCAACAACGAGCACAACAGGCATTTGTTGCGACACTCGCGCTGATAAAAACTACGCGACGTGTAGCAACAAAACCTATACAACGACCTCCCCGGCCTCATGTACCGCAGGGAAAACTCTTGTCTGGAAAAAAATATCGGTCAGCAGCACGTCAAGCCCGAGTGCTGGTGATGAACGGCAAAATTTTGCAAACTGGTACTCCTATTACCGTACCCGCTTGATGATGATGAAGGCTTCAACAGCTCAGGCCTTCTCCACAGTATCAGATGCTTATCGTGTCGGCTTCTTAACCATCAACCCCACCAATCTGACCACTAAGTTTTTGAAAGTAAGCGACTTCAATAGCACTCAACGTCAAAACTGGTACACAAAACTTTTTTCTCAGAGAACAAACGGCTCAACACCGCTGAGAAAGGCACTATCGATTGCTGGCCGCTATTTTGCTGGCAAGAATGATGGCGTCAACACGGGCATGATCCCGAGTCAAACAGATGATCCAGTCCAATACTCCTGCCAACAAAACTTTGCGATCCTCACAACGGATGGTTATTGGAATGGGGACAACGGTGTCGCACTAGATGGCACCAACCTCGGGACCAATCAAGATGGAGACATTTCCGAACTAGACGCTTACAACCCCGATGGACAAAAATTTCTAGTCTCCCCGCGTCCGATTCAGGATGGCGGTACAACCACATACGTTTGGAATACGGCAAGCAACACTTACAGCTTAGCCTCCTGTGTTTTTGGCACCCAAAATCAAGAGCGAGTTACTCAATTCCAAACATGCAGCTCAACTAGCACGAATCAAACACAAACACGCACTTCCAGTAACTCTGGGGATACGTGGACATCCTGGAGTAACGTCGCCACCTGTGTCTTAGACACGTCCGGGAGCAACCGTAGGGACTGCCGTAACGGACAGCAACAAGCGCGTTACTCAAGCGATAGTGGAAACTCGTGGACAGACTGGACGAATGTAAGCTCTTGCTCATTCGACACGACCGGCTCCAGCAGAACTGATTGTCGCTATGCGACCACCTATAGTTGTAGTGGTAGCTGGACTAACGGGCAATGTACCAATACTGACCCAACTCAACTACCTGTATGTCGCTCCAACACGGGTGCATGGACTAATGTTGCGAGCTGCACAGCCAGCAGCCAAAATGGCAGTGGCGTGGCTACAGAGTGTCAGGTAGTTAATATCAACGGGCAAAAAATTCGCTACGCCTCAACAATTACATCGCGAACTTACCCAGGCCCCAATCGTACAGGTAGCCAAATTGGCTCAACTGTGACAAGTACCGCATCTGGTGACCTCGACGGTACGTGCTACAACACCACCCCTAGCTTGCCCAGCAATGGCACAGTCACCGGTGGTGGGCCACCAACCCCACCCAACAACTGCATAAGCGGCCTTCAAGAGTGGCCTTGTGAAACAACGTCCAGTGCGGGTGGTAGCACTGAAACATTGGCAGATATCGCACAGTACTACTACAAGACCGATTTGCGGCCGGGTAACCTGTCCGTCCCTACCACTGATAGCCTTTATGGCACATGTGCAGGGAGCGGGGCACTCGGAGGCACTGTTGACGTCTGCCGCAACAATGTGCCACCCTCGGGCACGGGCCCAGAGGATGACAAGGCCACTTGGCAGCACATGACCACGTTCACTATGGGTCTGGGGTTATCCGGAACACTCTCCTTCTCTCCCTCGTATAAAACAGACACCACAGGAACATTCCAGAATATCCGTGCTGGCACGACAAATTGGCCAATTCCTTCTGCAAATAGCGCCACAGCCTTGGATGACCTCTGGCATGCCGCCGTCAATGGGCGGGGTCAGTACTTTAGTGCCCGCGACCCGAATAGCGTTGTCGAAGGCATCACTAGTGCGCTTGCGGGGATTAGTGCTCGGACAGCAGCAGCTGCTGCTGCCGCAACGTCTAATCTTGAGCCCGTTGCCGGAGACAACTACGCCTATATCGCTAAATATGTAACGCAGCAATGGACCGGCGAACTTGAAGCGAAACAAATTAATCTAGAGACAGGGGTTATTGAAGGCTTACCGATTTGGCAAGCAACCGCAAAGCTGGATGCAAAAGGCGGGTCTTCGTGCGACACCCGTACGATCAAGCTGTTCCGCAGTGGCGCGACCAATAACCTAGTTGATTTCAAGTGGAACACCTATGCCTGTGACACAGCAGGCAATCAAACTGGCAGCTCGGTCACCACCTTAGACACGACTGAACAAAGTTACTTTGGTTCATCGCAGGTAATGTTGCTTGGTCAGTACCCCAACATGTCTGATGGTTCTGGTGGCACGGTTGACCAAAGAGCGCTCGCGGCAGGTGCAAACCTAGTGAACTACTTACGCGGTCAGCGTGGAAAGGAAGGCTTTGTTTCATTGCCGACCCCCACAACAAACAATGCAAACAAGCTCTATCGTGCGCGTGAACACATACTGGGCGATATCGTTAATTCTCAACCAGTGTTTGTTAAATCGCCTTTTGCTGAATACACGGATGCGGGGTACAGCACCTATAAAAATAACCAAGCCACACGTACTCCGATGGTCTACGTGGCAGCAAACGACGGAATGTTGCATGCCTTCTATGCAGGCACATCCACTGCAGATGCAAATGGTGGTGTAGAGGCTTGGGCCATCATGCCGACAATGGCGCTACCAAATCTCTACAAAATGGCAAGCGAGTCCTACTCGAGCGAGCACCAATTCTTTGTGGATGGAACACCTACTGCGGCCGACATTTATGACCCGAGCACTTCTGCCGACTGCGCGCTTTCCTCGCCTGCAAACCCAGGCAATTGTTGGAAAACCATCTTGATTGGTGGCGTGAATAAGGGGGGGCAAGGCTATTACGCAGTCGACATCACCGACCCTGCAACCCCTAAAGCGTTATGGGAGTTCAAACAAAGCTCAACCTGCTATGACGCAGCCAATTCAGCGACCTACGGCGCCGATTGTAAGATTGGTTACACCTATGGCAAACCTATCGTCGGTAAGCTGGCTGATGGAACATGGGCCGTCATTGTGACTTCGGGCTATAACAACAGCGATGGAATCGGTTATCTCTACGTCCTGAATCCAATGACTGGCCGAATTCGTTATCGCATTAGCACCGGGGTTGGTAGTAGCACCACCCCCAGTGGTCTAGGCCAAATCGCTGGATGGGTATCCAATGCCGATCAGAACAACACGATTGAGCGTGTGTATGGCACTGACTTGCTTGGGAATATTTGGCGATTTGATATCAATGACACGATTGCGCCAAGTGGGCGAGAGGCCACGCGAGTGGCGCAGGTATTAGACCCGAGTGGGAACCCACAACCCATCACGACCAAGCCTAGACTGGCCGAAGTTGGTTCCGATCCTTTTGTCTATGTTGGTACGGGTAAGTATCTGGGGGTAACTGACAAGTCAGACACACAAGTTCAAACCATCTGGGCGATCAAAGACCCAATGACAACAACAGCAGTTACTAACTTGCGAAGCACGCTGGGTAACAGAACCATTGTCAATAACGGTACGGGGCTCAGTGCCTACCGGACGGTGACAACTTCAAGCTGCCAGCCAGGTGAAGGGTGGTATGCCGACCTTCCAGACAGCGGAGAGCGTATCAATATTGATATGCAGCTTCAACTTGGCACGCTCGTGGCAGCTACCAATGTCCCCTCACCGAATGCATGCAATATTGGTGGCTATAGTTGGCTCAACTTCTTTAACTCAAAGACTGGCTGTGCTGTCGCAGGATCAGCCAATGGCAGCGTTGGAGTCCGTCTGGTTGGCTCTACAGGTGTTGAGTCTTTAGTCGTGGGTATTAATGTGATCCGCCTGCCTGATGGAAAAACCAAAATTGTGGCTACGACTTCGGGGGCAGAACAAATTACGCAATCTGGTGCCTTTAGCACCCCAAGCCCGACCGGTAAACGTGTCAGCTGGCGAGAAATCGTTCAATAAAGTATGCGCCTCATCGATGACACTCACCAACTCATTACATCGCAGCGAGTTGGTGGGTGTCTAGCACTTTCACTCCTACTCCATTTGATGCTTTTCCAGATCCCCCCTGGAGGGGTTTTTCTTCATAAGCATTTGAGAGAGCCAAAAACTGAATCACGGTTGAATGCTCGACTCATTAGGGAGAATGGCGGCTCTCAGCAAATCCACGATCAGGCATCCGCTTCGAGAATCGATAAAGAGACTGAAACCAAGCATCACTCCACTGCACCGACTGATGGTGCAACAGATCCAAGCCAACAGTCGTCACCTCTACCACCGAGTCATTTGGGACTGTTTGATGGTCCTTGGTATTACTCTGCACGCTACCTACATCGGCGTCCAGAACCGTTGCAGGCTATTCGCCCAACTTATCCGGTAGTCAGTGATCAGCAGGTTCGGACAATCCGAGTTTTGCTGTTTATCAGCAAGGAGGGAAATGTAGATACTTTTCGTCTCATGAATGCGGAGAGTGATGACCCCTACGCGAGCTCTGTAATCAAGGCATTCATTCACGCTCGCTTCACACCGGGAATAATTGCGGATATGCCGGTTAAAAGTCAGCTATTGGCAGAGGTCTATTTCGACCCAGGAAATCCGGCTAAAGTGGATCTAACATTGACGCCAATGAGCGTAGATATAAAGCCCTAACAATACTCAGACCAAATCCTTGGGCAAAGGGAAAGTCACGTTCTCCTCAATGCCACTCAATGGGACCACATTCGCCGCCCCCAGTGATTGAAGCTTTTCGATCACGCCAGCAACGAGAATCTCTGGAGCTGAGGCACCTGCTGTCAAGCCAACACGGGAATCTTGTTGGATCCATGCAGGGTCAATCTGATCAGCTCCGTCGACGAGATAGGCTGGAATGCCCAGATTTTTGGCAACTTCAGCAAGGCGATTAGAGTTTGAACTATTTTTCGAGCCAACCACAATCACTACGTCACTGTCTTTGGCGAGTGTTTTCACCGCATCCTGACGATTCTGAGTGGCATAGCAAATGTCATCCTTCTTCGGACCAACGATGAAGGGGAACTTGTTTTTCAATGCACTGACAATGCTGGCTGCATCATCGACTGACAGGGTTGTCTGTGTGACGTATGCCAACTGTTCGGGGTCACGCACTTCTAGTGTGGCGACATCAGCAACGCTTTCAACCAGATACATGCCGCCATCAGCCTGCCCCATGGTGCCTTCAACTTCGGGGTGCCCCTTATGGCCGATCATGACAATTTCTTTACCTTGACCGTGCATCTTGCCAACTTCAACGTGCACCTTAGTTACCAAGGGGCAGGTGGCGTCAAACACATTCAATCCTCGCGCTTCAGCCTCGATACGGACAGCCTTTGGCACACCATGGGCGCTGAATACTAGCGTGGCACCAGCAGGTACATCGGCAAGATCTTCGATAAAGATGGCACCTTTGGCCTTCAAGCCATCCACGACATATTTGTTGTGCACAACTTCATGGCGAACATAAATCGGTGCGCCGAACTTATCGAGGGCACGCTCAACGATCGCAATCGCACGTTCAACGCCAGCACAAAAGCCACGCGGATTAGCAAGAATAATTTGTTGCATAGGTCTATCCCGTTCAACCCGCCCTTCTCTACGAAAGGCGGTGATGATCAAATAACGCCAATAACATCCACCTCAAAACGGACAGACTTGCCCGCGAGGGGATGGTTCAAATCAACGACGACTGAATCACTTGTAACTTCTCTGATCAGCCCACTGGCTTGCTGGCCCGGCTGAATCGCCATCGTCACGGCCTCGCCCACTTCCAGTGTAGCCTCTGCTGGAAATTCGCTGCGCGCCAATCGCCGAACCAAGTCGGCATTATGCGCGCCGAACGCATTTGGCGAGAGGTCAAAACTCCGCTGACTAGCTGACGACAGCCCTAGCAGACAAGCCTCGAGTGGAGGTGCAAGTTCACCCGTCCCGAGCTGAAATGTCGACGGACGTGCATCCATGGTGCTCACTAATTCACGTCCCTCGCAGCTCAGACGATAACGCAGTGTCACCAAACTATCGGCGTTGATGACATCACTCATCTGCGTGACGACTTTCCAGCACTTGCTGCACGAGCATGCAAATCACGCCGAGGGTAATTGCACTGTCTGCAAGATTGAATGCGGGGAAGTGGTAACCGGCTGCGTGAAAATCCAGGTAATCCACGACTGCGCCAATCGCCACACGATCAATCACGTTACCGATAGCGCCACCGAGAATCAGTGAAAACGCCAAAGGGGCCAGCTTTTCTGTCTGATGCTGACGGATCATGATGACCAACCAGACCGAAATGACGGCAGCAAGGACGATGAAAAACCACCGCTGCCAGCCACCCGCACCCGCCAGAAAACTGAAGGCAGCACCGTGGTTAAGCACATGCACGAGATTGAAAAACGAGGTGATGATCAGGCCTTCACCATACGCAAAGTTGCCAACGATCAAGGCCTTCACGACCTGATCGAGCACAATCAGCAGCAGCGCAAGGGCAAGCCAAGCGAGCCAGCGCTTTGAGTTCGATGCAGACACCACCAGCGACTTAGGCATGGTTTCGCTGCTCGCCTGCGCCATGCAGATTGCTGGTGCAACGGCCGCAGATGGTTGGATGTTCAGCATCGTGACCGACATCGGCCCGCCAATGCCAGCAACGCTCGCACTTTTGATAGGTGGTCGGTACGGCAACGATAGCCTCAGCATCTGCATTCACCACGGTAGCTTTCGAGCTGATCAGCACAAAGCGCAGATCGTCCTCAAGCGACGCCAGCGCAGCGTACTTGTCGCCACTCACGCGAATCTCGACTTCAGCCTGCAGCGACGCACCGATCTTGCCTGCGGTACGCAGGTCTTCGAGCACCTTGGCCACTTCAGCACGTGTTTCGCGGATCAGCGCCCACTTGGCGCTCAGCTCGGCCTCACCCGCTTGTGCAGGCAGATCATGCCAGGTGGTGAGCATGACGCTCTCGCCGCCCTTGATGGTCGCCCAAATTTCTTCGGCCGTGAAAGATAGAATCGGTGCCAGCAGGCGCGTCACGCTTTGCAGGATGTGCCACAACGCACTTTGCGCAGCGCGACGGGCGCGTGAGTTTTCAGCGCTGGTGTAGAGGCGGTCCTTGAGAATGTCGAGGTAGAAAGCGCCCAGCTCTTCTGAGCAGAAGCCTTGCAGCGCCTGCACCACTTTGTGGAACTCGTACTTGTCGTAGTCTGCTTGGACGGTTGCTTGGAGTTCTCGGGTCAAAGCTAATGCATAGCGATCAATTTCCAGCCATTGATCCAGCGGCAGCATGTCCTTAGCCGGATCAAAATCAACCGTGTTCGCCAACAGGAAACGGAGCGTGTTGCGCAGGCGACGATATGTCTCAACCACGCGCGACAAGATTTCCTTGGAGATGGAAAGTTCGCCCGAGTAATCGGTTGATGCCACCCACAGGCGCAGGATATCTACGCCCATGCTGTCGGCCACTTCCTGCGGCGCCACCACATTGCCTTTGGACTTGGACATCTTCATGCCCTTGCCGTCGACCACGAAGCCGTGGGTCAGCAGTGCCTTGTAGGGCGCACGGCCATCGATGGCGCAACCGGTCAAGAGCGAGGAGTGAAACCAGCCACGATGCTGGTCCGAGCCTTCGAGATACAGGTCGGCCGGATAGCCGCAGGCATCGGCATGGCTGCCCCGCATGACGGACCAGTGCGTAACGCCAGAATCAAACCACACGTCGAGCGTATCGCTCATCTTGCTATATTGCGCGGCCTCGTCACCGAGTAACTCCTTCGGTTCGAGCGAGAACCAAGCCTGAATGCCTTCCTTCTCGACGCGCTGCGCCACCTGCTCTAGCAGCTCGGGGCTGCGCGGGTGAGGCTCGCCAGTTTCGCGATGCAGGAAGAAAGGAATCGGCACGCCCCAGTTACGCTGACGCGAGATGCACCAGTCTGGGCGATTGGCGATCATGGCATTCAAGCGCGCTTCGCCCCAGCCGGGGAAGAACTCGGTATCAGCAATGGCCTTGAGTGCATCTGCCCGCAGATTCGGCGAGTTCGGAATTTTTTCGTCCGTATCCATGCGCACAAACCACTGCGTGGTGGCGCGGAAGATGATCGGCGTCTTGTGCCGCCAGCAATGCGGGTAGCTGTGGCGTAGCTTGGCGTGCTTGAGCAGCGCACCCTTTTCAGTCAGCAGCTCGATCACTTTTGGGTTGGCTTCCCAGACGGTCATGCCAGCAAAGTTTTCGACGGTGCTGATGAAGCGGCCATCATCGGCCACTGGATTATCGACTGCCAGCTTGTATTTCAAGCCCACCTGATAGTCATCAACGCCGTGCGCCGGCGCGGTATGCACAAGGCCCGTGCCACCTTCAACGGTGACATGCTCACCCAGAATCCATGGCACTTGGCGGGCCAGGAAGGGATGCTGGAACAACTGCTTTTCTAACGCTGCGCCTTGCACCGACGCCAGCACCTTGTGCGAAGTGACTTCGTAGCGGGCAAGACAAGCCTCGGCCAATTCGCGGACGAGGATCAGTAGACCTTTGTCGGTATCGATCAGGTCATAGGTAAATTCAGGATGCGCGCTGATGGCCTGATTGGCTGGCAGCGTCCACGGGGTAGTGGTCCAGATCACCGCATGGATGGGCGCGTTGACGCTCACACCAAAAGCCTTGGCTACAGCAGCAGTATCGACGGCAGCAAACGCCACATCAACAGCATCGGACGTCTTGTCTTCGTATTCGACTTCAGCTTCCGCCAGCGCCGAGCCGCAATCGAGACACCAATTCACCGGCTTCAATCCGCGATAAACGTAACCGCGTTCAAGCATCTTGCCGAGAGCGCGAATCTCGTCGGCCTCGTTGCTGAAGTTCATGGTCAGATAGGGATTGTCCCAATCTGCCAATACGCCGAGGCGGATGAAGTCCTTCTTCTGCCGCGCGACCTGCTCTGCGGCATAGGTACGGGCGAGTTCGCGCACCTTGTCGGCGGGCAGGCCCTTGCCGTGCTGCTTTTCAATCTGGTGCTCAATCGGCAGACCATGGCAATCCCAGCCGGGGATATACGGCGCATCAAAACCCGACAGGGTTTTGGAGCGGACGATAATGTCCTTGAGAATCTTGTTCACTGCATGGCCGATATGGATATCGCCATTGGCATACGGCGGGCCATCGTGCAGCACAAAGCGCGGGCGGCCTTTAGCGGCTTCGCGAATCTTCTTGTACAACTGCTTCTGTTGCCACTCGGCTACCCAGTTTGGCTCGCGCTTCGACAAATCGCCCCGCATTGGGAAGGGCGTATCGGGCATGTTCAGTGTCTTACGGTAATCACTCATTTTGATTCTGTGGACTCTTGAAAATAGTGTTGGGTTGCCTCGACATCGCGAGCAATCTGCGCCTTTAGCGCATCAAGGCTGGCGTATTTGGCTTCGTCACGCAGCTTGTGGTGAAAATTCACGTGCACATGCGCGCCATAAATATCGCCTTGGAAATTGAGTAAATGGACTTCCAGAACAGGCTTGAGCCCCGCCGCAATCGTTGGGCGCACGCCCACACTAGCAGCGCCGAAAATCGGCGCCTCACCTAGGCCATCCACACTCACTGCATACACGCCGGTCAAGGGTAGGCGATGCCGCGCATGTTGCACATTCGCTGTCGGGAACCCCAGGGTGCGACCAATCTTGTCGCCATGCATGATGCGGCCAGAGATGGAAAAGCGGCGGCCGAGGAAATGCTCGGCGCGAATCAGGTTGCCACTGGCCAACGCTGCACGGATGCTTGAACTAGAGACACGCTCACCATCCAGCTCGATGGTGGTCATGGCCTCAACAGCAAATCGATGCGCGATGCCCGCCTTTTGTAATAGCGCAAAGTCGCCACTACGGCCCTTGCCGAAACGGAAGTCGTCGCCAATCAGCAGATGACGAACGCCTAGGCCACGGACCAAAATTTTCTCAATGAAGTCGTCAGCACTCAGGCTGGCAAACGCGGCATTAAAACGGCACACATACACATGGTCAACGCCGCACTCAGCCAGCAATTCCAGCTTCTCGCGCAGACGAGTCAATCGTGAGGGCGCTTCTGCAGGGGTGAAGTATTCGCGTGGGTGGGGCTCAAAGGTAAGCACTGCGGCAGGCATGGCAGCCTTGCGCGCAATCGCGATCAAGCGCTGCAGCATGGCGCGATGGCCCAGATGCACCCCATCGAAGTTACCGATGGTGAGTACAGAGGCGAATGCTGCCTTGGAGGGGATGCCGCGATAGACGATCATGCCGAGGTCGGAGCCAGGCGCGTGCCCGGAAAATCCCTAACGAAAACCGGCAATTATATCAGCCGGCGCCGCTCCAGCCCTTGCCTTGCGCGGATCAATTTGCGCGGTGAGGCCGCAAGCGCGGCGTCAGTCCAGACGGGCGATTTTGGACTTGGCCAGCGGTGGGTTTTTCGCGAAATAACGCTTGATGCCGCGCAAAATGGCCTCAGCCATCTTGTCCTGATAGTCCTCGTCAGTCAGCTTGGCTTCTTCTTCCGGGTTCGAGATGAACGCGGTTTCGATCAGGATAGAGGGAATATCCGGGGCTTTGAGTACGGCAAAGCCCGCCTGCTCGACCTCAGCCTTGTGAAGAGTATTGATGCCACCCAGCTCGCCCAACACTGACTTGCCGACCTTGAGGCTGTCATTGATGGTCGCTGTCTGCGACAAATCCAGCAGTGTGCGGGCAAGGTAGGGGTCTTTGACGCCGATATTCACGCCACCAATCAAGTCGGCTGCATTTTCCTTGTTGGCCAGCCAGCGCGCAGCCGTACTGGATGCACCATTTTCCGACAGGGCAAACACGCTGGACCCACGTGCGGTCGGCTTGATAAAGGCGTCGGCATGCACTGAGATAAATAGGTCAGCATTCACCCGCCGCGCTTTCTGTACGCGCTGATGCAGCGGGACAAAAAAGTCGCTGTCGCGCGTCAGTACCGAACGCATGTTTGGTTCGGCGTCGATCTTAGCTTTGAGGCGACGGGCAATGGATAGCGTGACAGTCTTTTCATACGTGCCGCGCCGGCCAACCGCACCGGGGTCTTCGCCGCCATGGCCGGGGTCAAGCACAATTGTGACTAGCCGCGCGATGTCGAGCTTTTCGGATTTCGCCGGCCGATTGGCCTCAGGGGTTTTGTCCTTGGGGCGCGCAGCAGTCGAGTCTGGCTTGCTTGGCGCTTCTGGCTTGTCTTCAGACTGCTCCAGCAAAGACATAAGCGGATCCGGCGGCTCGGTCGGGTAAAGGTCAAGCACCAGTCGATGTCCGTACTCACCCACAGGCTTGAGCGTAAAGACCTGCGGCTTGATCTCGGTCTTGAGCTCAATCACCAGACGCACCACGCCCGGCCGGTTGCGGCCAGCGCGAATCAGCTTGATGTAGGGATCGGTCTCGGAAATTTTGCCAGACAAGGATTGCAGCACTGAGTTGAACTCGACACCTTCAATATCCACAACCAGCCGATGCGGGTCCTTGACCAGCATTTGTGAGAACTTAAGTTCATCGCTGTATTCAAGCGTCACGCGCGTGTAGTCGCGCGCTGGCCACACACGCACGCCCATGATGCTGGCAGCGCTGGCACTCGCGGCCAAGCCAGTGCGCGTGACCAGCAGCGTCAATGACGCGGCCGCAAACTTGAGAACATCACGACGGGAATGCGAGCGCGCCAGACGCAGCTCGTCCGGATCGGTCAGGGGATCGGATTCGACGATACGGAAAAGGGGGGCTGGAAGTTTTTCAGACAAAGCGCACCTCGCTCGCTCGCGGCATGCACTTCAGCGCTGCGGCCATCGCCGTCAACGCGGAGCCGGATGCACAGGTCTGGCGAAGGCAAATACGGGGCAGCCTTGTCCGGCCACTCGACCAGACAAATGCCATCGCCCTGAAAGTATTCGTCCAAACCTGCATCTAGATACTCTTCCGGCTCGTTGAATCTATAAAAATCAAAGTGATACAAGTTTAACCCAGAAACCGCATGAGCTTCAACCAAAGTATAGGTCGGGCTTTTGACCTTATTTCCATAACCAAGCCCGCGCAGCAGCCCACGCACCAGTGTTGTCTTGCCCGCGCCCAAGTCGCCCTCGAGCGTGACGACCATGCCCGGCTGCAGCACAGGAATCAGTGCAGCCCCAAACGCAAGAGTGGCAGCCTCGTCGGGAAGCGACAGAATCAGCGGGTTATGATTGGGCGCATGCATGCAGAAATATCAGAGCAAATGAAGCGGGATGAAGGAGCCAGCACAAACTGGGCCGGACTCGCGCTCGCCATCAAGGCATGGGGACGCGAGCTTGGCTTTGCCGCCATTGGCATTACCCATGTGGATCTTAGCCATGCCGAAGCCGGCTTTCTCGACTGGATTGCCAAGGGGTATCACGGCGAGATGGATTATATGGCACGCCATGGCGAGAACGGCTTGACCCGTGCCCGCCCGAGCGAGCTGGTGCCCGGCACTGTCTCGGTCATCACGGCGCGCCTCGACTACAAACCGGATGCCGCTGATGCCGGTGCCAATCTGCAAGACGCTGGTCGCGCTTACCTTTCACGCTATGCGCTAGGGCGTGATTATCACAAGGTCTTGCGCAATAAGTTGCAAGCGCTGGCCGACCGTATCAATGCGGAACTGGGTGCAACACAGTCGCCGGCCTTCCAGTACCGCGCTTTAACCGACTCCGCCCCCGTGATGGAAGTCGAGCTTGCGGCCATGAGCGGGCTGGGCTGGCGGGGCAAACACACGCTACTTCTCAACCGCGACGCAGGCTCATTCTTCTTTCTTGGCGAATTGTTCAGCAATCTGCCACTCCCGGCCGATACGCCGACCAGCAGCCATTGCGGCACCTGTCAGTCCTGCCTCGACATCTGCCCGACACAGGCTTTTGTGGGGCCACATGTGCTCGATGCGCGCCGCTGTATTTCCTATCTGACCATTGAGCTGAAAGGCAGCATTCCGCTAGAGCTGCGCCCACTTATCGGCAACCGCGTGTATGGCTGCGATGATTGCCAGCTCGTTTGCCCATGGAATCGTTTTGCACCGCTGACTGCAGAGGATGATTTCAAGGTTCGCAATGGCCTTGATCAAGCCACATTGGTGGACTTATTTGCGTGGAACGAGGAAGAGTTCAATCAACGTCTGGCTGGCTCGGCCATCCGCCGGATCGGCCATGAACGCTGGCTGCGCAATCTGGCCGTGGGGCTTGGCAATATTCCACCCGACCATCCGGCTGCGCCTGCTGCTGTCTTGGCTTTACAAGCACGGCTCAATGATGACAGCGCATTGGTACGCGAACATACCCACTGGGCATTACAACGACTGCTTGGTTAGCCCTGCTCTATCGGCCGCGAAGGATCGCTGCTCCACTCGCTCCACGAACCCGCATACAGGCGCGAGCCCGTCAGCCCGGCCACTTCCATTGCCAGCAGGTTGTGACATGCCGTCACACCTGACCCGCACGAATGCACAACGATGGCGGGGTCCACATCACCCAGCTGTGCCATAAACTCGGCACGCAGCACTTCAGGCGACTTAAAGTGACCATCATCACCCAGGTTCTGCCGGAAGAAACGATTGTGTGCGCCCGGGATATGGCCACCCACGGCATCCAAGGTTTCATTCTCGCCGCGGAACCGATCTTCGCTGCGCGCATCCAGCAAATAGGCAGAAGATGCGCCGAGGAAGGACAGTACATCCTCCGCGCGCACCACGGGGCCGATCTTAACCAAGGGATAGTCTTGCGCTGGAAAGCTTTGCGGTTGCTGCGAGAGGGGAAAGCCCGCGTCTGTCCAGGCCTGAATACCGCCATCGAGCACGGCGACATGACCACGATGCCCCACCCAGCGGAGCATCCACCATAGACGTGCGGCAAACATGCCGCCTGCATCATCGTAAACCGCGATGGACGTATCTGGGGTCAGGCCGAGCGACCCAAGACGCATGGCGAACTGTTGCGGATCAGGGAGTGGATGACGGCCATTGTGACCATCCGGCTGCCCCGACAATTCATGGCTCAAATGCAAGTACTGCGCACCGGGGATGTGCCCATTGGCAAACGCCCGTGCTCCCGCACTGGCATCGCGCAGGTCATAGCGGCAATCGAAAATGCGGCGCGTGGTGTCGGCGTGTAGTGCTAACGCAGTGATCAAGGCCATTAGGTCGCTTCCACCCAAGCTCGCGCTTCATCGGCATCTTCGAAGACTTGCAAATCAGTATCCAAGAACACCTTGTTAAGCCATGCGCTCCAGGTGATCCATTGGCTCTCTGTCACGATGGCGATGCGACGAAAATCATTAGCATGCTCGCGCGAAAACTTGATGTCTTCCCACAGCACATCAACAGTGAAGCTGAGCATTTCGCGCAGATCCAGATACAAATCAACAGGGCCTTCAAAGTCGACTTTGTAATTGACCAGTGCTTCAAACTCTGTGTAGTCGGCCAACGTGAATTCGCCCAGCACAGTCACGGTAACAAGCGTTCCTTTGTGGTCGATGGCAATCATGGCGCGTCCTTTCTTCCGATGAGTCGTGAGACAGACAAACCCACTATAACTCAATCAATCGGGTCGGCAAGTGATCGTTCCGCTTGCTTAGAATATGCCGATGCCATGACGCCGGCAGCGATGATCAAACCAACGCCCGCGTAGGCCAGCCAAGGCAAAGACTCTGCCCACAGGAAAAAGGCAAATAAACTGGAAAAGGCCACAGTGCTGTAAGAAAGGCTCGCGGTGGACAAGGTTTTCCCATACTTGTAGGCCGCTGTCATGCACAACTGCGCCAGGGCACCACAAGCGCCTATACCGAGTACTGGGATCCAACTGGCAGCATCATGCGACGTATGCGAACTACCCAGCACCCAAGGCAGCCCAGCTAAGGTTGTCGCGAAAGAAAAGAAAAACACAGTTCTCCAGGCCGGCTCGCCCAGCTGCCCCAGCGTTCGCACATTTAAATAGGCTACGGCCGACATCACACCACACACAAGACCACACACTGCGCCGAACCATTGCGCTGGGTTCAGGGTGGGCTGAAGTAACAGCACAATGCCGGCAAACCCAAGCAGCAAAGCCATATAGACAGGGCGCCGCACAGGCTCATGTAACCAGAACGCTAACAGCAGGGATAGGAACAGTGGCGAGGTATAAGCGAGCGTCACCGCGGTGGAGAGCGGTAGCTCGGTCATGGCAAGAAACGAGGCCATCAAGGCAATGGTGCCGGCAACACTGCGCCACAGATGGCTACGCAGATGCTGTGTGACGGGCGAGCGGCGATGCCAGCCCATCCATATGCCGATTAGCAGCAACGCGATGAAGCCACGGTAGAAGACGAGCTCGGCGGCAGCAAACTGTGGACTGGCCAGCTTGACACACACGCCCATGGCAGCGAACAACACGCTCGCTGCGATCATCCACAGCACATTCACTGTGCGAGGTTGATCAGATCAACGTCCCAGTAGCGCATCGCCCATCACGCGGCGATAAAACTCATGGAAATGCTGCATACCGTCTTCCATCGGCGACTGATATGGGCCAACCTCATTGCGCCCAGCCTTCCACAAGGCATGACGACCACGGTCCATGCGCTCGCCGATTTCATCATCCTCAACGGCCGTTTCCATATAGGCGGCCTGTTCAGCAGCAATGAACTCTGGCTCAAACAGGGCGATGTCCTCGGGATAGTAAAACTCGACGACATTGAGCGTCTTGTTCACGTCTTGTGGGATCAGCGTAGACACGACCAACACATGCGGATACCACTCGACCATGATGTTCGGGTAGTAGGTGAGCCAGATTGCGCCATGCGGCGGCAATTTGCCGCCGTAGTAATTCAACACCGCTTTGTGCCAGCTTTCATAAGCCTTGGAGCCTGCCTTGGCGAGTGAAGTCACGCCGACACGCTGCACCGAATACCAATCGCCAAACTGCCAGGTCAGATCGTCACAAGTGACGAAATTGCCGAGACCGGGATGGAATGGCGCAACGTGGTAGTCCTCGAGATAGACCTCGATGAAGGTCTTCCAGTTGTAGTTGCACTCGTGCAGCTCTACGTGATGAAACTGGTAGCCAGTGAAATCCAACTCCTTGGCGACCTTCATACCTGCTAGGTCGAGATTTGCCGAGCGCGGGCCCTTGAAGAGCAGGCCTTGCCAGTTCTCAAGCTTTTGCTTGTTCAGGTTTAGGCAGGGGTTAGCAGGAAAGTGGGGCGCACCAATCAGCTCACCGCCGGTGTTGTAGGTCCAGCGGTGAATGGGGCAAACGATGTTTTCTGCATTACCTCGCCCCTCCAACATAATGGCTTGGCGATGGCGGCACACATTTGACATGTCGTAGTAACCGTCAGGCTGATGCACCAACATACGACCATGATCCAGCCACTCCTGCGTCCGATAGTCATTGAGGTTGGGCACCATCAGCTCGTGACCGACATACCCGGGACCGGCATCGAAGATCAGCTTTTTCTCCAATTCGAAAAGCTTTTCGTCGAAATACCAAGCTACGGGAAGCTGCGAGGCTGCGGGGGAAAGCAGCGCTGCGCGCGCGATGTCGGACATTATTCCCAACCTCCAAGATAGAGTCAGACCCGGAAACCGGAAAACCAGTAGTAAATAACTGGAAAAACAGGGGAGTGCGATTATATCGGAATTGACCAGACCCCACACCTTGGGCTATTTTTACGGTCTTTGCTTCTAGCGCCACCTCCCGGAATCTTCATGGCCAAGGCCTCCCCCACCCCTGCTAACACACCTGCCTCATTCGAAACCGCACTTGCCGAGCTAGAAACCATCGTCAAGGCGCTGGAAGGCGGGCAAAATGGCCTACCACTGGAAGAGTCGCTCTCGGCCTATCAGCGTGGCATGCACCTGCTTCGCTACTGTCAGGATGCCCTCGTTGCAGCTGAGCAGAAAATCCAGATTCTCGAAAAAGACAATTTGCGCGACTTCACCCCCGCCTCTGACGAATGACCTCTGCCCACGACTTTTCCGTCTGGATGCGAAGCATTCAGGCGCGCACTGAAACGACGCTCGACCACCGCCTACCGGCCAAGGCCATCGTGCCCACGCGCCTACATGACGCCATGCGCTATGCCACCTTAGGTGGCGGCAAGCGCGTGCGCCCCTTGTTGGCGCACGCGGCAGGGAGCATTTTCAATGCACCTGCTGAGGCACTGGATACAGTCGCCAGCGCCGTCGAGATGATCCATGTGTATTCATTGGTGCATGACGATTTGCCTTGCATGGATGACGATGTTCTGCGCCGCGGCAAACCAACAGTACATATTGAGTTTGATGAAGCCACAGCGATGCTGGTCGGCGATGCCCTGCAAGCCCTCGCCTTTCAAGTCCTCGCCACACCAGGCTTGGTGAATGACAGCCAGCGCCAAGTCAGCATGCTGGCCCTGCTCGGGCAAGCCTCTGGATCGCGCGGCATGGCGGGTGGACAAGCCGTCGATTTGGATTCTGTGGGTCAGCAGATCACGCTGGAAGCGCTTGAGTTCATGCACATCCACAAAACCGGCGCACTCATTCGTGCAGCGGTACTACTCGGGGCCCATTGCGGTAATGCCGACACGACAGAACTGAACAAACTTGCGCACTATGCCAACCGTGTTGGCCTTCTTTTCCAAGTCGTCGATGACATTCTGGATACCGAAGCGGATACTGCAACCTTGGGCAAAACGGCTGGCAAGGATGAGGCGCAAAACAAGCCGACCTATGTGAGCCTGCTAGGGCTCAGCCGCGCCAAAGCACTGGCAACCGAACTACGTGACGAAGCGCATGCGGCATTGGTAGACTTCGGTGATCGCGCGCAACGCTTGCATCAGCTGACCGACTTCATCGTCGCCCGCTCCTTCTGATTGAAATAGACGATGTCGCCATTGACCTCCGAAACACCGCTACTGGACACCATCAACGCACCGGCTGACCTTCGCTCACTGGAGCGCGAGCAGCTGCCGCAAGTGGCCGACGAATTACGCGCTTGCCTGCTTGAGTCGGTCGCCAAAACCGGGGGGCACCTGTCCTCCAATCTGGGTACGGTTGAACTGACCATTGCCCTGCACTACGTCTTCAACACACCGGAAGATCGACTGGTCTGGGATGTGGGCCATCAAACTTATGGTCACAAAATCCTGACTGGTCGCCGTGCTGGCATGGCACGTCTGCGCATGCAAGATGGCATCTCGGGCTTTCCGCGTCGTAGCGAAAGCGAATACGACACCTTCGGCGTCGGCCACTCATCCACCTCGATTTCGGCCGCACTCGGTATGGCGGTCGCGGCACAAGCCAAGGGCGAAGATCGTGCTGTCGTCGCCATCATTGGCGATGGCGCGATGTCTGCTGGGCAAGCGTTTGAAGCCCTGAATAATGCCGGGGCGATGGATGCCAACCTGTTGGTGATCCTGAACGACAACGACATGTCGATCTCGCAGCCTGTTGGCGCGCTCAACAAATACCTTGCTCGCCTACTGTCCGGTCGCACCTATAACGCCGCCCGCCGCGCGAGTGAAAAAATGCTGTCCGGCATGCCGTCCATGCTTGAATTCGCCAACAAGGTTGAAGAGCACGTAAAGGGCATGATCACACCGGGTACGATGTTCGAGGAGCTCGGCTTCAACTACATTGGTCCGATCGACGGCCATGATCTGAACGCCCTGATCCCCACCCTGCAGAATCTCAAGAAGCTCAAGGGCCCGCAGTTCCTGCATGTCATTACCCGCAAAGGTCAGGGCTACAAACTGGCTGAGAACGATCCCATCCTTTATCACGGTGTGGGCAAGTTCGATACACAGAACGGCATTGCCAGCGGCAAGGGCGCCGGCAAACTGACCTATACGCAAGTCTTCAGCGACTGGCTGTGCGACATGGCAGCAGCTGATAAACGTCTAGTCGGCATCACCCCCGCCATGCGCGAAGGTTCAGGGCTTGTGCGCTTTGCTGCTGACTATCCAGAACGCTATTTTGATGTTGGCATTGCCGAGCAGCACGCCCTCACCTTTGCCGGCGGCCTTGCCTGCGAAGGCATGAAGCCTGTTGTCGCCATCTATTCGACCTTCTTGCAGCGCGCTTACGACCAACTGATTCACGACATTGCCTTGCAAAACCTGCCGGTGATGTTAGCGATTGATCGAGGCGGCCTGGTTGGCGCAGATGGTGGCACACACAATGGTGCCTTTGACCTGTCGTTCCTGACGTGTCTGCCGAATATGGTGGTCATGGCCCCGGCCGATGAAGCCGAATGCCGCCTGATGCTCACTACCGCTTATCATTTTGATGGCCCGACCGCCGTGCGTTACCCGCGCGGCAGCGGCATTGGCACGGTACCGGCAACTACGCTTGAGTCATTGCCCATCGGCAAGGGCGAAATCAAGCGTCAAGGGAAGAAGGTCGCCATCCTCGCCTTTGGTAGCTTGGTTGCCCCTGCGCTACAAGCGGCTGAGGTGCTCGATGCCACTGTAGCGAACATGCGCTTCATCAAGCCGATTGACCATGAGTTGATTCGCACCTTGGCTAATAGCCACGACCTACTCATTAGTGTCGAAGAAAACACCTTGATTGGCGGTGCAGGTGCCGAGGTTGCGCGTTCACTTGAAGAGCAAGGGCTGACAGCTAGGCTTGTGCGTTTGGGCTTGCCTGATATCTTCATTGATCATGGCGATGCCCCCAGCCTGCTGGCCCAGCATGGCCTTGACGCAGTAGGGATCGAAGCTAGTATTCGCAAGGCTTTATCCGTATAGCCGTAGAAAAATACAATAGCTTCCGGCTATGCGCTCAATAGTTGAGTGATTTTGTCGGGAATGCTAGAATTCACACATATTCAATCACCGGGACGTTACCTATGTCCCGTCAGAGAGCAGCCATGAACTCCAGGGACAATACCCTTCCCATTCCGGATGTGCAGTCAAGCGAAGACTTGCGCCGCATGCCTATTAATCGCGTTGGTATCAAGGATATTCGCCACCCCGTTAAGGTCCTCGACAAGGATCGCGGCGTGCAGCACACCATCGCCAATTTCAACATGTACGTTGGTCTGCCCCATAACTTTAAGGGCACCCACATGTCGCGCTTCGTCGAGATTCTCAACTCGCATGACACCGAAATCTCGGTCGAAAGCTTTGAGACCATGCTGCGCGAAATGGTGGTCCGGCTGGAGGCCGAAACTGGCCACTTGGAAATGAGCTTTCCTTTCTTCGTAAACAAGACCGCGCCTATTTCCGGCGTGAAGAGCCTCCTAGACTACGAAGTTACCTTTACTGGTCAGATTCTTGCTGGTGGTGAATATCGGCAAATTACTAAGGTCGTGGTGCCTGTCACTAGTCTATGTCCCTGCTCGAAGAAGATCTCCGAGCGTGGTGCCCACAATCAGCGCTCGCATGTCACGCTGACGGTCGAAACAACCGACTTCGTCTGGATTGAAGAGCTGATTCAGCTTGCCGAAGCACAAGCCTCTTGTGAACTCTATGGCCTGCTCAAGCGTCCGGACGAGAAGTACGTCACGGAGCGCGCTTACGATAATCCGAAGTTCGTCGAAGATCTGGTCCGTGATGTCGCCGGTGCACTCAATGCCGAACCCCGCATTGCCGCCTACATCGTCGAGTCGGAGAACTTCGAGTCGATTCATAATCACTCGGCCTATGCCCTGATTGAGCACGACAAGCGCGTCAAAGCTTAATTTCTAGACGTCCCGGCGCAAAGGGAGTCCGTCACACTGGGCTCCCTTTTGTTTTATGTGCCCGTAGCGCTTAAACTGCGCTACTTAAATAGCCCCAAACAAAAAGGGCGCCAGTATGACTGGCGCCCTTTTTGTTTGCTGCAAGAGGCGATTAAGCCTTCTTGGTCAGCTTTTCCTTGATACGTGCCGACTTGCCCGAACGATCGCGCAGGTAGTACAGCTTGGCACGGCGAACAGCACCACGACGCTTGACTTCGATGTCAGCGATCAGCGGAGAGTAGGTTTGGAAAGTACGCTCAACACCTTCGCCAGACGAGATCTTGCGAACGGTAAAGCTGGAATTCAGGCCACGGTTACGCTTGCCGATCACAACGCCTTCAAAGGCCTGGACACGCTTGCGGGTACCTTCAACGACGTTCACGCCAACGATGACAGTGTCACCTGGGGCAAAGTCAGGAATGGTCTTGCCGAGACGGGCAATCTCTTCTTTTTCAAGTTGTTCAATCAGATTCATTTCATACTCCAATGGTCGATGGCTTTTAGCCGCTCAGGCAGAGCAGGGTTTACCCTGATACCCGCACTTTATTTGTACTACTGACTGCTTTGATACGCCTGCTGAAACTCTGCCAGCAGTTTTGCTTCTTCCTTGCTCAGCGAGCGAGCTGCAAGCAACTCGGGACGCCGTAGCCAGGTTCTTCCTAACGCTTGCTTAAGGCGCCAGAGACGAATTTTTTCATGGTTACCGGACAACAAAACCTCCGGCACGCCTACACCTTCATACACTTCTGGACGTGTGTAATGCGCACAATCCAATAGCCCAGCAACAAAAGAGTCCTCAACGGCCGAATCAGCATCATTCAAGGCTCCGGGTAGCTGCCGTACACACGCATCAATCAATGCCAATGCGGGAATTTCACCGCCCGATACAACAAAATCACCGAGGGAGATTTCTTCGTCCACACAGCGTTCAATCAGGCGCTCATCCACACCCTCATATCGCCCGCAGAGGAGAATCACTCCCTCACCCGACGCTAACTCAAGCACACGCTGATGAGTCAGCGGCTTGCCTTGCGGCGAGAAGTAAATCACTTTCGCATCCGAACCACGCTTCGCCTTGGCAGCAGCAATTGCAAGCTCCAAGGGTTGCGCCAGCATCACCATGCCTGGACCACCACCGTAGGGTCGATCATCAATCGTACGGTGATTGTCTTCGGTAAAGTCGCGGGGATTCCAGCATTGCAAATCCCACAACTTGCGCTCCAGCGCCCGCCGCGTAATACCCGAGGCAGTCACTGCGTTAAAAATTTCGGGGAACAGGGTTATGACATCGAAGGCGAGCATCGCTCAAGCACCCCTTACCAATCCCGTTCCCACACTACACGGATCACTCCGGCAGCAATATCAACCTGCTCAACTACGCTGCCCACAAAAGGTAGCAAGCGTTCGATCTCGCCTTCCTGCACCACCAGCACATCATTGGCAGCTGCTGAAATCATTGAGGTAACGCATCCTAGGCCTTCGCCATGGGTGTTCTTTACCTCAAGTCCAACCAGATCATCCCAGTAGAACTCGTCAGCCTCGGTTGCTGGCATCGCCTCGCGAGGCACTGCAACATAGCAGCCATCCAACGCTTCTGCTGCGTTGCGGTCATCCACGCCCGAGAGCTTGGCAATCAGGCCTTTGCCATGTTCACGCACAGCCTCAAGCTTGAATGCACGCCAGTCCGAATCAGACTTGGCCTGCTCAGGATCGGCAATCAGCCACCACTGCGGCAGTGCACACCACGATGCCGGATCATCGGCAAATGGATGCAGTTTGAACCAGCCCCGCACACCATACGGAGCGACAAGACGCCCCAAGATGATCATGCGAGAACCGTTATCTGCGCTTATCAGGCAGCCTTCTTTTCAGCGAGTTGCTTGACCAGACGGGCAGCGGTTGGCGACAGTTGTGCGCCATGGCTTTCCCAGTAGGCCAGACGTTCGGCATTTACCACCAGGCTGTCGGCGTTGCCGGAAGCGACTGGGTTGTAAAAGCCAACGCGCTCGATGAAACGGCCATCGCGGCGGTTGCGCGAATCGGTCACAACGATATTGAAGAAAGGACGCTTCTTGGCGCCGCTACGAGCAAGACGGATAACAACCATTTTTGAAACCTCGTTCCGGAAATCGGAGAAAGCCGGCAATTATAGGGGAAAAACTAGCCGGAATCAATGCTTAAGACAAGAAGCCGGGCAAGCCTGTGAAAGGCAGTTCTGGCGGTTACCTGAAGAACCTTGTGATCACCCAAGACGAGGCCTGAGTCACCACTGGTGGTGCAGGACTACGCATCGCAGTAAGCGCATTGATATTGAAGGCCAAACCACCAGGGCTGCTCAGTCCAGATACGTCGGGGCAAAATTAGCGCACCACCTGCAACGCGGCAAAGACCCTAGACAGGCCGCCAAGACGGAATTCTACTAGAATCCCTCACACGCCCCTTCCGGAACGACCGCCCGTGCCCCTAGACGAAACTCAGTTGGCCGCCTCACCAGCCATGGACGATGTGCTCGACTGGCTCGGCAGCAAAAGCGATGATCCGCTTGACGATCTGATCCCGCTGCGGAGGCATTTGCGCACCGTGATTTCGTTGTCGCTGCCGCCACGCGTCTTGATGCGCCTGCTCGACCTGTTCGAGCCACGCGTGGCACGCATTCACAGATTGGTATTCCCGTTGCTGCTGGATACCAGCACACCCTTGCCGCGCAACTTGCGTGTACTCAGCCAGAGCCTAATTGATTTGCATGGCCACCTAGCGGATGGCTTCATGTACGTCGTTGGGCATGCCGTAGGAGAAGGCTTTCAGCGTCCCAAACGGCGACGTGACACGTTGGCCGCACGTGCGTTGCATAGCCTTCGATTGCAATATGAAGTCTCCCTGCGCAGTGCCAGTGGCACCCCACCCGGCTTCTGGAAACAGATCAACACCCTGCTGGTCAATCAACAAACAACCGAGAACTACCTCGACAGCCCAACCCTGCAGTTGCTGCATCTCCTGTTGGCAATGCATGCTGCACAGGCCGAAGCGCTAACCGCCCGTGAACAGGAGTTCCTGTGGCGCCACGCCGAGCACTTAGCCGCTCAAGTTGAACTGGTGACCACCTTGCCCAAAAAGTTGGAATGCTGGCTCTGGGTCGATACGCATGACGACCGCCCCCCTACGCCAGCCAACCGGCGCGCCCCACCCAGCGCTGATGGCCTGCTGTTCTACACCTGTCGTACCCTAGGCAAGATTACACAGGCTAGCCTTGACACGCTAACAGCCCCGCGCAGCTTCCGCAATGTGCTGCACCATGCAGCCCGGCGTTGGCTCAATCCCCCACAACGTCGCCACAACCGACGTCGTGGAAATTATCGTGTCGAAGTTTGCCCCCGACTCTCCAGTCTGTGGTCTTTGTTGCATGGTGACTTATCAGCGGCTGAAACAATACAAGCCACCAACGAATGGCAGGTCATGAATGACAGTCCTGCCGGCTACGCTGCTATGCATATTGCAGGGAACATGCCGACCCTGCTTTCTGGCTCAGTCATTGGTATTCGTAGAGGCGAGAAAGAGCCCTGGAGCTTGTGCATGGTGCGTTGGGTCCGGAGCGAGAACCCCGAACACCTAGAAATGGGACTGGAGGTACTCGCTCCGTATGCAGATGCTGTTCGTATTGCCATTGCGTCACGCCCCACCGCCCCCATCCCAGCGCTGTTGCTTCCGCCTTTGAATGGAACCAATCGGGGAGAAACCCTCCTGACTGAACGTGGCGTCTATGAAACCGGTCGCATTGCTCTGATGCACGAGAAAGGCGGCAAATTGCAAGTGGTGGAATGTCAGACCCAGCCATTGGTGACACAAACATCGAGCGTCGAACTATTTGAGTTCGAACGCGTACAACATCCAGCGCATTGAAACGCAGGGTTTAGCCCTTCTCCGCCTTCGGCAACTCAGAGACCACATAGGCCCCGACCAGAATCACGGTCCAGGACAGGAAGAGCCAGAGCAGAAAGATAGGAACGGCAGAGAACGTCCCATAAATCACCGCATGTGCCGAGAAGTACTTGAGATAGAGACTGAGTAGCTTGTGAATGCCAACAAAGCAGCCTGCAGTAAAGACGCCCCCAAAGAGCGCATGTGACCGCGGGATGCGGCAATTCGGTACCGCCCAATAAAGCAGTGCGAAGATTGCCACCATGAATAAAAATGGCAGGCCGCGCAACATGAAGCCTACCGCCCCAGTGCTCGTGTCCGTAACCCACCCCAGTGAAGTAGTGATCAGAAAAGTCACAGCCACCAAGCTGGCACCAAAAATTACGGGGCCCAGCAGGAGGGCCACGCTGTGCATGAGGATGCGCCGCAGCAACGGGCGCTGCGTTCGAATACGCCAGATCAGATTGAAGGTCCGCTCAATCGTTAGCATTTGCACTAAGGCGGTAATCGCCAAGGTCACTAACCCCAGCCACGTCAGGCGTTCTGCTTTGTTGGCGAACTGACTCACATACTTGGCGATCACCACGCCCGCTTTATCGGGCAGAAGATTTGCCAACAGGAACTTCTCAACCGCCACACCAAGGCCACTGCCAAATGGCAGGATCGAAATCAAAGCAACGGCCCCCGTAATCATCGGCACCAGACCCAGTAGCGTCGTGAACGAGAGGGCTGCCGCAGTTTGCGTACAACGCTCGCTACGGAAACGCTGGGCAACGCGGACAACAAGTCGGAAAGGGGTGAGCAGCATGGGCATATAATCCAACGATTACGACCTAAGGCAAAGCAGAAAAAGTATGCAGGAAATTCTGGTGCTCTACTACAGCCATCACGGCGGAACCCGGCAGTTGGCACAAGCCATCATGCGCGGAGTAGAACAAGTGGACGGCATGAGTGCCCGGTTGCGCACCGTTCCGCGCGTATCCACCGTGTGCGAAGCGGTTGAACCGGAGGTCCCAGACAGCGGCGCGCCATATGTCGAACTGCTGGACCTGAGCGAGTGCATTGGTCTGGCACTCGGCAGCCCAGTGCGCTTTGGCAATATGGCCGCTCCGCTCAAATACTTTCTTGACTCAACTGCCGCAGACTGGCTCAAAGGCACGCTATCGGGCAAGCCCGCTGCCGTATTTGCGTCAGGGACCAGCATGCATGGCGGCCAGGAAAGCACCTTGCTGTCGATGATGCTGCCACTGATGCATCACGGCATGATTATGGTGGGCTTACCCTTCACCGAAACCGAGCTGAGCACAACACAAAGAGGGGGTAGTCCCTATGGCGCCAGCCATGTCAGTGGCACTGAAGGCAATGCCATGCCTACCGATATTGAACGCAAAATCGCCACCGCGCTTGGTCGCCGACTCGCACTAACCGCAAAGAAACTTGCCGCATGAGCCTACTGACCAATGCACGCTTGCTGAATCTAATCAGCAGCTCATCACTGATTGCCTTGATATTGTTATGTACTGCTTGGGAGCTGTGGCTAGCGCCCTTGCGTCCAGGTGGCTCCATGCTAGTGCTCAAGGTAATTCCACTCTTGATCGCGCTGTTCGGCATTTTGCATGGCAAGCGCTACACCTACCAATGGACGTCAATGCTGATTCTCTTGTACTTCACCGAGGGAACGGTACGGGCAACCTCTGACACCGGTCTGTCGCAAATATTGGCAGTCATTGAGACCGTGCTGACATTGATCTTCTTTGCCAGCACGATTTACTACGCCAAAGCCACACGGACTAGCCAGCCTCGTCGGGCTGGCTGAGTTGCTGGGGGGTTACGCAGACTTATTCCGCTGGGTGAGGCGCCAGACCAACAGCGCATATCCGGAGGCGGCGTAGATCAGGAACAGAGAAAACATCACGCCCGGCGGGTAGAAAGCCGTCAGTGCAAAGAACAGCGCAATCGCCGCCACGACGATAAATGGCACACTCTTGCGCAGATTGATTTCCTTGCCGCTCCAGTAGGGCACATTGCTGATCATGGTGAGCCCAGCAAAGATGGTGAGTGCGCAGGCATACCAGCGCAAGTCTTCACCCTTCCAGCCAAAATCAGTCATCACCCAGACTAAGCCGGCAATCAACGAGGCTGCTGCAGGACTAGGCAAGCCTTGGAAGAAACGCTTGTCCACCACACCAACATTTGTATTGAAACGGGCGAGGCGCAGCGCAGCCCCGGCACAGTAGATAAAGGCAGCGATCCAGCCGAGCTTGCCCATGCCACGTAAGGCCCACTCGTAGATCACCAGTGCAGGGGCCGCACCAAAAGACAACATGTCGCACAGGGAGTCATATTCGACGCCAAATTCGCTTTGAGTATGCGTCATGCGTGCAACACGACCATCGACACCATCAAGCAGCATGGCAATGAAGATGGCGATTGCGGAATACTCAAAATTGCCGTTCATCGCCTGCACGATGGCGTAGAAGCCAGCAAACAAGTTTGCGGTCGTGAACAGATTAGGCAGGATGTAAATCCCGCGCCGACGACGCTCGGTGGTCATCAGGGGCTGGTTCTCTCCGGTGCTCAAATCTGACATGGGCTTAACCTGTAATGGTGATGGGCGATTATAACCAGACCGTCAGCTGACTATGGAAGTTCCGCGAGGATAGTCGTGGTCGCACTAACCTTTTCGCCGATGGTGACCTTGACTCGGCTATCCGTTGGCAAATAGACGTCGACACGCGAACCAAAGCGGATAAAGCCATAGCGCTGCCCACGCGAGAGCGTGTCGCCTGACTTGACGTAACAGAGAATGCGGCGAGCAATCAGCCCTGCCACCTGCACACAAGTCACATCATGGTTGCCAGTGCGGATATGCAAGGCGTTACGCTCGTTTTCAGTCGAGGCCTTGGCAAGGTCGGCATTCACGAACTTGCCCGGGTGATACCACACACCCTTGATCTCACCATCGACCGGACTACGGTTGGAGTGAACGTTGAACACATTCATGAAGACGCTGACTTTAAGCGCATCGCGCTCCAACCATGGATCACGCACAGGCTCGATGGCAACGATGCGGCCATCGGCAGGCGAAAGCACGGCCTTTTCGGCTTGGGGAATTTCGCGTGGAGGGTCACGGAAGAACTGTACGCAGAAGACAAAGAAAATCCACACAGGCGCAGCCCAGCCCCAACCACAGGCATATGTCAGTACAACAGCCAAAGCGCCACTGATGATGATGAAGGGCCAGCCTTCGCGTGCCAGCAGGGGATGGGGGTATGCGTTCATGTTGGTCCGGTTCAAATAATGGAAATACCGTAAAAAAAGGGCACAGCGTGCTGTGCCCTTTTCGATTCTACCGCAGCAGAACTTTTAGTTCTTGCTTTGATCCACCAGCTTGTTCTTGGTGATCCACGGCATCATTGCACGCAGTTGCGCACCGACCTGTTCGATCGGGTGAGCTGCGTTCAGGCGACGACGTGCGGTCATCTCTGGGTAGTCGGTCTTGCCTTCCAGAATGAACTGCTTAGCGTAGTTGCCGTTCTGGATGTTTGCCAGACAGGTCTTCATCGCTGCGCGGGCTTGATCAGCGATCACAGCTGGGCCGGTCACGTACTCGCCGTATTCGGCGTTGTTCGAGATCGAGTAGTTCATGGTGGCAATGCCGCCTTCGTACATCAGATCAACGATCAGCTTAAGTTCGTGCAAGCACTCGAAGTAAGCCATTTCAGGCGCATAACCAGCTTCGACCAGGGTTTCAAAACCAGCCTTGACCAGTTCAACCGCACCGCCACAGAGAACGGCTTGTTCGCCGAACAAGTCGGTTTCAGTTTCTTCGCGGAAGTTGGTTTCGATCACGCCAGCCTTGCCGCCGCCATTAGCAGAAGCGTAGGACAGAGCGATGTCCTTGGCCTTGCCCGACTTGTCTTGGTAAACAGCGATCAGGGTTGGTACGCCGCCGCCCTTGAGGTACTCGGAACGCACGGTGTGGCCTGGGCCCTTCGGGGCGATCATGATGACATCGACGTCTTCACGCGGCACCACTTGGTTGTAATGCACGTTGAAACCGTGGGCGAAAGCCAAGGCAGCGCCCTTCTTCATGTTCGGGGCGATGTCGTTCTTGTACACAGCCGGGATGTTTTCATCCGGCAGCAACATCATGACAACGTCAGCATCCTTCACAGCAGCAGCGATTTCGGACACGTTGTGGCCAGCGGCTTCAGCCTTGCTCCACGAAGCACCACCCTTGCGCAGAGCGACGGTGACGTTCACGCCAGATTCCTTAAGGTTCAGGGCGTGGGCATGGCCTTGCGAACCGTAACCAACGATGGTGACCTTCTTGCCCTTGATGAGGGAGATGTCAGCGTCCTTGTCGTAATAAACTTTCATGAGAGTTCCTTGGTAAAAAATCAGGCTTTGAGAATGCGGTCGCCACGGCCAATGCCGCAAACGCCAGTACGTACGGTTTCGAGGATCAGATCCTTGTCGATGGCATTGATAAACGCATCGAGCTTGGCGGTGTCGCCGGTCAGTTCGACCAGGTACGTCGCATCGGTCACATCGATAATGCGGCCGCGGAAAATATCGGACATGCGCTTCATTTCATCGCGGTCCTTGCCAGTGGCGCGCACCTTGATCAGCATTAGCTCACGCTCAACGTGAGCAGCTTCTGAGAGGTCGACCACCTTGATCACGTCAATCAGCTTGTTGAGCTGCTTGGTGATCTGTTCAATGATGTCATCGGAACCACTGCTGACAATGGTCATGCGCGACATTGATGGATCTTCAGTCGGTGCAACCGTGAGCGATTCGATGTTGTAACCGCGCGCGGAGAATAGGCCGGAGACACGGGCCAGAGCGCCCGCTTCGTTTTCGAGAAGAATGGAAATCAGATGTCGCATGATTACAGGTCCTCGGCCAGGATCATTTCGGACAGACCCTTGCCGGCAGCCACCATCGGGAACACATTGGCGGTTGGATCGGTGAGGAAGTCGAGGAAGACGAGCTCGTTCTTGTGTTTCACGAAGGCTTCACGCAGCGCCGGCTCAACATCCGACGGGCTGGTGATCTGAATGCCGACGTGGCCATAGGCCTCAGCCAGTTTCACGAAGTCAGGCAGCGCATCAACGTAGGACTCTGAGTAGCGATTGCCGTAGAACATTTCCTGCCACTGGCGAACCATGCCCAGATAGCGATTGTTCAGGTTAACAATCTTGACCGGCAGACGGAACTGCTTACAGGTCGACAACTCCTGAATGTTCATCTGGATCGAGCCTTCGCCGGTCACACAGGCGACAGGGGTGTTCGGATTGGCGAAGCAGGCGCCCATGGCAGCCGGCAGGCCAAAGCCCATGGTGCCCAGACCGCCCGAGTTCAGCCAACGACGCGGCTTGTCGAACTTGTAGTACTGAGCCGCCCACATCTGGTGCTGACCTACATCGGAGGTCACGATGGCTTCGCCACCGGTGACTTCATAAAGCTTTTCAACCACGTACTGGGGCATGATGATCTCACTGCCCATCTTGTACTTCAGGCTCTTCTTCTCGCGCCAGACGTCGATATCCTTCCACCAAGCAGCGAGTGCCTTTGGATCGATCTTGCCTTCGGATGCTTGGACCTGCGCAATCAGCTCATCCAGCACATCATTCAAATTGCCAACGATAGGCACATCCACCTTAACGCGCTTGGCAATCGAGGACGGATCGATATCAACGTGAATGATCTTGCGCGGGATGGAACCAAAGTTTTCTGGGTTGCCGATCACACGGTCATCAAAACGCGCACCGATAGCCAGCAACACATCCGCATGCTGCATGGACATGTTGGCTTCGTAGGTGCCATGCATACCCAGCATGCCAACACTTTGCTTATCCGTTGCTGGGAAACCGCCCAAACCCATCAGAGTGTTGGTGACAGGCACTTCGAGCAGATGGGCCAGCTTGGTCAGCTTTTCAGCGGTGTCGGACAGAATGATGCCGCCACCCGCATAGATCAGCGGACGCTTGGCTTCCAGCAACAGTTGAACTGCCTTCTTGATCTGCCCGCTGTGGCCCTTGGTAACCGGGTTGTAAGAGCGGATCGAGACCGTCTTGGGGTACTCGAACTCACACTTATCAACACCCAAATCCTTCGGAATGTCGACGAGCACAGGGCCGGGACGACCCGTCTTGGCAAGGTAGAACGCCTTCTTGATGGTCGGCGCCAGATCGCGCACGTCCTTGACCAAGAAGTTGTGTTTAACGCAGGGGCGAGTGATACCAACGGTATCGCACTCTTGGAAGGCATCCTGACCGATGTAGCTGGTCGGCACTTGGCCGGAGAGCACCACCATTGGGATCGAGTCGGTATAAGCTGTCGCGATACCGGTCACGGCGTTGGTAACGCCGGGGCCGGAGGTGACCATGCAGACACCAATCTTCTGCGAGGAGCGCGAGTAGGCATCGGCCGCATGTACGGCTGCCTGCTCGTGACGCACGAGAATATGTTTGATTTTGTCCTGCTTGAACAACTCATCGTACAAATGCAGGACTGAGCCGCCAGGATAGCCAAATATAAATTCGACCTTTTCTTCCTGCAGGCACCTGATTACAATTTCCGCGCCAGTTAATACCATCGCATTTCCGCCTAGGGGTGTTTGTTCCGGGAAACCGGTAACATTAAACCGAGACGCACTTGCTGGTCAAGGTCTTTTGGCATTTTGCGACTGGTTTTCCCTACTACAACAAGGACAAGGACCCTCCCCTGGCTTCACGTAACCAACTTTCGGACTTCCTGGCCGGAGTCGAACGACGCGCCTTCAAACAGGCGCTTTATGCCGTGCGCAACGAAGAATCCGCGCTGGACATCGTTCAGGACGCCATGATGAAGCTCGCCGAAAAATACGGTGATCGCCCAGCAGAGGAGTTTCCGATGCTGTTTCAGCGTATCCTGCAGAACACCATTCGCGACTTTTATCGTCGCAGCAAGGTTCGTTCGCTCTGGACCACCCTATTTTCGGCGCTAACGCCAGAAGGGGACGAGGATAGCGATCCGCTGGAAACCATTGAGGTCGAAGACCTGTCACAAACAGGGGTCAATCCGCAGAAGCAGCTCGAGCAGTCCCAAGTCCTTGCTTTAATTGAGAAAGAGATAGAAAAGCTACCGCCACGTCAACGCGAAGCCTTCCTCATGCGTTACTGGGAGGACATGGACATTGCCGAAACGGCATTGGCGATGGGATGCTCAGAGGGTAGCGTTAAAACCCACTGCTCCCGCGCCACCCATGCATTGGCAAGTGCCCTCGCGGCACGGGGGATAAAGTTATGAACGAAGAACTCAAATTTGCGCAGAAAATCAGTCATGCCCTGGATCATGGCAATGACGATCTCGACCCGAAGCTGGCCTCGCGCCTGCATGCGGCGCGCATGGCTGCACTCGATCACCAGCGCCAGCCGGTGGCTATGCTCAGCCTTGCGGGCTTAGGTCATCTGACTGCTGATTTCTTCCGTTCCAGCTTTATCCCTGCCATTCTTGCCTTCGCCCTGATTATTGGCGCCGCCGGCACCCTGTATGTGGATGACCTCATGCAGGCCGACGAAAACGAAGAATTGGACAGCGCACTGCTCTCAGACGAGCTGCCCATCAACGCCTACCTGGACGACGGTTTTCAGATATGGGTCAACGCCTCCTCGCCATCCTCGGACTAATCGGAGTCTTAGTTACCCTGCCAGCGGCTGCCTATGAGCTTCCCATGCTCAAGCAGCCTGCATGGCATGAACTAAGTCCGCAACAACGGCAGATACTTGCCCCGCTCGCTGCTGAGTGGGATCAAATGGACGCTGTGCGCCGCAAGAAATGGGTTGGCATTGCGGGCCGTTATCCCCATATGACGGCGGAAGAGCAAACGCGTATTCAATACCAAATGCGTGAATGGACTCGCCTGTCACCGCAACAGCGCATTCAGGCTAGAGAAAAATACAAGGCGTTGCGCAACGCGCCCGCTGATCAACGCGCCAATATCCGCGAACAGTGGCTGCGCTATCAAGAGTTGCCTGACGAAGAAAAGCAACGTCTGCAAGAAGAGGCGGCGCGCCAAAAGGAAGAGGCGCGCAAGCAAGCCCATGAAAAAGCTAAACGCGCGACATCGGTCCTCTCGGCTAAGGTAGCAAAGCCTGGCTATCCTGTTGCCCCCGTTCAGCAACCCCCCGCGCCCGTCAGTACGCTGACGCCAAAATCGGTGCCGCCCACAGAGGCTGCACCCTCCCAACCCTAAGTCTTCAAACGCTCGCCGTGCCACAACACCCTGACCTTCCCGGCCTGCGTCGCCGCATTGCCGGGATTGCTTACGAAAGCCTGTTACTCCTAGGCGTTCTATCTGTCACTTTTATGGTGCCGCATTTGTTACTCGGCATGGCTTTCGGTATCGCAGCGCCAAGCTGGCTGCTGGCCCTGAACTTCTTCGGCGTACTTGGGGTGTATTTCGTCTGGTACTGGCACAAGCATGGGCAAACACTCGCCATGCAGACCTGGAAAATGCAGGTAGTTAGCGGTGACGGTAGCCACCCGAAGTTGGAGCAGCTAATTGCACGCTTTATTTTTGCTTGGGCGATCCCGCTGGCGATGATTTATGTCGTACAGCACCTGCTAACCGGATTGCCGCAGCATCTGCCCCGCTGGTATCCCTACCTGGGCGGAACAGTTTGCCTGCTGTGGGCGTTTTTTGATCGGGAACGCCAGTTTCTACATGACCGCTTGGCTGGCACCAAGATCATCTTCAAAGTCTAATCAAAACCTCTACCGCTACTGAATCAGCGGCATCCAGCTTATCTACGCTCCGACCACCACAGCATTGCGGTTGCCGTTAGCACGAAAATCACGCTTGGCGTGATTGCCGAGACAAATGGGGTCCAGTGATTGATGATGCCAAGGCTTGAAAACAGCCCGTTCAACATATTGAACAAGACGCCCAGCATGATGCCGGCAAACACCTTGAGGCTAACTGCGCCCATGCGGTCCTGCAGATAGGCGAATGGCAAGGCGAGCACCAACATCACCAAGCAGGCCAAGGGGTAAATCAACTTCTTCCACAGTGCAATCTGATAGCGATCTGTCTTTTGCTGATTCGCACTCAGATGCCCGATGTAGCGGTAGAGTCGGTCAATCGACATCCGCTCTGGATTCACCAATAGCACAGACAAAATGTCCGGGCTGAGACCAGACGTCCAGATCAGCTCAGGCATGCGCACGATGGTCGCGCTATCGCCGTTGAAGCGCGTCTGCACGACGTTACGCAGCACCCATTGGTCTGGGGCGCGGAACTCACCGGTTTCAGCCTCTTCAATGGTTTTCAGCTGAAAGCGTTGGTCGAACTGATACACGCGCACCCGGCGCAAACCTGCCTCTGGCGTTACTTCAGCGGCATTCACAAAAGCCTTATCGTCCTTCACCCACAGGCCGGTACGAAACTCCTGCGCCACCAGATTGCTCATGGTGCTCAAACGAAGCTGCTGGGCGGCGCGTTCAGCTGGTGGGACGATCACCTCGCCAATGAGGAAGGTCAGCACGACGAACAGGGAACCGATCTTGAGCAGAGTGACCACAAAGTCTCGAGTGGCAGCCCCCGAGGCGCGCAAAACGGTAATTTCTGAATGCCGTGCCAGCTGCGTCAGCGCGTACAAGGCGCCAATCAGTACCGCAATCGGCAGCAGCTCATAGCTCCGCCCTGGTACCGATAACAAGACAAAGCCCACCGCATGTTGCAGCTGGTAGCCGCCCTTACCAATCGACTCGAACTCATAAATGAGGTCGAAGAAGGAAAAGAGCATCAGAAACGCGGCCAGCACCAAGGCCGTCGCGGCATAGACCTCGCGGGCGATGTAACGCTCGTAGGTTTTCAGGATTTGCGCCACAAACGCCCCCACGAGAACAAGGATGAGCGGCGCCAGAACAGGGCCAGTAACAGCATGAACATCAGGGCGTGCACCGCCCAAACGCCAACCTCAAAAGGCAGCTTGCCGCGCGCAACCCAAGCCTGACTCAGACTAATCAGATTGCTATAAATCATGAAGGTCAGCACCGCAAAAATCAGGTTGTTAGTCCGGCCGGCACGCGGGTTAACAAACGCCAAGGGTATTGCAAGCATGGCCAGCATCAGGGCTGAGAGCGGCACACCGATTCGCCACAATAACTCACCCATATTGGAGCCGTTTGGATCATCCAGCAAAGCCCGTAATGGGAGGCTGCGCGGTGACACATCCACACCTCGCGTCTCACGCGTTTCAGTGCGAATGGCGTAGCGTTCGAATTCCATGATGCGGTATTCGGGCGAGCCCGGCATACCCTCATAGCGGCGGCCGTTTTCCAGCACAATGAATCGATCGCCGTTCGGATGCTGCTCGGAATGCCCTTCGGCAGCAGCCATCACACCCAGACGGCCATGCTGCATGGAGCTGATGAAAATATTGCGTACGCGCCCGTCTTGCTTACTGTCTGCTCCATCTACGCCCTCGACAAAGAAGACACGCTCGCCGGAGGAGGATTCTTTAAAAGCACCGGGCGACATGCGCGACAGATCGTCACGCTGATCCATACGCTGGCGGTATTCGTTGCTCTTGAATTGCGCCCAAGGAGCCAAAAACAATGACAGCGCCAAAATCACACTGACGATGGGCAGCGCGAATTTAAGGACGGGGCGCATCCAATCGCGCAGTGAGAGGCCGCTGGAGAACCAGACGACCATTTCGGAATCACGATAAAAGCGTGACAGCGTCATCAGGACCGAAATAAACAGGGTGAGCGACAACAACACTGGCAGATAGCCGAGCGCACCGAAGCCCAAGAGCGCCATCACTGCCTCGGGCACGACGCGCCCGCCCGCTGCCTGGCCGAGCAGCCGGATCAGCTGCGTCGTCAGCAGGATCGAAAACAGGGCCACAAAGACCGCTACGGCAGTCTGGGCAAATTCGCGCTGGGCAGCGCGTTGGTAAATCATCGTTGCTTTGTCTTTTCGGCGAAAAATCGGGATAATCGAACGAGAGGCGGTATTTTTTAACTTTTACCTAAAAATGCCAGCCCAGCTGAGCGCCAGGAAAACCCTAGCGACGGCGACTGAAACAGCATCAACAGACTTGTCGGTGCGATGGACTTGGAAAATCTGGTCATTGACCAGATCACGCAGAATCCACGCCGAAAAACATGGAGAAGCGCATGGAATTTAGCATAAAAAGCGGCAGCCCTGAGAAGCAGCGCAGTGCCTGCGTCGTGGTTGGCGTCTATGAGTCACGCAAGCTTTCCGTTCCCGCCGAAATCATCGACAACGTCTCCCAGCAGTTCCTCTCCGACATCATCCGCCGCGGCGATATGGAGGGTAAAAGTGGCACCACTCTGCTGCTGCACAACGTTCCGGGCACGCTGGCTGACCGGGTACTGCTGGTCGGCCTGGGCAAGGAAAAAGATTTCCGTGAAAAGGAGTATCGCAGCGCCATTGCCACGGCAGTACGTACACTGAACGAGACCGGCGGCTTTGATGGCACTGTGTATCTGACCGAGCTCAACGTTAAGAAGCGCGATGCCGGCTGGCGCATTCGCCATGCCACGCTAGTCGCACTGGATACGCTCTACCGCTTTGATCAACTGAAATCCAAGAAGGAAGAAGTGCGCCGCCCCTTGCGCAAGCTGACCTTCTGCGTGGGTCGACGCAGCGAACTCAAGGATGCTGAGCAAGCGCTGATAGATGGTCAGGCCATCGCCGCAGGTATGAGCTTGGCTAAAGACCTAGGCAACCTTCCCAGCAACTTCTGTACACCTTCCTATTTGGCAGCTACCGCCAAAGCCTTAGCTGACGAATACAAGATGAAGATCGATGTTTTCGAGCGCGCCGATATGGAAAAGCTGGGCATGAACACCCTGCTATCGGTAGCCAAGGGCTCGCATGAACCGCCCAAGTTCATCGTCCTTCAGTACCTGAACGGCAAGAAGGACGACAAACCTATCGTCCTCGTCGGCAAGGGCATCACCTTTGACACCGGCGGTATTTCACTCAAGCCAGCAGGCGAAATGGACGAGATGAAGTACGACATGGGCGGTGCCGCCAGCGTGCTGGGTACCATGAAGGCGATTGCGCAGATGCAATTGCCGCTCAACGTCATCATGGCAGTCCCCACCACCGAGAACATGCCGGGCGGTGGCGCGACAAAGCCCGGTGACATCGTCACCTCCATGTCAGGCCAAACCGTTGAAATTCTGAATACGGATGCCGAAGGCCGACTCGTCCTCTGCGATGCACTGACCTATGTGGAGCGCTTCGAGCCCGCCTGTGTGGTGGACGTTGCCACCCTCACCGGCGCTTGCGTGATTGCGCTTGGCCACGTCGCCAGCGGCCTGTTCTCCAACAACGACAGCCTCGCGCGCGAGCTGCTGGATGCTGGCCAAGACGCCAGCGACCGTGCTTGGCATATGCCGCTGTGGGATGACTACCAAGATCAGCTGAAGAGTAACTTTGCCGATATGGCCAATATCGGCGGACGCCCAGCAGGCAGCATCACCGCCGCCTGCTTCCTCGCTCGCTACACCGGCAAATACGATTGGGCCCACCTTGATATCGCCGGCACCGCTTGGAAATCTGGCAAGGACAAGGGCTCCACCGGGCGCCCTGTCCCCCTGCTGACGCAGTTCCTGATGGGCCGCGCCGGCCGCGCCTGAGTTTAGTGTGACGAAGATTTTTTTCTACCACGGCATGCACGACCGCCTGCCCTATGCCACCCGCCTCATTGCGGGCGCATGGGCGCAGAAGAAGGCGATTACGGTGTATGCCCCTGACCCATCGCTGGCCGAGCAGCTCGACCAGATGCTGTGGGCGCAGAATTCGACAGGTTTTATCCCGCACTGCATGGGTGACTCGCCACTGGTGGCCGAGACACCGATTCTGATTGCGCGCAACGAGGAAGAGCTGGAACGCAGCATCCAAGACCAACGTCTGCTCAACCTCAGCAATGAATTGCCGCCGGGTTTTGCGCGCTTTGAAAGTCTGGTCGAAGTGGTCAGTCAGGAAGACGACATCCGCAACAGCGGCCGCGAGCGCGTGCGCTTTTACCGTGAGCGCGGCTACGACGTACAGTTCAAAGACATCGGGAGCGAAAGCGCATGAGCGAACCGAACCAAGATCAAGCCACGCCCTTGCTGCAGCAGGCTGACGCCCTAATGCGCCGTCATCGCCGTGTGTTTGTTGCCGGTGCTGACCCGGTAGCAACCAGCAGCCCAGCCGACCTTGGCGATGTGCCAGTACTGACGGAAGTCGTTGAAACCGACCACCTGATCGCCAATGCATCGCGCCTGGCCGAAGATGAAGTGCGGGCACGCATCCATGCTGCAATTGGCGAAGCTGTTGGCGCCAATGAGGCGGAACTGGCTCGAGCCCTAGAGCGCTGGATTGCTACCCAGTTGCCGCACGCTCTCTCGCAAGCGTTAGAAAGCGTGGCTGAACAGCTCAAGGTTGAGTTGGCGGCCCGCTTGCGCGCTGAGCTGCTGACCCGGCCGATGTTCGACCAGCAGCCACTATTCAAGCAAGACAAGTAACGGCTAGGCAATGCCTGCCTCCCGTATAATTCAGGGCTTCCCCCTCTTTTTCATTTCCGCTGTAAATCATGGAACTCGCCAAGAGCTTCGAACCGGCCGACATTGAGCGCCGGTGGTACCCCCTTTGGGAATCGTCTGGCCACTTCAAGGCTGGGCTGGATACCGACAATCAAAACGCCTTCTGCATCCTGCTGCCGCCGCCGAACGTCACCGGCACGCTGCACATGGGCCACGGCTTCAACCAGAGCATCATGGATGCCCTGACGCGCTACCACCGCATGCGTGGTGACAACACGCTCTGGCAACCTGGCACCGACCATGCCGGTATCGCCACCCAAATCGTGGTTGAGCGCCAGCTCGACGCACAAGGCATCTCGCGCCATGACCTCGGCCGAGAGAAGTTTGTCGAGAAAGTATGGGAGTGGAAGGAGTACTCTGGTAACGCCATCACCAAGCAGATGCGCCGCCTCGGCACCAGCCCTGACTGGTCGCGCGAACGCTTCACCATGGATGCGGGCCTGTCCAAGATCGTGACTGAAACCTTCGTGCGTTTGTATAACGAAGGCCTGATCTATCGCGGCAAGCGCTTGGTCAATTGGGACCCAGTGCTGCACACGGCCGTCTCCGACCTCGAAGTGGTCTCTGAGGAAGAAGATGGTTCGCTGTGGCACATCCGCTACCCACTGGCGGATGGCTCGGACTCGCTGGTGGTTGCCACCACCCGCCCAGAAACCATGCTCGGCGACACCGCCGTCATGGTGCATCCGGAAGACGATCGCTACGCGCACCTGATCGGCAAGACCGTCAAGCTGCCACTATGCAACCGTGAGATTCCGATCATTGCCGACGACTACGTTGACCGCGAGTTCGGCACTGGCGTGGTCAAGGTCACGCCTGCGCACGACTTCAACGACTACGCTGTGGGTCAGCGCCACAAGCTGCCGATGATCTGCATCCTGACGCTAGATGCCAAGATCAACGACGAAGCCCCAGAACAGTATCGCGGCCTTGATCGCTTCGCCGCACGTAAGCAAATCGTGGCTGACCTTGAGGCCGCCGAACTGTTGGTCAAGATCGATAAGCACAAGCTCAAGGTGCCGCGCGGTGACCGTACCAATGTCGTGATTGAGCCGATGCTTACCGACCAGTGGTTTGTCGCCATGAGCAAGCCGGGTGCGGATGGCAAGAGCATCACGCAGAAGGCGCTCGATGTGGTTGCCTCCGGTGAGATCAAGTTCTATCCAGAAAACTGGGTGAACACCTATAACCAGTGGCTGAACAACATCCAAGACTGGTGTATCTCCCGTCAGCTGTGGTGGGGTCATCAAATCCCGGCGTGGTACTCGGACGACGGCAAGGTCTATGTCGCCCATGACGAAGCCGACGCTAAAGCACAAGCAGCTAAGGATGGTTACACCGGCGCACTCAAGCGCGATGACGATGTGCTCGACACTTGGTACTCATCCGCCCTGTGGCCGTTCTCGACATTGGACTGGACACCGGAATGGCCGGCCAAGAGCAACCCGGCGCTCGACCTCTACCTCCCGTCGACCGTACTCGTTACAGGCTTCGATATCATCTTCTTCTGGGTGGCGCGCATGGTCATGATGACCAAGCACATCACCGGCAAGATTCCCTTCAAGCATGTGTATGTGCACGGCCTGATCCGCGATGCGGAAGGCCAGAAGATGTCGAAGTCCAAGGGCAACGTACTTGACCCCATCGACCTCATCGACGGTATCGGGATTGACGATCTGGTGACTAAGCGCACCACGGGTCTGATGAACCCCAAGGATGCGGCCAAAATCGAGAAGCGCACGCGCAAGGAGTTCCCGGAAGGAATTAGCGGTGTTGGCACCGATGCACTGCGTTTCACCTTCCTCTCGCTGGCGTCGCCGGGGCGTGACATTAAGTTCGACATGGAACGCTGCGAGGGCTATCGCAACTTCTGCAACAAGCTGTGGAACGCCACGCGCTTTGTGCTGATGAATTGCGAAGGGCAAGACTGCGGATTCGGCAAGCCCGGCCCCTGCGCGCCTGGCGATTGCGCGCCGGATGGTTACCACCACTTCTCACAAGCCGACCGTTGGATCGTGTCGGAATTGCAGCGTGTCGAGGCCGAAGCAGCGCAGCATTTTGCTGACTATCGCTTCGACCTGCTCGCCAAGACCGTCTATGAGTTTGTGTGGGATCAGTACTGCGACTGGTATCTGGAGCTCGCCAAGGTGCAGATCCAGACCGGTAACGAAGCAACCCAGCGCGGCACCCGCCGCACCCTACTGCGCGTGCTGGAAACCATCCTCCGTCTAGCTCACCCGCTGATTCCTTTCATCACCGAAGAGCTATGGCAAACCGTTGCCCCAATGACAGGCATCAAGACCGACGGTCAGTCCATCATGCTGCAACGCTACCCGCAAGCGCAGCCAGAAAAGATCGACCCCGCTGCTGAAGCTTGGATGGCCCAGCTTAAAGAGATGGTCAATGCCTGTCGCAGCCTCC
>CAZCLF010000015.1:0-52520 GCA_964499485.1 uncultured Rhodocyclaceae bacterium | reverse complement strand
TGCTCGTCTACATCAGCCGTGGCACTGGCTACTGGGGGCCACCCAAACGCTTTGGCGCCCCCTCTGAAATTACACGCTTACGGCTAGTACCTGCCTGATGGCTTCTGTGCTCAGGAAAGTCGCAGCAACAGATCGGTGACACCGCATCTACGCCCACGGTAATAAGTGCTAGCGGCCTGCACTTGCTGCCTCGTTTAAGGCGCATTCGCGGTAAATATTGCCGTTCTGTGCGCGCTTGCATAATGAAAACGCTGGTACGTTGTTTGCTCTTGATAGGCATACCGATATGCGGGAGCCGCTCATGAAAATCAATCAATGGTCAAGCTTAGCGGCGCTGATACCGGGGCTGACTGTAGATGCTCAGGCCGAATCGAGCTTTGCGGATATCCTCGCACGTACTCAGTCAGCGTCAGTTGAACAGACAGATGCCATGACAGCGCTGCGTAAAGAAATCACCGACTGGCTGAAGAAAGACCCCGTCGAGCACCTGCGTGATGCGATTCTTGAAGACCTCGGCTTGAGTGAAGAAAGTCTTAGTCAATTGTCCCCCGAGCAGCAAGCCGCGATCGAGGACTACATTGCCGAGAAGATCAAAGAAAAGCTGCTCGCTGCCACCGGGATACCTCCGCCACAGAGCGCATCTCAACTCAGCGTCTTGCAGGCATTGCAGAGTCAATTTCAACGCTCAGGTGCAATCAGCGAATCGTGACACAAGACCGACAAAACCAGTCATGTGCGAATACTGATCTAGCGACAATATCCAACGACGACTTCAGTCACTGTGCTGTTGCTCTGCATACTGCTCTTTGATGATTAGCACATCCGGTAGCTTGCTAATAAACAAGTCAACCAGCAGTGGATCAAAGTGCCGACCACTCTCCTTGCGCAGTAAATCGACGGCATCCTCGACTGACCAGGCTTTTTTGTAAGGTCGTACGCTAGTGAGCGCATCAAACACATCGGCGATTGCAACGATACGGGCTTCGATTGGTATCTGCTCCCCAGCAAGCCGATGCGGATAACCGTTGCCATCAAATTTTTCGTGATGGTAGAGCGCAATCCGGCGCGCCATCTGCAGCAGGGGGGAGTCATGTTCACCAAGAATTTCGGCCCCCATCTCAACATGGCGCTGCATGATTTCCCATTCATCACCTTCTAGTTTGCCGGGCTTCATCAGCACCGCATCGGGTGTGCCAATCTTACCGACATCATGCATGGGTGCTGCATGGAAAAGTTCATCTGCATCCTCAGCAGAAAAGCCAGCGGCCAAGGCCAATATGCGCGAATAGTGACTCATGCGGATGACATGCAAGCCCGTCTCGTTGTCTCGATACTCAGCAGCTCGACCTAGACACTGAATGATCTGTAAGCGTGTGCGCTGCAAGTCCTCAGAACGCACCAAGGAAAGATGAGTGCGCACACGTGCCTTGACGATAGACGGGCTGACTGGCTTGGTGATGTAATCCACGGCCCCGACCTCAAAGCCTTGCGCCTCGTCGCTGGCCTCGCTCAGTGCGGTGACAAAGATGACGGGAATATGTTCAGTAAGTGAATTGGCTTTTAAACGCTGGCAGGTTTCATAACCCGTCAGACCAGGCATCATCACATCAAGCAAAATGAGTTTAGGTTGCTCATCAATCGCAAGCTGCAAGGCTTTTTCACCCTCTCGGGCAAAAAGCAGGCGATAGTCATCTTGCAGAATCTGGCGCAAGATTTGTAAATTAGTCGGCTCATCATCCACCAGCAACAAGGTGGTGCGATCGTCTCTATTGATCGTCATGTCTCGTTTCCGCCTCCAATACTTCACGGGCCTCCTTAAGGACCTCGCGTGCAGCATCAAAATCAAAGCCCTCGAGTGCATTGCTGAACCGGCGACTATGCCCCTTCTGCAAGTAGCCCTCCAGTCGCACGACCCACTCATCCATCAACTCGCCTCGGGCAAGGCCTGTATCTACTTCATCCAGCAATGCACGTGCCTCATGCAGGCTGACGGTCGTTGTCACCTCTGCAACGGGCAACTCCACCACGTTGCCCAACGCCTCTACAACACTCGCCAACTCGTCGCCCAAAGCGACTAGCAAGGAGGACACGTCGCTACCCACCTCGTTACGCGCAGCTTCTTCAATACGGGCGGCCACCCCCGCAACGCGTGACAACGCAAGATTCCCAGCCGCCCCCCGGATGCGATGCGCCGCCTCAGAGAGACCTGCTCGGTTCGTAGTCGCACATGATCGTAAAGTTTTATCGGCATTCGCGTGCTCAGACAGAAATGTAGCTATCGCCTGCTTATGCCTTGCTTCACTACCCCAGAGTTGTAGCCCCTTACTCCAGTCAATGACAGAGCCATGTATGGCATAGGTCAAGGTTGATATGGCGGCATCATCCGAAGGTGGAGGAGTGACTTCGAGACCGATCAGACGAGCCATCTCTAGGTAGAGACGATTGAGTTCCACGGGCTTGGTTGCAAATCCATCCATGCCAGCTTCCTTGGCACCCACCTGATCAGCCTCAAGCACACTTGCCGTCAAAGCAATAATGGGGGTTCGGGTGCGCTGTTGCTCGGCTTCTAGAAGTCGGATTCGGCGCGTTGCTCCCAAGCCATCCAGACGGGGCATTTGCACGTCCATCAGGATTAGATCAAAGCGATCGCGGGTAAAACAGTCCACCGCCTCAAGTCCATCTCTAGCGGTGGTGACGTGGTGCCCCTCACGACCCAGTGCCAACTCAAGCAGCTCAACATTTTGTGGCACATCATCAACAACAAGTATCTGCAGAGGGGGCAAGGTGATGCTGATACCAGCGCCCGCAGACACAACGGCCTCACCTGCGGGCAAAGGGACATACACATGGAAGCGACTACCGACGCCCAGCGTGCTCTCAACCAAAATACGGCCATGCATCAGTTCTACCAACTGACGGGCAATCGTTGTGCCCAAACCCGTGCCTCCAAACCGGCGCGTCATTGAAGCATCCGCTTGGGAGAATGGGTCAAAAATGCGCTGCAGTCGATCCTCGGGAATCCCAATGCCGGTATCGCTCACAACAAGGTGGACTTCTTCTTCCTCGATATCGACTGACAGCGTCACGCCACCTTTTTCGGTAAATTTAATGGCGTTACCGAGCAGGTTAAGCAGTACCTGCTGCAACCGCATGCTGTCACCCTTGAAAAACTCTGGAACCTCTTCCGCGTACTCAAGCTTTAATTCAAGGAGTTTCTTCTGGGCACTGATACGCAGCGAGGCCACTACCTGATGACACAGTTCGCGTAGTGAAAAGTCGGCCGACTCAAGTTCCAGTGCCCCACGTTCCATTTTGGCAGTATCCAAAATGTCATTGAGTAATGTCAGCAAGGAGCGGGCAGAGTTTCGGACAGTATTTAAGTGGCGGCGATGTTTGTCCTCCATCGGCTCACTCAAAAGCACGTCGGTGAACCCAATAATGGCATTCATAGGGGTACGAATTTCATGGCTCATATTCGCCAAGAAAGTCCCCTTCGCCATAGCGGCCTGTTCTGCTTTGAGCTTGGCCTCCCGCAAGTCCTGCTCCATGGCATGGCGCTCGGTCAGGTCACTAGCAAATTTAATGACTTTATATGGGTTGCCGTCGGGATCAAAGACGGGGTTGTAACTGCCCTGAATCCAAAACTCTTGCCCGTTCTTCCCGATACGACGAAACTCGCCGGACGTAAAACGGCCTTCACGCAAGGTCTGCCAAAGGTTTCGGTAAGTGTCTGAGTTAACCTCTTCCGGATCACACAGCACGGAATGATGGCGGCCCAAAAGTTCATCCATGCGGTAGCCACTCAGGCTCAAAAAGTTCTGATTGGCTGTAAGGATGTGTCCTTGAAGATCAAACTCGATCTCAGCTAACGAGCGGCTGATCGCATTGGCGATACCCTCAAACTCCGCATTGCGTAGCTTAACTTCCGTGTTATCAACGATGATGCCGTCGATCCAGATGGGGTTGCCATTATTATCGTCATAAACGCCACTTCCACTCTCTGACACCCAGCGTTCTGTTCCATCACGTCGAATAACTCGATACTCAATCATGTAGGGCTGGCCATCAGCCAGCGCTTGCTCAATGATTTCAGTAATGCGCTGTGTGTCATCACGATGGATCACCGAAGCAAACGCTTTTTTCTGCGACATAAAGTCTCTTGCTGGCCAGCCCGTCATGCGCTCAACAGCATCGCTGATAAAGAGCATGGTCCAATCTGTATCAATCTGGCAACGGAAGGCCACACCGGGCAGATTCGCGATCAAGGAGCGATATTGCTGCTCACTGTGTCGTAAGGCCTCTTCGTTTTCTTCTAAGCGGCGGTACATTGACCGATAACGCACAAAGGCATTCATACCGCCGGCAACTAACGTTGCAAGCACAGTGGCTGCTGTAATTCCTAGCGTCAGAAGGAGGTTAGAAGTTTCGTCCGTGCCCGGCTCGCCATTCACAACAAAGCGGGCAGCCGCCATCCCGGTGTAGTGCATGCCGGAAATGGCAGCACCGAGAACAACGCCGGCAATCACAGTGCACTGACCTGCTGTCAGTCGGCTTCTGCTCGCCAAGCCAAACCGCACCCACAGCGCCATAATCGAGAGAACGACAGCCACGACCACTGACAGGGCAAACGTCATGGGCTCAAAACGCAAATCGAGCGATTCGCTTGCCGCTAACATGCCCGCATAGTGCATAACACCAATGCCAGCGCCGACCATGATCCCACTGACACAGACTTGCCATTTAGTGAATGTCCGTCGCGCCAGTAAAGCCAATGCCACCCACGCAGAGAGAAAACTGGGGAGCATCGAAAGCGCGGTAATCCAAGGGTTGTAACTGGCTGTGCTGCACAAATCAAAGGCAAGCATGCCAATAAAGTGCATCGACCAAACGCCAGCCCCTAATACGACTGCACCGCTGAGAAGGGCTAATTGCCGATTAACAAGGCCATCTGCGGTTTGCGCCATCCCTGCCAGTTGCATCGCCATGATGGAGGTCATGATGGCGATCACAATCGATAAACCAACCATCCAGAAGTCGTAACTGCCGTGGAGTAGCAGTAACGGTTGGCTATCAGTGATGAAGAGATGATTGAGAAACTGGCTGACCATGAAGGGAATGGTGGCTCCAATGACGGACCACTATTGCACAATCATCCAAAAGGTGCAAATTCTGCAAAATCAGCAGTACTGCTAGTCGCGCGCAGCCCGCTGTGGCAACACCTCTTGGCGAGGGACTCAGGCAGTACGCAGCTTGTGATTCAGCCAAATCAGCTTGGCGAACAACACCATAGCACCGGCCTGATGCAGTGAAGCCAACGACACTGGCACATGGTGCAGCAGCGTGGCGATCCCCAGTGCGACCTGTATGACCAACATACCGAGCATGGCATTCGCCGCGCCCCGCGCCTGTGGCGCATCACGTTGCACCTTCCACCACAATGCGGGCACCAGCACCATCAGCACATACGCGATCATGCGGTGATCAAACTGCACGGTTGTGATGTTGTTGAAGAAGTTCAGCCACCACGGTTCGAGGACAAACAGATCGGCCGGAATGAAATGACCGTTCATCAAGGGGAAGGTGTTGTAAGCAAGGCCCGCGCGAATACCCGCAACAAAGCCACCGGACAGTACCATCACGGACACAATCGCCAGTACCCACAGTGCAAAGCGACGTACGCCAGCAGGCGTTGCCGGGTAGTCACTGCGCTCGCGCAGCAGACCCAGCGCAGTCCAGAACATCAGCCCAAAGACAAGGAAGGCCATGCCAAGGTGGGCGGTCAAACGATACTGGCTGACGCGCACGTCATTGACCAGCCCGCTCTTGACCATATACCAGCCCATGGCGCCTTGCAGCCCGCCAAGAATCAAGAAACCAACGAGCTTCCACTTGTAGCCTTGGGGAATGCGGCCGCGCACCCAAAACCACACCAGCGGGATAAAGAAGACCAGCCCGATGACGCGACCAATCTGGCGGTGCGCCCACTCCCACCAGAAGATGAACTGAAAGCCTGCCAGATCCATATCGTGATTGACCTGATGGAACTGTGGGATCTGCTTATATTTCTCGAACAGGATCAGCCAGTCGTCGTGACTGAGCGGTGGGATCGCGCCAAGCAATGGCTGCCATTCGACGATGGACAAACCGGACTCCGTCAGGCGAGTCACCCCGCCCACCACCAAGGTGCAAAACACCATGGCACAGCAAATAAGCAACCAAATCGCAATCGGCTTGCGGCTGGCATGGGAGGCGGAGAGCGCGAGGGATTTCATGGAGATTGATTATACGGTGCGGTCTGGCTTTGGCATGGACAGGCCGGCGCGGCAAGGGTTCCCGCATGCTATCCTTTTGGGTCAAATAAAGGCTGCATCATGGAAACCCGCAATCACCCCGACGACACCCCTTTTTACCAACCCACTGGCGATGAAATCGAGCTGTTCGAACGCGCCTGGCGCAATCGGCTGCCACTACTGATTAAAGGTCCGACTGGAGTCGGCAAAACCCGTTTTGTGGGCTATATGGCCGCCAAGCTGGGCTTGCCCTTGTACACCGTCGCTTGCCATGACGATTTGACCGCTGCTGATCTGGTCGGCCGCCACCTAATTGGTGATGGCACCACCTACTGGAGCGATGGCCCCCTCACCCGCGCCGTGCGCGAAGGCGGCATTTGTTACCTGGATGAAGTGGTGGAAGCGCGAAAAGACACAACCGTCGTGCTGCACCCGCTCGCCGACGACCGTCGCGTGCTGCCAATTGATCGCACCGGCGAAATTCTGCAAGCGCCGCCCTCCTTCATGCTGGTGGTGTCGTACAACCCCGGCTACCAGAATTTCCTCAAGGGCATGAAACCTTCGACCCGTCAGCGTTTTGTCTCACTGCGCTTCGACTTCCCCGCCGCTGCGCAGGAAGAGGCCATTCTGGTGGGTGAAACCGGCTGCAGCGTGGATCTGGCCAAGAAGATTGTTGCGATTGGTCAGCAACTGCGCGCGCTGAAGGATGTGGATCTGGAAGAAGTCGCCAGTACCCGCCTGCTTGTTTATGCCGCCACCTTGATCAACGATGGCATGGACCCAACCAGCGCCTGCAAAGCCGCGCTGGTAGAGGGCCTAACGGATGACGCAGAAATCGCCGAAGCGCTACTGCAAGTGATCCACGCTGCTTTCGATCAGTAAGCCATGCGCATCGTTGCTGCTGCTGTTCTCCTGCTTGCCTTGCTGGCTTGGCTGGCACCGACCATTCGGGCCTTTCGTAATGGCAAGGTCAAGCTCGGCCTGATCGGGCTGGCCAGTGGCCCGCTCGCTGTTGGCCTGTATCTGCTCGACCGCCATCCGAACGTCGCTATGGGCGTGTTCGTTGCCCTGATGATCGGCGGCAGCGTGATCTGGCGCCTGGCGCGTAAATAAGCCGCCGCACGACGCAAGAGATCATGGCCGAAGCAAGTATTTATCCCGAAGCTGTTGTAGCGCTCCGCGACATCGAGCGCACTGCCGGCACGCTGTATCGCGCCCTTGGCCGCGATGCCGGGCTGCGTGTTGCCGCGACCGATGTGCAACTGGGCGCTTTCCTGCAGCAAGACACCTTGCGCCTGCCGCAATGGCTGGCCTCCTATCCCGAGCGCCGCCTCAATCGCGAGCTGTATTACTGGCTGATCGCACTGGCCGCGAATTTTGAAGATGACCTTGCTGTGCCGCTCGACACACGCAACGCGCAAGCACGTGAGCGCACCTTGGCTGCCCACCCTGGCTGGCGCCGCCGTTTCGAGCGCTTGCTCGCCGCAGCGGCAGACCCAACTAGCTTGCAACTACGCGATGCACCGCCACAGGAAGTGGCTACAGCGGCAGAAGCCGGCGTTCGCAAAGCCACCGCAGCGACGGATGGTGGGGTTGAACGCGAGCATCGCTCAAACAAGCGCGACACCATCATCCACACGGTCAAGCTCGACAAGCCGTCGGCGATCACTGAATTCATCAAAGTTCAGGACACCGAAGCCAAAAAGCCAGACGCCAACGTCAACCAAAGCGAAAGCGTGAACCCCACGGCGATGGGTCGTGATGGTTCAACCGTCAGCTCTCGCTTGCGCTTAGATGTGGAAATGCCACCCAGTGGGCATGAGGACATCATCATTGGCCCCGGCATTCCTGTGGATGAATGGGACTATCGCAAACACATGCTGCTGCCCGGTCACTGCCGTATTCAGGAGCTGGTGGGGCGTCATGAAGGTGGGCTGCTGCTGCCCGAACATCTGCGCAAGCATGCGGCGCGTCTGAAGCAACAATTCAGCGCACTGACCCCCCAACGCCACTGGCTTAAAGGCCAACCGGACGGCTCGGAAGCAGACATTGACGCCTGCGTGCGGCTGTATGCCGACCACAAGGCGGGCAGCCGCGAGATGGGCCACGATGTCTATTTAGCGCAGCAGCATCGCGAGCGCGACCTGTCCTGTCTGGTACTGGCCGACCTATCGCTATCGACTGACGCATGGGTGTCGCACAACCAGCGCGTGATTGATGTGATCCGTGACAGCCTGATGTTGTTTGCAGAAGCGCTCACGGCCACGGGCGATAAGTTTGGCTTGTATGGTTTTTCCTCACAGCGGCGCGAGCAAGTACGCTTTCACCGCCTGAAAGAATTCAACGCCCCCTACGATCCTATCGCGCGCGGACGCATTGCCGGCATCAAGCCCGGCTTCTACACACGTATCGGCGCAGCGATTCGCCATGCAACCAGCATCTTGGAAAAGCAGGAAAGTGCGATGCGTGTGCTGCTCGTCCTCACCGACGGCAAGCCGCATGACATCGACTATTACGAAGAGCGCTATGGGATTGAAGACACACGCATGGCGCTGATGGAAGCAAAGAAGAAACGCATCAAACCCTTCTGCGTCACCATCGACCGAGAGGGCTCACACTATCTGCCACATCTGTTCGGCGTGAATGGCTATACCGTGCTGCGACGCCCGGAAGAGCTGAGTAGCAAACTGCCGATGCTGTATGCACAGCTCACCGGTCAGAACTAAAGCTAGCGCGCGTCGTTATCAACAATAAAGGCACCCTTGGGTGCCTTTATTGTTTAGCTTACATCTCGATCTGCGAGCCCAGCTCAACTACGCGATTGGGCGGAATCTTGAAGAAGGCCGTGGCAGGATCGGCGTTGCGGAACATCCACTTGAACACCACCTCGCGCCAAGGCGCCATGCTGCGAATCTTCTTGTTCGAGATAATGATTTCGCGCGACAAGAAGAATGAGGTTTCCATCGGCTCGTAGCACACGCCAAACTCACCGCACATGCCCAAGGCAGCTGGCACGTCGGGCTCATCCTTGAAGCCAAAACGGACGATGACCAGATTGAAGCCGTGCTTGAGGGTGTGTACTTCAACACGATCAATCTCGGGGACATGCGGTACGTCTTCCATCTGCACATTAAGCATAATGATGCGTTCGTGCAGCACCTTGTTGTGCAACAGGTTATGCAGCATGGCGCGGGGCACACCATCTGGGTTTGGCGTCATGTAGATGCCCGTGCCTTCGACGCGATGCGGGCCACCGTAATCCAAGCTATCAAGGAATGCATTCAAAGGCATCGCATCTTGGCGTAGCTTGTCGAGCAGCACTGCGCGTCCGGTTCGCCACGTGCTCAGCACGGCAAAGACGGATAGCCCAAGCACCAGCGGGAACCAACCACCATCGAGAATCTTGGTGCTACACGCGGCAAAGAAGGCGATATCCACGCTCACAAACAGGATCAGGAAAATACCTGCCTGCCACCAGTTCCACTTCCACAGACTGCGCACTACGATGAAGGCCAATACGGTGTCGATCATCATGGTCAGCGTGACCGCAATGCCATACATGGCCGCCAGATTGGAGGAGGTCTGATACGTCAGCACCAGCAGCACCACGGCAAACAGCAGCAACCAGTTGATGTTTGGAATGTAGATCTGGCCGATCTCACGTTCGGAAGTATGGCGCACTTGAATACGCGGGCAATAGCCTAGCTGCATGGCTTGGCTGGTGAGCGAGAACGCCCCGGAGATCACAGCCTGTGAGGCGATCACCGTGGCACACGTCGCCAAGCCCACCATCGGATACAGCAGCCACTCCGGTACCAGCATGAAGAAGGGGTTTTGTATGGCTTCTGGATTATCGAGCAGCAAAGCGCCCTGACCGAGGTAGTTGAGATACAGCATCGGGAAGACAAATCCTACCCATGCGTACATGATGGGGCGCCGACCAAAGTGCCCCATGTCGGCATACAGCGCCTCGCCGCCCGTGATAGCCAGCACCACCGCGCCCATGGACAGGAAGGCGGCAAACGGCTCGTGTATGAAAAAGTTGTACGCGTACCAAGGATTGATGGCGGCGAGGACTGCCGGGTGATCAATCACGTTTAGCAGGCCCAAGACGCCCAAGGTAGCAAACCAGAACATCATGACCGGGCCGAATAGAGCAGCGACACTCGCTGTCCCCTTCCGCTGCACAAGGAACATGGCGATCAGAATACCAATGGTGATGGGCACCACATACGGCTTGAACATGGGCGTGGCGACTTCCAAGCCTTCGACGGCGGAAAGCACCGACATGGCGGGGGTAATCACCGCATCGCCATAGAACAGGGCAGCACCGAAAATCCCCAGTACCGCAATCAACCAAGCCAGACGTGGCGTACCTTGTGCCGTACGTAAGGCCAATGCAGTAAGCGCCATGATGCCGCCTTCACCGCGATTGTCCGCACGGGTAATAAAAACCACGTACTTGAGCGACACCGTGATTGTCATCGCCCAAAACACCATCGACAGGATGCCCAGCAAATTGGCGGGCGTCAGGTCCAAGGGGTGATGCCCATTGAACACTTCTTTCATGGTGTAGAGCGGGCTGGTGCCAATGTCGCCGTAAACGACACCCATGGCTGCAAGCGCCATACCACCTAGGCTTGCCTTATGGCTTGAATCGGAAGACAAGAAACCTCCGGAAAATCTGCCCGCAAAAGGGCGTTGCTACATCACGGAAGAAGCACAAAAACAAAAGCGGACTGCCATTAATCGCAGCCCGGTGCGGCCGAATTATACGGGGAATGTGCCCATAAAGCCCCAATTGCCAGCAACACAAGGTGCTGATTCGACATCAAAACAACGCTTAGCGAATTAGATATTCGCCCTACTCGTGCTGGCCTGATGGCTTCAGCAAATACGTACGGCCAAGACAAAGAAAAACCTCACTTTGACTGGCTTTCTGAGGTCGATAACGATAAGGTTCGGCTTTTAAAGACCTTGTTTTGGGCAGCCAAAATTCGGGCTCAATTTTTTTGGTGTAAGTGCATGGAAATCAAGGTCAATTTTCTCGACAAGCTGCGCCTTGAGGCGAAGTTCGACGACTTTACGGTGATTGCTGATCAGCCGATTCGCTACAAAGGCGATGGCTCAGCACCCGGCCCCTTTGACTACTTTCTCGCCTCGTCAGCATTGTGTGCGGCGTATTTCGTCAAGCTCTACTGCGAGACGCGCAATATCTCAACCGAGCATATCCGCCTCTCGCACAACAATATTGTTGACCCGGAAAATCGCTACAAGCACACCTTCAAGATTCAGGTCGAGTTGCCGGCAGATATTTCGGAGAAAGACCGTCAAGGCATCTTGCGCTCGATTGACCGTTGCTCGGTCAAGCGCGCTGTTCAGGCAGGCCCGGAATTTGTGATCGAGGAAGTCGACAACCTCGATGCCGATGCACAAGCCCTGCTGACCTTGAATCCTGGCACAGAAACCACGACCTACATTCCCGGCAAGGATTTACCCCTAGAGCAGACCATTGCCAATATGTCGGCGGTTCTGGCCAACCTAGGCATGAAGATTGAGATCGCGTCTTGGCGCAATATCGTGCCCAACGTGTGGTCGCTACATATCCGCGACGCACACTCGCCGATGTGCTTTACCAATGGCAAGGGCGCAAGCAAGGAAAGCGCGCTGGCATCGGCGCTGGGTGAGTTTATTGAACGCACCAACTGTAACCATTTTTACAATGATCAATACTGGGGCGAGGACTTCGCCAATGCGCCTTTTGTGCATTACCCGGATGAGCGCTGGTTCAAGCCTGGGAAGAAGGACGCGTTGCCCAAAGAGATACTCGACGACTATTGCCTAGCGATTTACAACGCCGACGGTGAGCTACGCGGCTCGCATCTCTACGACACCAACTCCGGTAACACCGAACGCGGCATTTGCTCGTTACCGTATGTACGCCAGTCGGATGGGGAAGTTGTGTACTTCCCGACTAACCTGATCGACAACCTCTTTCTCAGCAATGGCATGAGTGCTGGCAATACGTTGGCTGAAGCGCAGGTGCAATGCTTGTCTGAAATTTTTGAGCGCGCCGTGAAGCGCGAAATCCTCGAGGGCGAAATCGCGCTGCCCGATGTGCCATCCACGGTACTGGCCAAGTACCCCAGCATCGTCGCGGGTATTGAGGGCTTGGAAGCACAAGGCTTTCCAGTGTTGGTGAAAGATGCCTCATTGGGCGGTGAGTTCCCGGTCATGTGCGTCACGCTGATGAACCCACGCACAGGCGGCGTCTTTGCCTCTTTCGGCGCCCACCCCAGCTTTGAAGTGGCGCTCGAACGCAGCCTGACTGAGCTTCTGCAAGGCCGCAGCTTTGAAGGCCTGAACGACCTGCCGCAGCCGACATTTGAAAGCAACGCAGTGACCGAGCCGAATAACTTTGTCGAACACTTTATCGACTCCAGCGGCGTGGTGTCATGGCGTTTTTTCAGCGCCAAAGCCGACTACGATTTTGTGGAGTGGGACTTTACTGGTCACGGCGACAACTCGAATGCAGATGAAGCAGCCACGCTATTCGGGATATTGTCCAACATGGGCAAAGAGGTCTACATGGCGGTCTACGACCAGCTCGGGGCAACCGCCTGCCGCATCTTGGTCCCCGGCTATTCCGAGGTTTACCCTGTCGAAGATCTCATCTGGGACAACACTAACAAAGCGCTGCAGTTCCGCGCAGACATTCTCAACCTGCACCGTCTGGATAACGCTGCCCTGCAAGCGCTGCTTGAACGCCTAGAAGACAGCGAGCTGGACGACTACACCGACATCATCACGCTGATCGGCGTTGAGTTCGACGAAAACACCGACTGGGGCCAGCTGACGATTTTGGAGTTGAAGCTGCTGATCAACCTCGCCCTGCAGCAATTTGAAGACGCTCACGAACGCGTGCAAACCTACTTGCAGTACAACGAAAATACCGTTGAACGCGGCTTGTTCTATCAGGCGCTGAACGTCGTACTGGAAGTGGTGCTGGACGATGAGTTGGAACTGGCTGACTACGAAGCCAATTTCCGCCGCATGTTTGGTAACCAGCGCATGGATGCCGTGCTTGGCTCGGTCGATGGCAGCGTGCGTTTCTTTGGCCTCACGCCAACCGGCATGAAGCTGGACGGGCTAGACAGGCATCAGCGTTTGATCGACAGCTACAAGAAGCTCCATTCAGCGCGAGCGAAGGCTGCACAGGCGAACTAAGCGCCTGTGTTGAAGCACCGTAGCTGCTGGCTTACTGACTGAATATCGCTACTGAATCACTGAAACACGTTCAGTGGTGCCGAGACCGGGACTCGAACCCGGACACCTTGCGGCGGCGGATTTTGAATCCGCTGCGTCTACCGATTCCGCCATCTCGGCTATGAGATACAAGGTCGCGTAAAATAGCGCTCCCTTGCGGAGGGAGCGCGCATTATCCGTGAATCGCGCCCTCGACACAACCTCTGCGACACACAAACTCAACTCATGTCCCTCACTCTCGACGATTTTGACTACCCGCTGCCCCCCGAACTGATCGCTCAAGCCCCGCTGGCGCAGCGTTCGGCCAGCCGCCTATTGGTGGTTGAATCCCCGCTACAGGACGTGCAGATCATTGATTTGCCACAGCGATTGCGTGCAGGGGACCTGCTGGTCATGAATGACACGCGCGTGCTGCATGCCCGCCTATACGGCCAGAAAGACAGTGGCGGACAGGTCGAAGTGCTGGTTGAGCGGCCGCTCGACACCACGGATGTTTTGGCACAGGTGCGCGCCAGCAAATCGCCTAAGCCGGGCGGAAAAATCACCTTGGAAGGCGCACTAAAGGTCGAAGTGATTGAACGCATCGGGGAGTTTTACCGCCTGCGCTTCCCGGGCAATGCCATTGAATTGCTTGAGGAATATGGTCGCCTGCCGCTACCACCCTATATTGAGCATGCCGCTGGCGAGGCCGATGAGTCACGCTACCAGACCGTATTTGCGCGTGAAAAGGGCTCGGTTGCTGCGCCCACTGCAGGGCTGCACTTTGACGAAGCCCTGCTCTCCACCCTAAAGGCTGCGGGTATAAACACCGCCTATGTCACTCTGCACGTCGGCGCCGGTACCTTTCAGCCCGTACGCGTTCACAACATCGCTGAGCACAAAATGCACAGCGAGCGCTACATCCTGCCGCAAGCCACGGTCGATGCGATTGCCGAGACACGGGCCAAGGGTGGGCGTGTTGTGGTGATCGGCACGACCACGCTGCGCACCCTTGAATCGGTGGCGCGCAAGTACGGCAAGCTGCAGGCAGATAGCGGTGAGACGGATATTTTCATCACGCCCGGCTTTGACTTTAAGGTGGCAGACCTGCTGCTGACCAACTTTCACCTGCCCAAGTCCACGCTGCTGATGCTGGTCTCCGCCTTTGCCGGTAGTGAGACAATACGGGCAGCCTATGCGCATGCCATCACGCAGCGCTACCGATTCTTCAGCTATGGCGATGCCATGCTTCTGACAAAGCGCCACCATGCAGCCTGAGTGCGCCCACCCTCATCCCAGCTCTCTCCCGCCAGGCGGAAGAGAGCGCAAAGAGTGATTTGACGATGAAATTTGAACTCCTTAAGACCGACGGCGCCGCCCGCCGTGGCCGCCTGACCCTCGCGCATGGCGTGGTCGAAACGCCGGTGTTCATGCCGGTTGGCACCTATGGCACGGTCAAGGCGATGGCACCCAACGAGCTGGAGGAGATCGGCGCACAAATCGTGCTCGGTAACACCTTCCACCTGTGGCTGCGGCCGGGGTTGGACATCATCTCGGCACATGAGGGGCTGCACCGCTTCATGGCGTGGGACAAGCCTATCCTGACGGACTCAGGTGGTTTTCAGGTGTTCTCGCTCGGTGAGCTACGCAAGATCACGGAAGAAGGCGTGAAGTTTCAATCACCGATCAACGGCGACCGCCTGTTCATGCGTCCCGAAGACTCGATGCAGATTCAGAAGGTGCTGAATTCCGACATCGTCATGATTTTCGACGAGTGCACCCCCTACCCGGCAGATGAACGCCAGGCGGGCGAATCCATGCGCCTATCGTTGCGCTGGGCACGGCGCTCGCGTGATGAACACGACCGACAGGAAAATACCAACGCCCTCTTTGGCATCGTCCAGGGCGGCATGCATGAGCATCTACGCGACGAATCGCTGGCTGCGCTGAACGAGATCGGCTTTGATGGTTTCGCCATTGGCGGGCTGTCCGTGGGCGAGCCCAAGGAAGATATGGAGCGCATCCTCGCGCACACCGCGCCTCAACTCCCGGCTAACAAGCCGCATTACCTGATGGGCGTGGGTACGCCGGAAGACATTGTCTATTCGGTCAGCCGCGGCATCGATATGTTTGACTGTGTAATGCCGACGCGCAATGCGCGCAACGGCTGGCTGTTTACGCGCTGGGGCGACGTCAAGATCAAAAACGCCACATACAAGGCTGATACCCGCCCGCTCGACGAGCAATGCGGCTGCTACACCTGCCGCAACTTCACCCGTGCCTACCTGCACCACCTGCATCGCACCGGTGAAATCCTTGGCGCACGGCTCAACACTATCCATAACCTGTACTACTACCAAGAGCTAATGCGTGAAATCCGCAGTGCCATTGAAGCGGACAATTTTTCCGCATGGCAGCTTGAATTTCACCGCCGGCGGGCCCAGCTAAAGGCAGGCAGTTAAGGCCTTGGGGCGGCGTTTGCTTGGCCCAAATCACCTGTTGTAGCAAGCAACGCGGCAACGGCCGCGTCAGCCGCAGCTGTTATACTTGCCCGTTATTCTTTTCTTAATAATTTCAGGAGCTTCACGTGCTGATTTCGAATGCATACGCCCAGGCTGCGGGCGCCGCCGATCCGACCACCGGTTTCATGGCTTTCCTGCCATTCCTGCTGGTGACCGCTGCACTGTGGTTTGTCATGGTGCGTCCGCAGATGAAGAAGGCCAAGGAACACCGCAAGCTGTTGGCAGACCTGCAAAAGGGCGACGAAGTGGTCACGGGCGCTGGCATTGCTGGTCGTATCAGCAAGATCGGTGACAACTTCACCACGCTGGAAATTGCCACTGGCGTTGAAATCCAGATTCAAAAGCATGCCGTCTCTGCCGTCCTGCCCAAGGGCACGCTGAAGCACCTGTAAAAGCGTCAAAGTACGGGGCAGGCGCTGCGCAGCGCGCGGCCTGTCCCAGTTCTACCCCGCCCCCTGCCCCTACGTTTCTGCCCTGATCCCATGAATCGTTACCCGCTCTGGAAAAATATCCTGGTCGCCATCACGCTAGTGCTGGGGCTGCTGTACACCTTGCCGAATTTCTTTGGCGAATCGCCCGCCGTGCAAGTGTCCAGCGTCAAGACCGCCATCAAGGTCGATGCCAAGCTGCTCAGTCGTGTCGAGGATGTGCTCAAGAATGAGGGTATTCAGAATCAGGGGCTATTTGCTGATCACAACAGTATCCGTGTGCGCTTTGACAGCACTGATACTCAGCTTAAGGCCAAGGATGCGATTGAAAAGGCACTGAACCCAGTCGCCGATGACGCTACATACAGCGTGGCGCTCAATCTGCTGTCCAGCTCACCCTCCTGGCTGACCTCCATGCATGCGCTGCCTATGTATCTGGGCCTCGATCTGCGCGGTGGCGTGCACTTCCTCCTGCAAGTCGACATGAAGGGCGCAGTAACCAAGCGTCTAGACTCGGTCGGTGCTGACATTCGCACCTTGCTGCGCGACAAAAACCTCCGCCATGGCGGGATTGCCCGTGAAGGTAACACCCTGATCATTCGCTTCCGCGATGCAGAGACCCGCGCCAAGGTGCAGAACGTACTGGCCGACAATCAGCCAGAACTCGCCGTGGTCGAACAACAAGACGGTGGCGACTTCAAGCTGGTTGCAACACTGAAGCCGGAAGCGCAACTGCGCCTGCAAAGCGATTCGATCAAGCAGAACATCAGCACGCTGCACAATCGTATTAACGAGCTTGGCGTGGCCGAGCCCATCATCCAGCAACAAGGTGCTGACCGTATCGTGGTGCAATTGCCGGGCGTTCAAGACACCGCCAAGGCAAAGGATATTCTGGGCCGCACCGCCACCTTGGAAATCCGCATGGTGGATGATGAAAACAGCCAGAACCCCACGGTGATGGAGCAAGCTGCACGCGGCCTGCCACCACCCGGCACCGAGTACTACACGGAACGCGGCGGTTATGGTCTGCTGGTCAAGAAGCAAGTGGTGCTGACCGGTGAGCGCCTGACCGATGCCCAACCCGGCTTTGACGGCCAGAACCATGAGCCGGCCGTGCATCTCACCCTAGACTCAGCAGGCGCCCGTATCTTCAAGGACATCACCCGCGATAACGTGGGCAAGCGCATGGCCATCCTGCTGATCGAGAAGGGCAAGGGCGAGGTGGTCACGGCCCCGCGCATCAACTCGGAAATTGGCGGTGGTCGCGTGCAGATTTCCGGCCGCATGACCACCGAAGAAGCCACGGATGTAGCCCTGCTGCTACGCGCTGGCTCGCTGGCAGCGCCGATGGAAATTATCGAAGAGCGCACGGTTGGCCCAACCCTGGGTGCCGAGAACATCAGCAAGGGCTTCCACTCAACGCTGTGGGGCTTTATTGCCATCGCGGTGTTCATGATGTCCTACTACCTGTTGTTCGGTCTAGTGTCAGTAATCGCGCTGTCGGCAAACCTGCTTTTCCTGGTCGCGCTACTGTCCTTGCTACAAGCCACACTGACCCTGCCGGGGATTGCGGCAATTGCACTGACGCTCGGTATGGCCATTGATGCCAACGTGCTGATTAACGAACGTGTGCGTGAAGAGCTGCGTGCCGGTAACTCGCCGCAAGCCGCCATCACCGCGGGTTACGAACGTGCATGGGCGACGATTCTCGACTCCAACGTCACCACCATGATCGCGGGCATTGCCTTACTGATCTTTGGCTCGGGCCCCGTGCGCGGCTTCGCTGTGGTGCATTGTCTCGGCATCCTGACCTCGATCTTCAGCTCGGTGGTGGTCTCGCGCGCTGCCATCAATCTGATCTACGGCCGTCGCAAGAAGCTGACCAGCCTGTCGATCGGGCAGATCTGGAAAGCCGGCGCCTAAACATGAACTTGGTGATCAGCACATCCGCTGCTTATGTTGTCTACGCCCAAGGCGTGGCACATCACTCCGCATACCGTCAGAAGGTGTAAGACATGGAATTTTTCCGCATCAAAAAAGACATTCCCTTCATGCGCCATGCGCTGGTGTTCAATGTCATCTCATTCATCACCTTCTTGCTGGCGGTGTTCTTCCTCTCGACCAAGGGGCTACATTTTAGTGTCGAGTTCACCGGCGGCACCTTAATGGAAGTGACCTACGCACAAGCGCCCGACATCGACAATCTGCGTAAGCAGATTGAAGGCGAGGGCTTCAGTGACCCACAAGTACAAAACTTCGGTAGCTCACGCGATGTGCTGATTCGCGTGCCGCTTGCAAAGGACAGCGACTCGAACAAAGTTAGTGAGCGCATTCTGAATGCGCTGAAGGCTGGCGATGCTGCAAACCAACCAGAGCTAAAGCGCGTTGAGTTCGTTGGGCCGCAAGTGGGTAAAGAACTGGCCTCCGATGGGGCCATGGCCTTGCTGTTGGTGATTTTGGGGATCGTCGCTTACCTGGCTGTACGCTTTGAGTGGCGCTTTGCCGTCTCGGCCATCATCGCCAACCTGCATGACGTGGTGATTATTCTTGGCTTCTTCGCCTTCTTCCAGTGGGAATTCTCACTGCCCGTACTGGCAGCGGTATTGGCGGTACTGGGCTACTCGGTGAATGAGTCCGTCGTGGTCTTCGACCGCGTGCGCGAGACATTCAAAAAGAAGCGTGGCATGACGACGCCGGAAGTCCTTAACCACGCCATCACCAGCACCATCTCCCGCACCATCATCACCCACGGCAGCACGCAGCTGATGGTGACGTCGATGCTGATTTTTGGTGGCACCGCACTGCACTACTTTGCCCTGGCACTGACCATCGGCATTTGCTTCGGCATCTACTCGTCGGTGCTGGTGGCTTCGCCACTGGTCATGTGGTTGGGTGTGTCACGCGAACAGTTCCTACCCAAGCCCAAGGTTGAAAAGCAGGAAGCGGTCGTCTAACGCCCGCATCGCCGCAACAAAAAGCCCGCCCAGTCAGCAGGCTCGGCGGGCTTTTTTAATGGCGACAACCAGAAGCAGGCCTTAGGGCTTCAAGCCATCAATCCCCGGATCGGTTGCGTAAGTGTGCTTCACGCGCAGCGCCTGGCCTGACTTGAGAATATCAAACAGGCGATCAATGTTCGGGTGCTTGCCAGGATGGGCTCGCGCATCCTCGGTGTGCTCGGCATAGATTTCCAGACCCTTCGCAGCCGCTTCGGCGGTGATCATGCCCCAGGTCTGCGCTAAATGATTGTAGACAGCCAGCGAACCGGCCTGACCCGGCTTGTTTTCGATCAGGGCGACTTGGTTGCCTTCAGCATCACTGAGGGTGATAGCTTCAATATGCGAAACCTTGGGCAGGCTCTTCAGGTGGGTAGCAAATGCAGACATGCGGGATTCCTGTATTGGTCAGATGTTCTTGGCGAGTTCAACGGCCTTGCCGATGTAGGACCATGGGGTCATATCGAGCAGACGTTTTTTCTCCGATTCGGGAATCGCCAGTGTGGCCACGAACGTCTGCAGTGCTTCCTTGGTGATGCCCTTACCGCGAGTCAGATCCTTCAATTGCTCATACGGATTGGGCACGGCATAACGACGCATGACGGTCTGCACCGGCTCGGCCAGCACTTCCCAGCAGGCGTCTAGGTCAGCATGCAGGCGCTCCGGATCAGCCTCCAGCTTGGACAGACCGCGCAAACAGGAGTCATAGGCCAGCAGTGCGTAGCCGGTGGCAACACCCATATTGCGCAGCACGGTCGAATCCGTCAGGTCGCGTTGTAGGCGGGAGATCGGCAGCTTGTCGGACAGATGACGCAGGGTTGCGTTGGCAAGACCCAGATTGCCTTCGGAGTTTTCGAAGTCGATCGGATTGACCTTGTGGGGCATGGTGCTGGAACCGATTTCACCAGCCTTGAGCTTCTGCTTGAAATAGCCGAGCGAGATGTATTGCCAGATGTCGCGGTTGGCGTCGATCAGGATCGTGTTAGCTCGGGCAAAAGCATCAAACAGCTCTGCCATGGCATCGTGCGGCTCGATCTGGATGGTGTAGTGATTGAAGGTCAGCCCCAGCGACTCAATGAAGCCCTTGTTGAACTGTTCCCAATCGAAATCCGGGTAGGCCGACAAGTGGGCGTTGTAGTTGCCCACGGCGCCATTGAACTTAGCCGTCATGCTGACGCCGGCGATGCGCGCACGGGCCCGGATCAGGCGGGCAGCGATATTCGCCATTTCCTTGCCTAACGTGGTCGGCGAGGCAGGCTGGCCATGGGTGTGCGACAACATGGGTAGTTCAGCCAGGTCATGCGCCAAGGTGCGGAAACGCTCCAGCACCTTGTTGAAGGCGGGTAGCAGCACTTGATCACGCGACTCTTGCAGCATGAGGGCATGCGAGGTGTTGTTGATGTCCTCGGACGTGCAAGCGAAATGGATGAACTCAGTCGCAGCCGTCACTTCGGCGTTGCTGGCAAGACGCTCCTTGAGCCAATACTCCATCGCCTTGACGTCGTGATTGGTGCGCGCCTCGATGGTCTTCACGGCCTCGGCATCTGCCTCGCTGAAGCTGGCGATCACGCCATCCAGTTCGGCAATAGTGGCGGCAGAAAAGGGTTTGATTTCGGCGATGTGTGGCGCAGCAGCCAGTGCCTTGAGCCATTCGATCTCAACCTTGACGCGGTTGCGGATCAACCCGAACTCCGAAAAGAAGGGGCGCAGCGCGTCGAGCTTGGCAGCATAACGGCCGTCCAGCGGCGAAAGGGCGTTGAGGGGTGTGAGGCTCATGGTGATTGGCTTGGGAACACGGAAAACGGTAATTTTATCATGCTGACCCAAGTCGCCTGCGATGCTGTCAGGCAGATGTCAGGATGGGGGCGGATGGTATAATTTGTTCCGCTTAATAAGAAGTCCACAGATAAAAACACATGAAGCTGATCGGCACTTACCCCAGTCCCTTTGTTCGCAAGGTTCGCATCGTTCTCGCTGAAAAGAAGATCGACTGTGAGTTCCTGATCGACTCACCCTGGGTGGCAGGCAATGGCATTGCCCAATACAACCCGTTAGGCAAAATTCCCGTTCTGCTCCTTGATGACGACAGCGCGATCTACGACTCGCGTGTGATCGTAGAACATCTCGACAACGGCACGCCTAACAACAAGCTGATCCCGCCGTCGGGTCGTGAGCGCATGCTCGTGAAGCGCTGGGAAGCCCTCGGCGATGGCCTGTGCGAAGCCGCTGTTGCGCTACATCTGGAACGCAAACGCAAGGATGGCGAGCGCAGCGAAGGCTGGATCAAGCGTCAGCGCAACCGTATCGAAAATACGTTGTCCGTTGCCAACGCCGAGATTGGCGAGCAACCTTGGTGTAATGGCAGTGGCTTCTCGCTGGCAGATATCGCCCTCGGCACCGCGCTCGGTTACTGCGACCTGCGCCTACCCGATTTTGACTGGCGCACCGACTACCCAAATTTGGCACGACTATTTGAAAAGCTGTCGCAACGACAGTCTTTCATCGATACCGTCCCACACGACTAAAACAACAAGGCCCGCGAATGCGGGCCTTGTTGTTTTGTCGGCAGCTACTTAATTACGGTGGGACTAAACAATAATGCCGCCGCCCAGACACACCGTGCTTTCATAGACCACAACGCTCTGCCCCGGCGTAATTGCCCATTGCGGCACAGCAAACGAAACCTCGCACTCATCGGCCGTCACCCGCGTGACTTCGCAGGGGGCATCCGGCTGGCGATAGCGAGTTTTGGCGTTGTACACCCAATGGGTATGCGGAAGATCAGCGGCCTCAGCTCCAGCCACCCATGACAAATCCTGCGCCTTGAGGCTAGGCTTGAGCAGCGCCGGGTGATCATGGCCCTGTACGACATAGAGCACATTCTTGCTCATATCCTTTTGGGCCACGTACCAAGGCAACTCTGGCGCACCTTTGACGCCACCGATGCCCAAACCATCGCGCTGACCAATGGTGTGGTACATCAGGCCTTGGTGCTGACCCATCACCTTGTCGGTATCGAGATTGCGAATCTCGCCCGGTTGCGTTGGAAGGTAGCGTTGCAGAAATTCGCGGAAGGGGCGTTCGCCGATAAAGCAGATACCGGTTGAATCCTTCTTGGCAAAGTTGGGTAACTTGGCGTCCTCAGCAATCTTGCGTAGATCGCGCTTGAGCAGATGCCCCACCGGGAACATGGTGTTCTTGAGCTGCACCTGATTTAAGCGATGCAGGAAGTAGCTCTGATCCTTGCTACCGTCTTCAGCTTTGAGCAACTGCATCTTGCCCTGAAACTCGCGTACTTGCGCGTAATGGCCGGTGGCAATGCGCTCAGCGCCAAGATTCATCGCGTGATCGAGGAAGGCTTTGAATTTGATTTCTGCATTGCACAGTACGTCCGGGTTCGGCGTACGGCCGGCCTGATATTCACGTAGGAACTCGGCGAAAACACGGTCCTTGTATTCGGCGCTGAAATTGACGACTTCAAGATCGACAGCAATCACATCGCACACCGACGCCACGTCGATCAGGTCCTGACGCGTTGAGCAGAACTCGCTGTCATCGTCATCTTCCCAGTTCTTCATGAACAGGCCGATAACCTTCCAGCCACGTTGCTTCAGCAACAGTGCGGTAACCGATGAGTCCACACCGCCGGACATGCCGACCACGACCGTGCGGCCCTGCCCCGCTTCAATCTTGTTTATTTCGTTTTGCATCTCAGTTGCCGACCTCGGGGCCGCCTCCGTCCTTCCAATGTTCCAGCGGCAAGATCACCGCGGGTTTGCCGTTATCCACAAACCAGCTATCCACCACAAATCGGTCCGGCATGATTTCTTCCGGCATGTCTTCCGTATAGGCAATTTTCTCACGCGGCAGCCAGCTCGGTAGCTTTTCCTTAATCGCCGCTGAATAGTGATCGAAGATGAAGAAGCGGTTACGCCGCTGTACCTCGATCACCCGGTGATAGCGCAACCAGCCACGACGCTCCAGTATGCTCAACAGGCGGGTCGTGGTAGTCGAGTGGTCGATGCAGTCCATCGCCCCATTAACCGCATCGTCCGCCGTATTGCCGCCCTTGTCTGCATAAATGGGCGATTGCATGCCAGCCCACAAATAAAGACGTCCGACAACGATCGCCAGCGCCTGCCGCTCCTGTTCTGGATCGCGCGCTACCGTCAGTGTTTTACGCGCCCACAACAGTTGCGTCTCGGTGTAGCGCACCGACTTCTCAGCAGCACAGCCATAGTTGTAGCAAACGTTGATGCGCTCATCGGCCACAGCACTCCCGGCCCAGATCAGCAGGCATGCCAGCAGCCAGCGCAGCACGGTCTTACTTTTTCCCGTAATAGCGAATCAGGTCGAGCGGATAGCGCCGACCGGCCAGATAGTCCTGCACGCATTGCCAGACCAAGGGGCTGCGGTGGCGACCCTGCCCCGCTTCGATCTCGGCTGGGGTCTGCCACACGGCACGGATGATGCCAGTATCCAGCTGCCGATCCGCCTCGAAAGCGCCCAAGTCGCCGCTGAAGGCGAAGCGTAGATAGGTCAGCTCTGGCTTGCTCGGCGGCCCCCATTGGTAGATGCCCACCAGCTCGGTCGGCGTGAAGTGCCAAGCTGTCTCTTCAAGCGCCTCGCGGGCACAGGCGGCCGGGAGCGACTCGCCATCATCCAAGTGGCCAGCAGGCTGGTTGTAGCGAATGCCGTCATCGGTTTCCTCCTCGACGAGGAGGAACTTGCCGTCGCGCTCGATAATCGCCGCAACGGTTGCGTTGGGTTTCCAGATTCTTTCCATATCAGTATTTTACTTTGACTGGACGACAGCGCTCCGAGTCGGGCTGCAAATCGGCTAAAATCACTGCTTTATGCTCATTTAGCTGGAGATTGATTCATGTCCATGTCCGACCGCGACGGTTCCATCTGGTACGACGGCAAGCTCGTGCCCTGGCGGGAGGCCAACACCCACGTGCTGACGCATTCCCTGCACTACGGTTTGTCCCTGTTTGAAGGCCTACGCGCCTACAAGACCGTGAACGGCACGGCCATTTTCCGTCTCAAGGAACATACGGATCGCCTGTTTAACTCGGCGCACATCTTCCGCATGGAAATGCCGTTCGACAAGGCCACCATCATCGAGGCGCACAAGGAAGTGGTGCGTGTGAACAATCTCGAATCTGGCTACATCCGCCCGATCGCCTTCTACGGCTCGGAAAAAATGGGCATCAGTCCGCATGGTGCACAGACGCACGTCGCCATCGCCGCATGGCCGTGGGGCGCGTATCTAGGCGAAGAAGGCATGGAGCGCGGCATTCGCATCAAGACCTCCAGCTTCACCCGTCACCATGTCAATGTGACGATGTGTCGCGCCAAGTACGCTGCCTCTTACGCCAACTCTATCCTCGCCCACATGGAAGCCGTGGATGACGGTTACGATGAAGCTCTGCTGCTCGACGTCGATGGTTTCGTCGCTGAAGGCGCTGGCGAAAATCTGTTCATCATCAAAGATGGCCAGATTTACGAACCAGAAATCGCCTCGGCGCTGATCGGTATTACCCGTTCGACCATTCACTCGCTGGCCAAGGATCTGGGCTACACCATCGTCTCCAAGCGCCTGACGCGTGATGACGTGTACACGGCTGACGAAGCTTTCTTCACCGGCACCGCTGCCGAAGTCACCCCGATTCGCGAACTTGATCGTCGCCAGATCGGTGAAGGCCGTCGTGGCCCCATCACCACCAAGCTGCAAGCCCGCTTCTTTGATGTGGTGAATGGCAAGGTGCCCGAATACGCACACTGGCTGACCCCGGTTTAATTGCACTATCTAAGGAATCAGAATGAGCGACGCAAAAGATAACACCCGCGAAGTTAACGTCACCGCCCATGATCTGCCCCTGCACTGCCCGCAACCCGGCGCACCACTGTGGGCGCGTCATCCGCGCGTCTTCCTCGATGTGCTGAAGACGGGTGAAGTGGCATGTCCTTACTGCGGCACCAAGTACAGCTTCACCGGTGAACACCCTAAGGGTCATCACTAAGTCAGTCGCCCCTCCTTTGGGAGGGGCATTAAGCTATATTCGCCACCGCTTACGCTGAGCGCCCGCCTGACAGATCACCGTCAAGGCTTCCCGTAACACCACGGACATCGCTGCACCTGAGGCTTGAGATCGAGATGAGCGTTTATCGCATTCTGGTTGTCGCGCCATCCTGGATTGGCGACACGATCATGGCACAGCCCCTGTTTCAGCGGCTGGCGCAGCAACACTCCAATCTGGTGCTCGATGTGCTCGCCCCGCCGTGGGTTGCGCCTTTGCTGGCGCGCATGCCCGAGGTCAATCGCATCATTGACAGCCCCTTCCGTCATGGTGGGCTGGACTGGCCCACACGACGTGCCATCGGCGAACAGCTACGCAGTGATTTCTATGATCAGGCCATCGTGCTGCCTAACTCATGGAAATCTGCACTCGTCCCGTTTTACGCAAAGATCAAGAAGCGCACCGGCTATCGCGGTGAAGCACGCTACATCCTGCTCAATGACATTCACAAGCTGAATACCGAACGTCATCCGCAGTTGGTGCAGCGCTATGCCGCATTCGCCGGCCCACTCGATACGACGCTGCTGGAAGCTAAGTTGCAATCGAGCCGCGAGCAGCAACTCGCTGCCTTCGCTGCGCACGGCCTCCCGGTTGATGCACAGCCCGTGATTTTTTGCCCCGGTGCCGAATATGGCCCTGCCAAACGCTGGCCGGCTGAACACTACGCCGCGCTGGCGCGAGAGCTGGGTACGACTGATACGCCCGTGCTGCTGCTCGGCTCCCCCAAAGATGCACCGGTCTGCGATGAAATCGTCGCCATGAGCCAGGGCACGGCACGTAACCTGAGTGGTAAAACCACGCTGTTTGAAGCGATTGATCTGATTGCGGCTGCACGGCTCGTGGTCAGTAATGATTCAGGGCTGATGCACGTCGCAGCCGCATTGCAACGCCCACAAGTGGCGCTGTATGGCTCCTCCAGCCCAGACTACACGCCGCCCATGAATGCACGTGCGCAGATTCTGTCGCTCAAACTCGACTGCAGTCCATGCTTCGAGCGGGTCTGCCCACTGGGCCACTTTCAGTGTCTGCGCGAACTGAAACCGGCTGCCGTTATTGCCGCTGCCAACGCTGTAACATAAGCGATCACGTTGCCGGAGCTCCATATGCCGCCCATCAAGAAAACGTTGTTTGCCACGCCGCAGGATGTTGAAAACGCGTTCTATGAGGCCCTATCGCGCGGCGATCTGGAAGCCATGATGGCGGTTTGGGCAGAGGATGAAGAGATCGTCTGTATACATCCAGGTAGTGGCCGTATCATCGGTTACGCGTCGATTCGCGAAGCTTGGAGTCAGGTCTTTGGCAACGGTCAGCGTCTGAATGTTCGCCACACTCTGCAAAGCCATCACCAAGACCCACTGACCGCCGTCCATAGCGTGATTGAAGAAATTGCGCTGCAAAGTGAGCCCGACCAACGCGCGCCGGTCATCGCCACCAATGTGTATGTGCGTGGCTCGCATGGCTGGCGCATGATCGTGCATCACGCGTCGCCCGCCCCGCACGATGCAACCAGCAACGAGGCGCCGCAAGTCCTGCACTGACCTGCACGAATATCAGCTGAGCGTTATCTGAAGCTTCCCGCCTACTCCGCCCCGGCTTGGCTACCGGGTGCTCACTTGCAAACCGTGTGGCCGCTGCTCTTGCGTGGTCGCATGCCCCTCCCCACGTATCGGCGTGAGCGGCTCAACACACCGGATGGTGACTTTCTCGATCTCGATTGGGTCGACGCACAGCAGCCGGCGGCGCCGCTCGTTGTCCTCTTCCACGGCCTTGAAGGCAGCTCCGCCAGCCACTATGCCCGTGCGCTGATGCAGGCGGTTGCTGCACAAGGCTGGCAGGGTGTGGTCGTGCACTTTCGTGGCTGCTCCGGCGAACCCAACCGCCTCCCGCGCGCCTACCACTCGGGCGACTCCGCAGAAATTGGCTGGGTATTACGGAAATTGCATCGCACGGATCGTCAGATCTTTGTGGTCGGCGTTTCCCTCGGGGGGAATGCCCTGCTCAAATGGCTAGGAGAGGCCGGTGCCAGCGCCGGTGAATACATCAGCAGCGCCGTTGCGGTAAGCGTGCCGTATGACCTTGCTGCCGCCGATACGGCACTGTCGAGTGGTGTGGGCTTGCTGTATGCCCGTCACTTTTTACGCAGCCTAATTCCGCATACCCTTGCGAAAGCGCAGCGCTTTCCCGGCCATACTGGTCTTAATCACCTAGCGGCAATCCGCACTTCGCGCACCCTTCGCCAGTTTGATGATGCCGTGACCGCTCCCCTGCATGGCTTTGCCAACGCAGCCGACTACTATGCCCGCAGCAGTAGCGGCCAGTATTTATCAGGGATTGCGCTGCCCACCTTACTGTTGCACGCGCATAATGATCCTTTCCTGCCGATTACTGCCATTCCCGACCCTAAGCACCTGCCCGCATGCGTCAAGCTTGAGTTGTCGCGACACGGCGGCCACGTCGGGTTTGTGAACGGGCCGCTGCCCGGTCACTTGAATTGGCTGCCACATCGCGTAATAGGTCATTTTCTTCAGCATCTGAATGACTATCGAGTGGCATAATTTATTCATTCGTATCGACTCACTGAGGTTGCCATGACACTTCCCGCCGCAGAAATTTTCAAGGCTTACGACATCCGCGGCATCGTGGATAAAACCCTCACCGAAGATGCTGTCCGCGCCATTGGTCATGCACTCGGCAGCGAAGCACGCGAACGCAAGCAAAAGACGATTGCCGTTGGCCGCGATGGTCGCCTGTCCGGCCCAGCGCTGTCGAAAGCACTGGCGGAGGGTATTACCGCTGCAGGCGTCGATGTCATCGATATCGGCTGCGTCCCCACCCCATTGTCCTATTTCGCGGCATACCAACTCGGCACCCACTCCTGCGTTTCTGTCACCGGCAGCCACAACCCGCCCGACTACAACGGACTCAAGATGGTGCTCGGTGGCGAGACGCTCTATGGCGACATGATTCAAGCGCTGCGCACACGCATTGAGACGGGCAACCTCAGCCACGGCAAGGGTAAGGTCACTCAGGCCGATGTGCGCCAAGATTACATTGAGCGCATCGTCGGTGACGTGAAGTTGTCGCGCAAGATGAAGATTGTGCTCGATGCCGGCAATGGCGTTGCCGGTGGCATTGCGCCTGAACTCTTCCGCAAGCTGGGCTGCGAAGTCATCGAGCTGTTCTGCGAGGTTGATGGCAACTTCCCCAATCACCATCCAGACCCCTCCAAGCCAGAAAATCTGCAGGACGTCATTCGCACGCTCAAGGAAACCGATGCCGAGCTGGGGCTAGCGTTTGACGGTGATGGCGACCGCCTAGGCGTGGTGACCAAGGACGGCGAGATTGTGTATGCCGACCGCCAGCTCATGCTGTTTGCCGCTGACATTTTGACGCGCAACCCGGGTGCCGAAATCATCTATGACGTGAAATGTTCACGTCTGGTTGGTGAGTCCATTAAGTTCCAAAAGGGTAAGCCACTGATGTGGAAAACCGGCCATGCCTTGATCAAAGCCAAACTCAAGGAAACCGGAGCACCACTGGCCGGGGAAATGAGTGGCCATATGTTCTTCAAGGAACGCTGGTTCGGCTTTGACGATGGCCTCTATGCAGGAGCACGCTTGCTGGAAATTGTCTCGCGTTGGACCGATGCCAACTGGCCGCTCAAGCATCTGCCAATCTCGACCTCTACGCCTGAACTGAATATCAAGATGCAGGAAGGCGAGCCACACAAGTTGGTTGATGTATTGCAGAAGAACGCTAAACAACTCTTTCCAACCGCCAAACAACTCATCACCATAGACGGTGTGCGCGCTGAGTTCGCTGATGGCTTTGGTCTTGCGCGCGCCTCCAACACCACCCCGGTGATCGTGCTACGTTTTGAAGCCGATACCGAAGCAGCGCTGCAACGCATTCAGTCTGAGTTCAAGCTTGCGCTTGAGAAAAGCTGGCCCGGTATTGAGGTGAAATACAGCTGATGCACAGCCTAGGTGAGGATATTTTTATTGGTCGCCAGCCGATTTTGGATCGCGACCAAAATCTGTTTGCTTACGAGCTTTTGTTTAGAAGCTGTAGCAAGACAAACTCGGCACACGTGCATGATGACTTAGCAGCAACAGCGAGCGTATTGAGTCATGCGTTTTCTGAGTTTGGCGTTGAGCAGGCGCTCGGCCCTTATAAGGGGTTCGTTAATTGTGATGCTGCGCTGCTTTTGTCTGACCTCCCAGAGTTACTCCCTGCTGAAAAGGTGGTGCTGGAAATCCTCGAAACGGTCGAGGTCACACCAGAAATTGTTGCTCGCTGTGCCGAACTAAAGCAACAAGGGTTTACGCTTGCGCTCGATGACTTCATTGATGACGTCGCCAAATGGGAGCCATTGATCAACTTAGTGGATATCGTCAAAGTTGACTTGATGTTGCTTGACCAAGCCATGCTTAAGCGCGTCACCGACGAACTCAAACGTTGGCCAGTAAAGTTGTTGGCGGAAAAAGTGGATAGCGCAGAACAAGCAACACTATGTCATCAACTCGGCTATGACCTCTTTCAAGGCTATTACTTCGCAAAGCCGACCATTATTAGCGGCCGCAAACTGGGGCAATCTCAAGTCGCCCTGGTTCGATTGATGGGTTTGATTTTGAGTGATGCCGAAACAAGTGAGTTAGAAGCTGCCTTCAAGCAGAATCCTGGGCTGACAATGAACCTACTCAAACTCACAAATTCCGTGTCGACGGGCGTGAGAATAAAAGTCTCCTCCTTGCGGCACGCGATCACTGTGCTGGGGCGTCGACAGCTTCAGCGATGGCTACAACTGGTGTTGTACACCAGTCAGGAAGCGGGCAAAAACATCCCCGGTCCCCTGATGCACCTTGCAGCGACCCGTGGGCGCTTTCTGGAGCTGCTTGCGGAGCGCATGCCCAAAGCAAATCGGGAGTTCGAGGATAACGCCTTTATCACGGGCATCATGTCACTGATGCCGACCCTCATGAGTGCGAGCATGGAAGACATTTTGCAAGGCTTGCCGCTCGATCCTGCGATCGTCAGCGCATTATTGGCTTTCGAAGGAGAGTTGGGCACCATGCTTGCCCTCTCACAAGCATTAGAAGCCGGGGACGCCGAAAGCTGCCAGTCGCTGACAGCCTTTCTACATTTAGATGCTGAAGCGGTCAATGCTTGCCAGAGCCAAGCCTTGGCTTGGGCAGGCAACATCGGGGTAGAAACCGCTTAACCAAACATAGCGCGGATCAGCAAAGACGATCCGCTACGCAGATATCTTTCCCGACCCTGCCCGCCTGTTCAAACGACAGTATTAACGCTTGATGAGGCTACCGCGGTTGTAGTCCTTATCGCCCGGCATCAGTGTGCGAGTGCCGGGGAGCCAGCCACCTTGTGCATCCACTGGCCGCACTTTGTTTTCCGGGAACTGCTCGGCCACCTTCTTGGCTTCCGCTGCCTTCGCCACGTCGACAAACTCCCACTTGCCTGTCGGGTAGAGCATGACCTTCTCACCCTTGGCAGTGATTGCTTCGATCGGCGTGCGATCCAGGGTATCGGCTTGCGCATGGAACATAGCGGTCAGTAGTACGGTCATCACAAGAATCTTGTTCACAACATTTCTCCAATTACACATCAAGAAAAAGGCGGCTGATCAGCCGCCTTTTTGAATAGTCTTACAGTTTTTGCTCAACCCAGCCTTGTACCGACGCCAGGGCCTGCGGTAATGCAGCGGCATCAGTACCACCGGCTTGTGCCATATCCGGACGGCCACCACCCTTGCCCCCCACCTGCTGGGCGACAAAGTTAACCAGCTCGCCTGCCTTGACCTTAGCGGTCAGGTCCGGCGTCACGCCGGCAATGAGGCTCACCTTGCCATCGTTCACCGCGGAGAGCAGGATTACCGCGCTCTTGAGCTTGTCTTTGAGTTTGTCGAGTGTTTCGCGCAAGGCGGTGCTGTCTGCACCTTCCATGCTGGCGGCAAGCAACTTGGCGCCCTTGAGTTCGACCGCTTGATTAATCAAGTCATCCCCTTGCGAAGCGGCGAGCTTGGACTTCAGACGTCCCAGCTCCTTCTCCAGCGCTTTTACATTATCGAGAATCTGACCAATGCGACCAGCTGCTTCAGCCGGCTGTGCCTTGACCTGAGCACTGATCGCATCCAGCGTGGCAAGTTGCGACTGCACGTACTCCATCGCCTTCATACCGGTAGTGGCCTCAATACGGCGCACGCCGGCAGCCACACCGCCTTCACTCAGAATTTTGAAGAAACCAATATCGCCGGTACGTTCAACGTGGGTGCCCCCGCACAGCTCCTTGGAGCTACCGATAGTCAGCACGCGCACTTCGTCGCCATACTTCTCACCGAACAACATCATGGCACCTGACTTATGCGCATCGTCGATGCCCATCAGCTGCGCTTGCGTCGCTGCGTTGGCAACGATCTCAGCATTGACGATGGCTTCGATCCGACGAATCTCATCTTCCGTCACGGGCTGATTGTGAGCAAAGTCAAAACGTGTCTTGTCCGCATCGACCATCGAGCCCTTCTGTTGCACATGCGAACCCAGCACTTCGCGTAGGGCCTTGTGCATGAGGTGAGTCACTGAGTGGTTGCGGGCCGTTGCAGCACGCGCAGCAACATCCACACGCGCCTGAACTTCACCGCCCACCGTTAGCTTGCCGGTCGATAAAACACCATGGTGGCCGAACACGGCGGCTTGAATCTTGAGCGTATCTTCCACGGTGAAGATGCCAGCGCTGCCCTTGAGCAAGCCTTGATCGCCGACTTGACCACCGGACTCGGCATAGAACGGGGTGTCGTCTAGCACGACCACGCCGGTATCGCCTTCAACCAGCTCATTCACCGATGCACCGTCCTTGTACAGCGCCAACACCTTGGCCTTGGTCTCGAGCTTTTCGTAACCGTGGAAATGCGTTTCCGGGCCGCTGTAATCAAGCGCGGTACTCATCTTGAACTTGCCAGCAGCGCGGGCCTGTTCCTTTTGACGCGCCATGGCGGCGTCGAAGGCAGCGCTATCCACCGTCACCTCACGCTCACGGCAAATGTCAGCGGTGAGGTCCAAGGGGAAGCCGTAGGTGTCGTGCAGCTTGAAAGCCGTCTCGCCGTTGAAGACCTTGCTGGCGGCCTTATCCAAATCGGCGAGTTCTGCTTCCAGAATCGCCATGCCATTTTCAATAGTGGCGAAGAAGCGGTCTTCTTCCAGCTTAAGTATGTCCGTGATCTTCTTCTGTTCGGTCTTCAGCTCGGGATAAGCATCACCCATCTGGGCAACCAGATCCGGCACCATCTTATGGAAGAAGGCCGCACGCGCACCCAGCTTGTAACCATGGCGAATCGCACGACGGATGATGCGGCGCAGAACATAGCCGCGTCCTTCATTGCCCGGAATCACACCGTCAGCGATCAAGAAGGAACAGGCGCGAATGTGGTCAGCCAGTACCTTCAGGGAGGGGCTGTTCATGTCGGCATCACTGGTCTCACGCGCGGCGGCCTTGATCAGTGCTTGGAAGATATCGATTTCGTAGTTCGCATGCACGCCCTGCAGCACGGCCGTGATGCGTTCCATGCCCATGCCGGTGTCGACCGACGGCTTCGGCAGCTTATGCATGACACCCGCTTCATCGCGGTTGAACTGCATGAAAACGTTATTCCAGATTTCGATGTAGCGATCGCCGTCTTCTTCCGGCGATCCGGGGGGGCCACCCCAGTACTTGTCGCCGTGGTCATAGAAGATTTCAGTGCATGGGCCACAGGGACCGGTGTCACCCATCATCCAGAAGTTATCGCTCTGATAGCGGCCACCCTTGTTATCGCCGATACGGACGATACGCTCAACCGGCACACCGATGACCTTGTTCCAGATGTCATAGGCTTCGTCGTCCTCGGCATAGACTGTGACCCAGAGCTTTTCCTTGGGCAGCTTGAACTCTTCAGTCAGCAGTTCCCACGCATACTTGATTGCATCTTCTTTGAAGTAGTCGCCAAAGCTAAAGTTGCCCAGCATTTCAAAGAAGGTGTGGTGGCGCGCGGTATAGCCGACGTTCTCCAAATCGTTGTGCTTGCCGCCGGCACGCACACACTTCTGTGCTGTCGTCGCGCGGTTGTAGCCCCGCTTATCAAAGCCGAGGAACACATCCTTGAACTGATTCATGCCTGCGTTGGTGAACAACAAGGTCGGATCTTCGTGCGGCACCAGTGAGCTGGAAGCTACGATCTGATGGCCCTTGGAGGCGAAGAAATCAAGGAATTTCTGGCGAATCTCGGCGCTTTTCATGGGGACGAAGCAGGCAAATGAAGTAAAGGTCTGATTTTACGCGATTCAGACACCAATAGGCAGACACCGGCAGGCCAACTCGCCTGAAACGGGAAAGAAAAAGCCCGCCGAAGCGGGCTGTGGCGGCAGGCCTCGTGGAGCCTTCACATCAGTTAGTGGTTACGGCGATGCTGGCGGCGCTCACTTCGGTCGTTCTTACCGTCATGATCAAAGTCATGCTGGCGATCATGCTTCTGGTCAGCGATACGACGGCTGGTCTTATTCTCGGCATGAACCATGCGCGCCTGTTCCTTTTTTGTCACCGTGCCATCGGCTTGAGCTTTCGTTTGCAGCGCATCCACATGGGCCTCACGTTTCTCAAGCTGCTGTGCTTCCTGGTTGGTTAATGCACCGGATTGCACACCTTTCTGAATACGCAGCTCTTGGTTGGCTTGGCGCTGATCGATATTGCCAGGAGGCGTTTGTGCAATTGCGGGCAGTGCGATGGCAGTAACGGCAAGCGTAGCGAATGCAAATTTGAAATTCATTGTGTGTCTCCTCTAGATGTTATGGGCAAACCCATGATTGCATTAACGTACTTTTTAAAACACTGCGGACAATGTATTTGTAACGTTTCGTTAGGTCGCTTTATTCTCGATTTACCAGCCGTGCCGGTAGGAGAAGCCAGGGCCACGATAATGATGATGATGCGGTGGTGCAAAGTAACCCGGTGGATAGACCGGCACTGCCCGATACACAGGCGCGGGACGATAAACAGGGTAGGTGCCGTAGCTCACACCAACTGAATACGATGGACGCGGGCTGTAGTAACCGAGACTGTCGTAACTGGGATTGCTGACACAGCCCGTCAATCCAATGACGGCCGTAGCAGAGGCGATCAAAACAAAATTCCTCATTGCGACTTTCCTGAACCGGGACAAGCGTCCCACCTGTTCATTAACGCTGGCGCAACGTATTTGCCGACGCGCAAATGTAAGGCTTGGTTACATCAGAAAATCAGAACACATCGGGACGATCACTGAATACGGCCACGATACCGGCCGCAAATAAAGCCTCTGCTTGAGCACGCTGATTGACGGTATAGCAGGCCAGAGGAATACCTGTGGCACGAATGGCCTGTAGTTTGGCCGGCTCAAGCTGCCAGGCCGACGCATGCAAGGCCTCACAACCATAACGCTGCAATTGTGCTGACCAATCATCTGGGATGGCTTCAACAAGCAGCGCACGTGGCAGCATCGGCGCAGCATCTCGTGCAGCCGCCAGTGCGTCAGTTGAAAACGAGGACACTATCAAACCAGCCCGTGGCAGAGCGCTGGCAGCCAAAGCGGCGGCTGTCGCCCCAGTGACTGCCTCGTGCCCACTGGCCGGCTTAACCTCAAGATTAACCGCAAGATTCAGCTGATCGCACAAGGCCAGTGCAGCAGCCAAACTTGGAATACGCTCATCAGCAAATCCGGGGTGCTGATAACTCCCAGCATCCAAGGTCTGCAGTGCTTGAAATGGCGTGTCAGCCACCCTCCCGCGACCATTCGTTGTTCGCTCAAGGGTTTCATCATGAATCAACACAGGCACGCCATCGGCACTCAGCATGACATCAAACTCGACCGCCCTGACCCCGAGCCGTGCGGCAATGACCAGACCGGCCAGCGTATTCTCCGGCGCCAGCGCACCGCCACAGCGGTGAGCAATCAGGCGCGGATACTGCCAGCCGGTCATCGGTTTATTTGCCCGAGTTGTAGCGCTGCATGGCCTCGTCAAGCGCTTGCTTTGGCGGCTTCTTGTTCGCCCACACCGTTTCGACTTCCTCATCAAGGATGGCACGCATGCGGCTGCGTGACACTTCGTTGCGGATAAGACCACTGTCTTTTTGAGCGTTAGAGAGACGCTTGTCGGCAGAATCAAGAATGCGCGGTGAGAAAGCACCTGCCTCGCGTAACGCAGCCATCGCTGAGCGGCTCATCGGCATAAAGGCCGTGCTCTTGACCCAGTCTCGCTGGTTCTGTGGCTCTAGGAAGAATTTGATGAAACGGGCCAGTACCTTGTACTCATCCTTTTTCTTGCCAGCGAGCGTCCAGAGGCTTGCGCCTTCAGGCAGCACGCGCTCCGGTGTCATGGTGTAGGTATCGTCGTGATACGGCAGCTCCGAAGCGCCTGCACGCACACCATCGGTGGGCGATAAGCGGGAAAACAGGGTGCTGTCAGCGGTGATCATCGCGCACTCACCCGAGAGGAACTTGTCCTCAGCTTCGCGGTGCGGACCGTAGTAATGGAAATAACGGCTCTTCTGCCAGCTGGTTAAGAGCGCGAGATGCTTCACGTTGATCAGTGTGTTCAGCGCGCCCTTGTCACCCTTGAGGGTCACCCCCTGACCGTGCTGGGTAGCAACATTTTCACCATGCAGACGGGCAAAGTAGGTGCTGGTCAGTGGGCACTGATAGCCCGCATCAAACAGCTTCCCCGCCATGAACTGCACCTCAGCCCATGTCGCTGGGGCTTTCTCTGGATCAAGGCCCGCTTTCGCAAAGTAAGCCTTGTTGCGGAACAAGACAGGGATCGCCAACCCAGCCGGCAAGGCCTGCATGCGGCCGCTGCTGTCTGCTACGGCGTCCACAATTTGCGGGTAGAAATCGCTGAAAGAAATTTTCTCGCCGCTGTCTTTGATGAGTTGATGGAAAGGCAGGAAGCGCGGGCGCTGGCTGAAATAATGTGAAGACTCATCCAGGTCGAGCAGCGCCGCGTGTGGCAGCTGCGCCTTGTCCGTTGGGGACAGGCTGTTGGCGTTTTGCAGCACAATCTTGGCCTTGCCCTTTTGAGCATCATTGAATTTGAGGGTCATCGTTGCCAGCGTATCCAGTGCCTTACCCTGCAGGCTGTGGCGCAACACGACCTCTTGTGCGCCAACCAGTGTTACCGTGGCGGCCAAACTCACGCCAATGAACCAATGCTTCACAGCTTCTCCTGTCATCAAATCAGGACATCAAGACTCAGCCGAATGACCAAGCGCGGAAGCGAGAATATACACCGACACCACACCTGCGCTCATGACAGTGCACCCTGCACGGGCAAGACGAGAGCACATGCCGTACAATTCATGCATCCGCATGCCTGTTGCCCATCTCACACCCCGCAAGTCAGGTTCGCCATGAAACGATCGTTTGCCTTGACCTCCCTGTCACTCGTGTTTGCGCTCACCCTCTCGGGTTGCGATCAGCTGGGCGTCGAAACCCCAGCACAAACCTTGGCGCGCCAGGAGGCTGAAGGTAAGGCGGTAGGTGGGGCCTGCCGTCATGCTGGGCGCGCGCTTGAGGATTGCTACCGATCAAGCCCAAAGATCTCAAAGGCCGCGATTTACAACGGTTGGCGCGACATGGACGCCTACATGCGTGAGAACAAGATTGACGTTGTTCCTCTCGCGCAAGCCTCAGAAGCAAAGCAAACAGACGTCAGCAAAGACAAGGCCTCTGCCAATGAAGACGCTGCCGATACCGAGAAGTCACCGGAAAAGGCCTTTGAAACATCCCCATCAAAGGTTGGCAACAAACCTACCAGCAAGCAGTCCTGATCGGCTCAGTAACACTTTACAGTGTTCTCCTTGGCCCCCCTCCCTGCGTAACTGCCCAACAAGGGCCTCTGATCGAGCACTGCGCAGGGGCAACGATTTACTTGTTCAACCCTCATGAATCCAAGCTTATTGCTCTACTCCCGCCCCGGCTTTGAACGGGAGTGCGCCCAAGAAATTAGTCACTTTGCGGGGGCTAATGGTGTCGATGGTTACATCAAAAGCAAGCCTGACAGTGGCTGGCTGTTATTCGTACCCTACGAACAAATGGCTGCCAAACGCTTGCAAGGGCTTCTAGAGTTTTCAGCGTTTACCTTCCCGCGTCAGATTGTTCATCAGGTGGCCTTGGTCGAGCACTTACCCACCACCAACCGCGCCACACCACTCGCTGATGCCGCTGCCGTCATCGCTCAACAGACAGGATGGCGCTTTGCTGAGGTGTGGCTAGAAACGGCGGATACGAATGACGCCAAGGAGCTTTCCGCTTTCTGCCGCAAGTTCCAGCCGCATATCGAGAAAGCGCTACGCACGCAAAACCTTCTCAGCGACCAGAGCCGCTATCGACTGCACATTTTTTTCCTCGACTCTGCCACTGCCTATATCGGCGTAACAGCAATCGACAATAGTGCAGCTTGGCCGATGGGCATTCCACGGCTCAAAGCAATTCATGGCGCGCCCTCACGTTCTGCGCAAAAGCTGGCCGAAGCCTTGGGTGTTTTTCTGACTGCCGATGAACGTGCCGACCGGCTTCATGAAGGCATTACCGGTGTGGACCTCGGTGCAGCGCCGGGGGGCTGGACGTGGGTGCTGGTACGTCATGGCCTGCAAGTCACGGCAGTGGATAACGGCAAACTCGCGCCAGCGCTTATGGAGACAGGTCAAGTCGAACATTTGCGGGTCGATGGTTTCAGCTGGCGGCCACGCAGACCCGTACATTGGCTAGTCTGCGATATGGTCGAGAAACCCGCCAAGGTGGCGGCATTAATGGCAGCTTGGCTGGCGGACGGGCATTGCAGCGAAATCATCTTCAACCTCAAGTTGCCGATGAAAAAGCGCTATGAAGAGGTCGAGCTGTGTCAGTCATTGATCGCCGAGCGCCTTGAAAGCGCACGTATTCCCTACTCGCTGGCCTTCCGTCAGCTGTATCATGACCGCGAAGAAGTCACAGGTCACCTGCGTCGCAGCACGCCCCCGTCACGAAGAAAACCAACGTAAATCAGCGGCTTGCCGTATAATCCACTGCGTTGCCCCGCCGGTTGGCAACATTGCAAAGCGCAAGCCTGCGCGGTTCGCCGAGTCCTCGCCCCGCCGCCATCCGAAGCCCCGCGCTGTCTGCTTCTCTCAGCCTAGTTGTTTCGCTGCCTGAACCGGTACCCCGCACCCCGTGTGCGAGGCAGGCCGATTCAGGAGTACACCATGTCTTTTTCCGATCTCGGGCTTATCCCCGAACTGTTGCGTGCCGTCGAAGCGACCGGCTACACCGAGCCCACCCCGATTCAAGCCCAAGCCATCCCCATCGTGCTGCAAGGCAAGGATGTGCTCGGTGGTGCCCAAACGGGTACTGGCAAGACCGCCGGTTTCACTCTGCCGCTGCTGCAACGCTTGGCGCGTCACGCTAATAGCAGCCCCTCGCCGGCCAAGCACCCCGTCCGCGCGCTGATTCTCGCGCCGACCCGCGAGCTGGCCATGCAGGTGTATGAAAACGTTGTCACCTACAGCAAGTTTCTGCCGCTGCGCTCGACCTGTATCTATGGCGGCGTGGATATGAAGGCGCAGGTCGCCGAGCTTAAGGAAGGTCGCGAGATCATCGTCGCAACACCGGGCCGCCTGCTCGACCACGTGCAACAAAAGACCGTGAATTTCAATCAAGTCGAAATGCTGGTACTCGACGAAGCCGACCGCATGCTCGACATGGGCTTCATCCCGGACATCAAGCGCGTACTGGCTCTGCTGCCCAAGGAACGTCAAAGCCTACTGTTCTCGGCGACCTTCTCCGAAGAAATCAAGAAGCTGGCCGACACTATGCTGAAGTCGCCGCAGCTGATTGAAGTAGCAAAGCGCAATACGGTGTCTGAAACCATTACCCACCGCATGCACCCGGTTGCAACCGATCTTAAGCGCAGCCTGCTGCACTGGATCATTCAACACAATGATCTGCAGCAAGCGCTGGTGTTCTGCGGCACCAAGTTCGGCGCTAGCCGTCTGGCCCACTTCCTGACCAAGCAAGGGATCACTGCTGACGCTATTCACGGTGACAAGAGCCAGGCACAGCGTACCGAAGCACTCGAAGCCTTCAAGGCTGGCCGCGTGCGCATTCTGGTTGCCACCGACGTTGCGGCGCGTGGCATCGACATTGATGAGCTGCCCACGGTCATCAACTACGAATTGCCGCATACCGCCGAAGACTACGTGCACCGCATCGGCCGCACCGGACGTGCCGGTAAGAAGGGCGAAGCCACTTCACTGGTTGCACCTGAGGAAGCTGGCCGCCTTGCTGACATCGAAAAGCTTATCAAGCTCAAGATCGAACGCGTCACCATCGATGGCTTTGACCACATGGCACCTGCCACGCATCCAGATCCATCTGCCTCAGAAAAGCGTGGGCGTAGCGAACGCGCACCGCGTTCGGAAGCCCGAGGCAATGAGCCGCGTAGCGGCGAACGTCAGGAGCACAACCGTGGTGAACGCACCGAGCGCAAGCCGCGTCGTCCTGAACAGGACTTGCCACGCCGCACGCCACAAATGGATGCCGCGGCCGCCCATTTGCCTAAGTTGGATTTTGACCCCAACAAGCCGTATGAGTCGCGGAGTACCGAGGCCGGCAACGCAACATCCGCCAAGCCGCAATTGCCCAGCCGCTCGCGCCCGGTTGCAGCCTTGCTGGGTGGCTTCACGCGCAAGACCTAATCTACCAAGGCAAGATGCTCTTGCCTTAAGCAGTACATACAAAAACGGCTACCTCTACAGGTAGCCGTTTTGTTTTGTTGCTGGGCTTAACTTCAAACAACCTGCTTAGAAGCGATAGCCGATACCCACACCCCACAGCAGTGGGTCAAGCTTTAGGGTCGACAGCTTGGCACCGGCCGAGCTGTAGAGGTCGGAGCGCAGCTGGATCTTCTTCACGTCAAAGTTGATGAACAGATTCTTGTCGACCTTCACGTCAAAACCGGCTTGAATCACAGCACCCACACTGCTGTTTTCCAGCTGCATGTTATTAGCCAGCTTCTCGCTGCCGATGATGGTGTAGTTGATACCACCACCGACGTAAGGACGGAACTGGCCTTCAGGATTGAAGTGGTATTGAACCAGTAGCGATGGAGGCAGATGCTTGAATGAGCCGATCTTGCTGCCATCCAACGTCACGTCATGACGTTGCGGCACGGTCAGCACCAGCTCAGTCGCAATGTTCTTGGTCCAGAAGTAGCTGATATCCACTTCCGGGATGATCTTGTTCTCAACGCCCACACGATTGGCAGCACCAGCACCGGAAATCGGATCAGCCTTGTCAGCCGGCTCTAGGCTCAGCGCACGCACGCGCACCAACCAGTTACCTTCTGTTTGTTGTTGCGCAAAAGTCGCAGTGGAACCCAACGTAGCGGCAGCCGACACAGCCAGGGTAGCGAGCAGGGAAAGCTTGTTCATATCAATCAACCTCACACATGTAAAAGATGGTGAGGTGAGATTACGTCGCGCGCGAAGAGGCACATTTGACGGGGATCAAGTAGCCTGGTCCCAGCATTTGACCGAGATCAAACAATTAGGTCTTGCATAGTTACCCCGTGCTGAACACAAAAACAAAACGGCCACCCGAAGGTGGCCGTTTCTAACTGCTTTGCAACGATAGCTAAGTCAAATTCGACTTAGAAAGCGTGGCGGATACCAGCGTACAGTTGCGAAGAGTCTTGGCCAGCAGCGCCAACAGCCGAACCCTTCAGGTTGGCAAAGCGGTATTGAGCAGCGGACTCGTTGTCGATCTTGGTGTAGTTAACACCAACGGAAGTGCGCTTCGACAGAGAGTAGTCGTAGCCCAAGGTCCATTGCTTCGCGCCACTGTTAGCGGTCTTGCCAGCTTGGGTGGTTACATCACCAACCTTGCCGTAGGTAGCGTACAGACCGTGGTTACCGGTGGTGTAGCTAACTGGGATCGCCCAACCAGTACGCTTTGCGTATTGGCCGTTGGTTTCAGCTTCGAACTTGGAAGTATCGTAAGCCAGACCGACGTTGAAAGCGCCAAACTTGTAAGCACCCCAAGCGCGGGTCGAGCTGTGATCGCCAGCTGCAGCGGTAGCAGCGGTCGACAGGCCAGCTTGGTCAAGCTTCAGGTAGCTAACGCCAGCCTTGATTGGACCATTTTCGTAACGACCAACCAGGTTGTAACCATTGCCTTGATCAGCGCTGATGGCGTTCAAGGTGTTGGTGGTTTCAGCAGCGGTCAGGTTCGTGCTGTAAGCAGCGCGGGCGGTGAAGCCATTCCAGTTCGGGCTATCCCAGAACACCACGTTCTTCGAACGGGTGGTACCGGCGCCAACGAACTGATTGCCGCCAACTTGCGACAGGATACCGCGGCCAACCATCGATTGCTGTGAAAGCGACTTGGCGCCGTCTTCGATACGCTCGATTTCGTTGTAGTGCAGATCTTGGGTACCGATCTTGATTTCACCGAAAGTAGCGCTCTTGATACCAACGTGGGTGTTACCGGTGCCAACGTTGCTAGCGTTATCAACGCCATCGATACCAAAACGGTTATCGATGCGGAAGATAGCGGACAGACCGTTGCCCAGGCTTTCCGAACCGCTCAGCACGAATGCGGAAGCTTGGTCAGAAATCAGCTGCTGTGCGCCGTTGATAGCACCACCAGAGATCTTGTTGGATTCAAAACCACCCTTAAGAACGCCGGAAATGGTGACGTTCGACTGTGCGAAGGCGGTGCTGGACAGGCCAGCGATTGCCAGAGCGATCAGCTTCTTTTGCATTGAGATTTCTCCTTGGATTTAGAAAGCAGCGCAATGTCTCCACGTGGTGAGCACTGCACTGCCGGCACTTCCCTGATGGAAAGATGGACCTATTCTGCCGGGCGCACCGTGCTGGTGCCAAGCAGAAAGTGGCTATCGAGGGAGATATTGGGTGTCGCTGTCGGCTTTTTGCAACAGGCCCAAAACGCAGGTTTGGTGAGGGTTTCAGCCAAACAGGCGGGCCAGTTCCTGACCGGGGCTAGGGGCACGCATGAAGGCCTCGCCGACGAGGAAGGCATGCACCTGATTGGTTCGCATTTTTGCCACATCTGCCGAAGCGAGGATTCCAGACTCGGTCACCACGATGCGCTCAGGCGGAATGCGGCCCAATTGGCTGAGCGTGGTATCAAGGCTGACCTCGAAAGTGCGCAAATTGCGATTATTGATACCCAAGAGCGGGGTTTTGAGGTGCAGAGCGACGTCCAATTCATTGGCATCATGGCATTCGACCAAAACCGCCAGCCCAAGCTCAGTCGCAATGGCTTCCATGTCCTGCATGGCGGATAAAGGCAAGGCAGCCACGATGAGAAGGATGGCATCAGCCCCCATGGCGCGGGCTTCATAGACCTGATACGGATCGATCATGAAGTCCTTACGGAGCACGGGCAGATTACAGGCAGCGCGGGCGGCTTGCAGATACTCAGGCGCGCCCTGGAAATACTGTTTGTCCGTCAGCACCGACAAGCAAGCGGCGCCATGGGCAGCATAGTCCGCGGCAATCTCGGCGGGTTTGAAGTCCTCGCGCAGCACGCCCTTGGAGGGGCTGGCTTTCTTGATCTCGGCAATAACAGCAGATTGCCCTGCAGCGATCTTGCTGCGAATCGCGCCGACAAAATCACGCGGGGCTGATTGGGCCTGTGCCTCGGCACGAACAGCCGTCAGTGGCTTGGCATCCCGAGCGGCAAGTACCTCTTGACGCTTGGTGGCGATGATCTTGTCGAGAATGTCGGACATTAGTTGAATCTCTTGGTGAACTGGACGAACGCATCAACCTTGGCGCGCGCAGCGCCGCTGGCGATGGCTTCGCGCGCTAGCTTGACACCCTCGGCAATCGAGCTGGCTTGGTTGGCGGTGTAGAGAGCCGCACCTGCATTTAACGTCACGATGTCGCGCGCAGCTTGCAGCGTGTTGGGCTTGCCGTCGATAGCGCTCAGGAGCATGGCCTTGGATTCTTCAGCATTCGCGACACGCAAGTTGCGGCTGGAGGCCATAGCAAAGCCTAGCTCCTCTGGGTGAATTTCGTATTCGCTGACTTCACCGTTCTTCAGCTCGCCCACTAGGGTGGCCGCACCTAGAGAGATTTCGTCCATGCCGTCCTTACCGTGAACGATCAGCACATGCTCCGCGCCAAGGCGCTGCATGACGCGGACTTGAATACCCACCAGATCGGGGTGGAACACGCCCATCAGCGTATTCGGCGCAGCAGCCGGGTTGGTGAGCGGGCCAAGGATATTGAAGATAGTGCGAACCCCCATTTCCTTGCGGATAGGGGCGACATTCTTCATGGCGGAATGGTGGTTCGGGGCAAACATGAAGCCAATGCCGGTTGCCTCGATGCTCTCGGCCACTTGCTCTGGCTTGAGCATGATGTTGGCGCCCAGCGCCTCCAGTGCGTCAGCACTGCCGGAACTGGACGACACGCTGCGCCCGCCATGCTTGGCGACTTTGCCGCCTGCCGCGGCAACGACAAAGATCGAGGCCGTGGAAATATTGAAAGTATGTGCGCCATCGCCACCGGTGCCAACCACATCGACAAATCCTGTTTTGTCGGCCACGTTAACCTTAGTGGCAAGCTCACGCATCACGGTGGCGGCGGCAGAAATTTCGCCGATGGTTTCTTTCTTGACGCGCAGGCCACTCAGGATTGCGGCAACCAACACCGGCGACACTTCGCCCGCCATGATCTGGCGCATGAGGTGCAGCATTTCGTCGTGAAAAATCTCGCGGCTATCGATGACACGCTGAAGCGCTTGTTGTGGGGTGATCGTGCTCATGGATCAGCCTTTCACGAGGAAATTCTTGAGCAGGTCATGACCACGCTCGGTCAGGATAGATTCAGGGTGGAACTGCACGCCTTCAACATCCAGCGTCTTGTGGCGCACGCCCATGATCTCGCCATCGTCGGTCCAAGCTGTGACCTCTAGGCAATCAGGCAGCGTCTCGCGCTTAATGGCCAGCGAGTGGTAACGCGTCACGGTCAGCGGATTAGGCAAGCCCTTGAACACGCCAACGTTGTTGTGGTGCACGGGTGAAGTCTTGCCATGCATCAACTGCTTGGCATGCACAATATCGCCACCAAAGGCCGCGCCGATGCTTTGATGGCCGAGGCAAACACCCAACAGCGGGATCTTGCCAGCGAATTCTTGAATCAACGGTACCGAGATACCCGCCTCGGCCGGTGAACAAGGGCCGGGCGAAACAACGATACGCGCGGGCTTGAGCTTAGCGATCTCAGCCAGCGTGATTTCGTCGTTGCGATACACATGCACATCCTCGCCCAACTCACCAAAATACTGCACAAGGTTGTAGGTGAAGGAATCGTAGTTATCGAGCATTAGCAGCATGGCGAAACCTCCAACTGGAGACGGCGGACAGAGGCCTTGCCCACTTGAGGGGCCGCGAAGATAAAACGCGCGGGGGTCATATATCTCTCCGTTCTTCAGCCAACTCGGCGGCGCGCAGTGCGGCCTTTGCTTTGTTCTGGGTTTCCGTCCATTCGGCATCAGGGTCCGAATCAGCAACGATGCCAGCACCGGCCTGTACGTGGATGTAGCCATCCTTGAGTACTGCGGTACGGATCGCAATCGCTACGTCCATGTCGCCATTGAACCCGAGATAGCCAACTGCCCCGGCATAGATGCCCCGCTTGCTAGGCTCAAGCTCATCAATGATCTGCATGGCGCGCACCTTTGGAGCCCCCGATACGGTGCCTGCGGGGAAGCTGGCCTTGAGCACGGCCATAGCATCAGCGCCCTGCTTCAGCTTGCCTTCGACATTCGAGACGATATGCATCACATGCGAGTAGCGCTCAATGATGAATTGCTCGGTCACACCAACCGTACCGGTGGCAGCGACGCGGCCAATATCGTTGCGACCGAGATCGAGCAGCATCAAGTGTTCAGCGCGCTCTTTGGGGTCGGCCAGCAACTCCTCGGCATACGCCACATCGGCAGCCTGATCCTTGCCGCGCGGGCGCGTGCCAGCAATTGGACGCACAGTGACGGTGTCATCTTCCAAGCGCACCAAGATTTCCGGCGAAGCCCCAACGACGTGGTAATCGTCGAAGTTGAAAAAGAACATGTACGGCGAAGGATTCAGCGAGCGCAGCGAACGGTACAGCGACAGTGGTGTGGCCGTGAAGGGCTTGCTCATGCGCTGTGACAGCACCACCTGCATGATGTCGCCATCAATAATGTATTGCTTGGCGCGACGGACGGCATTCTTGAATTCTTCTTCACCGAACTCAGACACTGGCGCAGCAGGGCGGCCACTTTGGGTGTCCTGCGGGATACACAGCGGCTTGCGCAGCTCGCCCATCAGCTCACGCAGTCTGGCTTGCGCACCTTCCCAAGCGTTGGGCTGGATTGCATCAACATAGATCACCAGCGTTAAGGTGCCGGCGAGGTTATCGACGATCGCGATTTCGTCCGACAACATCAGCGAAATATCCGGCGTGCCCAGCGTATCCGGCTTGGCTGCGTTCGCGAGCTTATGCTCAACGTACCGTACGGTGTCGTAGCCAAAGCTGCCCACCAAGCCACCACAGGAACGCGGCAGATCAGGCAGATCGGGCACCTTGAACTGCGCCAAGTACTGACTGATGAAGTCCAAGGGTGGGGTGCTGCTGTCTTCGTGAACCACCTCGCGGCCCTCAAACACACGGATGGTCGTGCCCCGCACTTCAATGCGGGTTTTAGCGGCAAGGCCAATAAAAGAGTAGCGACCAAAGCGCTCGCCGCCCTGCACGGATTCGAGCAGGTAGGTGTAAGGCTTGTGAGCCAGCTTCAGATATAGCGACAGCGGCGTGTCGAGGTCAGCTGGGGTGCGCAGCGTAACCGGGATGCGGTTATAGCCTGCGGCAGCAAGCCGGGAAAATTCGGTTTCGTTCATGAGGACTCCACATACCACTCAAAAGCACAAGGACGGGCACAACAACACGCACATGGAGATGTGCGCCGGACAGGGTCATACCGAGCGCTGAGGGCGCCAGGGCCATGCCTCCGCCGCAATGAGGCGCTTGTTTGCTGTCTTGCTCATGGTTTGGAGATTTCGATGGGGTTTGATCAATGCCGCCGGATCAGCGCCAGTGCGGCTTCTACGCTGGGAACTATAACATCTGTCGCTAAATCACGTAACAGCAGGCCTACATCCGCCCCCTCGTTATAGCCATAGGGCAGTGTCACGCTAATACAGCCTGCGGCACGGGCAGATGCGGCATCGTGTTTGGAATCACCGATATGCATATGTGTGGCAGGGGTTGAGCCCAAGCGGCGGCAGGTTTCCAGCAGGGGCAGCGGATGCGGTTTCTTTTCCGGCAAGCTATCGCCGGACAGCACGAACTCAAAATACGGCATCAGGCCGGTCAGGGTGAGCAAAGGCTCACTGAATGCGGCTGCCTTGTTGGTCACGCAGGCCATGCGGATACCGCGCTGCCTGAAGCCATTCAGACCTTCAAGCACGCCCGGGTAGAGCGTCGAAAACTTGCCATTGCTATCGGCATAGTGCTGCTTGAACAAGGCTATCGCCGCGGCATGAAAATCGGCATCGCGTTTTGTCTCGGGTAAGCACCACAACACAAAACGCGGGATGCCACCCCCGACATAGCTGCGCAGCTCGTCAGCACTGCGCGCGGGCAAGCCCAACTCGCTCAGCATGGCATTCGCCGCTGCTGCCAGGTCGGGCACCGTATCCAACAGGGTGCCGTCGAGGTCAAGGCTGGCCGAGCGAACCTCGGCGGGAAACTCCATCGCGCTCTGTTGCGACATCAAACCTTGGCAAGCTCGCTGCGCAAGGCACCGACAATACTGTCGTAACGATGAGGATCACTGTCCTTGCCTGCGCCAAACACAGCTGAGCCGGCGACAAAAGTGTCTGCACCAGCGCGCGCGATGTCAGCAATATTGTCCGCCTTCACGCCGCCATCAACCTCAAGCAGGATCTTGCGGCCGCTCTTTTGTGCGTAAGCATCAAGACGTGCGCGCGTCTCGCGCAGCTTGCTGAGGGTTTCCGGGATGAACTTCTGCCCGCCGAAGCCAGGATTCACGCTCATCAGCAAGACGATGTCAATTTTGTCCATGACGTAATCCAGATAATGCAGCGGGGTCGCTGGATTGAACACCAGGCCCGCCTGACAGCCATGCTCGCGGATCAGCGACAAAGAGCGATCAATATGATCGGAAGCCTCAGGGTGGAAGGTGATGACATTGGCGCCAGCCTTGGCGAAGTCCGGAATGATGCGATCCACCGGCTTGACCATCAGGTGAACATCAATCGGCGCTGTCGTGTGCGGGCGGATGGCTTCGCAAACCATGGGGCCGATGGTGAGATTGGGCACGTAGTGGTTGTCCATCACATCAAAGTGAATCCAATCGGCGCCGGAGGCAATGACGTTTTTCACTTCCTCGCCCAGTTTGGCGAAGTCGGCCGAGAGCAGGCTGGGGGCGATGCGATAGGACATGATGGTTTCCACACGTGGGCAAAGCATGATTTTACCCCGTCACCCTGCTTTGCTTAAGCACATTCGTGCCACATTCACTCAGCGAGGTTGCAGTGAAGGAGAAAATCGTGTGCAATGCCGCCCATGGCTGAAAGCAAGAACTACGAAATCAAGGTCGAGGTCGTGACCGAATACCTCGCCGAACAATCCGATGTCGCGGCGAGCCGCTTTGTCTTTGCGTACCACATCTCTTTGCGCAATGTCGGCAATGTGCCGGCGCAACTGATCTCGCGGCACTGGATCATCACAGACGCTGAAGGCGACATCCAAGAGGTGAAAGGGCTTGGCGTTGTCGGTCATCAGCCGCTGCTCGCCCCCGACCAAAGCTTTGAATACACCAGCGGTTGCGCACTCACCACCGCAGTGGGCACCATGCGTGGCACCTATCAAATGGTGGCGGAAGACGGCACCCAGTTTGATGCAGTCATCCCCGAATTTGTGCTTGCCATGCCGCGCGTGCTGCATTAAGTCGGCTTCGCACAAATAAAAAGCCCCGCCAGTGCGGGGCTTTTTACTGGCGCATGGCGCTGACGGACTCAGCTCCGATAGTCCGCGTTGATCTTCACGTAATCGTAGGAAAAGTCGCAGGACCAGATCGTGGTCTCGGCATCGCCGCGACCCAGATCGATACGGATGGTGATTTCAGCCGCTGCCATGATGCGTGAGCCAGTGGCTTCAGCATAGCTGGCCGCCCGCCCGCCATGCTCTGACACCAGCGCCTCTTCGCCATTAGAGGCCAGCCAGATGCGCGTCTTGCTCACGTCCAGATCGGAAATGCCGGCATAGCCGATGGCGGCCTGAATACGGCCCAGATTGGGGTCCGAAGCAAAGAAGGCTGTTTTCACCAATGGTGAATGGCCGATGGCATAACCCACCATGCGGCACTCCTCGGTGTTCTTGCCTCCACCCACTTGAATGCTGATGAACTTGGTCGCACCCTCGCCATCGCGGACGATGGCCTGGGCCAGTTCGCGCGCCAGCCCAATGATCGCGGCCTTCAACTCAGCCCACTGCGCATGGCCCTCATCGATCTGCACGCCAGCAGCGCCGGTCGCGATCATGATGAAGGAATCATTAGTTGAGGTATCGCCATCGACGGTGATGCAGTTAAAGCTCTGATCGGCGGTTTCTTTGACCAGCGACTCCAATAGCGCGGCAGGGATGCCTGCGTCGGTGGCCAGAAAGCCGAGCATGGTCGCCATGTTCGGGCGGATCATGCCGGCGCCCTTGGAAATACCTGTGATGGTCACGGTCTTGCCATCGATGGTCAGCTGGCGCGACGCAGCCTTGTGCACGGTGTCGGTGGTCATAATGCCTTGCGCAGCGTCATGCCAGCCATCAGCCTTGAGGCTAGCTTGGGCCTTGGGCAGGCCAGCGATCACACGCTCAGCTGGCAACAGCTCAAGGATCACGCCGGTCGAGAAGGGCAGCACCTGGCGGGCCTCAACACCCAGCATGTCTGCTACCGCCTGACATGTTGCTTGAGCGGCCTGCATACCAGCCTCGCCCGTGCCGGCATTGGCAATACCGGTGTTGATAACGAGTGCGCGAATGTCATTACCGGCGGCCAAGTGGCTGCGGCACAGGGTCACCGGCGCTGCGCAGAAGCGATTTTGGGTGAACACACCAGCGGCGACGCTGCCCGGCGCAAGTTCAATCAGGGTCAGGTCCTTGCGATTCTTCTTGCGAATCTCGGCTTCGGTCACGCCCAGACGCACACCAGCAACGGCATGCAATTGATCGGGACGGCTGGGGGTGTAATTCACGGGCATATCAGGACCTTAAACAAAAGTTGAGACGATTCACAGCACAAACATTTATAACGCAAATACCAGACGCCACAAGGCACGCACAGCCTCGCTATGCTCGGCCACCTCGGCCGGTGGCACACGCGGACGGGCACCATTCAAGCGCAAGGCATGCTGACGGCGCCGATACTCACGGTAGGCATTACGCACCTGCTCAGCCAGCTCCGGAGGGATCAAACCGAGGTCGGCAGCGATCTTGAGGAGCGCAATGTTACCGAGATTGCCGGTTAGTTCGGCAAATTCATGGGCATGGGCAAGGATCAGGTACTGAACAATGAACTCAACATCAATCAGCCCGCCCGGATCATGCTTCAAATCAAAGACTTCCGTCCCCAAGCCCTTGCTGGCATGGGTATCAAGCATTTTCTGGCGCATGCCCAGCACTTCGGTACGCAGGGCGGCCACGTCGCGCGGCTGACGGAGGATTTCGATTCGTGTGGCTTCAAACTCGCGCCCAATACGCGCGTCACCCGCAGCAAAGCGGGCACGGGTGAGCGCCTGATGCTCCCAGATCCACGCCGACTCACGCTGGTACTGGCGGAAGGATGCCAAGGAGCTGACCATCAGGCCGCTATCGCCGTTCGGGCGCAAGCGTAAATCCGTTTCAAACAACTGACCGGCCGAGGTTTGCGCAGACAGCCAAGTGTTCATACGCGTCCCGAGGCGCGAGTAGATTTCGGCGGCATTGGCAGCATCGTCATCAAACAGGAAGACCAGATCAAGGTCAGACGAATAGCCCAGCTCCTTGCCGCCGAGCTTGCCGTAGGCAATTACGGCAAACTGCGGGTCGTCGCGATGGCGTGTGAGTAGCTTTTTCCACGTTAGCCGCAAGGTCTCAGCGAGCATGATGTCAGCCAGCGCAGAGAGGTGGTCGGACAATTTCTCGACAGTGAAGAGATTCGAGAGATCTTGTGTGAGCACGCGGAACACCTGCGCATGATGGGCCTCGCGCATCACATCCATTTGCCGTTCGGTATCTGGCTCAACGTCATCCAGCATTTGGGTCAGCTCGGTGCGGAAAGCCTGCCAATCCGGCGCAATCTCCATCAGACGTGGATCAATCAGCTCATCCAGCAGCACCGGGTGATTGCGCAAGTATTGCGCCGCCCAGCTGGCGCTCCCGATCACCTGCGCCACCTTGGCGAGGGCTTGCGGATATTGCTCCAGCAGGGCCAGATAGGCTGAGCGCCGCGCAATGACCTCAAGCAAATCTAGGCCGCGACTCAGGGTGGCATCCGCATCGGCAGTGGTGGTGGCAACCTCCACCAGCCGCGGCACCAGCAGATCGATGCGCGCACGGCTGTCGGCGCTGAGTTGCTGATAGCGACTGCTTTTCTTCAGCTGCGCCAGCCGCTGTGCGGCGGCCTCGGCATCTTTGTAGCCTAGGCTGCTGAGACGGGAGGTACATGGCACGTCATCCTCGGCCTGTTGCCAGACATCGGCCAGATCGTGGGTGTTGCGATTAGGGTCATCAAAGACCGCATGAAACTGCTGCGACACAAGCGCACGATGCTGATCCAGCCCTTGCAGTAACGCTTGGAAATCGGCATAGCCCATCGCGGAAGCAATAATTGCTCTGTCCTCAGCACTGGCCGGCAAGCTGTGTGTCTGTGCATCGTCCAAATACTGCAGGCGATGTTCCAGTCTTCGCAGGAACACATACGCTTCCGTCAAGGCCGTGCAGGTCGGTCCCGACAGCAAGCCACGCTCAGCGAGTCGCTGGAGAATCTTGCAAGTGGGCTTGACCTGCAGACTGTGATCACGCCCACCGCGGATCAACTGGAACACCTGTGCAATAAACTCGATTTCGCGAATCCCACCCGGGCCAAGCTTGATGTTGTCGGCCATGTCCTTGCGCTCAACCTCACGGCGGATTTGCGCATGCAGCTCGCGCATCGCATTGATAGTGCCGTAATCCAAGTATTTGCGGAAGACGAAGGGCCGGCGTACGGCCTCCAGCTCATCTAATCGAGCACCTGTCAGTGGGCGAGCCTTGATCCAGGCATAGCGCTCCCACTCACGCCCCTGGCTGATGAAGTAAGTCTCCAGCATGTCGAAGCTGGCCACGAGGGGGCCTGAATCGCCATTTGGGCGCAGACGCATATCCACCCGAAAGACCTGCCCATCCTCGGTGGCATCAGCGATCGCATTGATGAGTTGGCGGCCAAGGCGGTTGAAAAACTCGAAATTGGAAATGGGCCGTTCGCCATCGGTCTCGCCATCTTCGGGGTACACAAAGATGAGGTCGATATCGGATGAGACATTCAGCTCGCGCCCCCCCAGCTTGCCCATGCCGATAACGATCAGTTCCTGCACCTCGCCCGCGTCGTTGCACGGTAGCCCATGCCGCGTTGCAAGGTGCTCGGTGAGGACTTGCAAGGCCAGCTGCACAGACTTCTCTGCCAACAGGGTCATGCCTTCCGTGACTTCCTCCAGCGCGGCCAGCCCCGCCAGATCGCGCGCACCAATGTGCATGTAGCCACGCTGTTTCATGCGCCGTAACAAAGGCTTGAGTGCAGGCTCACTGATTTCCTGCTGTGCCAGCCAAGCATTCAGACTGTCGGCATCGAAAGGCGCAT
>CAZCLF010000014.1:0-52936 GCA_964499485.1 uncultured Rhodocyclaceae bacterium | reverse complement strand
AGCTGATTTGTAATCAGAAGGTCGTGAGTTCGATTCTTACTGTCGGCACCATCAACAAATCCAAAGTAGTCCAATATAGATCACAAAGCCCGCTTAACCGTGGGCTTTTTCATTTGTTTTGCGTCCAACGGCATGCGCTAAAGTTTTTTGACATCCGGGGGCATGAGGGGGCATTATTGGGGGCATGTTGGGGTTTTTGATGTTCGATGCCCCCACTTTGCGAAAGGCACCCCATGCTTACAGACCGAACCATTAAAGGTTACAAGCCCGCAGACAAGCCCTACAAAAAGTTTGATGGTGGCGGCCTGTACATTGAGGTGACTCCAGCCGGGGGCAAGCTCTGGCGCTATAAATACAGCTTTATGGGCAAAGAGAAGCGGCTCGCGCTGGGTGCCTATCCGGAAATCAAGCTAGCAGCAGCACGGCGGCTCCATTCTGATGCACGGGAATTGCTGGCAAGGGGTATTGATCCGGGTGCCCAAAAGCAGCAACAAAAGGCCAGCCGTTATGAGCAAGCGGCAAACAGCTTTGCTGCCGTGGCCAATGAATGGCTAGCACTGCGGCGTGGGAAAATTACCAAAACGACAGCCGATAAAATTGCTGCCCGACTAGAGAATGATGTTTTTCCGTGGCTAGGTAAGCAGCCAATAGCAGACATCAAAGCCCCGGAGGTGCTGCAGGTTCTCCGCAAGATTGCTAGCCGTGGGGCAGTCCATACCGCACACAAAGCCAAACAAGAGATTGGCCAGATATTTCGCCATGCAGTTGGCGAGGGGCGGGCAGAGCGTGATCCCACTGCCGACCTTAAAGGTCTACTTCCAGCCGATCAGACGACACATTTCGCTTCTATCACCGACCCTAAACAGGTGGGGGCATTACTCCGAGCAATGGACGCGTTTAAGGGCACTTACACCGTGCAAGCGGCGCTTAGGCTTGCCCCCATGCTCTTTGTCAGACCGGGCGAACTACGCACCGCTAAATGGGCTGATATTGACCTTGAGAAAGGCGAGTGGCGCTATACGGTAAGCAAAACAAACACCGACCACCTAGTGCCCCTATCGACTCAAGCCGTATTGATCTTTGAGCATATGCAGGCAATCACTGGCCACGGCACTTATGTTTTTCCGGGGCGTGACCCCAAAAAGCCCATGAGTGATGCCGCAGTTAATGCCGCTCTCCGGCGCATGGGCTATGACACAAAAACCGAGATTACCGGCCACGGCTTCCGGGCAATGGCTCGCACCATTCTGCATGAGGAGCTAGGCCAAAAGCCCGAAGTGATCGAGCACCAGCTAGCCCACAAGGTGCCTGACGTGCTGGGGGCGGCTTACAACCGTACCAAGTTCCTGAAAGAGCGGCGGCAAATGATGCAGCTATGGGCTGACTATCTGGACAAGCTAAAAGCCGGGGCAGAGGTTATCTCCCTGCATGGTGCCGTGGCCTGATATTCGTTTTGCTGCGCCTAGCCCGACGGGGCGAAAACCTGCTTCCCTTGGCAGGCTGGCGCGGCTCCTGATTGAGGAGGTCTGACGGGGTAATCCGAGCAGGTGCAGTAAGGTGTAATGACGAGTTTACCTATTCCCTCAGACATGCGAATAATTCATTGCCATGTACAACAACGCCCTAGGAGGGCTAGACATGGCTACACCAATCCAACAACTCCCCCAAACCGGCTTCCTGCGCCTGCCTGAAGTCCTGACGTTCATTCCCGTGTCGCGCTCCACATGGTGGGCGTGGTGTCGTACAGGGAAAGCACCCAAGCCCGTCAAATTGTCCGAGCGTGTCACTGTGTGGAAAGCAGATGACATCCGCGCCATGATCGAACAGATCAAGTGAGGCTCACCATGGACACAGGACAAGCCACAAATAAAATCGCCCCGCTGGCAGGCGAGGCGAAGGTGCTGCTACTTATTCAGATTCGTGAGCAGTATAGAGGCAATGGCATCAAGAGACAAAGCCAGCGGCTACTCGCGGCACTGCTTGCAGTAGGGCAGGTCTCTACGATTGAGGCGCGTAAGTATCTCGATATTTTGCACCCATCTGGCAGAGCAAAAGAACTACGCGACTCAGGGCATGACATCGGCCTTTTCTGGACGTGGGAGGAGACCGATGCTATGCGCTTGCATCGTGTTGGCGTGTATTTCCTTAAGGGAGTGACGCCATGACTATCGAGCACTTTCGCTGGCGCGTTTATAGCCTCTCTGAGCGGCTGCCGTGGCTAGGCATGTCTGCCGACATTCCCGCAATGACCTTGATCGAACTAGAGGCCGCTTATCGCTTCCTCCACCGTATAGCGGGGGGTGGGTTATGAAGAAAACCGCCCCTGCCTTCATGCTCTATGCAAGCGACTTGATGGCAAACCGTGAATATCGAACGATGCCATTGGCTGAGCGTGGCTTGCTTGTCTCTATGTATTGCGAGTGCTGGGTTAATGGGTCTGTGCCTGCTAGCCCGGAGGTGCTCGCTAAATGGCTAGGCTTTGAGTCAAAGGAGGTAGCAGGAGCTTTAACCGCACGAGTGCTGACATTCTTTGAACAGAGAGGCGGTGACCTTATAGCGCCAGAGCTTGAACGCTATCGGGAGGTGCTTTTGGGGCGGCGTAAAAATATGTCTACTGGAGGGAAAAAAGGTGCTGAGAAAAGATGGCATTCGACCGATAGCCACCCCAATGGCCACCCCAATGGGGGGTTGATGGGCTCTAGAGTAGAGATGAATAGAGTAGAGAAGAAAAGAGGCGAGTCTTTAGAGAAGGGCAATAGCCAAAACCATGAATGGCTAAACGATTATGAGCGAGCCTCAAATGGTGGCTAGGGGGGGCATTGAATGTCTGCTTAGATACTCTGGAAACCAGATCGAGAGCTTTGCTCTATTGGGTGTCCTGAGTTTTGCGCTATGGGCGAATAGGTTAGCTAAGTAACTTCCACTGCTAGCAAGCACTTAGCTGATGAAACAATGGCTTTTAATGAATCAAAGGCTTTTCAGGTTTTGCCCTAGCCTAGATGATGTGGGGGCATTATTGGGGGCATTCTAAGTAGATCAAGATGCATGAACATTGCCCTACAAGGCATTAAGAGGAAAGTTCGATTCTTACTGTCGCACCATTCATATATCCAAAGTAGTCCGATATAGATCGCAAAGCCTTTGGCTGCGGTAGGATTGCTCGCATGAAGAGAACCTTTCCTCTCCTGGTTTTGCTATGCGCTTACAGCCTGTCTACTCATGCAGCGGGTGACGCGGTGGCAGGTAAGCGTGCGTTCGCCAAGTGCGCTAGCTGCCATAACGTTGGGTCCAATGCTCGCAGTGGGTTTGGGCCGCAATTGAATGGGATTGTCGGTCGCCCAGCAGCATCGGCGAGCGACTATCGTTACTCTCAGGCAATGAAGCAATCTGGACTGGTGTGGTCGGAGGATAAGCTGCGCGCTTTCCTCAAATCGCCCGACAAGGTAGTGCCGGGCACCAGTATGCGTTTTTGGGGCTTGGGAAGTGATCGTGAGATTGACGATTTACTCGCCTATCTACGCACGACGGCTACCAAATAGGCGCAAATCTCAGGACGTTAGCGGGCGGCTAACGGGTTGCCCCCTTACTTCTTTTTCTTGCCGTTACTGTCGCCGTCGTTGAGCGCCAAGGCGGGACGAGCACCTTCACCCGGTGTCGCGCCACTGAGTCTGCGCAGCGTGGCTTCAATGTCCTCAGCACGGCTTTGTGCTGGCGGATGGGTTTTGGAAAGGGATTCCATCAATGAGGCCTGTGCTTGCGATTTAGTTGAGGCAAGGCGTTGCATGAAGGCGAGACAGACACCGGGGTCATAGCCCGCTTTGGCTGCCAGCACAACGCCATCCTGATCGGCCTCAGTCTCAGCTGCACGATCCAAGCTGAGTGACATGTATTTGTTTAGTAGCTCTTGAAACGGCGCCTTGACTGCTCCGACTACAATTTGTCCGCCAAAGCTTTTGCGGCCCACTTCATCGCCCGCAACCTCCGTTACACCATCAATCCAACCCTTCTGCGTGAGGCTATCGGCAAGCACCGTCAGGTGATGTTTGCGTGTGACGTGACCGACTTCATGGCCTAAGACACAGCCGAGCTCGGCTTCGTTGTTCAGCATATGCAACATGCCTTGGGTCACGATGATGATGCCACCGGGGACGGCATACGCATTGATTGACTTGGATTCACTCGCGACAAAGCGCCAAGGCAGGGTAGGGCGCGATGATTGGAGTGCTACCCACAGGCCAACCTTGTTCAGATAGCGCTGGAGGTTGTCGTTTGGTACCGGCTTGTATTGTGAAAGTACGCCACCCGCCAGCCGACGGCCCAGTGCAATTTCGTCCGGCTCGCTCATGTTGGCGATCTTGTCGCGTTCGGCACTGTTCTTGATCACGCTGTTGCCGACTTTGGTGGCCGCGTTGAACCAATCGATATCTGCAAATGCTGTTGAGCAGGCGAGGCCCAGTGTGATTGCAAGGGGCAGGGTGCGAGTTAAGCGCTTCATTTCGGCTCTCCAGCATTGGAGACATCAGACAGTTTGACGGCTGGGTTGGCTTTCAAGCCTCGCTTGCTGGCGGCCATTTCTGCCTCAACCTTGGTGGCCGACCACGTGTCTAACGACTTCAAGATGGGGCTGTCGGTGCTCTGCACACCAGCGCCGGGCTTGTCTTCTTCATCCATGCCGCGCACACCGATTGTTGCCGTTGCGTTATTGCTTTGAGTCGGCGCAGGCCGGTTACTACTGCCACCCGACAGGGTGTCGGTCAGGCCCCGTAGAAAGCCGCCAAAGCTTTGTGCGGAGGCGGGGGCTGAAATCAGCAGAGCGAGCAAAAAGAAGCAGGGCAGGCGCATGGCAATACCTTCGAGGCGTCAGAGTCCTGAAAATATAACCGAGTTTTGCCTGCCGGGATAAATCTTGCGCTTTAACCCTGCTTAACGTATCCCGGTTGGCTTGATCTTGGCGGAAATGACACTGCCCTTGCGTGCACGTTGGCCGCGATGGCTGTCCAGCTCAGCGCCTTCAACGGTCACGCTGCTGGTCTTGCCGCCACGTCCGGCACCATCAAGGGTGACGAAGTTGCCGTAGTTCACCACCACACCGATCAGCTCGTCGCTCTTTTCCAGATCCATGATCATGAGGCCACGGCCCTTGCTCATTTCCTTGATGTCGGCGAGCGGGAATAGCAGTAGGCGGCCAGCGGCTGAGGCCGCACACAAGGTCGCCCCCTTGGCCTTGGCCGGTGCCAGCGGCTTCTCACCCTTTTCGAGTGACATGAAGGCCTTACCCGCCTTGTTGCGCGATACCAAATCGCTGACAGAGGCAACAAAACCATAGCCACCGGAGCCGGCGAACAGATACTTGGCTTCCGGATCATCCGTTAGTGCTTGTGCCACCTTGCCACCATCCTGCAGCTCGATCATGGTGGTGATGGGTGCGCCATCGCCACGCCCACCCGGCAGATCGGATACGCGGACGCTGTAAGCCCGCCCGTTAGTGTCGATGATCACTAGCGGCCAGATGGTCCGAGATTCCGCAACCAGCATGGGGAAATCGCCGGCCTTGTAGGAGATGGCATTTGGATCGATGCCGTGGCCTTGTCGTGCTCTGACCCAGCCGTTCTTCGACAGGATCACGGTGACAGGCTCGTCCGGTACTGCGACTTCGCCTGCCACGACGGGGGCAACAGCTTCCAGCAGGGTGCGGCGGTCGTCGCCGTATTGCTTGGCGTCTTCGGTGATTTCCTTGACGATGAGCTTGGTCATTTCGCTGCGTGAATCGAGCAGCGTCTTGAGCCCGGCTTCTTCTTCGCGCAGGTTGTTGAGTTCCTGCTCGATCTTGATGCCTTCGAGGCGCGCCAGCTGGCGCAGACGAATTTCGAGAATGTCCTCGGCCTGCACTTCGGTGAGGCGGAACTTCCAGATCAGATCGAGCTTTGGCTCGTCCGATTCACGAATGCACTTGATGACTTCGTCGATCTTCAGGAAGGCCAACATGCGGCCTTCGAGGATATGGATACGACGCTCAACTTCGTTCAATCGATGTTGTGTACGGCGGCCCACGGCCACGTAACGGAAGTCGATCCATTCGCTGATGATCTGCGGGATGGACTTCTGCTGTGGGCGACCATCCCGACCGATCATGGTCAGGTTCATCGACACACTGGCTTCAAGGCTGGTGTGGGCAAGCAGGATGGCCATGAACTCGTCCTGTGACATGCGCGAGGAGCGCGGCTCCATCACGATGCGGATCGGTGCCTTGTCGCTGGATTCGTCGCGCACCGATTCGAGTGCGCCGAGCACAACCTGCTTGAGGTTCTTTTGCTCCTGCGACAAATCCTTCTTGCCCGCCTTGGGCTGTGGATTGGTGATGGCTTCGATTTCTGCCAGGACATTGGCTGTCGAAACACCATGCGGTAGCTGGTCAACAATGATGCGCCACTGGCCACGGGCCATGTCTTCCACGCGCCAACGGGCACGCATGCGCAGCGAGCCGCGGCCAGAGGCGTAAGCATCTCGAATGTCTTCAGGCGAGGAAATGAGTTGGCCGCCGCCGGGGAAGTCGGGGCCGGGTAGGACGGCCATGACTTCTTCCAGCGAGGCTTCTGGTTTCTTGATCAGCAGCTTGGCGGCTTCGGCCACTTCACGCAGATTGTGCGGCGGAATTTCAGTCGCCATCCCCACGGCAATACCGGAGGCGCCGTTGAGCAGCACAAATGGCAGGCGGGCCGGCAGTAGCACGGGCTCTTCAAACGCGCCGTCGTAATTCGGTGTGAAATCGACGGTGCCACGATTTAGCTCGCCGAGCAGTAGGTCGGCAATCGGCGTCAGGCGACATTCGGTGTAACGCATGGCAGCAGCGCCATCGCCATCGCGTGAGCCAAAGTTACCCTGACCATCCACCAGCGGGTAACGCAGCGTGAAATCCTGTGCCACGCGCACCATCGCGTCATAAACACTAGAGTCGCCGTGTGGGTGGTATTTACCAATCACATCACCGACCACGCGCGCGGACTTTACGTGCTTCGAGGTCGCCGATAGGCGCATCTCGTTCATTGCATACAGAATGCGGCGCTGCACCGGCTTCATGCCGTCTTCTACCTGCGGCAGTGCGCGCGAACGCACCACGCTCATTGCATAGGCGAGATAGGCGCGCTCGGCGTAGCTGTCTAGTGGCAGGGCACTGCCGTCTTCGAAGGCCGGGTTGTCTTCTGGGGGTGGCGGTGGCGGGGGATCGCTCAACGCTACTGGGTCGGTCGGCAGCGCGCCGTTCTCGAACAAGTCTGGAGTGTCGTCGTTATTCATTGGGTGTAGTTCTTATACGTCAGCTTCGACAGTGTGTCCGTTGGCTTCCATCCAGGCACGACGGCCGGAGGCTTCACCCTTGCCCATGAGCAAGTTGAAGAGTTCATTGGTGTTGTCGCGGCGCCCGGTACGTTCAAGCACTGGTAGCACGCGGCGGGTGGCGGGGTCCATGGCTGTTTCGCGGAGCTGTTCCGGGTTCATTTCACCGAGGCCTTTGAAACGGCCGACTTCCAGCGCTTCTGGCTTGATGCCGTCTTTTTCAGCACGGTCCTTGATGGCAATCAGCTCGCCTTCATCCAGCGCGTACTGACGTCGCGCGGGCTTCTTCTTGCCTTGGGCAGGTACATCGACGCGATAGAGCGGTGGCTGGGCCATATACACATGACCGTTCGCGATCAGCGCCGGGAAGTGGCGATAGAACAGCGTCAGTAGTAAGGTTTGAATGTGCGCGCCGTCTACGTCCGCATCGGACATGATGACAACCTTGCCGTAGCGGAGGTTGGTCAGGTCCACCGTGTCGTTCGGACCATGCGGATCGATACCCAATGCCACCGCGATGTCATGAATTTCAGCATTGGCAAACAGGCGACCGGGTTCGACTTCCCATGAGTTCAGCACCTTGCCGCGGAGCGGCAGAATTGCTTGCGTCTCCTTGTTGCGCGCCATCTTGGCGCTGCCACCGGCGGAGTCGCCTTCGACCAAGAAGAGTTCGTTCTCGGTGATGTCAGTCGATTCGCAATCCGACAGTTTTCCCGGCAGCACGGCCACGCCGGATTGCTTTTTCTTCTCAACCTTCTGGGCGCTCTTTTGGCGCGCCAGTGCTTGTTTGATGCTCAGCTCAGCGATTGCCTTGCCCGCTTCAACGTGATTGTTTAGCCAGATTTCAAACGGGTCTTTGACCATGGCCGAAACCAGCTTCACGGCTTCGCGTGAATTGAGTTTCTCTTTGACTTGGCCTTGAAACTGCGGATCAAGCACACGGGCCGACAGCACAAACGCCATGCGTCCCGCTACATCATCCTGTTGCAGCTTCACGCCGCGTGGGAGCAGGGCGTGGTGTTCGACAAATGCCTTGACCGCCTCGAACACGCCAGCGCGCAGGCCAGATTCATGGGTTCCGCCATTAACGGTGGGGATCAGATTCACATAGGATTCAGAGGGCACGGCTTCGAGAAACCAGCCAAAGGCCCACGCGGCACCTTCGCCCACAGCGAAACTGTCGTCATCGGCAGTGGCGTGTTTCTCGCCGGCAAACAGCGGTGCAATCGGTTCATGGTCGCCCGCTTGCTCGCGCAGATAACCCGCCAGGCCGTCCGGGTAGCTCCACTGCTTTGTGAGCATCTTGCCGTCAGCCTGCTCAATATCGAGCGACACCTGTACGCCCGGGAGCAGCACAGCCTTGGAGCGCAGCAAGCGCTCAAGTTCTTGCAGCGGTACCTTGGGCGAATCGAAATACTTGCCGTCTGGCCAGGCTCGCACGCGCGTCCCCGTTTGCTTGCCGCAAGTCCCCAGTTCCTTCAGTTCGCCAATGTGTTCCCCCCCATTGGTGAACTCGATTGAGTAGACCTTTCCTTCTCGGCGCACTTCAACCTCAACACGCGTCGAGAGCGCATTGGTCACGGCAACCCCTACGCCATGCAGGCCGCCCGAGAAGGCGTAGGCTGAATTGCCACCTTTCTTGTCGAACTTACCACCGGCATGCAGGCGTGTGTAGGCCAGCACAACAACCGGCACGCCTTCTTCTGGATGCAGGCCAACAGGAATGCCGCGGCCGTTATCTGCCACCGCCACCGAGCCATCCTGATGCAGCGTTACGTGGATCGCCTTAGCAAAACCCGCGAGGGCCTCGTCGGCTGCGTTATCGATCACTTCCTGAATGATGTGGGTGGGCGAATCGGTACGCGTGTACATGCCCGGACGCTCACGCACCGGCTCTAGTCCCTTGAGGACGCGGAAAGAGGATTCGTCGTATTTATTGGTTGCCATGGGGTATTTCTAGGGTAAGTCCAGACTGCGGAGTGCAGGGCACAATGTTCAAGAACGCGGGGCATTCTAGGGCAGTTCGGCCCGAATCGGCTAGAATGAGTTTGTACATTTACTTGGGTAGTCGACAAATGGACGTCAGTTCAATCGCAGCATTAAGCACCGACATGAGCATGGCCCAAACCCAGAACGCCGTCAGTTTGGCTGTGCTGAAAAAGGCAATGGATCAACAAGGTAGCGCCGCATTGGCCCTCTTGTCCGCGGCCACCCAAACGGCGCCTGTTGCTGCATCCAACCCGTCGAATCTAGGCCAAAGCGTCGATGTGTTCGCGTAATTTTGTGCCGGTCCTTGAAAATAAATTGGGGTTGGTCTTGCACATGTATGCCTCCTCTGCTATAGTTTCGCCTCTCTGACGCGGGGTGGAGCAGTCTGGCAGCTCGTCGGGCTCATAACCCGAAGGTCACAGGTTCAAATCCTGTCCCCGCAACCAAACAATTAGTAGAAGCAACAAGTTTTACTGCGCGCCCGTAGCTCAGCTGGATAGAGTACTTGGCTACGAACCAAGGGGTCGGGCGTTCGAATCGCTCCGGGCGCGCCACAATCAAAAGGGCTGGTTTCCACAAGGAACCAGCCCTTTTTCTTTTTCAGATGTTTAATCTCCATTTGAGAAGTGCAAACAACGACGGCAGGCTGAGGCTTTGACCTAAAATCGCCGTATGACAACTCCCCCTTTCCAGGCGCTTGCCTGCCCGCTTGATCGGTTGGCTTTGTATCGAGAGGGACAATCCCTAGTTTGTGCGGCGGGCCATTGCTTCGATATTGCTAGCCATGGGTATGCGAACCTACTCCCTGTACAAAAGAAGAAATCTTTAGATCCCGGCGATAGTAAGGAGATGGTCGCGTCTCGTCGGCGTTTTCTGTCTGCTGGGTACTATGAACCGATTGCCCTGGCTGTCAGCCGGGCTACCTTGGCTGAACTGTCTGGCAATAGCGCAGACAGCTGCCTTGATGCAGGCTGTGGGGAAGGCTACTACCTGCGACAGATCAAGCAAGCCGCAGATGCTGAAGGGACGGTGCTAGCCCTAATCGGGCTGGATATTTCCAAATGGGCTGTATTGTCAGCCGCTAAGCAAGATCGCTCAGACGAACATACCTGGCTAGTTGGGAGTAATGCGAATCTACCCATACTGTCGGGAACGCTGGATCGGGTACTGTGCATGTTTGGCTTCCCCGTTTACGCTGAGTTTGCGCGGGTGTTAAAGCCGGGGGGCCTATTGCTGCAGGTGGATGCGGGGCCAGACCATTTGCGTGAGTTGCGTGAGGTAATTTATCCGAAGCTGAAGGAGGCAAGCACTGCGCCTGCTTTAGTTCCTGAGGGCTTCAGCCTTCAGAGAGGTGAGCGGGTCAGTTATGCCATTGATGTGTGTGGCGCTGAGTTGATTGCTGATTTGTTGGCAATGACCCCTCATCTGTATCGGGCGTCTCCAGAGGGGCGCGCCCGTGTGGCTGCGCTCACGAATATTTCGCTGACAGTTGATGTGCAGGTGACGCAATTGATGCGGCGATGACCATCGCTGAAACTCGGGGTGATGCTATTTCCCATCGTAAGGCACTCTATTCCTACTGAATTCAGTACGCCTGTAAATCGCCTACGCGTACAATGCTATGAGCATTGCCAATAAAGGCCTAGGGGCGAGAATGCAGGCAAATACCCGGAGAGTTAAGCAGTCAGTCATCATTGCCTTAATTTTTGGGCTTTTATTGAGCTGGCAATTTGGCAATCTTGACGTTGAGCGTGACCGCAGCGAGGCACAGGCGCGCGTCGTCCTTGAGTTGGCAACCATCCGTGCTCAGCTGGAGGGGGTATTCAAGGCGTCTTTCAGTGCCACGGAAGGTGTGCTGCATCTGTTGTCCTATCAGGGCAAAATCTCCCAAGAAATTTTTGATGCGATGGCTGGCCAGATTCTGGCTGAGCATCCAACCATACGCAGCATCGCAATTGCCCCCGACAATGTCGTACGCATGGTTCATCCGCTCAAAGGCAATGAGGCTGTACTGAACTTTAGCTATGTCACTGTTCCTGAGCAGTGGCAGACGGTTGAAGCTGCGCGCCGACAGCGCAAGCCATTTTTGGCTGGACCAGTGAATTTGGTTCAAGGTGGGCGCGCACTCATTATTCGAACCCCGGTTTTTTTGCTGAGAGAGCGCGATGCCTCCGGCCTAGGGCGGTACTGGGGGGGATTGGCAACGGTTGTCAAACTTGATGCTTTGTTTGAAGCTGGCGGATTATCTTCGCCCAATAATCTTGATATTGCGGTTCGCGGTAAGGATGCACAAGGCGCCGAAGGTGCCATGATTTACGGCAGTGCCAAAGTCTTTGAGAGTGCGCCGGTGGTGATGGATGTTGAGGTGCCGGGTGGTCGCTGGCAGGTCGCTGCAGTGCCACGAGGGGGATGGTCACGCATTGCCCTTATCACTTCCCCTTATTTCATTATTGGCTGCATCAACAGCATCCTTTTGGCGGGTATCGTCGGCATGTTGGTTAAACGCCGCGAGTTAATGCGGGCACGTAACTACGAGCTGGTTACCGAAGTGGAAGAGCGCCGCCAGGCTGAGCAGGCCTTAAGCGAAAGTGAGCAGCGTTTCCGTCAAATGTTTGAATCTTCGCCTGACCCCGCCTGGTTGATCGAGGATGGTCGCTTCACAAGTTGTAATAGTGTTTCAGCGATTGCACTTGGCTTTAATCGTGCGAGTGATCTGCTTGGTTCGACAGTCGTTGAGCTATCACCGCCAGAGCAGAGCAACGGGGAAGACTCAGGTGCGCAAATTCAACGCATGATGGGGTTGGCTCGTATTCAGGGGACTCACCGTTTCGAATGGACGTTTCTCCATAAGACCGGTCGAACTTTTCCCGCTGAGATGACTTTGTCAGCGATTAGTGTGCAGGGGCGCCCCTCCTTGCACTGCGTATGGCGTGATATTTCAGCGCTGAAACGTACTCAGGCTGAACTAGAACATATGGCGCATTACGATGCGCTGACCGGCTTGCCTAATCGATTGCTGTTTATGGATCGATTGGATCGTGCAATGGAGCGTGCTCATCGCTACCGGCATCAAATTGCCGTCTTGCTTTTAGATCTTGATGGCTTTAAGACCGTCAACGATAGCCTCGGCCACCCGGTGGGCGACAAGTTACTGGCGCTTGTGGCTGAGCGACTGAGAGCGCATGTACGCGTGGAAGATACGGTGGCGCGGCTGGGAGGGGACGAGTTTGCGATCGTGCTGAGCAACCTTGCTGATGGCAAGGATGCGATTGAGGTTGTGCGCAAAATTCTGGATGCTATCGAGATTCCCTTCACCATTGATGGGGTGGCTTCACTGGTTACGACGAGTATTGGGATCGCCGTCTATCCGCATGATGGTACCCATCGCGACGATCTGATTCGTAATGCGGATGCTGCTATGTATGGTGCCAAAGAATCGGGCCGTAACACCTATCGGTATTATCAGTCGAGCATGACACGTGAAGCTCAGGGGCGTTTGTACCTTGAGCAAGCACTGCGTCGAGCGTTACACCAAGGAGAGTTGGAAGTCTGGTATCAACCACAGGTCCGTTTAGGTGATGGTGCCTGTGTTGGGGTGGAAGCCTTAGTCCGCTGGCGTGATCCAGAGCGGGGGATGGTGTCGCCGGCTGACTTTATCCCCATGGCTGAACGCACTGGCTTGATTGTGCCGCTGGGTGAATGCGTCTTCGATCTGGTGTGTCAGGCAACTAAGACGTGGCATCAGGCGGGTCTGAGCTTTGGTCGGGTCAGTGTGAATGTGGCAGGTGCGCAAATTGTCCGCAGCGACTTTGCTGCCACTGTGAAGCGTTGTCTCGAGCGCTACAACTTGTCTGCCAGTGATTTCTCCATCGAAGTCACGGAAACCCTGCTTATGGAAAATATGGATAAGGCAATTGAGGTGCTCGACCAGATCAAGGGCCTTGGTCTCAAGACCGCGATTGATGACTTCGGGACCGGTTACTCATCGCTGGCTTACCTCAAGCGCTTGCCGATTGATACGCTCAAAATCGACCGTGCTTTTGTGCAAGATATTCCAGACGACACTTACGATCAGGCCATCACGCGAACCATTATTGCGATGGGCCATACGCTCGGCTTCAAGGTGATCGCTGAAGGTGTGGAAACTGCCGAGCAGGTGTCCTTCCTGTGTGCAGAGGGGTGTGATGAAGGGCAGGGCTATTATTTTTCCAAACCCCTGCCTGCCGAGGCTTTTGCACAGTGGCTGGTGGCCCACGCCTGATATCTCATGGGCGGTATGCAGCGACAACATTACATTGCCGCACTCATCTGGCTGGTGCTGATGGGGGCGGTGTATAGCTATTTTGAGTCGCGTAGTCGCCCAGCTGCGACTGTGGTGGGCATGGGTGAGATTCATATTCCACGCGCCCCTGACGGTCACTTTTATGTCGAGGGTAGTGTCAATGGCGTCCCTGTCCGTTTTTTGATCGACACCGGTGCCAGTAGCGTCAGCCTCAGCCGTGATTTTGCCCGTCGTATTGGCTTAAAAGATGGACAGTCGGCCGAGTTTTCGACCGCTGGGGGTGTCGTGAGTGGGGAGATGTTCTTCAATGTCAGTATCGGCATCGGCATGTTGCGCGTCGATGGTTTGCGCGTTGCGGCGATCCCCTCACTCGGCAGCGAAGCGCTACTTGGACAAAACTTCCTACGCCATGTTGATGTGGTGATTCGTGACGAAGTCATGTTGCTACGTAGTAAGTCGCCAAGTCCATGACAATCGGTCAAGCTGAAGCGCTTTTGCTTCAGGGCGTAGAGGCTGCGGCCAAAGGGGAGTTGGCAGAAGCAGCGCGTTGCTGGTGGCAGCTGATTGAGCTTGACCCATCGGCAACACTGATCACTCAGGCTTGGTTCAATCTTGGTTTGTTGTGTAAGAAAAGCAATAATTTCACGAATGCCATTGCGTGCTTCGAGAGTGCGCTAAAGGCTGATGAGGCTAATCACGAAGCGCGTGAGCAGCTAGCGCTGGCGCTGGCTGACCAGGGCAATACTCGCGATGCGATCAGCCACCTGCAACATCTCGTCGATGCAGCCCCTGCTGCATGCCATCACTTCAATCTGGCGCTGCTGTTTACCCGTGTGCAGGCATTCGATCAGGCTGAATTACACTACCAAGCAGCGCTCACGCTGCAGCCAGATCATGCGGATGCCTTGAGTAATTTGGGCCTGTTGCTGGCAGATCGTGGCATGACTCAAGCGGCAATTGATTGCCTCAAACGCGCCGCCGCCAGCGCACCCGACAACGCAACGGTGTGCGTGAATTTGGGTGCGCTGCTCGAAAGTACGAATCAACTCGATATCGCAGCCATGCTCTTACAGCGTGCGGTTGATCTTGAGCCAGAGGATGCGCTGCACCACTGTAATCTGGCGGTCGTGTGCGTTGAGCAACGCAAGCTTGCTGCCGCTGAAGCCGGCTTCCGGCAAGCCTTGGCGTTGGCGCCAGACTTTCATGGCGCTGCTGTGTATTTGGCGCAGCTGCTGTTGGCGTGCGGCCGCTATGCGGAAGGGTGGCCCTTACATGAAGCGCGCTTCCCGCTGGCGGCAGCGCTCGGTAAGCCGCTACTGGCCGTATCGGATGCGCCGCGCTGGCAAGGCGAGTCGCTGCGGGATAAAACGTTACTGCTCATTCCCGAGCAAGGGTATGGCGACGAAATCATGTTCAGTCGCTACGTTGCATGCTTGCATGAAATGGGTGTTGCACGCGTCATTGTGCTCGCACGGCCACAACTGCTGCCGGTATTACGTAGCCTTGCGGGGGTAGAGGTTTTGGGCCTCGCAGAGGTGGACTCATTGCCCCAACATGACTACTGGCTCACCAGCATGTCGGTACCCATGTACTGCGCTCTCTCAACTATCCCAGCCACATTGCCCTATTTGCATGCCCCGGTTGACGCTGGGCAGTGGTGGGCGAGCCGCTTGCGGCCTGCCGCAGAAAAGCTACGGGTCGGGCTATTGTGGCAAGGCAACCCGCTGCATGCCAATGATGCGCAGCGTTCTCTGGGTGATATTTCATTGCTTGCGCCGTTGTGGGCAGTTGAGGGTGTGAGTTTCTTCAGCTTGCAGCGTGAGCAGCTGGAAACCGCACTCGATTTGCAGCAGTTTGGCAGTGAGATCGCCGATTTTGGTGACGCAGCCGCATTGCTGAGCCAATTGGATCTGATTATTAGTGTGGATAGTGCCTACGCGCATTTGGCTGGTGCGCTCGGAAAGCCTGTCTGGGTCATGCTGCCACTCTGCCGCACCGATTGGCGTTGGCACTACACCGGTGATACCTCAGTCTGGTATCCGGGGGTAATGCGTTTGTTTCGACAAAGTGAGCGTGGCGACTGGACGCACGTTGTCCAGGCCATCACCATCGCATTGACCGAGTGGGTCGCGTCACAGGCATCTCAGCCTCAGCCTGGCAGGTAGGAGTGAGCCCTGGTCAGCGCGCATAGCGGGACTATATTGCAGGGATGTGACATATGGGCAAGCCTGCCCGCCATGACGTAGAATACGAAGCCCCGGACCCTGCGTTGCCGGGCACTTTTTCCGTTTTAATCCGTCATACCCACTTTCCGCTTCTATCATTCAGATGAAACGAGTCGACGATTTCCGCCTTCACTTTGGCAAGCACGAGTTGGTACCGATCATGATCGGTGGCATGGGCGTCGATATCTCGACCTCGATGCTTGCGCTCGAAGCCGCCCGTCTCGGTGGTATCGGCCATATTTCCGATGCGATGGTGCCGACGGTTTCTGATCGCCGCTACAACACCAAGATGGTGAGCGCGAAGCAGAAGCTGTACAAATTCAATATCGACAATTCCGACAAATCGGTTGTCCAGTTCGATCTGGCGCAGTTGGCCGAGGCTCAACGCAATCACGTTGAGGCCACCATGAATGCCAAGCGCGGTAGCGGCATGGTGTTCATGAATTGCATGGAAAAGCTGACCATGAACGGTCCCAAGGAGACGTTGCGTGTGCGTCTGCATGCGGCGCTGGATGCCGGGATTGACGGCATTACCTTGGCAGCAGGCCTGCATCTCGGCTCGTTCGCGTTGATGGAAGACCATCCGCGTTTCCGTGATGCCAAGTTGGGCATCATCGTGTCATCAGTGCGCGCCTTGCAGCTGTTCCTGCGCAAGAGCTCGCGCACCGGGCGTCTGCCTGACTATGTCGTGGTCGAAGGCCCACTTGCCGGCGGCCACTTGGGTTTTGGCATGGATTGGGCTGAGTACGATCTCGCCACCATCACCCGCGAAGTGCTGGATTACATCAAGACCGAGAATCTCGAGATTCCTGTGATTCCAGCCGGTGGCATTTTCACGGGCAGCGATGCGGCCGGTTATCTTGAAGCCGGTGCTGCGGCGGTGCAGGTGGCAACTCGCTTTACCGTCACCAACGAGTGCGGCCTGCCCGAGAGCGTGAAGCAGGAGTACTTCAAGGCCAACGAGGAAGACATCGAGGTCAACGGCATTTCACCGACCGGCTATCCGATGCGCATGCTGAAGAGCAGTCCTTCCATCGGTTCAGATATCCGTCCTAACTGTGAAGCGTACGGTTATCTGCTGGATGCCAACGGTAGCTGTGATTACATCGAATCCTACAACCGCGAAATGGCGTCGCACCCAGGTGCCAAGAAGGTAGCGGTGTTCGACAAGACCTGTCTGTGCACCCATATGCGCAATTTCGATTGCTGGACCTGTGGGCACTACACTTATCGCCTCAAGGACACGTCAGTGCGCAATGCCGATGGCAACTATCAGCTGCTGACGGCACAACATGTCTTCGAGGATTATCAGTTCAGCACTGACCACCAGGTGCTGTTGCCGAAGGCAGCTTGAATGTCTGCCATGGCGCTTGCTTAGGCCGGTTCGTCCGGCATGAGCAAGCGTTCGGTGAGTGTGATTTTGTCTTTCAGATGCAACTTGCGCTTCTTCATGCGCCGGAGCAAAAGATCATCACTGGGGGCATTGGCGCTTAAGTGGGCAATGACCGCATCCAGATCGCGGTGTTCGATCTGGAGTTCAGCGAGGCGAGCCTGCAGCGTTTGGGTGTCGTCATCCGTATGCACGCTGCCATGTTAAGCGCCACCCAGTGGTTTGGCAATATAAGTCGAGTAAGCGGTAAAACATGAGCAAGGCCTTCACCAAAGAATCTGATGGCGACGATGATGATGACATCGACGCCGGTGCCCCAGCGCTCCCGCCGGGCGCTGCCAACTACATGACGCGACGTAGCTATAACGCGCTACGCGCTGAGCTTGAGCATCTGGTCAAAACTGAGCGTCCCGATCTGGTCAAGGTGGTGGCGTGGGCGGCCGGCAATGGCGACCGCTCCGAAAATGGTGACTATCTCTACGGCAAGAAGCGTCTGCGGGAGATCGACAAGCGCATGCGTTTTCTCCTGAAGCGTACCGAGAATGCCGTTGTCGTCGATGCAGAGAATCAGCAGGGCCTGGAGCAAGTTTTTTTCGGTGCTACCGTCACCATCTGCGATAGCGATGGCAGCAACGAGGCGACCTACCAAATCGTCGGAGTGGATGAAGCCAATGCTTCTGAAGGCAAAATCAGCTGGATTTCCCCCCTGGCGCAGGCCCTGATGAAAACCCGCGAAGGCGATGTCGTGAAATTTCAGAGCCCGGCCGGGCCCCGCGAAATCGAGATCGTCGAGATCAAGTACGTTTAGAGATCGGGCTTCGCCACCATCAGGTAATACACCGCCATCATGGCGATGAAGGCCGGGTAGCCCAGTTTTTCCCAGATGCGGGCGAGGCGATCGTATTCATCCGGTAGTGCCGTACCCGATTTGACACTGGCTTCGGCAATGCGCGCCATGCGTATTTGCAGCCAGACAACGGGTAGCCAGCAGGCGCCCGCCAACGCATAGAGGCCGAGCGCCCACAGTATCCACGGCGTATCCCAGGACCAGCCGGCAGCGTGCACCAGCCAGAATCCCGACAAGGGCTGAAAAATCACCGCCGGCGTGGTGAACCAAGTATCCGCGCGCACGACCAGCCGCGAGACCACGGCACGGGTGTGCACATCGGGCTGCCGGTTGGCGAAGAACATGTAGAAGGCGCTGCCGAAGCCTGTCCCTACCATTAGCACGGAGGACAGGATGTGCAGCCATTTCACGGTCAGGTAGTCCATGTTTTATCGGTGCGAACGTGCAGGCGTGGATGAGAAAAGAAACAGCAGGACCGCGAGAATGGGCAGATTCTTCAGCAATGGGCCGAAGGGGTGGCTCCAGAACTCGGGCAGCTTCAGTGTGAGGATCGCTGTATAGGTCAGGATAAGCGCGATCTGCGCCAGCCACAGGCTGCGACCCGGCCGCCAGAGTGTAAGCAGACCGAGAACCAGATCCAGTGCGACTGCCGCATAGAGAGCCAGAACGGCAAGGTAGCCGTGGATGCCGACAGCTGCCAGCAGATCGAGCGACAGTTCCTGCTGGGTATGGGAACAAAGCGCGGTGACGATCCACATGATGGCCAGCGTTATCTGCAGCAGCGGGATGGCCCAGGCAGAGACCGCCTCTTGCCGCAAAGGTGTTTGCAGTGCCGGCGTGATAAAGCATTCGGTCCTGATCGGATCGCGTGCCAGCAGATGCCGTGCATCGTCGGTTGTGGTCGTGTTGCCGTCTTCCAGCATGCTGAGCGTGTCGCGCGACAGCACGCGTTGCGGCAGCAGCTCCGCCAGCCGGGCGGCAATGCGCATGAGCGCAAGCGGAATCGGGATGAACAGCGCACGCCCCAGTCCCATGGCCTTGCGGTAGGTTTGCAGCAGCTTGCGATAGCTCAGTGTGTCGCCGTTGCTCAGTTCGTAGCTGCGTCGCATGGGGGCCTGTGCCTCCACCAGTCGCTGCACGCAGGCGCAGAGATCGTCGATGTGGATAAGCTGTAAGGGCTGTTCGCCACGACCGGGCAGGCCGACGAGGGGCAGGCTGGCAAGCATGCGGAAAAGCCGGCTGCTGGCACCATCAAGCCCGTAGACCAGTCCTGGTCGCAGGATGGCCCAATCCAGATCGAGTGCGGCGAGATGCCGCTCGGCGGCGAGCTTGCTGCTGAAGTAAGCGCTCTTTCCCTGTTCCACGCCCAGTGCCGAAACCTGGATGACACGTACGCCGCTTTTACTGGCGCACGCAGTGAACAGGGCTTGCGGCGCGGCCACATGAATGGCCGCAAAGCGCTGTCCCGAGCTTTCGATCAGGATGCCGATCGCGTTGATCACTACATCGATTCCTGCCAGGCGCGGTAGCCACACCTCAGCATCGTGATCCTCTGCATAGTCGATGGCGATGTCTCCGTCCTCGCGTGGGCGGCGCACACCGCGTCGTACGGTGTGTCCGTTTGCCGCCAGGCTGCTGCAGATATGGCGGCCGATAAAGCCGTCTGCGCCGCAGACCAGGATGTTCACGAAGCATCTCCGAATTGATCCGTACTGGCTGGGGTATTGCGCCAGATGGCTCGTGTGACAAAGGCGATGGCAATGAAGCTACCGAACAGTGAGGCGATGATCAGGGCTCGGATTGAGCCGGTGCCGAATGTCAGCGCGAGAATAAGCGAGCCCAGGGCGGACAGCAAGGCTGCACTTCTCACCCAGAATTCAGCCCGCATGGGATGGCCGCACAGGTCGTTGATGATGGAGACCAGCGCTCGCCGCAGGTAGAGGATGGGCAACTGGCTGATGAATAGCGGCACGGCGATCAGCAGCAGGAGGTCGGCCGGGTTCAGGGTCTGGAATACCATGATGATTCTCCTTTGGGGTTGGTCAATTAGCGGTGGCACACGCCGTTGTGGCAACTGCCGTGCTTGAACAGCCTGTGTGATGCCCAGGCCGGCAGGCGATAGCGGTTGTTGGCGACAAATACATACAGTCGATCGAACAGGGGACGCAGCACGGGCAGCCCCGTGGCCTGCAGTACCCAGCCCAGATTGGCTGCGGCATAGACTTCGCGCAGCAGGGACATGCCGGAGATCAAGGTGCCGTCGGCGCGGCGACCATAGATACGGGTCATCAATACATCCGATGCGACGCCTGTGTCATTGACGAAATCGGGTGCGCTGGCATCGACCAGGTGGATTCTGTCCGGGCCGCCACGTGCGGCGAGAAAATGCATTTCGTCGCGGCACAGCGGGCAGGAGCGGTCGTAATACACCGTGAGGGGGTAGCGTTCTGCATTCATCTTCAATCTCCTTTTGACAGTAATTTCTGTAAACACAGAAATTTAAGGGTATTAAAAAGGCAGGTGCCGACTGGCTGCCTGCCAGGTGCTGCTAGTCCTTCTTGCTGCGTACGAACTGCTGAATCTTTGCGCCGGTTTTCATGATCTTCATGAGCGTGTCAGACTCCAGACGGATCATCTCTTCGCTCCAGCCGGATAGCGTTTCCATAAAGGCAAGGGTTTCCCTCATGCGATGCTGGGCTGACTGTTCCTCCTTGCCGAAGTCCTCGCTGTCCACGCATTGGCGCAGGGTTTCGACTGTGGGGTCGAGCTCGCGCCGCTTGCGCTCAAGCACTATGGTGCGGAACAACTCCCAGACATCACCTGAGGTTTCGAAGTGGTCGCGACGATCGCCCATGACATGGACGATCTTTACCAGCTTCCAGCTTTGCAACTCCTTGAGGCTGTTGCTCACATTGGAGCGGGCGACGCCCAGCGTTTCCTGAATTTCTTCGGCATGCATGGGGCGGGCGGCCAGGAAGAGCAGGGCGTGGATCTGAGACATGGTGCGATTGACGCCCCAGCGGGTGCCCATTTCTCCCCAGTGCAGGATGAAGCGTTGGCTGATCGGTGTAAGTTCCATGACTTCAATGTAGGGCGTTCTTTTATTTCTGTCAAGACAGAAATAAAAGAACGCTGTTGATAACAAACATGCTGAGCCCGGGACTTGAAATAAGCTGCGGCGTCCCCATTTCCGGAAAAACCTTTTTATCTGGAGGACTTAGCAATGTCGAACCCCAAAGAAACCCTTGGCTTCCAGGCCGAAGTGAAGCAGCTGCTGCAGCTGATGATCCACTCCCTGTATTCCAACCGCGAAATCTTCCTGCGCGAGTTGATCTCTAATGCGTCGGATGCGTGTGACAAGCTGCGCTTTGAAGGGCTGCACAACGGCGCCTTGTTTGAGGACGATAGCGATCTCAAGATTGGCGTGAGCTTCAACAAGGAAGCCCGCACCATCACCATTACCGACAACGGGATTGGTCTAAATCGCGAAGATGCGATTAACCATCTCGGCACCATCGCCAAGTCGGGCACCCGCGAATTCTTCAGCAAGCTCACGGGCGACCAGCAAAAAGATGCCAGCCTGATTGGGCAGTTCGGCGTTGGCTTTTACTCTGCCTTTATCGTTGCTGACAAGGTCAGCGTGTACTCACGTAAGGCCGGCGAAAACGCCAGCCAAGGTATCCGTTGGGAATGCGATATGGGTGCTGAAGGTAGTGGCGAGTTCAGCATCGAAGTCGTTGAGAAGGCCAAGCGCGGCACTGAGATCACCCTGCATCTGCGTGAGGATCAAGACGATCTGCTATCAAGCTGGAAGCTCAAGTCCATCATCCGTAAGTACTCCGATCACATTGTCCAGCCGATTGTCATGGCGAAGGAAAAGTGGGATGAGGAAAAGAAGGAACAGGTTGTCACTGACGAGGAAGAAACCGTCAATCAGGCCAATGCGTTGTGGACACGCAGCAAGAGCGAAGTGACAGAGGAGCAGTACAAGGAGTTCTACAAGCACGTCAGTCACGACTTTGAAGACCCGCTGACCTGGGCCCATGCTCGTGTTGAAGGCCGTCAGGAATATACCCAGCTGCTCTACATTCCGCAGCGTGCTCCCTTCGATATGTGGGACCGCGATGCCAAGCACGGTGTGAAGCTGTATGTGCGTCGCGTCTTCATCATGGATGATGCCGAGCGTTTGCTGCCGCACTACCTGCGCTTTGTCCGTGGCATTGTCGATTCGAACAATCTGCCGCTCAATGTTTCGCGCGAAATCCTGCAGGAAAGCAAGGACATCGACGCCATCCGCGCCGGCTGTGCCAAGCGTGTGCTGGGTATGCTTGATGCGCTGGCGAACAGCGACGAAGCGGCGGAGAAGGAAAAATATGCCACCTTCTGGGGCGAGTTTGGCAAGGTGCTGAAGGAGGGCGTGGGAGAGGACTTCGCCAACAAGGAGGCCATCGCCAAGCTGCTGCGGTTTGCCTCCACACATAACGACACCAAGGACGAAACCGTCTCGCTGGCCGACTATGTGTCGCGCATGAAGGAAGGCCAAGAAAAGATTTACTACGTCACCGCCGAGACTTTCAATGCGGCTAAGAACAGCCCGCACCTCGAAGTCTTCCGCAAGAAGGGCATCGAAGTCATCCTGTTGTCCGAGCGCGTGGACGAGTGGCTGGTTGGCCACCTGACCGAGTTCGACGGCAAGCCGCTGCAATCGGTCGCCAAGGGCGATCTCGATCTGGGCAAGCTTGAAGACGAAGCCGAGAAGCAAGAGCAGGAGAAGGAGGCTGGCGAGTTCAAGGAACTGACCGAGAAGATCAAGACCACGCTGAGCGATAAGGTCAAGGACGTGCGCGTCACGCATCGCCTGACTGATTCGCCTGCCTGTCTGATTGCCGATGAGCACGATATTGGCGGTAATCTGGCCCGAATCCTCAAGGCCGCCGGCCAGAAGGCGCCGGACAGTAAGCCGATTCTGGAGATCAATCCGCGTCACCCAGTGGTGCTGCGTTTGAAGTACGATGAGGCGAAGTTCGACGACTGGAGCAATGTGCTGTTCGATCAGGCACTACTGGCCGAAGGCGGCGTGCTTGATGATCCGGCGACCTTTGTGAAGCGAATTAACCAGCTGATGCTGGAAATGGGTGGAAACGCGTAAGTGACCACCCTGTACGGGCTCGCGCCAGTGATTGACGAGCGAGCCCGTACACTTATCCTTGGTTCTTTCCCCTCCGCAGCTTCGCTGGCTGCCGGCCAGTATTACGCCCACCGCCAGAATCAATTCTGGCGTGTGTTGGGCACACTCCTCAAGCAACCACTCTACGAAATGGACTACGCCGCCAGATGGCCCTACGTGCAAGCGGCCGGCCTTGCCGTGTGGGACGTTTATGCGACCTGCGAGCGCGAAGGTAGTTTGGATAGCGACATCCGTTTGGGCGTACCCAATGACTTCACCTTACTTAAAACGCTGGCACCCAATTTACAGCGTGTCTGCTTCAATGGTCAGACGGCGGGAAAGTTTCAGCGCCTGCTGATGGGACTGGGTTACGAGGTGTGCACCCTGCCTTCGAGCAGCCCTGCCTATACCCTGGCCATGGAGAAAAAATTGGCCGTGTGGCGTCAATTGCTGCTTACGTAGCGTGGCCTGAACAAGGTAGGATGCGGCCATGCATCAGGTCATCCGTCTCCATCCTGCCGCGCCCCCTAAACCTGCCGAGCATGCGCCCTGCAATGGCTGTGGCGTGTGCTGTGCCAGTGAGCCTTGCCCCTTAGGTGTATTGGTAAGCCGGCGTAGGCATGGTGCCTGCGATGCGCTGGTCTGGCTGGAGCAGGGTGGGGTATATCGCTGCGGCTTGATTGAGCAACCCGAGCAGTTTCTGTTTGCAGGCCTGCAGTGGTTGGCGCCTGCCTTGCGGCGCATTGCGCACCGCTATATTTCCGCTGGCAGCGGCTGCGATTGCAGCCTTACGGTTGAGCCGCTTCGCGATTAATCCGGCGCGCAACGTACGGCCTGTATGCATTCTTCCCAGAACGGTTTCACGCTTGCTTTAAGTGGGGCACTGCCATGCTGTACTGCATGTAAACCGCATCAGTGCTGTAACTTGCAAGTTTGGCTTCGATAGCCGCGTTCGCAGCAACGATACGGAAGCCATGGCGCTGCCAGTAGGGCGCTGATGCCTGAATGGAAATCAGGCTCGCATGCTGTAGTGGCAGTGTGCTCAGTCTCTCCATGAAGACCGCCACCAGCGCCTGCCCAGCCCCCGTTTTGCGTGCGTTGGGGGCAACGGCAAGGTCATGCAGATACAGGCAGTCGGGGTGCGCCGGCAGGATGCAGTTCGGCGCGTCAAGCTGAGGTGGGGTGCTAAGTCGCCACGGCATGGCAAACAGATACCCTGCCATTCCTTGCTGAGCCCCTGCTATGTGCTCGGCAACGAAACAGGTAGAGGGGGACGCGTCCAGCTTCGCGAGTAGTGACGCACGCGACTCGGGAACAATGGCGGTGTAACACGCTGCCTGAATCGTGAGGACATCATCGATATCCTCACGCCGCATCAGGCGAATCTGACACAGCAAGCTCATGCAGACTTAAGCGTCGTTCTGCGGTGTCGCTGCTGCAGCCTCAGTCGTCTTGCTGCTTTGGCCAAGCTTGCGCTTCAGCCATTCCACCCCGTCATCGACATAGGTGAAGAGCACAGGAATCACCAGCAGACTGAGGAAGGTTGAGGTGATCAGACCACCAATCACCACAATTGCCATCGGTGAGCGGAAGCTTGGATCAACCCCCAGACCGAGTGCAATCGGCAACATCCCCGCCGCCATGGCAATGGTGGTCATGATGATGGGGCGGGCACGCTTGTGGCAGGCATCAAGCAATGCATCCCAGCGGCTCAAGCCATGATCACGTCGTGCCACGATGGCGTATTCGATTAGCAGGATCGAGTTTTTCGTCGCAATCCCCATCAGCATGATTAGGCCAATCATCGACGGCATTGAGACTGCTGTGTGCGTGATAAACAGGGCAAAGAATGCACCGGGAATCGACAGCACCAGCGCCGCCAGAATGGTGACCGGCTGCACAAAGTCGTGGAATAGCAGCACCAGCACAATGTAGATGCACAGCACGCCGGTGAGCATGGCCAGACCGAAGCTGGAGAACAACTCGCCCATCGCCTCAGCATCGCCCACCGTGGTTTGAATCACACCCGGCGGGAGCTTCTGCAGACTAGGCAGCGCTTTGGCGAGCTTTTCAACTTCGCCCAGTGGCATTTGATTCAACTCGATATCGAAGTTGATATTGCGCTGGCGGTCATAGCGGCTGATTTCTGCGGGGCCGCTATCGACACTCAGTGTGGCAATACTCCCCAGCGGTACCGGACCCTTTGCGCCGGGCACTGCCAAGCGTGACAGCAGCTCCAGATCGGTCCGTGCCGTTTGCGGTAGCTTCACCACAATCGGCACTTGGCGTTCAGAGAGATTGAGCTTGGATAGGAACTGATCGTAGTCGCCGTTGGTGGCAATACGCAGGGTGTCGGCAATCGCGACCGACGTCACACCAAGATTGGCGGCTTGCGCAAAGTCAGGGCGGACAATGATTTCAGGGCGCACTAGGCTGGCGGAGGAGGTGATGCCACCAATGCCGGGGATGGTGCGCAGCTCGCGCTCAACCAGATGCGCATGCTCGGCGAGTACGCCGCCATCGTCACCGGCCAGTACCAACACGTACTTTTCATTCGAGCCGCCCAAACCGACTTTGACGCGCACGCCGGGGATGACTTGGAGTGCCGTGCGCAGCTGCCCTTCGATGGCTTGTTTGCTCACACCGCCGCGATCATTACGATGTGTCATGTTGATGGTCAGCACAGCTTTGTTCACCTGCGCAGCCCCGGCTGGCGCGAAGGGGTCGCCACCGGCACTACCGCCGCCGATGGCGGTGTAGACCATCTTGATGTTCGGGTTCTTTTCAACGATACGGCGCGCTTGCTCGGCAGCATCCAGCGTCTGCTTGAAGTTGCTACCCGGCGGCAATGTCAGCGTGACCTGTGTTTGCGACAGGTCATCGGGTGGAATAAAGCCGGTGGGCAGAAAGCCCACAAGGAAAAATGAGAGCACCAGAAAGGCCAGCGCGCCAAGGGTTGTGCGCCCGCGGTGACGCAGACATGCTTGCGCCCAGCTCATGTAGGTGGCCATCCAGCCCGGCTCTTTGTGTTCGCTAGTGCTGGGCTTGAGGATGTAGGCCGCCATCATGGGCGTCAGCATCCGTGCAACCACCAATGAGAAGAACACGGCGATAGCTGCCGTCCAGCCGAACTGCACAAAGAACTTGCCGGGTACGCCGCTCATAAACGCGGTGGGCAGGAATACAGCGATCAGCGTGAAGGTCGTGGCAATCACAGCAAGGCCAATTTCATCCGCGGCTTCCATTGCTGCTTCATACGGCGTCTTGCCCATGCGCAAGTGGCGCATGATGTTTTCGATTTCCACAATCGCATCATCGACCAAGATGCCGATCACCAAAGAGAGTGACAGCAGCGTGACCACATTGATCGAGAAGCCGAGCAGATACATGAAGCCGAACGCCGGAATTACCGACAAAGGCAGTGCAGCAGCTGATACAAAGGTGGCGCGCCAATCGCGCAGGAAGAACCAGACCACGATCACGGCAAGAATGGCCCCTTCATACAGCAGCCACATCGAGCCGTGGTAGTTCTCTTCCACCGGGTCAACAAAGTTGAAGGCTTCGGTAATCTCGATTTCTGGATGCGCCACCTTGAGTGCTTCAAGTGCTGCCTTGATGCCCTTGCTGACTTCCACCTCACCCGCGCCACGGCTGCGCGTGATTTCGAAACCAACGACGGGCTTGCCGTTGAGCAGGGCGGTGGTGCGTTGTTCGCCCACGGTATCGCTGACATTGGCAACTTGGTCGAGACGAATGCGGCGGCCATCGCTCAGGGCAATTTGCATCGCGGCAAGTTCAGGGCCCGTTTTAACGGTGCCAAGGGTACGTACGGACTGCTCGGAATCGCCCACATCGGTACGGCCGCCTGAGGCTTCGCGTTGGGTCTGGCGCAGTTGACGCGAGATATCGGCAGCGGTGGCATTGAGCGCTTGTAAGCGCAATGGGTCAAGCTCGACACGGATTTCGCGGCTCACGCCACCTACGCGTGCAACTGCACCTACACCACGCACATTGAGCATCTTGCGGGTGACAGTGTTATCGACAAACCAGCTCAGCGCTTCGTCGTCCATCTTGTCCGACGCAATGGTGTAGGTCAGGATGGGGAGCCCTGACAGCTCCATCTTGGAGATAACTGGATCGCGCAGATCGCCCGGCAGGTCAGCCCGGACGCGACTGATCGCATCGCGCACATCGTTCACTGCTTCTTGGGTGTTCTTCTCTAGACGGAATTCGACCGTGATGGTGACGGTGCCGTCTTGCACCTTGGTGTAAATGTGCTTAACCCCTTGCAGCGTGGCGATCGAGTTTTCGATCTTGCGCGCTACGTCCGTCTCCAGCTGTGCTGGTGAGGCACCGGGCAGCGAGGCGGTGACATTGACCGTAGGTAGGTCAATGTCGGGGAAGTTCTGAATCTTCATATCGCTGAAGCCGTAGAAACCAAACAGCGTCAGCATGATGAAGAGGAGGATGCTCGGAATCGGGTTCCGGATCGACCAGGCGGAAACGTTCATGGTGGTTGTCTTTGTTCTACTTGGCAGCAGGCGCAGCAGCGTGGGCTGGGGCGACATCGGTGGATTCAGATGCAACGACGCGGACGACGTCACCCTCAGTCAAGAAACCGCCACCGGAGACAACAACGCGTGCCGTGGTGTCGATGCCATTCAAGATCTCGACGCGATCATCCATGCGTCGGCCGAGCCCCACCTTGGTCTGAATCACCTTGTTGTCGGGGCCAACGCGGAACACAAAGCTGTAACCGTCGCGAACCATCACCGCACTTTGCGGCAGGGTCAGGCCATCACTACTACCGATTTCAAACTCACCCGCGGCAAACATGCCGGCGCGAGCCGCGCCCGGATTCGGCAGGTCGACATAGACCAAACCATTACGCGTCTTTGGGTCTATGCTCGGAGCCAGCATACGCACCTTGCCCTTGACGTTGATACCGCTACCGGCATCAACATTCACGATCTGTCCTGGCTTCAGCAAGGTGAGTTGGGCGGCAGGGACTTCGGCGCGCCATTCGAGACGTCCCTGACGGATCAGGCGGAACAATTCCGAGCTTGCAGGCACGGCACCCAGTGTGGCATTGCGTGCCGAGATCACGCCATCATCTGGCGCGGTGATGCGCGTGTCGGCTAAGCGCAATTCCTGCGCACGGGCGGCAGCGATCTGTGCCTTGGCGCGCGCGCGTGCAGTCTCAGCGGCGGTGATGTATTGCACCAGTTGCTGTTCGCTCAGGGCGCCGCTATCAGCGACTTTTTTGGCACGCTCGGCATTGGCTTCGGCTTCAGCCGCGGAGGCCTCAGCTTCCGCGGCGCGGGCGCGGGTTTGTTCAAGATCAGCGGCGACAGTCTGGCTGGCAAAGGTTGCCAGTACCTGCCCACGCTTCACAACATCACCGACATTGACCTTGACCTCGGACAGCACCAGCCCGGTGACGTTCGCACCGATGATGGCTTCTTGCCAGGCTTCGATATTGCCGTTGGCTGAGAGGCGTTGTGTCATGCGCATAGGCAGCGGTGCTTCAACATTCACGCTGAGGGATGGCATGGGGCCTTTCGCTGCGTCATCCGTAGCATCTTGCTTACCGCTGCGCGTGACGATAACAAGCGCAAGCAGTGCCGCCGATACGGCTAGGCCGATGAGAAGTGGCTTCTTGTGTTCAGGCTTCATGGTCTGAGGATCTTGTCGTTAATTGGAGTTCTTGGTTGCTGCTGGCGTGGGCTCGGCGCTGGCAATCTGGTCTTGTGTTGTCCAACCACCACCAAGGGCGCGGTAGAGGGAAATCCATGCCGCCACGCGTTCGCGCTGCAGATTGATCAATGTGGTTTTTGCCGTGCTGAGCGAGCGGCGGGCATCTTCCAGCTCAAATACATTCGCCATCCCGTGTTGATGGCGCGCTTCAACGCCACGGAATGAAGCGGCATAGCCCGCGACTGCGGTTTCCGCATCCTTCTGCCGCTCAGCAGTACTGTCCAGCGTGATTAGTGCCTCTTCCACCTCACGGATGGCCGTGCGCAGCTTGGCTGCATATTGACTCGTGGCTTCGTCGTAACGGGCGCGGCCAGCATCGACATTGGCACGGCGCACACCACCGTCATACAGCGGCAGGGTTAAGGTAACTGGGCCGAAACTCCACGTCGGGCCACTACTGACGCTGGTGCTGGTTTCAAAGCGGCCACGCCCCACACTGCCGGTCAGGCTGATGCGCGGATAGCGCTGCGCCTGCAGCTGAGTGACTTCGGCATTCGCGGCCATAACGGTTTGGGCAGCACTGTAGAGATCGGGGCGTTGAGCCAACACGGCAGCGGGGACCTCAGCAATGCCAATCTGTGCGGGCTGTGGGATGCGGCCCTTGCGCTCGGCGTTGTCGCTGCCGAGCTTCTGGCGCAGGGTGGCTTCATCAATCGCGGTGAGGGCGACGAGTGTCTTGACCTGAATTTCACACTGCGCACGTTGTTGCGACAAGGCATTGTTGCCTTGTGCTGCACTCGCCATTGCTAGCCCAGCATTGGCGGGTGATTCAAGCCCAGCGTCGCGATTGATCTCGGATAAGCGGGCGGTGCGACGGCGTGAGTCGGCATCGATCTTGAATTGATCCAGTTGCGCTTCGCAGGCACGCAGGGCGATGTAACTGTTGGCGGTTTCCGCCGCAACAGAAACACGTGCAGCATGCCATTCAGCGCGCGCGCCGGCGAGGCGCGCATCGGCAGCATCGCTGCCCGCACTATTCGCCCCGAATAGATCAATTTCCCAGCTAGTGGACAAGCCGCTCGATGTACTGGTGCCTAGCGGGAAACGGATATCGCCTTGACCGCGGCTCGCATTCAGGTTGGCATCCAGCTTGGGGCCGAGCGATGCGCCAGCAGAGACAGCCGTGGCGCGTGCCTGCTCAATGCGTGAGCGTGCGGATGCGAGCGATGGACTGACGTTCTGGGCAGCATCAATCAGCTCAGCCAAGAGTGGGTCGTCAAACTGGCGCCACCATTGTTTCAAGTCAGCGAGCTTGCCATCGTGCGGCAACGGGGCTTGCCATTTGTCTGGGACGCGCGCTTCGGAGGCCCGCATGGCATCGGTCTTGATGCCGTGATCATGGAGTAGGGCGCAACCGCCCAGTAATGTGCTGGCGAGCAGAACAGGAATAAGTGTCTGGCGCATATTTAGAGGGGGCGCAAAAGGTTATCGACAGCGGCAAGCGCATGACGACGTAGTGATTCCGGGCTGAAATCGGCAGTAGGGTGCAAGTTGCGGCAGTCATCCAAAGAGGCAAAGGGCAATAGCACCACACCCACCATGCTCATGAAAATTAGGTGAGGCTGCAGGTGGGGGTTGATTGTCCCGCGTGCCTGAGCAGCTGCAATTGCAGCGGTCAGTTGATTCACCTGCATGACGGGCACATGCGGCATGACGCGTTGGCAGAGTTCGCCAGAGGTGCTACCGACATCGCTGAGCCACATGGGTGCGAGCCACGGTTGGGCCATCACCTGCTCAACCAGGCATACCGCCATGGCCTGCAGGATAGCGACAGGGTCATCCATGTTGTCGGTGTGCAGGGGGGCATGCAATGCATGGACAAAGGGCAATAGCTTTTCGTTGCACACGGCATCAAGCAGCTGTTCGCGATTCGCAAAGTGGTAATGCACCATCGCGCTGGTGACCCCCACTTCACGAGCGATGTGCGCCAGGGTCGTGCCAGCAACGCCTTGGCGACTGAACAGGGCCACGGCTGCATCCAGAAACTGTTCGCGGGTAGCCGTCTGGCGGGTGCGGCCGGGGCGTCCGGGCTGGCCTTGCGACGTGCGGGAGCGGGTAATCGTAGTCATGGGGCTGGATGCTAACTAACTAATTAGTTAATTTCAAGCCTTTGGAAATAAAAAGAATAATTGACTGCTGCGTTACAGCTAATGGTGGAGCTGGGTCGTGCTTACGCTTCAGGTCGCTGCCACAGCCAGCTGGCGACACAGATAAAAATCAATGGGATCAGCCAGTAAAACCAAATCACACCACCCGGCAAGGGAATGAATTGCAGGGTGACCCCACTGACCAGCATCGCGATACTGGCAAACCATTTACCCCGGCGACTCACTGCGCCCTTTTCGCGCCACTGGCGGATATGAATACCGAAGTGAGGATGCTCCAGCAGCCAGGCTTCCAGTCGAGGCCATCCCTTACCTGCCGCCCAAGCAGCCAGGAGGACAAACGGTACGGTGGGTAATACCGGTAAAAAGACACCGATGAGTCCGAGCAACAGGGCGGTGACGGCAAGGCAACGCCAGAGCAGTGTCTTGAGTGAGTGAACCATTGGTGAAATGTCGGAATAGGTCGGAAGCTAGGGCTTAGTCACTACGGTGAATGATGAAGTTCAGCGATGCTTGGCATTTTGCTTGATGAAGGCGGTGTTGTCCGAGGCCAAGTGGGCTGAAGTGGCTCGATCAAGATTTCATGGCCGCCAGCCGTAGCCATGTATCCACCACCGTATCCGGGTTCAGCGACATGCTCTGAATGCCTTGCTGCATCAACCAAGCCGCAAGGTCGATATGGTCGGAGGGCCCTTGACCGCAGATGCCTACATATTTGTTATGTCGGTTACAGGCCGCTATCGCCATCGCCAGCAAGGCTTTGACGGCGGGATCACGTTCATCGAAGGATGACGCGACCAGGGCTGAGTCGCGGTCCACGCCTAGGCTGAGCTGCGTCATATCGTTGGAGCCAATCGAAAAACCGTCGAAGTATTCAAGGAACTGGTCAGCCAGCAAGGCGTTCGACGGTATCTCGCACATCATGACGATGCGTAATGAGTTTTCGCCGCGCTTGAGGCCATGCGCGTGGAGCAGCTCGATCACAGCACGGGCTTCATTCAATGTGCGCACAAACGGCACCATCAGCTCAACGTTGTCGAGCTTGAGTTCGTTTCTGACCTTCTTCAGCGCCTCCGTCTCCATGGCAAAGCACTCGCGAAAGTCTGGTGCGATATAGCGTGATGCCCCTCTAAAACCCAGCATCGGGTTTTCTTCTTCAGGCTCATAAAGCGTGCCACCGAGGAGCTTCCGGTATTCGTTGGATTTGAAATCAGACAGCCGAACAATGACTGGCTTGGGATAAAACGCGGCTGCAATGGTTGCGACACCTTCCACCAGTTTTTCGACAAAGAAATCGCGCGGGCTGGCGTAGCCACGTGCGCGGCGTTGAATCTCGTCTTGGAGATTTGGCGCGAGCTGGTCGAAGGCGAGAATCGCCTTTGGATGCACGCCAATCATGTTATTGATGACAAACTCAAGACGTGCCAGACCCACACCCGCATTTGGAATCTGCGCAAAGGAAAATGCCAGCTCAGGGTTGCCGACATTCATCGTCAGCTTAACCGGGAGTTCCGGTAGTGCGCCCATGTCCTGCTGTTGCACATCAAAGTCTAGCCGGCCACGATACACATAGCCGGTATCGCCTTCAGCGCAGGAGACGGTGACAGAATCACCTTCCTTCAAAACCTCGGTGGCATCACCGCAACCGACAATTGCGGGAATGCCCAGCTCGCGCGCAATGATTGCGGCGTGACAGGTGCGGCCGCCGCGGTTGGTCACAATCGCGGCGGCACGCTTCATGACCGGCTCCCAGTTGGGATCCGTCATGTCGGCGATCAGAATATCGCCGAGCTGTACCCGGCTCATGTGTGCCGGGTCGTGCACGATGCGTACCGATCCGCTCCCTATCCTTTGTCCAATGGCGCGTCCCGAAACAAGCACCTTGCTATGTTGTTGTAGACGATATTTTTCAATCACGCTACTGCGTTGTGATTGAACTGTCTCTGGCCGTGCCTGCAAAACGTAGAGCTTGCCGTCACGGCCATCCTTGCCCCACTCAATATCCATGGGGCGTTCATAGTGCTTTTCAATCAACATCGCATAGTCGGCAAGTTCTTTGACCTCATCATCGTTGAGGGAAAAACGCTGCCGTTCAGCCTCAGGCACCTCTTCAATTCGTGTTGATTTTCCTGCGCTACGGGTATCGCCAAACACCATGCGGATGAGCTTGGAACCCATGTTGCGCCGAATGACCGCCCGCGTTGGCTTGTGTACATAGAACTCGTCTGGATTCACCGCGCCCTGCACCACGGTTTCGCCCAAGCCATAGCTGGCAGTGATGAATACCACTTGATCAAAGCCGCTCTCAGTGTCGATGCTGAACATCACACCCGCTGCACCGGTGTCCGATCGCACCATGCGTTGCACCCCAGCAGATAGGGCCACCTCGGCATGGCTGTAGCCTTTGTGCACACGATAGGCGATCGCACGATCGTTGTAGAGCGACGCGAAAACCTCCTTGATCGCCTGCAAGATGTGCGGCAAGCCATGAATGTTCAGAAACGTTTCCTGCTGTCCTGCAAAGGAGGCATCGGGCAGGTCTTCTGCCGTGGCCGATGAGCGGACGGCAAATGAGGCATCGCTACCCGCTGACAAGGTGGCGTAGGCATGTGCAATTGCAGCTTCAAATTCAGGCGGGAAAGGCGCTTGCATCACCCAATTGCGGATGTCTGCACCACAGCGCTGGAGTGCGTCAACATCATCCACATCAAGCTGGCTGAGCGCCGCATCAATCCGTGCCGCCAATCCAGATTGCGAAATAAAAGCACGGAAGGCGCTGGCGGTGGTGGCGAAGCCATCTGGCACGCGAACGCCAGCAATACTGAGCTGGCTAATGAGTTCGCCAAGCGAGGCATTCTTACCGCCCACCTCGGCAATGTCGCTCATGCGTAGCTGCGTGTAGGGGATTGTGTACTGCCTGTCTGCCGTCACACTGATGCGTGCCATCGTGCCCCGCCTTTCAGAAAAAACGCGCTGTTTTTACTGTAGCCGATAAACTGATGTAAGAGAGCCGTAAGGAGAATTTATGCAACGCACGATCTTCTATGTGTCCGATGGCACAGGCATTACCGCAGAGGCGCTGGGTCACAGTTTGCTCAGTCAATTCGAGGGGCTGACGCTGCGCGAAGTACGCATGCCATTTGTGGATAGCGCAGAAAAAATTGATGTGTGTTTGCAACAGATCGCTGCGGCAGCTCAGGCGGATGGGGTGCGCCCCATCGTGGTCACGACGCTGGTACATAACGCGATGGCAGAGCGACTGCAGCAAGCGAATGCACTGGTACTGAATTTTTTCGCGTCCTTCATCGCGCCACTGGAACATGAACTCGGCCTGCAAGCCAAACACATGATGGGTCGCGCGCGCGGCGGTGCGACTAGCAAGGATTATTTGGCGCGCGTTGCCGCCATTGATTTCTCCGTTGCGCACGATGATGGCGTGAGCCAGCGTGGGCTGGAGATGGCGGATGTCATTCTGGTTGGCGTTTCACGCAGCGGCAAGACACCCACGAGCCTGTATCTCGCGCTGCAATTCGGCCTCAAGGCGGCTAACTATCCGCTGATTCCGGAAGACTTTGAACGAAAGGCCTTGCCGCCCGTGCTATTGCCGCATCGCGACAAGTTGTATGGGCTGAGCATTGACCCAGAGCGCCTTAGCCGTATCCGTGAAGAACGCCGTCCGGGGAGCAACTATGCTGCGCTCAGTAACTGCCGTGCTGAAGTGCAGGCCGCTGAAGCCATGATGCGAGCGCATGGTATTCCATGGCTCGACACCAGCAGCAAATCTATCGAAGAAATTGCCGCGACACTGATTCAGGAGCTCAGCGGTAAGTCATCACAGCGCGCGTGATGCCATGCGCGCTAACGGCGATGACACCAACACTTCCCTAAATGGCTATTAGGCTATCAAGCAGCCGCCGTTACATCACCCATGAAGAAATCAATCGCCATTTGTACGATAGGCGGATGGATGATGTGTTTGCCATTGAATTCCACCAGCTCAACATCGTAACCCGCTGCCTTTAACTTGGCGGCGTGTTTGCGGGCGCTGGTATCAATCGGCAGTTGCTCATCAACAAGACCATGCGAGATGAACACTTTTGGGCTGCCCTCTTGCATGAAGACTGACATGAATCCGCCTGAGAATACGATCACATGGCTAACGATGTCGCCATTCGTGATGCCGGTCGACAGCGAATAACTCCCCCCATCAGAGAAACCTGCAAAGCCCAAGTGTGTGGGGTCGAGCGTATAGCGTGAGGCTACTTCTGCAAGGGCGTTATCGAGGCGTTCCAGATCCGGGCCGTTGCCACCGATGACGATGTCCCAAGTCGGCATCATCGAGTGCGGCGCCATCAACAGAAAGCCGCGTTCCTCGGCATGCTGTTCAAGGAATGGCAGTACTTTTTCTGGGAAGCCGCCTGCGCCATGGAACATGACCAGCAGCGGCACCGGCTTGCCTGCCCCAAGCTTGTCTGGTGAGAGGCTTTGGGGGACATACAAAATCGTGTCGCGCTCGGTAGCGATACCCAGGTGGTTGCGTCCGACCGGCAAAGGGGCTTGAGTGGGCGTTCTGTGCGTGAAAGACAGACGCCCCATAAGGGCAGGAGTAAACATTCAAGAATGATAGCTGATTCAGCTATTACGGCGGAAAAACGCACCAATAATGGGCGGTTTTGGTCAGATAAAATATTTACTGACATTTTGCTTGCTTAATCTTGATGAATATATTTAATTGCATATATTCGTCCTACTTTTTTCATATTTGCCTGTAATTGATTGGGGGGGGTATGGGAACGACAACGATTAAGCAACGGCTGTTTTTACTGGTAGCAATCCCGCTGGTGGCCTTGTTTATTGCTTCGGCAAATCTTATCTATTCTGCCTACAAAGCCTATCGCGCTGCCGATGAAACAGAGGATGTCATGGTGGTGGTGATAGCCGCCAGTAACTTGATTCATGGTCTACAGGTTGAGCGTGGCATGACCGCTGGTTTCCTGCAGTCAAAAGGCAAGCGATTTGCTGACAAGTTGCCGCAACAACGGGAAAGCACAAAAAAATTCTTTACTGAATTTAAAGCGGCCGCAGATTGGTTGGTGGCCGATGAGGACGGCATGCTGAAGCCTGAGTTGGATCAGGCTTCAGTACTTGTTCAAAAAGCGTTTGATGTGCATGGACAAGTGGATGATCAGAAGATTGCAGTACCCGATGTAGTTGCAACGTACTCGGCTGCGGTTAAGAGCTTGATCACTATTATTTCAAGCACCGGTGGTTATAACAGCGATGCCAAGATCGCACAGCAGGTCATAGCTCTTTTGGCCATCGTGAATGCGAAGGAGTACGCTGGGCAGGAGCGTGCGATGGCCACGACTGTTTTTTCGTCAGACACTTTAGATTCGGGCCGCATCGGTGGGGTTTTCGAACGCGCAAGTAAACAGGCGGCGTATTTTGAGTTGTTTCGTTCAGTGGCCTCGAAAGAGGATGTGGCGAAGCTTGAAAATGCATTGAGTACGCCTGCGGCCAAAGAGGTTGAGCGCATAAGAGGCGTCTTACGTGAGCGCGCGACGACGGGGAATTTCGAAATTGATCCAAGTGAATGGTTTTCTGCCAGTACTGCTCGCATTGATGCCGTTCGAGAACTTGAGCAGACCATCTCGAAGGAAATAAAACTCACCGCGGATGAAATATTGGCTGCCCAGCAGCGTGTCGTGTATCTCTATTCCGCACTGGGCCTGATTTCGATAATCGTGGTCATCTTTATCTCCATTCGGGTTGCCCACGGCGTCAGCAGACCGCTTGAAAATCAAGTTCGCGTTGCCGAGCAGGCGATTGCGAACGATGACTTTACCCACGATATTCCAGAGATTGGCCCCTACGAGGTGGTCAGGGCAGGGCATGCTTTCAATCAGTTAATGAGCAAATTCCGTGAAATCTTGAATGAGCTGCGGGCTTCAAGTAGCTCAGTAACCGAGGCAGCAGATGCCTTGTCGGAATCCAGTGAAAGAGTCCATCAAAGCTCTGTTGCACAGGCTGACGCTACCGCGGCGGTTGCCGCGGCAGTTGAACAAGCCTCGGTGAGCGTGAGTGAGACAGCCAATAATGCGCAGATGGCGGCAGAAGAGGTACAACGCGCGCGTACAGATACTGAGTCTGCAATGCATGTCATGACGCAAACCGTGACAGGAATGCGCGAAATTGCGGGAATGATTGAGACGTCAACGACCCATGTGACATTACTGAGCGACTCGTCGCAACGTATTGGCGGGATTGTCCAGGTCATTCGAGAAATTGCAGACCAAACAAATCTATTAGCGTTGAATGCAGCGATTGAGGCAGCCAGAGCCGGTGAGCAAGGCCGCGGCTTCGCTGTTGTTGCGGATGAGGTGCGTAAGTTGGCCGAGCGCACGGGGCAAGCAACCGCAGAGATTGGCGAGCTGATTCAGCAGATTCAAGCAGGTGTTGAAGGCAGTGTGTCTGCAATGAGCTCCGCCAACCAGCACGCAAATGCCAGTCTCAGCTTGGTTTCCACATCTGAAGAAGCCTTAGGCCGCATTGATGATGGCTCACGCAAGGTTGCCTTTAATGTCCAGGCTATTTCTAGCGCGCTCAAGGAGCAGGATGAGGCGATCCACCAAGTTGCACAAAGTATTGAAGAAATTGCGCGTAATACTGAACTCAACAGCGAAGCAGTGGAATCAAATAATAGAACTGCACAGGAACTGGATGCGCTGGCGAGAGGGTTGCGAGATTTGGTCGGTCGCTATCGTTCGTGATACTTAACGTTGGCCTGGAGCAAACATGATGATGGCCATGCCGCAGAGTGCGACAGCGGCACCGATATAGTCCCACTGTGATGGGCGCAGGCCATCGACAGCCCAAAGCCAGGCCAGTGCTACGGTGATGTACACCCCGCCATAGGCCGCATAGACACGGCCAGCCGCTTGCGGATGGAGGGTGAGCAACCAGGCAAAAACGGCGAGGCTCAGTGCTGCGGGTAGCAACAGCCATGCGCTGCCCCCTTTCTTCAGCCACAGCCAAGGCAAATAACAGCCGACAATTTCAGCGACTGCGGTGAGGGCGAATAAGCCGAACGTCTTGAGCAGGAGCATGTCAGCGTTTCTTTCCAAGTTCGGCCTGAAGGCAAGCCTTGTGTTGCTTGCCTTGCTTGTCGGCACAGGCCTTTTCAGCTTTTTGTCGGGCAATGCAACGTTTAGGGTTGTCGGCACGGGCGCAATCGGGGGCTACCAGATAGGTGTCCATGCAGATGCGCTTACCATCGCCACGTTTGTCGTGACAGACCTTGCGCGCCTTGACTCGCGCCTCGCAGCGGGCTGGGTCACGCGCCTTGCTACAGTCGGCAATACGTGGGCCGCCGGGGATGGGCATGACATCGGCGTGCAGAGGCGCGCAGCAGAGCAGGCTCAAGCTGGCGACGATGAAGCAGTGACGATAGGACATGCGATTTCCTCCGGAAAAGCCGCCTTACGGCGGTGGCGGAAGTGCTAGGTGCCGGGTTGGGCGGGGAGGCTGGCTTGCAGGTCTTCCAAGCGCTGCTGTGCGGCATCAATCTGCAACCTGACCGTGCTGGCCATTTCTTCCAGCAAATCACGGCCTTGACGGCGGGCAAGGCGAGTGGCGACAAATAGTTCGTAGAGACGGGAGGCAAGGAGGCGGTCCAGTTCGCCTTGAATGCTGGCAAGACGCGCTTTCATGCGCTGTAGCTGCACTTCAAGCCCACTCAATGCATTAGGCTTGGCGCTGCTCTGGCTATCTTGTGGGCCTTCATTCCAGAGGTTGAGGACTTCGCGCAAGGCACTTTCGTCTTCATTGCGATAGGCGCGCGTGGCTTCGCTCATTAATTGGGTGCGCCAATTGCGATCATTGTCATCGGCGGCACGATCAGGGTGAATTTTCTGTGCAATCTGGCGATACAGCTTTTTAAGATCGCGTGAAGGCATGAAGGGCGGTGCTTCTTGTTGCTTGGCATCCTTGGGTGCATCTTCAAAGCGTTGCTGCTCTTGTTGTGAGCGCTCAGCTTGGGCGTGACACTGCGCGGCAGTCTGCTGTAGGGCGCTGTCTTCAGGTTTTTCAGCGGCAACCAAGGTGGCGATTTTCGCCTGCAGCGCATCCAGCTCCACCATGAGCTTACCGACCACCGCGTGATAACGCTGACTGAAGTCGGCGATTTCGGCCTGTGCCGTGGCGAGCTCTAGCTCTAATCCTGCGATTTCATGAGTCAGCACATCCAGTTCGTAGCGTTGGCGTGCTTCGGCGCTGAAGGTAATGAGCTGTCGGTGTTCGGTGTTACGCCCATACGCCGAGAGGCAGAGTACCTGAGGCGCTGCCGCGAGTGCATCACGCCATTCGCCAGGCATGCGTTCAGGTGCGATCAAGATATTTACATCTGCGGGAACATTGAAAGCGATCGCCTGGCTGGCAGGCAATAGGCGGGCGGGGAATAGATGACCAATATCGTCAGGCCAGTGCGTTTCGGTTTCGCTTTGGCCCCAGTTCAGGGCTGCCTGCCAAGTGCCTGCCAAGCGTTCGATCAGTCGGCGCTGCGATTCCCATACGGGGTGGGTGTCCGCATGGCGGTTGAGGCGGCTTTTGAGGAGTGTAAGCGTGGCGCGGAGCGCGATGCGGGTGGCGAAGTCTGCCTCAGGTAGCACTAAGCAGAGGGGGCGAAGGTCGATATCGAGTGCGTTCGAGAGTTCCGGCAACGTTTCATCGTCAGGAACGACGATTTGCAGCGTTTTGCCCTCGGCCAGAATCTGCGCGCAGACAGCCGCCGCTGCATCAATCCAGCGCGCTGGCAGTGATAACTCGGCCGGCGCCATGCCGTCCGCCTGCCCGGCGAGTCGGGCAAGCCATTGTTGAGCCAGCAGGAGGTCGGCGCGGGTGGCGTCGTTGGGCGCGTTCATAAGCATTCCATTGTAATCCATGGCGCCGGAGGCGCTTTCATCCCGGCCAAGACCCTGCGGACAGGGCCATTACGTGCCTTGGCGGATGCTAAGCGCTAAGCGTGGGGGCTTTTTTGCCCTTATTTGGCTTGTCGAAGCTTAGGCGTACAGGCTAAAGTGCGAGCTATCCGAACCTTTGGGGAGTGTGCCTGTGTTTTCGATCATTCAAGCGGCCGGCTGGCCAATCTGGCCCTTGCTGCTGGCTTCCATCATTTCCGTTGCCTTGATCATTGAACGCTCAACAGCGTTGCGTCGTTCAAAAATCACGCCACCGGGATTGCTGCAGAGCGTGGTGGCTGACTTCCGTCAGGGCAATGTGACGCCCGACGCCTTATCGCGATTGGAAGCCCACTCCATGCTGGGCCGCATCTTTGCTGCCGGCCTGTCGAATGTGAAAAGCTCGCGCGAAGTCATGAAGGAGGCAATTGAAGAAGCCGGTCGTGGCGTTGCGCATGAGCTGGAGCGCTTCCTCACCACGCTAGGCACTATTGCCGCTGTGAGCCCACTGATGGGGCTGTTCGGCACCGTGGTTGGCATGATCGAAATTTTTGGATCGCCCACGGCGGGTGGCGGTAACGACCCGCAAATGCTGGCGCACGGTATCTCGATTGCCCTCTACAACACGGGTTTCGGTCTGGTCATCGCGATTCCGAGCATGGTGGCATATCGCCACTTCCGCGCACTGGTGGATAGCCTGATCATCGACATGGAGCTGCAGGCACTCAAGCTCGTCGAGCTGGCCCACGGCGAGCGTAAGTAAGCGCGGACGGAGCGGAACCATGAACTTTCAACGCGGCCGTCATCGCGAAGAGCCGGAGATCAACTTCATTCCGCTGATCGACGTGCTGTTGGTGATCCTGATCTTTCTGATGGTCACCACGACCTATTCCAAGTTCTCCGGTTTGGAGATCAATCTGCCCACGGCTGATGGCAAGCCGCCGACCGAACAGCCGGGTGAAATCAGCGTGGCTGTTACCGCGAGTGGTGATGTGCTGGTTAACAAGACCTCAGCGGGACGTGATGTGCAGTCGATCACTGCCGCCATGAAGCGCATCGCCGGCAATGGCGAGAAGGAACAAATCGTGGTGATCAGTGCTGATGCAAAGGCCACCCATCAAAGCGTGATTGATGTGATGCAGGCGGCCCAAGCGGCTGGCCTTTCGCAAATCTCCTTTGCCACACAAAACAGTAAATAAGCCTGCGGGCCAGGCTTCGGGGTTCCCCGAGTTCTGGCTGCAGCGCACTCTGGTGGCCTGCCTGCTGTGGCCACTGTCCCAAATATTTTCGCTACTCGCGCGTTGGCGCCGTGCGCGCATCATCCCTCAGCGCTTGGCTGTCCCTGTTGTTGTAGTGGGCGGTATAACTGTGGGTGGCGCTGGCAAGACGCCGCTAACCTTGTGGTTGGTTGATGCCCTGCGCCGTCAAGGCTTCCAACCCGGCATCATCAGTCGTGGCTATGGTGGTGTTGTGTCGGGCGTGCATGAGGTAGAGCCCGACGATGCTCCTAAGGTCGTCGGCGATGAGCCCTTGCTGCTGCGCCAGCGCGCTGGCTGTCCTGTGTTTGTGGGTGTGGATCGTGTTGCCGCCGGGCAGGCTTTACTCGAGTTGCATCCCGACGTGAACCTAATCCTTTGTGACGACGGCTTGCAGCATTACCGCCTAGCGCGTGACCTAGAAATCGTGGTGCTTGACCGGCGCGGGCTGGGGAATGGCTGGCAGCTGCCGGCGGGCCCCCTGCGCGAGCCCGCCTCACGCTTGGAAGAGATTGATGCGCTGGTCTTGAATGACGCAGCATTGCCTGCATTAAGCGCGGCTGCCGTCTATCACATGCGCTTGCAGGGCGAGACGTTCCGCCATCTGCACGATGCCGAGCGCACCATTAGTGCCGCAGCGTTGGCTGGGCAAGCCCTGCATGCCGTGGCGGGCATTGGCTCACCGCAACGTTTCTTCGACCAGCTCAGCAGCTTGGGCCTGCAGTTCGAGGCCCATGCCTTCCCGGATCACCACGCGTATGCGCAGTCGGATGTAGACTTTCCCGAGTCGGTGATTCTGACCACAGAGAAGGATGCGGTAAAATTGCGCGTTTTCCTGCCGCCTGAGGCACCTGTCTGGGTGCTCCCTGTGACGGCGATCTTGAGCCCATCGGCATTGGGCGTCGGGCTGGATCAACTGATTGTGGAGAAGCTGAATGGACGCGCGCCTGCTTGAGATTTTGGTTTGCCCTGTGTGCAAGGGACCCCTGCAGCATCACAAGGCGCAGAGCGAGCTGGTGTGCCGCCCTTGCCGTTTGGCCTATGCCATCAAGGACGATATTCCGGTCATGCTTGAGTCCGAGGCGCGTCAGCTTGACGCGACTGAAGCGGAACAAGTCTGAGCCCTCCCATGACTGCGTTTAGAGTCGTCATTCCGGCGCGCTTTGCTTCGACCCGCTTGCCCGGTAAGCCATTGGCCGATATTGGCGGCAAGCCGATGATCGTGCGCGTGGCCGAAGCGGCGAAGCAATCGGGGGCCAGCGAGATCATTGTGGCCTGTGATCAGCAGGATATCCGCGCGGCTGTGATGCAACATGGTTTTACCGCCGTCATGACTAAAGCTGATCACCCCAGCGGTACTGACCGTATTGCTGAGGTGGTGGAACATATGGGCTGGGCTGACGATGACATTGTCGTCAATGTACAAGGCGATGAGCCCTTAATTCCGCCCGCACTGATTGATTCCGTTGCCGCTGCATTGGCACGTGATCCCGGCGCTTCGATTGCCACAGCCAGCCATGCTATTCATGATGCGGCTGATGCTTTTAACCCGAATGTGGTGAAGGTGGTGACTGATCGTAATGGCCGTGCGCTGTATTTTTCGCGCGCGCCAATTCCTTGGCATCGTGATGGCTTTGCCGAGTCACGTGAGACCTTGCCGGCAGATTTGAATCTGCAACGGCATATTGGCATTTACGCCTACCGCGTTAGCTTTCTGCGCCGCTACGGCAGCCTGTTACCGTCGTCGCTGGAGCGCTGGGAATCGCTGGAGCAGCTGCGCGCCCTCTGGCATGGCGATGCGATTGTGGTGGTGCAGACGGATAGCGCGCCGCCCGCTGGTGTTGATACCCCGGAAGATCTGGCGCGGGTACTTAAGCATTTTTGACCACGGTACGTTTTGCGCGTACCGTCCCGAACACGTTTTAGAGGAGTAATTCAATGCGTTTAATTTTGTTAGGACCGCCGGGCGCGGGCAAGGGGACGCAAGCCAATTTCATTAAAGAAAAGTTTGGCATCCCCCAGATTTCGACGGGTGACATGCTGCGTGCTGCCGTCAAGGCGGGCACGCCGCTGGGGCTTGCTGCCAAGGCGGTGATGGATTCCGGCGCACTGGTGTCCGACGACATCATCATTGGTCTGGTCAAAGAGCGCCTCAAGGAAGACGACTGCAAGAACGGCTATATGTTCGACGGCTTCCCGCGCACGATTCCGCAAGCCGACGCGATGAAGGAAGCGGGCGTCAAGATCGACTACGTGCTTGAAATTGATGTGCCGGATAGTGACATCGTTGAGCGCATGAGCGGTCGCCGTTCGCATCCGGCTTCTGGTCGCACCTATCACGTCAAATTCAATCCGCCCAAGGTGGCTGGCAAGGATGACGTCACGGGCGAAGAGCTGGTCCAACGCGAAGACGACAAGGAAGAAACTGTCAAGAAGCGTCTGGATGTCTATCACTCGCAAACCAAGCCGCTGGTTGCCTACTACTCCGGCTGGGCCGAGCGTGGTGAGCCGGGCGCACCGCAGTACCGCAAGATCAGCGGGCAGGGCGCCGTGGATGAGATCACCGCCCGCGCGTTTGCTGCGTTGAAGTAAGTTTTACCAAACTTCACCAAAGGGGCTGCGGCCCCTTTGTCATGTAAAGCCCTGATCGACAGGGCGCCAAGATAAACAGAACACGCAAGACCGAGGACAGATATGCCACGTAATGCCTTTTATGCACAGTCTGGCGGGGTTACCGCCGTCATCAATGCCAGCGCCTGCGGCGTGATTGAAACTGCACGCGCGCATCCCGACAAAATCGGGACCGTCTTTGCTGGCCGTAATGGCATCATCGGTGCCCTTACGGAAGACCTGATCGACACTTCGCTTGAGTCGGTCGCCGACATTGCTGCACTGCGCACCACCCCGTCGGGTGCGTTTGGCTCATGCCGCTACAAGCTGAAGAGCTTGGATGAGCATCGCGCCCAATACGAGCGCCTGATTGAAGTGTTCAGGGCTCACGATATCGGCTATTTCTTCTACAACGGCGGTGGCGATTCCGCCGATACCTGTAACAAGGTGTCGCAGTTGTCGGCCACGTTGGGTTATCCGCTACAGGCCATCCATGTGCCGAAGACCGTAGATAACGATTTACCATTGACCGATACCTGCCCCGGCTTTGGCTCGGTCGCCAAATATGTTGCGACGTCGATGCGCGAAGCCGGTTTTGATGTGGCCTCGATGGCGCGCACGTCGACCAAGGTCTTTGTCATGGAAGTGATGGGTCGTCACGCTGGCTGGATTACTGCGGCTTGCGGTTTGGCTGCCGAACAGGCCGGCGATCCTCCGCACATTCTGCTGTTCCCGGAAATCCCCTTTGACGAGGAAAGCTTCATTGCCCGCGTCAAGGCGACCGTCGAAAAGTACGACTACTGCACCGTTGGCGTGTCTGAAGGTCTGCTCGACAAGGAAGGTAAGCTGATGGCCGAGACGGGTGCGCGCGATGCCTTTGGTCACGCCCAACTTGGTGGCATCGGCCCGCAGATCGCTGCATTGATCAACGCCAAGCTCGGCTACAAGTATCACTGGGCCGTGGCTGACTATCTCCAACGCGCTGCACGTCACATTGCATCGAAGACCGACGTGGATCAGGCGTATGCCGTGGGCAAGGCTGCCGTGGAAATGGCAATCGCTGGTAAGAATGCCGTGATGCCGGCGATCCGTCGTCTCTCAGATACCCCCTACAAGTGGGACATCGTTGAGGCACCGCTGGCGCAAGTGGCGAATGTCGAGAAGAAGATGCCGCGCGACTTCATTACCGAAGATGGCTATGGCATCAGCGAGGCTTGCCGCCGCTATCTGGCACCGTTGATCGAGGGCGAGGATGCGCCGCCCTATAAAAACGGTTTGCCAGACTATGTGCGTTTGAAGAACATTGCCGTGGCGAAGAAGCTGCCGGGCGAGTTCAAGATTTAAGTTGTCAAAAATCTAAGCACCGGCTGGACGCTTTTCCAGCCGGTGCTAGTCTTGTAGTAAGTCTGTTTGATTTTCCAAGGAGCGTGTAACGAAGCAGGTCAACCAATAAGCACAACGGAGGAGGAACTATGGCTATCGAACTGGTGTTTGCACTTGTTTGCGCCGCTATCGCAATCGCGTATGGCGCTTTGTCGAGTCAATGGATTCTGTCGCAGCCGGATGGCAATGAGCGCATGCGGGAAATTGCCGCAGCGATTCAGGAAGGTGCCAAGGCGTATCTCAACCGTCAATACACAAGCATTGCTGTCGTTGGCGTTGTGCTTTTTTTGGTGATTGGCTTCGTGCCCGCCTTGGGCTGGTTGACCGCCTTTGGCTTTCTCATCGGGGCGGTGCTTTCCGGTGCCGCTGGCTACATCGGCATGAATGTCTCGGTACGCGCCAATGTGCGGACGGCCGAGGCGGCGCGACACGGCATCACGCCAGCCCTGAACGTAGCCTTCCGTGGTGGAGCGATTACCGGCATGCTAGTGGTTGGCTTGGGGTTGCTCGGCGTTGCCGGGTATTACGCTTTCCTCAAGGCCACTGCAGGCCCCGGCGCGAGTATTGACCACATCATTCATCCGCTCATTGGTCTGGGGTTTGGCTCTTCGCTGATCTCGATCTTTGCGCGTCTCGGTGGTGGTATTTTTACCAAAGGTGCGGATGTTGGCGCAGATCTTGTCGGCAAGGTAGAGGCCGGTATTCCCGAGGATGACCCCCGTAATCCCGCCGTGATTGCCGATAACGTTGGCGATAACGTGGGTGACTGCGCTGGTATGGCGGCCGACCTGTTCGAGACCTATGCCGTGACCATGGTGGCGACGATGCTGCTGGGCGCACTGATGCTAAAGAGCCACGGTGATGCGGCCGTGTTGTATCCGCTGGTATTGGGTGGGTTCTCCATCATCGCTTCTATCGTCGGCTGCTATTTCGTTAAAGCGATTGAGGGCGGCAAGATCATGAATGCGCTCTACCGCGGTCTGGCTGTCGCAGGCGTGCTGGCGCTGATTGCTTTCTACCCAATCACGACCTACTTTGTCCCAGATGATCTCCTCGGTGCGGGTGGCAGCCAGTTACGTCTGTATGGCGCAGCGGTCATTGGCTTGGTGCTCACGGGGCTGATGGTGGTGATTACCGAGTACTACACCGGCACTGACTTCAAGCCCGTGCAACATATTGCTGAAGCTTCAACGACCGGGCATGGCACCAACATCATTGCCGGGTTAGGTGTATCGATGCGCGCGACAGCCTGGCCCGTGCTCTCGGTCTGTGTAGCAATATGGGGCTCTTATGCGCTGGGCGGGCTATACGGCAGTGCGATTGCGGCGACCTCGATGTTATCGATGGCGGGCATCATCGTGGCGCTGGATGCGTATGGACCAATCACCGACAACGCGGGTGGCATTGCCGAGATGGCGGATCTGCCAGATAGCGTGCGGGCAGTGACGGACCCGCTCGATGCGGTGGGCAATACCACCAAGGCGGTCACTAAAGGCTATGCGATTGGCTCGGCCGGGCTAGCCGCTCTGGTACTCTTTGCCGACTTTACCCATGCGCTAGAGGGGCTGGGGAAGACCGTGGTGTTCAGTCTCAGTGATCCGGCGGTCATCATCGGCCTCTTTATCGGTGGCCTGATCCCGTATCTTTTTGGAGCCATGGCAATGGAGGCGGTCGGACGCTCGGCGGGTGCCGTTGTGGTCGAGGTGCGCCGCCAGTTCAAGGAAATCGCTGGGATCATGGAGGGCACCGCCAAGCCGGATTATTCGCGCGCGGTCGATATGCTGACCAAGGCGGCGATCAAAGAGATGATGATCCCCTCCTTGCTACCCGTCTTGGTACCTGTGGTGACGGCTGTGGTGATGAATATCCTGATGGGGCCCGGCGCAGGCGTTCGTGCTTTGGGTGGTGTGCTGATGGGCACCATTGTGACGGGTCTATTCGTTGCCATTTCCATGACCACCGGCGGTGGTGCTTGGGATAACGCTAAAAAGTACATTGAGGATGGTCACTTTGGTGGCAAGGGCTCTGAGGCGCACAAGGCTGCAGTCACCGGTGATACGGTCGGCGATCCGTACAAGGACACTGCCGGTCCAGCCGTCAACCCTCTGATCAAGATCATTAATATCGTGGCCTTGCTGATTCTGCCCTTAGTTGCATGAGGGCTCCTTGATGCCGGAGTAGGGCGTTGAAAGAGAAAGGGACGGTGTCTGCCGTCCCTTTTTTCTGGCGAGTGCATGCAAGTAAATTTCGCAGCTACACTCTGCGCTAATCGTATTTTGAGTGGAGTCGGTATTTCATGACGAGTTTGAGTGAGGGGTTGGTTCGCCATGAGCGCTGGTGGCCGGAGAGCTTCGATGATCGTGAGATTGATGCTGTGATTTGGCCAACGATTGCAGCGAGCCTGTCACGTGGGGACTTTGCTTGCTATCTGGTGCATCGTTTGCTTAAGGCGCGCCATCTGGACGAGGCGCGCGAGCGCTACGACAGCCTGAATGGCGCCGAGAACCCTGAGCCGCTGCATTATTTTCAGGCCATCGAGAAAGTCCGCAGCATGGCGGAACAAGGCCATGCGGGCGCCATGTTCCACATGGGCAAGGTTTATGCACTTGGAATCGCCGTCAGGCAGGACATGTTTGAAGCCGCGCGCTGGTATCAATTAGCGGTAGACCACGGAGATATGCGCGCGCACTGTAATCTGGGCTGGATGCATCAATCCGGCATGGGGGTGCCAGAAGACAAGGTCGAAGCGTTTCGCCTACTTTCTGTTGGGGCTTCACAGGGGGTGCTGTCGGCTAAAGCTGCAGTAGGGATGATGCTGTTTGCCGGTGAGGGCTGTCGCACGGATGCTGATAAAGCATTACAAATGCTGACCGAAGCATTTGAGGCGGGCTATTTGAATGCAGGTAACTGCATCGCCGATGCCTACCTGATGGGGCAGTATTTACCGCAAGACGCTGAGCTCGGCCATGCTTGGCTGGGCCGTGTGGCGGAACGCGGCGATGCGCGAAGCATGGCGATACTCGGCCATTACCTGATCACCGGTAGTCATGGCAAGACAGATGTAACGCATGGCATGGCGTCACTCTATGACGCGATTAATCATGGCTACACCCCGGCCTATACGTGGCTAGGGGCCTTGTATGAAAAAGGACAAGGTGTTGAACGTGATTTAGGTCGTGCCCAGGCATGGTACGAGCGTGGTGCTGCAGCCGGCGATGAGGGGGCTGCCTTGGCCTTGACGCGCTTGCAGCAAGAGGTATTGTCCGCGCCTACCTCTATGCATTAACTCACTGCGCGCCGCGCCGACGAAAGTCGGCAACGCGAATACCGCAGAGCCACAGCGTGCCGAAATAGGCACCAATGCCCAGTGGCACGATTGCGCACAACCGATATAGCCGCTCAAGCTTGCCCATCGCCAGCCACGCTGCTTCGCTGCCCATGGCAAACCATAGGACGGCACCCAGCGCCAGCAGCGCCACACTCAGGCGAAGACCAAACAGTAGCCATCCACGTTGAGGGATATAGGCGCCACGCTTAAGCAGGCCACGCAAGAGCAGCGTGGCGTTGAGGCAGGCCGCAACGCCAATCGAGAGTGCTAGGCCAGTGTGGGCGAGCTGCAGACCAAAGACGAAAACCAGGTTGAGCACTTGGGTAAGTGTCAGTGTCACTAAGCCGATTTTGACCGGGGTGCGAATGTCTTGGCGTGCGTAGAAGCCGGGTGCTAGTACTTTCACCATGATTAGCCCGGTCAGGCCAACGCTATAGGCAACCAATGCGCTGCGCGTTTGCAAGACATCGTCGGGTGTGAAGGCACCGTGTAAGAACAAGGTCGCGAGCAACGGGACTGACAAGATGGCTAGCGCGAGGGCAGCCGGCAGGGTCAGCATCAGTGTCAGACGCATGCCCCAGTCCAGCAGCGAGGAAAACTCTTCACGCTTTTCATCCGCATGCAGTTTGGCCAAGCTAGGTAGGAGGATCGTACCCAATGCTGCGCCAAGTAGGCCCGAAGGAAACTCCATCAAGCGATCGGCGTAATACAGCCAGGACACGCTACCCGTTGCCAGAAAGGAGGCGAAGATGGTGTTGATTAACAGCGACACTTGCGCAATGGACACGCCAAGTACGGCAGGTGCCATCAGCTTAAGGATGCGACGTACGCCAGCATCACCGGGTGAGAAGTCCCAGCGGGGCAGTAAGCCAAGCTTTGCTAATGCTGGTACCTGAATGGCCAGTTGCAGGCCACCGCCCAGAACCACTGCCCAGCCAAGCGCCAATACAGGGCGGTCAAAATAGGGCGCGGCAAACAGCGCCATCCCAATAAAGGAGAGGTTTAGCAGCACCGGTGTGAAGGCCGGCAGGGCGAAGCGGCTCCATGTATTCAGAATGCCGGCCGACAGAGCGACCAAGGACATGCAGAGTATGTAAGGAAAGCAGATCCGCGTTAGCTCGACAGTTAACGCGAATTTTTCAGGATTGGCGCTAAATCCGGGGGCGGAGATATAAATGATCGCCGGGGCAGCAACAATCCCCAGCAGGGTCACCGCTAGCAGAATCAGGAAAAGTAGCGTGGCAACCCGATTGATGAGCTGGTGCGTCGCACTTTCTCCTTGCTTGTTCTTGTATTCCGCCAAAATTGGCACAAAGGCCTGCGAAAATGCACCCTCGGCAAACAGTCGGCGCAGCAGGTTGGGTAAGCGAAACGCTACAAAAAAAGCGTCGGTCAGCAATCCGGCCCCAAACGCTCGGGCAATCACAAAGTCCCTGACAAAGCCCAGAATGCGCGACAGTAAGGTCATACTACTGACAGTAGCGAGGGCTTTGAGCAGATTCATATTGTTGTGTGAGAGTAGCTGGAGCTTTGCGCGTGGCCGCAATGGTAGCTGGTTTTGAGGCGGATACGCTGGCGTGGACAAAACCCCAAATGCGTCAAAGGGCTTGCACTACCCAGACTTTGCTTGTACAATCGCGGACTTTCTTGCTTCACCAACCAATTTTTAACCCGGATTTTTCGATATGGCAAATACTGCACAAGCTCGCAAGCGCGCCCGTCAGGCGGTCAAGCAGCGCGCCCATAACATGAGCCTGCGTTCGACCCTGCGCACCGCGATCAAGAAAGTGCAAAAGGCCGTCGAAGCTGGCGATAAGGCTACTGCGCAAGCAGTGTATCAATCCTCTGTAAGCGTGATCGACTCGATCGCCGACAAGAAGATTGTCCACAAGAACAAGGCTGCTCGTCACAAGAGCCGCCTGAGTGCCGCAATCAAGGCTCTCTAATTCTTGTAGCAAAGACCCGAAAAGGGGCAGTGGCGAAAGCTACTGCCCCTTTTCTTTTGCCCAATTATTGCCGATTGAAGGGGTTCGCTATGAGGGCAGCTAGCGTAAATCGATTGGTGCGTTGCGGCAAAACCAACAAACCCTAATGAAAATAGGGGGCTAGCTTGTTCTTTTGATGAAGTGTGCATATACTGACCAAATCCTTATGACTTATAACGGATTTTTTATGCAACCCTTCAAGCTGAAGAAATATGCATTCCGCATCCGTACGCGTGTTGGTATGCTCGTCGATAACCTTATGATTCCAGCGGAAACTGAGGAAGAGGCCGGACGCAAACTGCGTCAAATTTACCGAGATTGCCAAATCCTCAACTGCGTTTGCCATCACGGATCGGTGCGTCCTCCAGCGGCGGGCAATTTTGAAGACGTTGTAAGCCTGATCGCACGCTAAATTTGGTTGTAGCTTTCAGGTTACTCAAGCCAGCTTGAAGATTCCCTGGTCGGTAAGCTCGTCAATCAGCGCCGCATAATCTTGTGCGCCGCGGCTGTTCTCCGCATGTGAGAACACATCCTTGTTGACGGCGGGTGCTTCGGCGACAGCAACATTCTCGGAAATGACGGTTTCACACATGTCATTCCCAAACAATTCGCGCATTCGAGCCTGAATTTCAAAACACATTTTTCGCCGCCGATCAAAGCGCGTCATCAAGTAACGTCTTTCGACACGGCGCTTAAGCACGGGCTCAAGTGCTTTCAGAGTGTGCTCAATTTGTTGCGCCCCGCGTAGGCTCAAAAAATCCGAAGCGACGGGTACGAGCAAGCATTCGGCTGCAAAGACTGCATTCAGTGAAAGCACGCCAAGGAAGGGGCAGCAGTCGATGATGGCAACACGATCTTGTTTCTGCTCATGCAGCGCGGTCAGTCCCTGACTGAGGCGGTTGAGAATGTTCGGCCCTTTGCCAAACAGTGAGTCGACCTTAATCAGCTCGGTATGCGCCGGAATCAGGTGTCCGATTCCTGGCCACTCAATCTCCAGATCTCTGAGTGCTCGATTGTCTCGATAGAAAGCAAACATGCTTGCATGCACATCGGTTGGATTGGCACCAAGTACCGATGTCATGTGCGCTTGGGGGTCTAGATCGATGAGGAGTACTTTCTGCCCGCGCCTTGCTAGGCCAGCTCCGAGATTGAGCGCGGTCGTGGTTTTACCCACACCACCTTTCTGGTTGAAAACGGCAAGTTGCTTCATGCAAGGGAGTGCCAGTACAAGTCTTGAAAAGCATTTTGCATCAACTGGCCGCTGACAATAGCCCAAGTATCATGAGCTAAGCCCTTCAATTCCTTAAAGACTTTCCTCAGGATCGGGTAATGTCGGCCCAGCAGTTGGGGGTTTCGAATAGCCGAACCTTCTCTAGTCGCAGGTGATTGCCGTAGACATCTTGGTAGAGTGGATCAAGGGTGTCAAAAGCAACGCGTGCAAGATTCTCTACAGTTGGTGTCAAGTCGAATATGACTGTCCTGTGATCAGGTAGGCTGGCGAGGAAGTCGGCGACAACCTTGTCTTCACGATAGACAAAAAATGCGTGGTCCCATCGCGCTATCAGGTGCTCGTTGGCAATACGCTTGATTTCCGAGAAATCCATGAGCATGCCGTCAGCAGCATGGTCGCCACCGCGAATGGTGTCGCCAGACAGTGTGATTTCGATGGTGTAACGGTGCCCGTGCAGATGGCGGCATTGCCCTTGATGATTGGGAATGCGATGACCAGCATCGAATTCGAGGCGACGTGTAATTTGCATGGGTGTATTCGGGACAGGCTGTGTTCGGCAAAGCCGCGATGATTCAGTGTTAAGCTGAAAGGCTTGCAAATTATACCATTCGCACTGTTTGCGCCTGATGGCAACTCCGATCAAGCCTTTAAGTACAACTAACCATGACCGCGGCAGCGTGGGGTTGCGCTACGTATACCCAGTGGTCTCACGACGTGCTGGCGGCGTTTCCATCGGTATTAACCTGAATCCGAACAATGCCTGCAACTGGGCTTGTATTTATTGCCAAGTGCCAGACTTGACACGTGGTGGTCCGCCCCCGATTGATTTGTCACGCTTGGCGTTCGAGCTAAATACCATGCTGGATGATATTCAGCATGGTGAATTTATGCAGTTGCACGTCCCTGCAGATGTACGCACTTTGGTAGATATCGCTTTTTCCGGTAACGGTGAGCCGACCAGTGCGGCTGAATTTGCTGATGCTGTCGACATTGTGATCGACATAATGCGCTCCCGTGACCTTGCTGATTTGCCATTGCGCTTGATTACGAATGGCAGCCTTGTCCATCAGGCAACAGTGAAGAGGGGCCTGCTTG
>CAZCLF010000013.1:0-53770 GCA_964499485.1 uncultured Rhodocyclaceae bacterium | reverse complement strand
ACCGCATCCTTGCGCTCATCGTGCGTCAGCTCAACGGCATCATGCGCACCCTGCAGCTCGACCTCGACAACTACAGCCCCATCGTCGATGTGGTCGAGCATGAAGGCGAAGACTACGACGACGCCGAAATGTGGGCCTTCGGCTTCATGGCCGGCATCAACCTCGCGCGTACCGCATGGCAACCCGTGTTTGAGCAGCCCGACGTGCTGGAGTCCCTCAAGCCGGTTTTCCTGCTCAGCGCCAAGAACCTGACCGACGAACAAAAGCAGCTCGTCGCCACACCGCAGCAGCGCGCCGCCTTGGCCGCACAGCTGCCCGCCGCCGTTGCCGTGCTCTACAATTTCTGGCAACCCTTCCGCAAGGCCGAAGCCCCAGCACCCATGCGTGCTGCGCCCAAGGCTGGCCGGAATGACCCGTGCCCATGTGGCAGTGGCAACAAGTTCAAGAAGTGCTGCGGCGCTGACTAAGCAGACTAAGACGATTAGGGCGACTAGGGCGACTAGGGCGACTACATTGAATACGCGGGCTGCGGATCTAGTGGTTCGTAGCCGGCCTCGGCCGGGGTCACCACCGAAATAAAAATCAGCGGCTCAGGGTGCGGGTTGTACACCCCATGCACATGGCCCACCGGAGCAACCGCAATATCGCCCGCCGCCAGCGGCAGTGTGTCCCCAGTCGCATTGATCAGATACGCACCTTGGCCTGAGAGGATGGTCCACGTGTCTTGCCCGTGTGGGTGCACATGCGCCGCAATGCGCTGCCCTTGCGCCACATGCCACGCAACCACCACCGTATCTGGCGTTGTCGTCACCACGGACCGAATCGGCTCACCCGTGCTTGGTTGCAAAAAATCCCGGCTGTGAAAGGTCCGTTGCACGCTCATCGTTTTCCCCTTGTCGTCGCGGCCAGCAAAGTGCTGTGCCATGACGATTAGACGGCGATCAGAAGTGCATTCTTACAGGTGGGCCCAATGAAAAAATCTTAGGAACCATCAGTGAAATTTGTGCTGCAGAAACAAGAAAAAATCTGCATCAAACCAGTAGCGCGCCAAGCAAATACGCGGCGCTTGTCAAAAGCACTGCAAATGTCATCACCATGCCAACCACTCGGATGCGAAAGTTCTCGGGCTGTTGGCTCACCCCATACGCATGCGCAAGCCGTGCGACCAGCAAGGTGCAGCCAAGCGCATGCACAAACCAAGGGTGGGCCGCTGACAATTCCACCAGCAGAATCAGCACTAGCGCAAACGGTACGTACTCAGCAAAGTTCGCATGCACGCGTATCGCGCGCAAAAGTTCAGGATTGTCCGCATGACCAAGGCCAATCTGCAGCCGTCGCCGGATACCGATAATGCGTATGCTCAGATACACAAACAAGATCGCAAGCAATGCTGCATAAAGCGGAAGAATCTTCATAAATAGCGGGGCCGATCGATAGCGCTAGCGGCTTAAGCTTCCCTCACTTCAACAATCGCCTTAACCGTGAGCGGCACCCCATTGCGCAGCGAGTTCACCCCAATCACCGAGCGCGCATGTAAGCCGCTGGGGCCAAACACCTCGGCCAGCAAGTCCGACGCCCCATCCAGCACACGGGCGTGGTCTTCAAATTCTGGCGTGGTATTGAGCGACCCATGCAGCTCAACAAAGCGCACCACCTGATCGAGCGAGCCAAGCTCTTGCCGAATCGCCGCGAGCAAATCCAGACAGGCCGAGCGCGCAAAGCCATAGCCATCTTCCGCTGTGTATTCCTGCCCCAGTTTGCCCTTGGGCTTGACCCCCTCTACGGCAAGTGGTGCCTTGCCAGAAAGAAACAGCAGGTTGCCGGTGCGTACAGCCGTTGAGTAATTGCCTGCTGGCGGGCTGCCGGCTGGAAGCACTAAGCCAAGCTGTTGGAGACGTTGTTCTGTTGTCATGAAGGCACACGCAATCTCAATGAGTAAAGAAGGGTACAAATAACCACGCCATCAGCGTAGCCCACCAAAGAGAAACGCCCAAGCCTAACTAGCGCTTAGGAAGCCAAACCATTAGCGACAGCGCAGCCAAGACGAGACAAGTTCTTCCATTCCAAATAGCCGCCTCACTTTGGGATCATCATCCTTTGGCTCTCGCGGAATTGTTCTGCTTCAGCTTCATGAGTGACTTCAACTACTGCATCGTAGTTAGCCCGAATGACAGATTCAATTTCGGAAATGTCTGCTCTGAAGAACTCTTTGCGTCCATTCACTTTGTTTAAGCGGCCGGCTGCAAATCGCTCATGGAGCTTTGCCTCCAACGCTGGCGCATCGTCAGAGAACACCATCGCATGTACATCGAACCAGAATGGAACTGATGCGTCACCCAGTTCATCCACTCGATCCATCGGCTCTAGCCTGCGAGTCATCCCAATCTTGTACACGCCTTCTCCAAAAGCACCAATGTTTGAAATTACATATACATATCCAGCTTTAGCGTTTTGTTCACGATAGTCGATGAGCTTTTCCTCGCTGTCCAGATGGGCTTTACCCGCTTCTACTTCCGCAATCTTAGCCATGAGTAGAGTTCGCTCTTCTTCATCTTTGGCTTGCTGAAGTCGGGCGTTTAGGTCGCGTAGAGCTGCCGTAAAGTGCTTTCTTTCCTTAGCGATTTTCTCTCGCGCAGCACGTATTTCTTGCTCTAATTTTTGTTGTTCGCGCAACTCCTCGCGCGCGCGCTTGGCTTCTTCTTTCTCTTCCTGTTTTTTTACTTGAAACTCATGAGCTAACCGAAGTTCATCTAGTTTTAGATCCAAGTATTCATCTGAGAGTCTTACAGACATAATTCGTCCAAGGCGATTGCATGCTTCGAAAGATTTCCGAATCCTCTTTTCACCTAGTTCAATGTTGTCGAACTTAACGTTGTCGACACAGTAGTCTGCTTCGTTATTGAACGATCGAACGACCAGCTTGATCATATCGTTTACCAGTTTCCGCCCCTCGGCTTTACTGCCGTTCACCTCCCAGCCCATATTGCCCGTTGCGGCTTCGCCTCCCTTGATCAACGCTTTTTGGCGCTCTCTGACTGTTTCTAACCGGGTCTTATATTCGTGACTTGCGTTAAGTTTGAACTTTGGCACATACAGAGCAAAGCTCTCTAATAGCTGAGTGTTTTCAAAGACAAGAATTTGATCCTTTAATTCTTTAGCCTGTTGTGCCAGGTTTTTGACTTCAGTTTCTGCGCTTTGAATCGTTCGGCGAATGGACTCAAGGTTCTCATTTTCCTGTTTGATATGGCTTTGAATTTCAAAAGCATCCATAGCCTTGTATTTCTCTGCCAATGCTTGTAGTTGCGCATGGCGCTCCTGAAGATCCTCCAACCGAATCTCTAGTTCTTGCACCTTCCGACGGTTTTCTGGTCCATTTAAATAATCACGAAGGGCCATTGTTTCCTCTTCCTAAATTCTGAAATGTTGATTCGACTTGTCATTGCCAATGATCAAAGACCAAATTCTTAGGTTTGCTTTCTATAGGCGTGCTGGGCAGACGTTTTACTGCTTCGAAATATTTTCATTTGCTGCATGAATAACGATGTTTTGGACAATGACGGTGATTTTTTCAGGTTGCGCTGATATGTCTTCGCCATTCACGGTGATTTGATTGGTTCGATTTTTTATTCTCTCGTACAGCCAGGTACCCAAAAGTCCAGTATCCAAGTCGATTGCGATATCGATAATAAAATTGCAAACAGTAATTGCATGTTGGGCAAGTTCAGCATCATCGTTACGCATCACAATTTCGTATAGCTTTATCCCTGAAACATTTGCTGCCCGTAAGTCATCAAGCAATTTCAGGTCGTCAGTGCATATTTCAATTTGCGACATTAGAGTTCCTCATTAAGCCCCGGCTATCTGTAAAGGCCACAATTGATACCGGTACCGTGAGCAGTAGCCCTGCCAACTGTTTTTGAACGACCAACTTACGATCGACTATACAACGCAAATCGGCAATCAATATTGATTGCCGATTTTGCAGTTTTTGGCCGGAAGGCGCGCCTAGCAGCATCCGGTGGCTGAGCAATCAGCCAGCCTGTGCCCGATGCGCGGTTGCCTGCGCTTGTATCGCCTGCTTTTCGTCGTCGCTGATTCGATCCACATTGCGCACTTGCAGCGCCATGCGTGGGTTTTGGGCGAGCAGAGTTTCGTGGCGAATGAGGAAGTCCCAATACAGAGTGGTCATGGGGCAAGCTTTCGGGCCAATGCGTTCGTCGGGCTTGAAGCGGCAGCCTTTGCAGTAGTTGCTCATGCGCTGGATGTACTTGCCTGTTGCTGCATAGGGCTTGCTGGCCATCACGCCGCCGTCGGCAAACTGGCTCATGCCCAGTGTGTTGGGCAGCTCTACCCATTCCACTGCATCGACATACACGCCCAGATACCACTCATGCACTTCTTGCGGCCGGGCACCAAACAGCAGGGCATACAGGCCGGTGACCATGAGGCGCTGGATGTGATGGGCGTAGCCATGCGCCAGCGTTTGCTGCACGGCATCGCGCATGCAGGCCATGTCGCTCTCGCCGGTCCAATACACGGCGGGTAAGGGGTGCTCGGCTTGTAGGGCGTTGCGGTCGATGTACTCGGGCATCTGCGTCCAGTAGATGCCGCGCACATATTCGCGCCAGCCGATCACCTGCCGGATAAACCCTTCCACGGCTTCCAGCGGGGCATCGCCGCGCTGATAGGCCTGCTCGGCCGCACGGGCAACTTCAAGCGGGTGCAGCAGCTTGAGGTTGAGCGCGCAGGAGATGTGCGAGTGATACAGCCACACCTCGCCCTGCCACATGGCATCTTGATAGCGGCCAAACAGCGGCAGGCGGTGGGTGATGAAGGCGGCCAGTACGTCCAACGCTTGCGCTCTGGTGACAGGCCACGCAAAGCTGTCGAGCGTGCCGGGGTTGCTGGCAAAGCGCGTTTGCACCAGCGCCATCACCTCGCGCGTGATGGCGTCGGGCGCAAAGCGCACCGGCGGCGGCACGTTGGTTGGGCCTTCGGCGGGGAAGGCGCCGCGGTTGTCGGCATCGAAATTCCATTGCCCGCCCACTGGCTTGGTGGGGTCTTTTCCCTCCATCAGCAGGCCAGTCTTGCGCCGCACTTCACGGTAGAAATACTCCAGCCGCAATTGCTTGCGGCCTTTGGCGTGCGCGGCGAATTCGCGCACGGTGGTGATGAAGTGCGTGTCGTCTTTCAGCTCAAGTGGCAGATCATGGTCGCGCGCCACAGCCTGCAGGGCCTTGAGCACTCGCCAGTCGCCGGGGGCTGTCATCACCAGCTTTTGCGGGCGGATGTGTGCGAGTGTGCGCCTTAGCTCGCCCGCGAGTGTGCCGGTGTTGGCGGCATCGTCGAGCAGGGTGTAATGCAGCGGCCGGCCCAGCGCACGCTGCGCCTCGGCAAAGTGGCGCATGGCACTGAGGAACAGCGCGGTGCGTTGCTTGGACGAAGGAATGTGGGTAGATTCTTCCGCCACCTCGGCCATCCACAGGGCATCGCGGGTGGGGTCAAAGTCAGCGAGGGCAAGCGCATCGGCATCGAGCTGGTCGCCCAGGATGATGACGAGATGACGCAACGGCTGGGTGCTCATGCGGTGGTGCCTTTCTGGCGACGGCAGGCGTCGGAACAATATTTCACCTCATGCCAATTCTTAGCCCACGCCCGCCGCCATGTCATGGTGCGGCCGCACACAGCGCAGGGCTTGCTGGGCAGGTGTTGCTTGTTGCCTTTGAAGTCGGTTTTCATTGCAGCGGCTGTGTCGCGTTGGTCGGGGCTCGCTCGGCGAGGGTTTTGAGTTTGTCTAACCCGGCTGCAAAATCGTTACCGACCATGCCGTCGAAGTCGAAGAATATGCTCATGAGCTTAGAGAAAAACGGCATCGGGCCTTCCATCGCCCAGCTGGCGCGGGTGCCGTTATTCACGGGTGTCAGCGTGAAGAACACCGTGTTGTGCGCTTCAAACGGACTGAAGAAGTCGATCTGCATGGTGACTTGTTGTAGCGGCATGCTTTGCGTAATTTCCATGCGCCCCGAGCCCACTTGCTTGTTACCTTCCCACGCGTAGAACGCGCCCTTGCCGCTGGTGACGGGGCTGAAGGTCTGCTTCATGGTCGGATCGCGCTCGATATAGGGCGACCAGCGCGTGAAGTTCTGCACATCGTTGATCAAGGGAAACAGCGCCTCGGCCGAGGCATTGATGACGGTGGAACGTTCGACGCGGAAGGTGTCTGGCTTGGTGGCGGCGTACAGGCACAGCAGCGCGATGATGCCGAATGCAATGAAGGTGATGCGGCGGAAGGTGTGCATGAGGGGTTCCAGTCAGCGTGGCGCCAAACAATTTTTTGGTATGGTGTCGATAGGGAATTGTGCACGAAGTGTTCTGGCTTGCAGTGATATGCTCAAGCGAGAGTGAAAATTTCACGGAGCCTTGTTCATGTCTGCCCACTGTTCTCACAGCTGTGATGCTGAAACATCCAGCGCTGCCCACACCGACCCGCGTTACCGCCGGGTGTTGTGGATTGCGCTGGTGGTCAATGCCTTGATGTTTGGCATCGAGATATTTGGCGGCGTGGCGTCCGGTTCCGTTTCACTGCTCGCCGATGCCGTGGATTTCGCAGGCGATGCCGCCAATTACGGGCTGTCGCTGGTGGTGTTGAGCATGAGTTTGACGTGGCGCGCCCGTGCGGCCTTGCTCAAGGGCCTGAGCATGGGCGCGTTTGGCGTGCTGGTGCTGGGCAAGACGGTGTGGGCCACGACTCATGGCGTACCGCCGGAGCCCGTGACCATGGGGGTGATCGCGCTACTCGCGCTGGCGGCGAATGTGGGCGTGGCGGTGATGCTGTTCGCGTGGCGGGCGGGCGATGCCAATATGCGCTCGGTGTGGCTGTGCAGCCGCAACGATGCAATTGGCAATGTGGCGGTTGCCCTGGCTGCAGTAGGGGTATTCGGCACAGGCGCAGCTTGGCCCGATTTGCTGGTGGCTTTAATCATGGCTAGCCTTGCGCTGCATGGTGCCGTGAGCGTGGTGCGGCATGCGCGGGCAGAGCTGCGTGGGGAGGCGCCCCCTTCTGATCCCGTTGCTCATCATCATTGATCGGGCTACACTGCAAGCCATGCGCAAGTTCCTGCTCCTCTTCCTGATGCTGATTCTGCCGCTGCAAATGATTGCAGCCGCAGAGCGTGGCATTACGCATGCGACAGAGGGCAGCCAAGATGCGCAAGTGGCGATGCAACATGCCATCGCCCATGCCGAGCACATTGCCCATCACCACCACAGCAATGATGGCAGCATGCACATGGATGACTCGCAAGCCTCAGCGCAGCATTTGCTGGACTGCGAAAAAGCCTGTGCCATGGGTTTTATGCTGCCGACGGCACACCATCTGAGTTTTGAGGCGCTGCCGCAAGTGGTGCCTACCTTCCTCTCCGAGTTCATTCCAGAGCGCACGACCAGTCCGCCTCTGCGTCCCCCTCCCGTCGCGCTCGCCTGAGCCCGGTGGGATTGCTTGCGTCTGGATGTTGTTGTCTGGGCGTGGCTTAAATTTTCTAAGCCCCTTCAGTACTTAAAGCCTATTCCGCCGGATTTGAATTGATCCGGGAGTGCGCGTGCGCCTTCCGTTCAGGACGAGAATCCGATGAGAGTTTTTGCATACACCAGTGTGTGTGTTGCTGCGCTGATGCTGTCTGCACCAGCCTATGCACAGGAGCGTTTAACGCTTAAGCAGGCCTTCGACATGGCGTGGCTACGTCAGCCCGAAGCGCGTGCGGCCGACTTGCGCCGTAGCGCGGTCGAGGCACGCCGCGATGCCGCCGGTAATTGGTTGGTGGCACAGCCAAATGTGGAGCTGGCGACCAAGACCGACCGCGTTAACCGCAACGACGGTAGCCGTGAATACGAGGTGGGCGTGGGCCTGCCACTGTGGCTACCGGGCGAGCGTAGCCGCGCACAGGCGCTGGCGGATGCGGATGCGGATGCGCTTAAGAGTAGACAACTCGCTACGCAATTGCGCTTGGCCGCCAATGTGCGCGCCGCGTGGTGGGCGGCAGTGCAAGCCGATGTTGAGCAGCAGCTGGCGCAAGCACGTTTGAAACTGGCAGAACAGTTAGCCGGCGATGTGGCGCGCCGGGTACGCGCGGGGGATCTGGCCCGTGCAGACCAGCATCAAGCCGATGGTGCCGTGGCCACCGCGCAGGCCCAACTGGCTGAAGCTCAAAGCCTGACGGCACAAACTCGACAGCGGCTGCGTGGTTTGCTTGGGATGACTCCGGCGATTCCGACGGATGTGGCGCCGGAAGCCGTTCCCGCCGCCACCGCTACGCTGGATGAAGCGCAGCACCCTGCCTTGCGAGAAATTGCTGACCGCGCTGAATCGGCACGGCGTGCCAAAGCACTCGCATCTACGCAAACCCGGAACAACCCACAGTTGTTATTAGCAACCACCCGAGATCGTGGCACTTTTGCTGAGTCGTATGCACAGACTGTGACGCTTGGCGTCCGCATTCCATTCGGCGCAGATAACCGACGCCAGGCGGGTATTGCCAATGCCGAGGCTGAAGCCGTGGAGGCCGAAGCGCGGTTGTCACTGGAGCAGGAGACGGTGCTGGCCGACATCGAGGCTGCACGTGCGCGTGTAAGCGCGAGCGAGGCGCAGCGTACAGCGGCCGAGCGTCGCGCCGTACTAGCGCGAGAGACGCGCGGTTTCTTCGATAAATCTTTCCGGCTGGGCGAAAGCGATTTGCCCACCCGTTTGCGCATCGAGCTTGAGTCTTATGAAGCTGAGCGCCAATTTGCTAAGAGCCGTATCGCCGTGGCGCAAGCCATTTCACAGTTGCGTCAGTCGTTGGGCCTGTTGCCCGAATAAAGGACATTTCATGTTGAAGCACTTACGTTTTGTGTTGCTGGGCTTGCTGTGCGCGAGCATCAGTTATTCCCTGTGGGCGCATGGCGATGATCACAAAGATCATGCGCATGCGGCGCCAGCGACAGTTGTTGAGACTAGCCATGCCGTTCCCACGTTGCGTATCGAGAGCGACCAGTTCGAGTTGGTTGCCCGTCTTTACCCCGGCGAATTGGGCATCTATATCGATCACTGGGCGAGCAATACCCCGGTGCTGAATGCGTCAGTCGAGGTCGAGCTGAATGGCAAGAAGGCTGTTGCAACCTTTCATGCAGACCATGGTGACTATGCTGTGACTGATCCTGAGCTACTTAAGCTCCTGCATGCCGAAGGCGAGCATGCGTTGATCTTCAGCATTGATGCTGAGAAAGACGCAGATTTACTGACGGGCACATTGACAGTGTCAGGCGAAAGCAGCGTGCAGGCGATGCAGAAGATCACTGGCAAACCTGGGCTATGGCTCTTAGTAGGTGGGGTTGCATTGGTCTTGCTCATTGGGTGCGGCCTGAGCGTCCGTCATTGGTTGAACTCGCGCAAGGAGAATCGGAAATGAGTCGTCATAAAAACACCCCCCGCTTTTTCCAATGCCTAGTCAGCGCATGGCTCATGGGCTTCCCGTTATGGGGTTGGGCCCACGGCGATGAGCCGCATGATGACGCTAAGGGGGCGCCAAGCTCAGCCAATGCGCCGCAGCGTTTGCCGGATGGTAGCGTGTTTCTGCCCAAGCCAGCACAGCGGCAAATGGATTTACGGACAGTGCTTGTGCAGGCTGAGACCTCCGCCCGCGCACTAGAGTTGAACGGGCGTGTGGTGATGGACCCGAATGCCGGTGGAAAAGTGCAGGCCATCATTGCGGGTCGTGTGACTGGCGGGCCCAAGGGTTTGCCTTTGGCGGGACAGGCGGTGAAGCAAGGTGAGGTCTTGGCCTATGTAACACCAGCGGTTGGCGGCGGCACGCGCTCGCTGGCGGTGAGCCGTTTGAATCGACTGCGCGAGTTGTCGGACACTGTACCGAAGAAGGCGATTGAGGAAGCCGAAGCCGCTGTTGCCAATGAGCAGATGGTGGCGCCTGTGTCTGGCGTGATCTCTGCAGCGTATGTGGTGGCGGGGCAGGTGGTCGATGCGCGCGAGACTTTGTTTGAGGTGGTCGATCCAGCCCGCCTGCAAGTGGAGGTGCTGGCCTACGACATTGCAGTGGCCAACAGTATCGCGACGGCCTATGCCGTGGTGGGGCAGGAGAAATTGCCACTTAAGCTGCTGGGCGTGGCGCGCGCCATGCGTGAGCAGGCCTTGCCCGTGACCTTCCGCGTTGAAGGTGCGTTGGCAAAGCAGCTCGCAGTGGGGCAACCGCTCAAGGTGGTGGTGCAGACGTGTGAGCAGGTACAAGGTGTGCCGGTGCCTGCTGCCGCGTTGATGAAGAACCCAGCAAACCAAAGCGTGGTCTGGGTCAAGACCGCGCCTGAGTCGTATGTCCCACAGGTAGTTAGCTTTGCGCCGCTGGATGGGGCGCGGGTGATTGTGACTAGTGGGCTGCGTGGCGGCGAGCGGGTGGTGACGCAAGCCGCGGCCTTGCTCAATCAGGTGCGGTGAGTCTCATGAACATACTTACCTTACGACTCAACCTACCGTCTATGCACGCCTCCCGTGGAGCACGCCATGTTTAAGTGGCTCTTGGATAGCAGCCTTGCCAACCGCTTGCTCGTGATCGTCGCAAGTCTTGGACTGATGGGCTACGGGGTGTGGACCCTATCCACCACACCGGTGGATGTGTTTCCTGACCTCAACAAGCCGACTGTCACGCTGATGACTGAAGCGGGAGGTATGGCGTCAGAAGAGGTGGAGCAGCTGATCACATTCCCGCTGGAAACCAGCATGAATGGGCTACCGGGGGTCGAGACTGTGCGCTCGGTATCGTCGGCGGGTTTGTCGATTGTGTATGTGACATTCAACTGGGATACCGAGATTTTCCGGGCGCGGCAGATGGTGGCTGAGCGCTTGTCTTCTTTGGAGGCGAGCATGCCAACCGGCGTGGTGCCGAAGATGGGGCCGGTGTCGTCGATCATGGGCGAGATCATGTTGATCGCCATTCCGATTGATGACAGCAAGACCAGCGCCATGGCGGTGCGCGAGTATGCAGATTGGGTGCTGCGCCCTCGCTTGATGGGTATTCCGGGTATTGCGCAGATCATTCCGATTGGTGGTGAAGTACGCCAGTTCCAGGTGCAGCCGAACACCGCGCGCATGGCGGAATTGGGCATCACACTCGATCAGTTGAATGCGGCGCTACGTGGATATGCCTCGAATACATCAGGCGGCTTTCTAGAGCTGAATGGACGCGAATATCTGATCCGCAATCTGGGCCGTACCTCCAGTCTCGACGACCTTCGCAATCTGGCATTGACGGTCAAAGGTGGGCAGCCGATTCTGCTGCAGCAAATTGCCGCCGTGACCTTTGCGCCCGCAATCCGGCGTGGCGATGCGGGCTTTGAAGTGAAACCGGCGGTGGTGTTGGCGATACAGAAGCAACCCTCTGCCGACACCATTGCCTTGACCGAGAAGATCGAAACGGCGTTGGGGCAGCTCAAGCAATCACTGCCAGCCGGCATGGAGCCGCCGCGTGTGACCTTCCGCCAAGCCAGTTTCATTACTGCATCGATTGATACGCTTAAAGCCAAATTGCTCACAGCGTCAGTCTTTGTCGGCGTGATTCTTTACCTCTTCGTTGGTACGTTCCGCACGACGGTGATTGCGCTGGTCGCCATTCCAATCTCTATCTTGGTAGCGGCACTGGTGTTCCGTTACTTTGGCATGTCGATCAACACCATGACATTGGGTGGTCTGGCAATTGCGATTGGTGGTCTGGTGGATGACGCGATTGTGGATGTGGAGAACATCATCCGTCGTCTGCGCGAGAATCGTGGCAAGCCTGTGAGTGAACGGATTCCTGTCCTGACGTTGATACGCGATGCGAGCCTTGAGGTGCGTTCAGCGATTGTGTATGCGACGGCGATCATCGTGCTGGTGTTTGTGCCGCTGTTTGCGTTGCCGGGGATGGAAGGGCGTCTGTTTATCCCGCTGGGTGTTGCGTTCATTGTGGCGACGCTGGCCAGTTTGTTTGTGTCAGTAACGGTGACGCCTGTGCTGGCGTACTACCTGCTGCCGCAGATGAAGACGCTGGATCATGGTGATACCAAGCTGCTCGCGTGGCTGAAGCGTCACTACCAGCATGCGTTGGGTGTGGTGATGCGCTATCCCCGACAGCTCTTGATTGGCTGTGTGGTAGCAGCCGTGGTGGCTGTGTTGGTTGTGCCGCTGTTTGCGCGTAGTTTCTTGCCCCCTTTCAATGAAGGAACCTTGGTGGTGGGGATGCGCCTCAATCCCGGGGTGACCTTGACTGAGTCGAGCAATCTTGCGCGGCAGGCTGAACTGTTGATTCGCGAAGTGAGTGAGGTCACGCACGTGGGCCGGCGTAGCGGCCGTGCCGAGCTCGACGAGCATGCTGAGGGCGTGCATGTCAGCGAGCTGGATGTGGGAATCAAACCGCAAGCCGAATTGACCCGCAGCATGGATGAGATCAAGCGGGATATTCGTTCACGGTTGGTCAATCTGCCCGCAGCCATCAGCGTGGGACAGCCGATTTCACACCGCATTGATCACATCATGTCGGGCGTACGCGCACCAATCGCGATCAAGCTATTTGGTGAGGACCTGGATACCTTGCGCGGTCAGGCGGCGCTGCTGCGTGAGCGCTTGATCAATGTGCCGGGGCTGGTTGATCTAGAAATCGAAAAGCAGGTGCAAGCACCACAGATCAAGGTGCGCATCGACTACGCGGCGGCGGCGCAATATGGCGTGCCGACACCGCGCATTCTGGAAGCCCTGCAAAGCTTGGTCGGTGGCGAGCGTGTTGCCCAAGTTGTGGAAGGTACGCGCCGCTTTGATCTGGTGGTGCGCTTGCCCGAGGCGGCGCGTGGTTTGGAAGGGCTGGGTAATCTGTTGATCGAAACGCCCAATGGACGGATTCCACTCTCCAAGGTGGCGCGTATTGAAGACAGTGATGGGCCGAACCAGATCAGTCGTGACAATGGTCGCCGACGTATCGTCTTGTCTGCAAATACGCAAGGGCGCGCGCTCTCCGATGTGGTGGATGACATCCGTACTGTGCTGGCGCAGGACAAGTTACCTGAGGGTTACTTCGTCACACTGGAAGGGCAATTCCAGGCACAGGAGGAAGCCTCGCGCTTGATCGGCCTGCTTTCCATCGTCTCGCTATTGCTCATGTTTGCGGTGCTCTATAGCCGCTACCCCTCCATCAAGCTCACGTTGATGGTGATGGCGAACATTCCACTCGCACTGATTGGCGCGGTGATTGGCCTAGGACTATCGGGGCAACCGCTGTCGATTGCCGCGCTGGTGGGCTTCATCACGCTGGCGGGCATCTCGGTGCGTAACGGCATTTTGATGATCAGCCACTACCTGAACTTGATGCGATTTGAGCAGGAGGCGTTTGGCTTGCCGATGATCATGCGTGGTTCTTTAGAACGGCTTGCGCCGGTGCTGATGACTGCGTTGGTCACCGCGTTTGCACTCTCGCCCTTGTTATTCGAAGCCGAACAGCCGGGTACAGAAATCCTGCACCCGGTTGCTGTGGTGATTTTTGCGGGCCTGATAGGTTCGACCTTCCTCGACACCTTCCTTACCCCCGCTATGTTTTGGTTGTTTGGTAAGTCAGCAGCAGAGAAGGTGCTGAGTGCAAAATCAAATGATGCGTATTGATGGTCGTGTTGATACTTACTTTTACTGGAGACTCACTATGAAACTTACCCACATCTTGTGTGCGGCTGTCCTCGCCATTTCCACACCGCTGGTGCTTGCGCATGCGGAGCATGGAAAGCCGCAATACGGCGGGATCTACGGTGAAGCCGGAACCTTTCAGCTTGAGCTGGTGAATCAGGACAAGCAAGTCGTGCTTTACGTCACCGTGCACGGAGAGCCCTTGAGTACCAAGGGCGCCACTGGCAAGTTGACGATTCTGGGGGGCGATGGCAAGCGCGATGTGGAGCTGCAGCCTTCAGGCAGTCATCAGCTGGTCGCCAAACTGCCCGGTAAATTGAGCAAGGGCAGTAAGGTGGTGGCAACGGTCAAACTGACAAATCAAAACCCCGCCACAGTGCGCTTTGTGATCGAGTAAGCCGATTTAGTTCCAGCGCATATCGCCACACAGGACACGAGTCTCAGTGCCCTGTAAAAACGCGATGGAGATCGTTACGCAAAGATTGCCGGTGGCGGTGGAGAGGTAAGGGCGCGTCGTCTGCACCTGGCCGAAGTGCTCAATCGCACGACGGAAATACGGGCGGCGCGACCACCGGGCGCCATTGATGCCGGCAATCGGGTGGTAACTGCTGGCGGCATTCTGATTGACCTCGTTGCTCCAGACATTGGAGCCGACTTGCAAGCCTTGGCCGTCAAGTAGGTAGCAAAACTCTGATTTTTCGAGTTCGAGGAAGCTGCTGCATGCGCCGGCAAGGGTGTCGCTACGCATGGAGAGCTCCATCGCCGCCTTCACCAGCGTTTGCTCATACTGTGCGATACGCTCGCGGCGTTGGCGGTAATGTTGCTGGCTCTCGTTTTCGTAACGCTCCCACAAATCCGTTACGGCGGGAATGACTTGATGAATCGGCAGCGGCTCAGCAGCAGGGCGCGCAAAGTAGTAGCCTTGGGCAAAGTCGACATCCGACTCCAATGCGATCATCGCTTGCGTCAGGGTTTCGATCCCTTCAAGGAGAACTAAGGAGCCCGCTTCGTGCAGCATGTTGACGATCCGCGGGAGCATGCGCCGGGCCCGCTCATCTGATTCACATTGAATTGCAAAGCGACGGTCAAGCTTGACGATTTCGGGCCCAACTTGCCAGATTCGATCAAAGTTGGAATGCCCCGCGCCGAAGTCGTCAATTGCTAGCAGGCAGCCGAGATCGCGGAGCTGACCAACGGTATCGCGGAAGTTGTCTTCATCCTCGATCAGCTCTTCGAGAATCTCAACCACGACCATTTTTGCTTGCATGCCATTGTTTTCCAGCAGGCTGGACATAAACGCAGTGCGATTGGCTTGCTGTGCGCGGGAAAAGCTCTCGGGGTGAATATTTAAGAACAACCATCCATCGCGGGCGCTGTGTGCATTGGCGACATGCAATGTGCGGCACAGTCGGTCGAGGTGCAGGATGTCGTCGTTGCGGATGGCCTCTTCAAGCAGTAGCGGTGGCGGTACGGCTTGGCCTTGAGCATCCTTGGCGCGAATCAACCCCTCATGGCCAACAACGCGAGCATGGGTCAGGCTAACGATGGGCTGAAATGCACTGCTGCACTGATAGCTGCGGTAGCTTGCACTGAAACGGCCATCAGCCTCGCTCTGCAATGCAGAACGTAGGCTCTCATAGCTCAGCTCGTTTGCGCCATTATGATCAGAATCCGAAAACATGCGCCTCCAAAAGCAGCAAGTGTGCCACCGCGAGTATATAGAGCCACACTTGCGAACGGGGCGGCTTTTCTATGGATACCAGAGAGGTGAACAGGGGTGTTGTTTATGCCGGATTTTCACTCGGTTTCTCTTCATGTTCTTGGCATAATTGCTAGAATTCAAAATAAGACTGCGCTTCTGTGCATTATTGTTTGGACGCATGCTCTCGCAGTCACTGCTGAAACATTGAGGCCCTGTTATGTCTGGCACACCGTCATCATCTGCTACCAGTGGGGTAACTGCCAATATGTTGGGTGCGGTGACGATCCCCCCTCGCCCCGCGCTGCTGGTGGCCTTGCAGCGTGAAATTCGCCGAGACGATCCTGACTTCAATAAAATTGGTGGATTGTTGCGACGCGATGCCAGCATGGCTGGTGCACTACTGAAGACAGCGAACTCAGCTTTTTATGCGGCACGGCGTCAGATCGAGACAGTCGAGGATGCCATCACCTTGGTCGGCATCAATCAACTGGATGCACTGATGACGGGCCTGATTACCCGCCGAGCGCTTGCCAATGGTGCCATGATGATGGCTCGGTTCTGGGATGTCTCGGAAAAGCGCTCTGCTGGCATGGGCTATATCGCCAAGAAGACCCGAGCGCTGGCGCCAGAGCTTGCGTATAACCTCGGCCTGTTTTGCGACATCGGCATCCCGCTGTTGAAAGCGCACTTCCCTGACTATTTACAAACACTCGCACGCGCCAATCATGGCAGTGAGCTTTTTACGCGCGTGGAAGATTTACGGCATGGTATCAATCACACACAAGCCGGGGCGATGCTTGCAGAGACGTGGGGTATTGCCAATGAGGTTGTCCAAGCGATTCGCCTTCATCACACGATCGAGGCCATGTACGACGCAACCTTGCCCTTGGCAGTTCGACGTCTCATTGCGGCTAATCTGCTGGTAGAGCGCGCTATCCAAGAGCATCGAAAAGATGCGGGCTACAGCGAGTGGGAACAAGGATGTGCCCCGGCCATCGTGACACTCGGTATCACCCCTGCCGATGCCGAGCGTTTATGCGATGAGCTTAAGGCGCTGTTCTGAGGCGCTTCAACTCCGCGCACTGACCCTAGGCTGCCTTGACATGGCTTTGCGCCATGCGTTTCAGTTCTGGCACACAGGAGCCACAGGAAGTGCCGCATTGCTTCTTGGCTTGAAGCGCGGGTAGATCCGCTCCTGCAGCGAACTCAGCCAGAATTTCATTCTCACTGACGTCATAGCAGTTGCAGACGATACGGCCACGCGACTTGCCCGCTACCGGTGGACGAGACAGCGGGGCGAGCAACCATTTGCGTGCTTCGGCGGTTGAGGCCCCCGTCGACATCAATTCCTGCAACCAATCCGCAGCAGCCACTTCACCCGCAAGGCGTACCACGGTAAGCGTGTTGGCTTCAATCATGGCGCGCTTTTGAATGCCGCGGCCGGGATCGTCAAGGCGCAGTGCCAGATTGGCTTGTAGGCCGAGATCAGCATCCAGATCGGCAAGGTCCTCAGCCGACATGGGTTCTTCCAACCAAGCACGCAGGACGATTACCGCATTGTCGCGGCCAGCAAGTCCCAGCGTGGCATGGGCAAAGCGAGATAACCACCCTTGCAGGCGAGGCAGGCGCGCCATGACTTCGCTCGCATCGGCACCTGGGGCAACACGACACATCGCGACCAAGCGCCATTTCGGATCAAACTTCTCGACGCGGATTGAGGTGTGCTTGAGCTCAGGTTGCTTCGACGTCGGGTCGTAGGTTTGTGGCATCAGCACGTTGGCGCCACCGTTGTCCATGAAGTGTCGTCCCCAGTGCATGGCCATGAATGCCAAGCCTGGACGTAAGCTCTCGCTGGCGCGGGCCTGCACGACAATGCTGCCGCGTTTGTTGGCTGCCTTGATGAGGTCGCCATCTTTGAGATTGCGGCGCGCCATGTCGCTGAGGTTGAGTTCGATGACCGCTTCCGGTTCGTGCGCGTACAAACGCGCGACGCTACCCGTGCGACTCATGCCGTGCCATTGATCACGCAGCCTGCCGGTCGTCAGACGTAGCGGGAAGCGTGCGTCGGTGCTGTCGACTGTGCCGAGATGCTTGGTGGGTAAAAATCGGGCGCGGCCATCCGGGGTGCTGTAGATGCCATTGGTGTAGAGGCGCTTGGCTCCGGTGGTTTCACCTTCGCGCAACGGCCATTGCTTTGGGCCATCGGTCTCCAGCATCGTATAGCTGATGCCGGTGATATCTAGATCGCGCCCGCGGGTCGACTCACGGTGTTCGTTGAACACGGCTTCGGGCGTTGTGTAGGGGAACAGCTGTTGCGCCAACGCACTCTTGCCCAAGGCTTTGCCTAATCTGAGTGCAAAGTCAGTCACGATCTGCCAGTCCGGGCGTGTTTCGCCGGGCGCTGGGACAGCTTGACGCACGCGCGTAATGCAGCGTTCAGAATTGGTGACCGTCCCTTCCTTTTCGCCCCAGCTACTGGCAGGGAGTACGAGATCGCCAAGGTCGGTGGTGTCAGTGTTGTTGTAGGCTTCCTGCACGACCACGAATTCGCATTGCTCAAAGGCGTCGAGCACTTTGTTAAGTTCGGGCATGGATTGCGCGGGGTTGGTACAGGCAATCCACAAGGCCTTGATCTTGCCTTCTCCAACCGCCTTGAACATTTCGATGGCCGACAAGCCCGGAGTGGCGGGGACATCCGGAATGCCCCACAGTTTGGCAACTTCAGCGCGATGCTCAGGGTTGGCGAGGTCGCGATGCGCGGATAGCAGGGTGGCCATGCCACCTACCTCGCGGCCGCCCATGGCATTAGGTTGCCCGGTAAGTGAGAAGGGGCCGCAGCCGGGTTTGCCAATCTTGCCGGTGGCAAGGTGCAGATGGATGAGCGCCGCATTGTTGTGCGTGCCATGGGCAGACTGATTGAGTCCTTGGCACCACAGCGACACGGTGGTTTTGCCCTTGGCGGCAAACATACGAGCAGCAGTGATGATGTCGTGTGCGGGTACCCCACACACTGTGGTCATGGCCTCCGGCGAGTATTCGCGCACCAGTTGCTTGAGCTCAGCGAATCCGGTGGTGTGACCGCGTATGTAGTCCTCGTCGATCAGGTCTTCCCACAGCATCACATGCAGCATGGCGTTGTAGAGCGCAATATCGCTGCCGGGCATGATGGGGAGGTAGAGGTCGGCAAATTCGGCCGTATCGGTGCGGCGAGGATCCGCAACGATGATCTTCATGTCCGGGTTGGCCTTCTTGGCATCCTCGATGCGGCGGAACACGATAGGGTGCGCGTAGGCGGTATTCGACCCGGTGATGAAGAGGCAATCGGTTGCCAAGTCTTCATAGCAGGTGGGCGGGGCATCCGCACCCAGCGTTGCCTTATAGCCGGCGACGGCCGAGGACATGCACAAGCGTGAATTGGTATCGACGTTATTCGTGCCGATCAGCCCTTTAGCCAGCTTGTTAAAGACGTAATAGTCCTCGGTGAGTAATTGGCCGCTGATGTAGAAGCCAATGCTGTCCGGTCCGTGTTCCTGAATGACTTGAGCAAACTTGTCGGCGGCGTGGTCTAGCGCCTTGTCCCAGCTGACACGCTGACGCGGTGCGGCGCGCTCGCTACGCAGTTCAGGATAGAGCGCGCGCAGGGGCAGGGTTTCAGGGGTGGAGGTGAGATGTAGCGTCGAGCCCTTGGTGCACAGTCGGCCGAAGTTCGCGGGATGGTCAGGGTCGCCGCGCACGCCGGTGATTTGGCCCGCTTCGTGTTCAATGATGACGCCGCAGCCAACGCCGCAATAACAACAGGTGGATTTAGTTTCAGCCATGATGCCAGCCAAGGAAAGATGAGGGATTCATTGCAAACACTGTGCCATGAAAGCAAATAAAACATGCATTGAAATTGCAAGCTTTTAACCGCACGCCGCGAGAAGGTGGGCACAACAAAGGTGCATGCATAAAATTTACGCCTTGCTTTGGTGCGACTTTGCACCGAAACAGGTTGCCTAGGGCGCGAGGGGGCCCAACGATGTCATCACGGGCACTATATAATCAGCTGGATTTCATTCAACTTTCTGGGCCCGTGGGCCACGGGCCTGCATTTGCCATGAGTGTGCATTCCGATAGTTCGCGTTTCCAGACAGCGATTAGCCTCTTCGATGCGGCCAATGCGGCTGACCCCAATCTTGAGGAGAGTGGCGGCCAGCAGCGCCCCAAGGAGCTGCTCTACGCCGAGCGCATGAGTGAAATGTTGCAGCGCTTTGCGCCGGACGCTAGCGAAGCCGTGCAATTGGCCGTGCGTGCCCAGCACATCAAACGTTGGACCGTCCCGCGTAACACCTATCCGATGACCCCGATTGGCTACAAGCAGTGGCGCACCGGGCTCTACACATTCCACGCCGCGACTGCAGGTGCGCTGATGCGCGAGGCCGGCTATGACGAGGCGACTATTACTGAGGTGGAGCGCATCGTTTCCAAGAAGGGCATTAAGGTCAATCCGGAAACCCAGTTGATGGAGGATGTGGTGGCCTTGGTATTTATCGAGCACTACCTCACGACCTTCGCCGCTCAGCACCCTGACTACGACGAAGCCAAGTGGTGTGACATCATCAGAAAAACATGGCAGAAAATGTCGGCTCATGGGCGCGAGTTTGCGCTCAGTGGCGGCATTACCATGCCAGAGGCCCTGACCCCGCTGATTGTCAAAGCGATTAGCTGAAACATTCTTGAGTCTGGAACAACATCCATGAATATCGGTTTTATTGGTCTTGGGCTGATGGGTGCGCCGATGGCGCGCAATCTGGCCAAGGCAGGCCACACGCTGCACGTCTGGTCGCGGCGTCCGCAGGCTCTGGCGGATTACGCCAAGCTACCCAGCTATCAGATCCATCCGTCAGCTGCAGCAGTGGCTGCCGCGAGCGAGGTGGTATTTGTGATGGTGGCGGATTCGCCCGATGTGCATCAAGTCATCCTTGGCGAAGGTGGTGTCGCGGAAGGCGGCAAGACCGGCTTGACGGTGGTTGATATGAGCACCATTGCCCCTGAGACCGCGCGCGAGGTGGCTTCGGCACTGTTTGAGCGCGGCATCGACTTTCTCGATGCGCCGGTGTCTGGCGGCGAGGTCGGTGCCATCAACGCCAGCTTGACCATCATGGTCGGCGGTGAAGAGGCCGTGTTTGCACGAATCAAGCCGTTGTTTGATTTGCTCGGCAAGTCGGTGACGCTGATTGGTGGAAGCGGTGCCGGGCAAGTCGCCAAAGCCTGCAATCAGATCATTACCGGTGTTGGTGTCTGTGCCGTGGCCGAGGCAATCAACTTTGCACACAAGACCGGCGTCGATGCTGAACGCATGCGCGAGGTCTTGATGGGTGGTTTCGCCGCTAGCCGCATTCTCGATATGCATGGTCAGCGCATGCTGGAACGCAACTTTGTGCCAGGCTTCAAGGCGTGGATGCACCAGAAGGATCTGGGCATCGTCATGGACGCCGCCCACGCGCAATATCTCACCCTGCCTACCGCTGCCGCAGCGCTGCAGTTATATAACGCCATGGTTGGCAGCGAATTGGGTGATGAGGACACCACCGCGATGCTGAAACTGTTTGAACAGATGAGCAATCCTGCTGAAGGAGCATCAGCATGAAGCTCGGGTTCATTGGTCTCGGCGTCATGGGCAACCCAATGGCGCAGCACCTGCTGAAGGGTGGGCATGAGGTATCGGTTTGGGCACGCCGCGAAGCCAGTGCAGCAGATGTCGTTGCTGCCGGTGCGACCTTCCGCAGTTCGCCAGCCGAGTTAGCTCGCCATTGCGAAGTGGTGTTCACTATGATCACGGCCAGTAGCGACGTGGAGCAAGTCGCACTGGGTGAGAATGGCCTGATCCATGGCTTTGCACGCGACAGCGTGCTGGTGGATATGAGCACGATTGCACCGACAGTCGCCCGCCGCATTGCGGGCAATCTGGCGATTCGAGGCATCGACTTTCTGGATGCGCCGGTATCGGGTGGCGGCATGGGAGCGCAGAACGCCACGCTGGCTATCATGGCCGGTGGTAAGGCCGAGGTGTTTGAGCGTATCAAACCACTGTTTGCATTGATGGGAAAAACCATTCTGCATGTCGGCCCCACTGGTGCCGGGCAAATCACCAAGGCTTGTAATCAGATGGTGATGGTGGCGGCCATTCAGGCCGTTGCAGAGGCTGCCCATCTAGCTGCCGCTAACAAGGTGGATTTTGCGAAGGTCATGGGCGCGATGCAAAGCGGTTCGGCCGGTTCGCGCGTGCTCGACTTCTTTGGCGACAAGATGGCACGCCGTGACTTTGCAGCCGGCATCGAAGCCCGCTTGCATCACAAGGACTATGCCCTGATCATGGAGGAGGCTGCCCGTGCGGGTGCGCCCTTGCCAATCTCGGCGCAGGTGTGGCAGCAGTTGAATGGATTGATGGCGCTGGGCTGGGGTAAGGAAGATACTTCTAGCCTGTTGCGTGTGCTGGAGCGGTACACAACATAACAGCGGCACCAGCCGTCTGGGGGGATGTTGCGTGGCAGATTCACCCGTTAGAAAGAGTGTTGCCTACAGTCGGCCGCAAAGCGGGCGACGGCGCCCTGCATCCGCGAGCCTGTTAGAACTACAGGCGATTCTCGATAATGCGACGGTTGGCATTCTATTCACGCGCAATCGTAAGCTTGAGCGTTGTAATGCCTTGTGTGCGGAAATGTTCCGCTATCCGCTGGAAGAGTTTATTGGCTTGCCCGGGCGCGCGATTTACCCGTCCGATGAGGTCTATGAGTCGCTCGCGGCTGAAGTCGGTCCCGTGCTCGCGCGGGGAGAGTCGTATCGCGGCGAGCTGGAAATGCGCCGCCGTGATGGCTCCTTGTTTTGGTGCAAGATTTCCGCCAAGGCAGTGGATCCACACCAGCCGCACGAAGGCACCATCTGGATCATGGAGGACATCAGCGATGACCGTATGGTGCAGGACGCGTTGCGTCAGTCCACGGCAGAACTGATTAGCATCTTCGAGAGCGCACTCATTGGTATTGCTGTTGTTCGCTATGGCCATGTGTTCCGCTGCAACGGGCGTTTTGAAGAGTTGCTGGGGCATGAGATCAATGGTCTCTTTGGCGCCTCAGTCCGCACGCTTTTTCCTAGCGATGAAGATTTTGTCGATGCGCGGATGATGTTCCGGACCGCCTTGCACACCGGCAGTACTTATCGTCAGGAGCGCCAGTTGCGGCGGCACAATGGCCAGTCATTCTGGGCGCGCATCAGTGGCCGCGCCTTTGAGCCACTTGCCGTTGAGGCAGGTTCGGTCTGGTTGATCGAAGACATCACCGAACAGCGCATGGCTGCAGCACGTATTCAACAGGCGCTCGATGAGCAGCATATGATTTTCGACAATGCTGCGGTCGGGATCATGTTCATCCGTAACCGTGTGTTGTTTCGTTGCAATCGTAAGTTGGCCGAGATCACTGGGTATCCGATTGATAACCTGATGGGGCAGTCCACGCGCATCTTCTATTTCAACGAGGATGAGTATCTTGCGCACGTCCAGCAGTTTTCGGATGTGATTTTCGGCGGGGGGGTGTATGTCGGTGAGATCCGAGTTCGTCATGCGGATGGCCATCCAGTCTGGGTGAGGGTGACCGGGCGACGCGCTGATAGCAATACTCACGAAGATGCCGATATTGTGTGGATTGTCGAGGACATTACCGAGCGCCGTCAGGCGCAGGCGGCGCTCGTTCAAGCGCATGAAATGCTCGAGCAGCGCGTGGTGGAGCGGACGGCGGAACTCGCTGAGGCAAATAATCAACTGCAAGAAGAGGTGTTTGAGCGCATGCGCGCTGAGCAGCGAATCTGGCACGTCGCACACCATGATGCGCTGACAGGCCTACCCAATCGAACCCTTCTGCACGATCGACTCGATCAGGTGCTGACGCAAGCCGGGCGCAATGGCAATCGTGTCGCGGTGATGTTTGTAGATTTGGATCGCTTCAAGAGCATCAATGACACACTGGGTCATGATGTGGGCGATGAACTGCTGAAGTCGGTAGCCTCACGCCTGCAACAGGTGGTCCGTGCCGTCGATACGGTTTCACGTTTGGGTGGCGATGAGTTTGTGATTGTTTTACCGGATGTGGCCTCTATTGAGGATGCCTCTACGGTGGCCGAAAAAATGGTGTCGGTCTTGTCGCCTGCAGTGACGATTCATGGCCATGAATTGCGTGCAACGCCTTCTATTGGTATCAGCCTGTATCCGGATGATGGTACGGATGCATATACCTTGATGAAGAATGCCGACACCGCGATGTATCACGCTAAGTCGGAAGGACGGAACAACTTCCAGTTCTTTGCTCAGCGGATGAATGAGCGGGCGACACATTTCTTCAATCTTGAACAACGCTTGCGCATCGCACTCGACGAGCGACAGTTCACGCTTTACTACCAGCCAGTAATTGATCATCAAACTCGGGCGACTTGTGGCTTTGAAGCCTTGGTCCGTTGGTCTGATCCTGAGCTGGGAATGGTTTCTCCGGCAGAGTTCATTCCCGTGGCTGAAGAGGCTGGACTCATCATTCCACTCGGTGAGTGGGTGTTAGGCGAAGCCATGCGCCAGAATCGAGAATGGCAGCAGGCTGGCTTGCCTTTCTTCCCGCTGGCCGTGAATTTGTCGCCCCGTCAATTCCGGCATCGAGGCCTGGTCGAGAGCGTACGCGCGGCATTACGTGACAGCGGACAACCGGCGCATTTGCTTGAGCTCGAAATTACCGAGTCTGCACTCATGCATGATGTCGAGGAAGCCAACGAGAAGTTACGCGAGTTGGTGGCAATGGGCGTGCGGATAGCCATCGACGACTTTGGCACTGGTTATTCCAGTCTGTCCCATTTGCGCCGCTTCCCCGTGCACAAACTCAAGATTGATCAGAGCTTTGTCCGTGATCTATGTTCCAGCAAAGACGACGAGTCGATTGTTGCTGCCATCCTTGGGCTGGCGAATAGCCTAGGGCTGGAAACGGTTGCCGAAGGCGTGGAAACGGTTGAGCAGTTCGAGCTGCTGGTGCGCCATCGCTGTACTCGCTTCCAAGGCTTTTTATTTTCTCCGGCGGTGCCCGGAAGTGCTGTCCCCGAATTACTGCAGCGCGATTTCACGGCGCCTTCGGCAGCCACCGCGAGTCTCAGGGCATAATGCGCCCTTTGGGAGGAGTACATAAATGGCTGAAATTACAACGGCAAGTGGTCTGATCATTGATGATCTGGTCGTAGGCGATGGCGCTGAGGCGCAAGCTGGGCAGATGGTGTCTGTGCATTACACCGGCTGGCTGACCGACGGGAAGAAGTTTGACTCGAGCAAGGATCGCAATGATCCCTTCGAGTTTTCACTCGGCGCCGGCATGGTCATCCGTGGTTGGGATGAAGGTGTGCAAGGCATGAAGATCGGTGGCAAGCGCAAGCTGACCATCCCCGCCAATCTGGGTTATGGCGCACGTGGCGCTGGTGGTGTGATTCCGCCGAATGCAACCTTGGTATTTGAAGTCGAACTGCTGGGTGTGGAATGAGTTTGCCCCATAAGCCCTACCTGCGCCTCGCTGATGCCAAAGCTATTTTGGCTGCGGCAGAGGCGCATGCACTGGCTAATCAGTGGCCTGTGACGATCGTAGTGGTGGATGAGGGCGGCAATACGCTGGCCTCGCTACGCCTCGATGGTTGCGCGCCACTGGGTGGCCAGATCGCAGCTGAGAAGGCCCGTGTGGCCGCCTTGTCACGGCGCGAGTCGAGCGTGTATGAAAATATGATCAATCAGGGGCGCACTGCATTCTTGTCTGCGCCTGTGAGTGGTCTGCTTGAAGGTGGTGTGCCGATTCTGGTCGATGGGCATTGCATCGGTGCAGTGGGTGTGTCCGGCGTTAAGTCGGATCAGGATGCTGAAACGGCTAAGGCCGGTATCGCTGCACTCGCCTGATGCTTGTGTACTCCGCCGGGTCGCTCTTAGGCGGCTCGCGCGGCGTGCAGAAAGTGACCGAGATTCAGAAAGCAGAGCTCGAACAGTCGTTCTAATGCAGCGCCGAGATACGGCAGCGTTAGCAGCAAAATAATCAACCCCGAAATAATCGTTACGACAAAACCCACAGCAAATAGGTTGAGTGTCGGGGCTACACGCGCCAGTACGCCGAGCCCAATATTGGCAATCAGTAGTGCCGCGATGATCGGCATCGACATCAATAAGCCAAAAGAAAACAACACCGCACCAGATGTCACAAGGGTTTGCAGGCTATCCGCTGCAAATGGTGTGGCGCTCACTGGCAATAATTGATAGCTCTCAGCCAACAAGGAAATGGTGAGGAGGTGTCCATTGCTGGCAAGGAATACCAGCGTGGTGATCAGTGCGATGAAGTTGGTGATAACCGGTGTCTGGCCCGCCGTTTGCGGGTCATACAGCACCGCAAACGATAACCCCATCTGCATGCTGATGAGTTCGCCAGCCACATCAATGGCCGCGAAAACGATGCGAATACTGAAGCCCATCAGTATGCCAAGCATGGTTTCCTGAATCAGAATGAAACCGGCTTGCCAAGAACCTGCGGGAATATTCGGCATCGGGGGTAGCACCGGAGCCAAGGCAAGGGTGATCGCCAATCCACACATTAGCCGGGCGCGTGCATTCAGCGCGACATTGTTAAACACTGGCGCCGTGGCAATCATGCCTAGGATACGTGCCAGCGGGAACATGAAAGCGAGGATCCAGGCATCGAGCTGGGCGGAGGTGACCGTCAGCATATGCGGGAAACTAGCCGATTAGACCCGGGATCGCCTCGAACAGACGGCGCATGTAGTCGGTCATGATGGTAATCATCCATGGGCCTGCCAGCAGCAAGGTCAGAAAAATCACCAGGAGCTTGGGAACAAACGACAGCGTTGCCTCATTGATAGAAGTTGCTGCTTGGAAGATGCTGACAAGCAGGCCAGTGGCGAGCGCGGCAATAAACAGGGGAGCCGAGATCAATAACGCAACTTCAATGGCGTGTTGGCCGATTTCGATGACGGTGGCGGGTGTCAAGTCTCTCTCCTAACTAGCCGAAGCTCTGGACGAGTGAACCGACAATCAGCCCCCAGCCATCAACTAGGACAAACAACATCAGCTTGAACGGCATGGCCACAATCACGGGTGACATCATCATCATCCCCATGGACATGAGCACCGAGGCAACCACCATGTCGATGATGAGGAAGGGGATAAAGATGATGAAGCCGATCTGGAAGGCGGTCTTGAGTTCCGAAATCACAAAGGCGGGCACCAACACGCGGAAAGGGATCTTCTCAGCGCTTTCCGGTTTGGGTTGTTTAGCTACTTTTGTGAATAGCTCCAGATCCGCTGCACGCGTCTGTTTGAGCATGAAGTCGCGCATGGGTACTGAGCCACGGTCAAGGGCCTCTTGAAAGCTAATACGATTTTCTGAGAGCGGCAGATACGCTTCTGCATAGACGCGATCAAATGTGGGCGCCATAACAAAGAAGGTGAGAAAAAGCGCTAGCCCGACCAAAACCTGACTCGGTGGGGAGGTTTGTGTGCCTAGCGCATGGCGCAATAGCGATAGCACAATGATGATGCGAGTGAACCCCGTCATCATCAGCACGATAGCGGGGATGAAGGTAAGGCCTGTGAGGAGCAGCAGCGTCTGGATAGACAGCGACCATTGCGTCCCGCCCCCCGGTGCAGGGCTACTGGTGACAGCAGGTAATGCTTGTGCGAGTACCAGTGTCGGCGCGAGCAACAGGGTTGCTAGCGCAATCTTGTGGAATAGGCTCTTAAGGCGCATTGCGGCGATTCAGCGTGTTGCGCAACCAGCCCGCGAAGTCTGCTGGGGAAGGCGTATTGCTTGGCGGTAGTGCTTGGCGTGGCATTTCAGCAAGGGTGTTGATGCTGTTGGGCGTCACCCCCAACACGAGCCAGGTTTGCCCCATCTCCACCACCACAATGCGCTCACGCGTACCAATCGCCGTCGCCCCAATGACACGCACTAGGTTATTGCTCTGGATGCCACTACCCGTTAGCTTTTTGAGTACCCACAGCCCGCTGAACAACAGGACCAGCACCAGTGCGAGGCCAAAAAGCATTTGCAGAAAACTACCGCCTAGGGAGGTCGTTGGTGCGGTCGTCGCGGCCGCCGTCGTCACGGCCTGTGCCGCGGCTGTCTGAATTAGCACCAGCCCCAGGGAAAGGGCTGAACTCAATCGAGTTAAGGGTGTTGGGCGCATGGCATTTATTGGCGAGCAGTATCGTCTCAGGATAAAGCCGATACGCTCCCCGTAATGCCGCGAGGACGGGGGAATTTAGACGGGAGTTTTGTGCATAAGCGGCAAGAATTGCCGTTGTAGTGCCGATAAGCTATCTAGGGCTGCGATAGCGGCTCGGTGGCCGCTACGCCCACCTTTGGAGGTGCTATCGGTTCAGTTTGCGAATGCGCTCTTGCGGTGTAATGATGTCAGTCAAGCGAATACCAAACTTATCGTTCACAACGACGACTTCGCCCTGGGCGATCAGGGTACCGTTAACCAATACATCCATAGGTTCGCCGGCCAAACCGTCAAGTTCGACAACTGAGCCATGTGCCAGTTGCAGCAGGTTGCGAATGGATATCTTGGTACGTCCGAGCTCCACCGTCATGGAAACGGGGATGTCGAGAATCATGTCAAAGTCCTGCAAACCCGCAGCACGATCTCCTGGTCCACCAAACTGCTCAAAAATCGGGGCAGGCTTGGCCTCCGGGGATGCTGCTGCCTCGGTCTCGGCCTGCTCACCCATGGCGGCAGCCCAGTCATCCATCGAGACTTCGTCTTCCTTTTGATCGGTTTCTTCACTCATTTCTGAACTCCAGATAACTATTCTGCTGCCTGCTCGCTGGCAAGGAAGCGGTCAACCTTCAAGGCATACTGGCCCTCACGTATGCCGTAGCGACACGCCAGAACGGGTACGCCATCGACCGAAACTTCAACGTTGTCGTCGATTTGCAACGGGATGATGTCCCCAACCTTCATCTTGACGATGTCGCCGAGCGTCACTTGCGTCTTGGCCAATGGGGCAACCAGTTCGACCTCTGCGGTTTGCAGTTGGCGAGTCAGCAGGCTGTTCCAGCGCTTGTCAGCGGATGCTTGCTCACTGTGCATGCTGCTGTTCAGCATATCGCGCAGCGGCTCGATCATCGAATAGGGCAGGCAAATGTGTAGATCGGCCGTATTGCCTGACAGCTCAACCGTGAAGTTGGCGGAGAGGACAATTTCGGACGGGGTGGCGATATTTGCAAACTGCGTATTCATTTCCGAGCGCATGTACTCGAAGTGGAGCGGGTAAACCGGCTTCCAAGCCTTTTCGTACTCGCTGAACACCACGCCTAGCAGGCCTTGGATGATGCGTTGTTCGGTCGGGGTGAAGTCTCGCCCTTCGACCCGGGTATGGAAGCGACCATCGCCACCAAACATATTGTCGACCACGAGGAAGACGAGATTCGGATCCAACACGACCAAGCCGGTGCCTCGCAGCGGTTTGACTTGAACGAGGTTCAGGTTGGTGGGGACGACCAAATTGCGGATGAATTCGCTGTATTTCTGTACTTTGATCGGTCCGACAGAGATTTCTGTGCTGCGATGCGTGTAGTTGAAGAGTCCAATACGCAGGTAACGCGCAAAGCGTTCGTTGATCAGCTCCATGGTGGGCATACGCCCACGCACGATGCGTTCCTGACGACCAATGTCATAGCTGCGGACGCCGGGGGCATCCGCAGACTCTGAAGGGGTTTCGTCCGGCTCGCCGGTAACCCCCTTCAGCAGGGCATCAACTTCTTCCTGGGAAAGGAAATCTGACACGCAGAGTCGTCCTTATTGCACGATGAACGATGTGAATAATACGGCTTGAACCGGATCGTCCGGCTCGGCTTCATCGCTGATTTCTCCCTCTACTTCCTTCTTTTTCTTCTTCTTGCTGGTGCCGTGAGAGAGGATGCCATTGATCGTAGCGCGCAATTCGTTCGATAGCTTTTGCACGCCAGCCGGGTTATTTACATCCGTCGGCTGCTTCGCTGAGATGACCAATAGCGATTTGTGGCGGATCTCCGGCATGTACGCTTTGATATCTTCTGCAATGTGAGCGTCGAGGACGCGCAGTTCAGGAACAGTTTGCAAATAGGAGTCAGCCCCCTCGTTTTGCAAGCGGACGGTGAAAGCATCGAGCTTTACGAAAACAGGCGGTGGGGCTTTTTCCCCTTTTTTGGCCGGCTTGTGTGCTTCTGACGCAACTTCTTCCCCGTCTTCACCCTCTTCAGCCGGAGGTTTCTTGAGCATCATAAAAGCAGCTACGGCGCCGAGGGCAAGTACGAGCACCCCGATTCCAAGGAACAGGAACAGTTTGCCCTTCTTCTTGGGCGCTGGTGCGTCAGCGGAATGTGCGTCGCTCATAATCTCTCTCTCCCGAGTTTTTATCCGTACCGGTGGGAACGGCACGAATATCCCATACCTTGAGCCTAGATGGGGTTTTTACTCAGGTTTCAGGCAAATACATCCAGCATATTGTTGTTGTGGCGGGTCCACGCGGGGGTGGTCGGGGCGCTCACATCGTCGTTGCCTTGTGCGAGACCCTGATTATTGGGTTTACTTCCATGATCAGACGATGCTGAGCCATTAGGTGACTCAGAGCCAACCTGAGACTGGTTGAGTGCAATACCATTTCCAGCAAGTACGTCGCGTAGCCTATCCATTGCGTTTTCAAGTGCGGCTCGCACTTCGGGATTGGCGGAAATGAAGAGCGCGCTGGCTTGATCACCCTTGATATCGAGAGATATTTCAATTCTTCCCAGTTGTGGTGGCGTCAGAATAAGTTCAGCACGACTTTCATTCTGGCGGCTCATGAGATGGACTTGATCGCCCAGTTCACTTTGCCATTGGGGTGAACCCAGTGATGAGGTGATACGTACAGGCTCACCGTTACGGGCCCCTGTTTGTGTGCTCAATTGATCCTTGGCAGCCTGAAGCGTTGCATCAAATCGTGCCGTTTGAGGCGTGTTCGCTTGAGTTGCGGATTCGGTCAAAGATTCCGTAAGTTTAGCCTCTGACGATGACAGTAACTCTCCGCTGGCGGCAAGTTTTGCCGTTTCGCTTTCTGTATCGCTGCCTGCAAGCAGTGTTGAGGTCGATAAAATTAAATCGTCTTTCCCACCCTTGGCTGCGGTTTTCGCATCCGCGTTGGAATCTGCAGGCAAGGGCTGAGCTGATTGTTGGGTGTAGGGCAGGGCTACTGGAACGTTTAATTGCGCACTGAAATCTGTCATAGGCAGCAATCCCTCACCCTCCGGGGTGTTTTGTGTGTCGCTTCCGTTGTTCTGGGCGCTGGTTCCTTGCAAACCCTGTAACCACGGTAATAGGCTTTGAAGCGCGTCTTCAGTGTATTGACCGCTGAGAAGGTCAACCGCGACTGAAGGAGCGGTAGCTGAATCCTTGCTAACAGAAAATTTCGCGTTGGCTTCGGTTGTGCTTGCCTCAGCATGACTTGCCGTCTTTGACTCAGCCTTCCCGGCGGCGTTACCTTTTACTTTCTGCTGAAGAACCGAGGCGAATGCCGGCGAAACCGTGCTGTCGTCGGCATTCACTTCATTCTTATTGCTGTTGCTCTGGGGGGTGATATTCCCAGGCGTAGGCAGTGGGCTTGCAGGTAAAGGCATTGCACTCATGAGGGCATCCTCGAAGTAATGCCACTAGCTATGCAAGCAGTGTGCCAGTTCCCGGTTTCTCACTGGCGAAGATTTACGGCTACTCTGGTTCTGGCCCGTTTTCCCCATGGCGAAATCCTCGGGCGGCGTGCTCATCACTTAGTTTTTGCTCGGCCTTCATTTCGCCATATTGTTGGCGCTGTTCATGCCGATGCGCTAGCGTATCAAAAGCCTTAACCTTGCCGCGCTGCTGAAGCCAGGCTTCTTGGCCTTGTTGTTTGTTTTGTTGGGAGAGTTTGAGCATGTCGCCAGCTTGGGCAATGGCCTCGTCGAGGCGGGCGATGAAGGTCCGGTAGTTTTGCCACTCCTCAGGTCGGAGCCCAGTTTTTGCGGCCTCGACAAAGCGCGAACTATATTCGTCACGATAGTTGCTGAGTAACTCCAGCCGCTCGTTAGCGGCACGCTCACCCGCGATCAGCAGGCCCAATTTCTTGGCAGCCTCGTCCATTCGCATATTGGACAGATCGAGTAAGGTTTGTAGCGGAAATTTGTCGCTCATGGTGTCGAGGGCTATCCATCATTGAGCCAGTAAGCTCAAGTTTAGGTCAGACGGCGGCAAATAGTTCTGCAAGTTGTGCCAAGCTGCCTGCATAGCCCGACTGCTCATCAATGCGCTGTTGCAGGAAACCTTCGATACGGGGATAGAGGCTGATGGCTCGATCAAGTTGCGGGTCAGCGCCGGGAGCGTAGGCGCCTACTGCAATCAAATCCCGTGCCCGTTGGTAACGTGAGTAGAGTTGTTTGAAGGTCCGAACCAAGTCAAGGTGATCGGGTGTAATGAGATTGGTCATCGCCCGTGAAATTGACTGCTCAATATCAATCGCTGGGTAGTGCCCGGCATCAGCGAGGGTGCGGCTAAGCACAATGTGTCCATCAAGGATCGCGCGTGCCGAGTCGGCGATGGGGTCCTGTTGGTCATCCCCCTCGGCCAGCACTGTGTAAAAGGCGGTGATTGAGCCGCCTCCGCTGGCGCCATTACCTGCGCGTTCAACCAGTTGTGGCAAACGAGCAAATACACTAGGAGGATACCCACGTGTTACCGGTGGTTCACCAACGGCTAGCGAAATCTCGCGTTGTGCCATGGCGTATCGCGTTAGGGAATCCATGATCAGCAGGACTTGCTTGCCTTGATCACGAAAATATTCGGCGATTGATGTCGCGTAGGCAGCGCCTTGTAAGCGTAACAGGGGGCTGACATCAGCCGGGGCGGCCACGACGACAGAGCGCCGCCGGCCTTCTTCCCCCAGATTTTGCTCGATGAACTCTTTGACTTCGCGTCCGCGCTCACCGATGAGCCCCACCACAATAATGTCCGCGGCGGTATAGCGAGCCATCATGCCGAGCAGCACACTTTTGCCAACGCCGGAACCCGCAAACAGGCCCAGTCGTTGTCCCCGCCCGACTGTCAGCAGGGCGTTGATGGCACGAATTCCGACATCCAGGCTTTGGTTGATTGGCGCACGCATGAGCGGGTTAAAAGGACGGCTCATCAATGGGCGCGACTGCAGATCATCGAGTGGGCCGAGGTCATCCAATGGTCGGCCCTTGGCATCGACAACTCGGCCCAGCAAACCATCTCCGACGGGCAAATGTTTGGTTCTATCTTGGGCACGGCGCCCCGGGGACAGCGCCTGATGCAGTGCAGGGACAATCGGTGGGGCAACAACAGGCGTTACGTTGGCGCCGGGCGCAAGGCCGTAGACGTCCTCGCTCGGCATCATAAAAAGCTTTTCGCCATTAAAGCCGACGACTTCGGCTTCGACCATACTGCCACTTGGAGTTGCAATATTGCAGGCCGCACCTAGCGCGAGCTTGAGCCCTGCAGCCTCCATCACCAGACCGTTAATCCGGGTCAAGCGACCTGACACGGTATAGGGCTGCGAACGCGACATGGTTGCGCGGCAATTGGCCAGATACGCTTTGTATGCGTCTGGACTCATGCGTCCTCTTCTGGCACTTCTAGTGTGAGCGTGCCACCTAACCCCGCCACGACACGTTGCCAACGATTTTCCAGGGTGGCGTCTACGCGAGTGTTGCCAGCTTCAATCTGGCAATCGCCGCGTTGCAGGGTGGCATCTTCCTGCAAACGATGCCCCGCATGGCTGAGCTGATCTCCTGCATATTGACGCACTAGCGCTACATCATCTGGGTGTAGATACACGGTGGCATGCTGGTGGGGCAGTTGCAGCAAGGCCTCTCGCACGACTGTGAGAATGCTTTCCGGTTGTAAGCGAACGGTTTCACGCACGACCTGACGCCCCACTTCAAGGCTGAGGGCAAGCAACTCTTCGGCAACCTCGCCGTCGAGCTGGGTGATGCAGCGTTCAAGCTTGTCGATCAGCGCGGTAATTTTCTGGGCTTCCGCCAGCGCGGTTTGCTCGCCCTCGTTGAAACCTACGCGGTACCCTTCATCACGGGCTTGCTGGTAGATCTGCTCGATTTCCTCTGCCGTGGGGAGTTTGACCTCAGGTTCGGTTGGCGTAGAGGGCTCTGGTGGCGGTGGTGGAGGGGCAGGTTTGGGGGGGTCAAAGCTGGCCAGCTCCCAGCGCTCCCAAGCGCTCATGTCTTCTGGCCGTTTGGGTGACTCATTCATGAGTGAACACCCGTTTAGATGAATTGATCATCGCCACCGCCGCCGCCGAGCTGGATTTGGCCTTCGTCAGCCAGACGGCGTGCGATCTTGAGGATTTCCTTCTGCTCGTTCTCGACTTCGGAGAGGCGTACCGGGCCTTTAGCCTCAAGGTCTTCACGCAGCATTTCGGCAGCACGTTGAGACATATTCTTAAAGACTTTCTCACGCATTTCAGGGGAGGAACCCTTAAGCGCAAGGATAAGCGAGTCTGACTGCACTTCGCGCAGCAAAAGCTGGATCCCGCGGTCGTCGATATCGAGCAGGTTCTCGAACACAAACATCTCGTCGAGAATCTTTTGTGCCAGCTCTGGATCGTACTCGCGCACATTGTCGAGAATGGCGGTTTCGGCCGCTTGGCCGACAAAGTTAAGAATTTCGGCCGCATGCCGAATGCCACCCATGGCCGATTTCTTCATGTTTGTAGAGGCGCCAGCTAGCAGTCGTGCCATCGCATCATTCAATTCTCGCAACGCGGCAGGTTGCACGCCATCAAGCGTCGCAATTCTTAGCAAGACATCGTTGCGCAGACGCTCGCTGAAATGACGCATGATTTCGCCAGCATGGTCAAACTCAAGATGAACCATGATGGTCGCGATGATTTGTGGATGCTCATTGCGAATCAGGTCAGCAACGGTGGGGGCATCCATCCACTTGAGACCTTCAATCCCAGCGGTATCGCCCCCTTGCATGATGCGCGACAACAAATTGGCTGCGCGGTCATCGCCCAGTGCCTTGGTCAGCATCGACTTGATGAGGTTTTCGTCGACGGCGACAGGCGCACCTTTGCCGGTGTGCTCCTCGAGCTCGTTCAGAATCTGCTCGACTCTTTCACGCGGGACCGTTTTGATAGCGGCCATGGCGTGCCCAAGTTTCTGCACCTCCTTAGGCCCCAAGTTCTTGAGCACCTCGGCAGCGTCGTCATCACCCAGCGTTAGCAGGAGGATCGCACTTTTTTCTACGCCTTCATCGGGGCTCGTTGCCACCCATCCACTCCTTGATTACGTTGGCTATCAGCTTGGGGTCTTGCTTAGCGATACTCTTGGCATCTGATAACTTTTTCTCGAAGGCGGCATGAGGGTCTATCACCTCACCACTCTCCGTGAACATCATACCTGCCTGACTGCTTGCTGCTTGCCGTGCTTTTTCGCTTTCAGCCGCCATTCTATCGAGCGTGGGGCGAATCATTTTGCTCCAAATCAGCCATCCCACAATCGCGATAGCTAGGTATTTGAAGACATCCCTGCCAATCGAGACTGTTTCCGGGTCCTTCCATAGTGGAGTGTCTGGAATGTCTGCTTTTTCTGGTGGCGAGAAATTAGCGTTGGCCACATTCAACGTGTCGCCACGCTGCTGGCTGAAGCCCATAGCTTCACGGGTGATGTCGGTGATCTGTTTCAACTCAGCTGCGGAGAGGGGGGCACTTTTGCCTTTCTCATCCGGCTTATGGTTGATGACCACAGCGACAGACAGGCGCTTAATCGTGCCGGGGACACCCTTGGTATGACGTACTGTCTTGTCTACTTCGTAGTTGATCGTCGCATTTTTGGTGAAGTTCTGCGGCGTTGCGGCGTTGTTACCTTGCCCCGTGGCCTGACCAGCAACCGGTGGTGTGGTCAGAGGTGCCGTGGCGGGGGCTGGTGGTTGATTGGTCAACGCGCCGGGTACGCCAACCGGCCCAGGAATAACCGCGCCGGTTTCTGCCGTCTGTTGGCTACGGATGGCCGTTTCGGGCGTTGGATTAGGGCGATAGGTTTCAGCGACTTGCTCACTCTGTGAGAAGTCAACATCGGCCGTCACGCGGGCTTTTACATTGCGACTGCCGACCATCGTGCCGACAATTTCTTCGATCCGCTTGACGTAGCTCGCCTCGATCTCGCGCACATATTTGAGCTGCGAGGGGTCCATACCGGCTTCTTCAAGCAGCCCCCGCTTTTGTGAAATCAGGTTGCCGTCTTGATCAATCACGCTGACATTGGCGGGGTTGAGCTGCGGTACGCTGGAGGAAACCAAGTGCACGATGCCGGCAATCTGGCTGGCTTCAAGCGTACGTCCCGGATGCAAGGAAACGAGCACTGATGCAGAAGGCTTCTGTTCGTCGCGCAGAAAGGCGGTTTGTTTAGGAATGGCCAGATGCACGCGAGCGCCCCGGACGGCGGCAATGGCCTGCACCGAGCGTGACAGCTCGCCTTCAAGGCCGCGCTGGTAGTTGATCTGTTCGGCAAACTGGCTGGTGCCTAGCTTCTGATTTTCCATCAGCTCAAAGCCGACCAGCCCCCCTTTCGGCAGGCCTTGCGATGCCAGTTTGAGGCGAGTGTCATGCACCACTGTGCTGGGGACCAGAATAGCGCTGCCAGCATCGTTGAAGCGATAGGGAATGTTTTGTTGCTGAAGCACAGTGACGATTTCGCCACCATCACGCTCGGACAGGTTGGTGAACAGAACGGTGTAGCCTGGTTCACGGGTCCACAGAAAGCTCACTGCGATCAGGGCAATTAAAAGGGCGACACCCACCATCCCTGCCAGCCGTTGGCGGGGATCGAGCTTGTTAAATGATTCAAGCAAGGGAGGAAGAGACATCCCTGGGGTTGTTGCCTGTTCTGCGCTGGCCATAAGGGTTCCGGAATGACAATTTTGCCGCTGTGGGATTGTCTGCTGCGAAAGCAAGACGGGTTCCAGCAAGTAGCGGCAAAAATTGCCGCCATTTCGCGGCTTGCGTTTCCTTGTTCCGGGGCGGTGATTCTGCCATTATCGGCCCACACAATCTCGCCTCCGATGATAAAAACTCTGCCACCTTCTGCTGCGGGTATTGCGCCCCCTGAGTCCCAAGATGAAGCCTTGCGTCTTGCGGAGGCCTTTCGCATCTTTAATCAGGCATCTGAGGAGCTTTCAGGGGCGTACACAGCCCTGCAAGCGCAGGTTGCACAGCTGACGGATGAGCTTGCGGCAGCCAATGGCGCGCTTAGGCAGCAGTATTTAGAAAAAGTAGCACTGACAGAGCGGCTTGCATTGCTATTGGATGCCTTGCCAGCAGGGGTGATCCTGATTGGTCATGACGATTGTGTCGTGCAGACCAACCCGGCAGCGGAGGCTATTCTTGGGCGAGCACTACAGGGGGTCGTCTGGCCTGATTGCGAGCGCGAACATTTCCTGCCAACCGAGCTACCCGGGGAATACCGTATCCGCGAACGGCATGTTGCAATGACTGTCACCGCATTGGATCCCGCGGGCGTACGGATTGTCCTGCTGCATGATGTGAGTGAAACCCATGCCCTCAAGCAGCAAGCCGAGCGGAACCAACGTCTTGCTGCAATGGGTGAAATGGCGGCACAGTTGGCTCATCAGTTGCGCACGCCCTTGGCTGCGGCTCTCTTATATGCTGGCAATCTTGAGTTGCCGACGGTCTCGGATGAGAGTCGCATATCCATTGCAGGTAAGACTGTCTCGCGGTTGAAACACCTGGAGCGTTTGATACAAGACATGCTTTTGTTTGCGCGTGGTGAAGTACTGGGCCGCGAACAGTTTTCGGTCAGTGGTTTGTTTGATGAGTTACGTCAGATTTTCGAACCGCTGGCGAGTCAGCGCGCGATTGGCTTGGAGATTGCGACAGATACGCAGAACTTAGTCTTGACAGGGAATCGCAAGGCGATTGCTGGTGCATTTACCAATTTGTTGGAAAATGCGATGGATGCCGTCAGCGGGGCAGGTAAGGTCAGCCTGACTGTGGATGCCAACCCTGATTACATCGAATTTCAGGTTCGAGATAACGGTTGTGGCATGCCTGCTGAAACCCAGGCGCGGCTGTTTGAGCCCTTTTTTACAACGCGTGCGGAGGGTACGGGCCTAGGCTTGGCCATTGCACGGGGGGTGGCCCGAGCACACGGGGGCGGCATTGATGTCAGCTCCAGTCCGGGTCAAGGAACGTGTTTCATCATGCGTCTGCAGCGGGCAGGTCATCTGCCGGGCGGGCATTTGGAGCCGCATTCAGCGGAGCAACAATGAGCAAGTTGAGTATTCTGGTTGTCGAGGATGATGCGGCACTGCGCGATGCACTGCTGATCACGCTCGAGACTGCAGGGCATCAGGTGACGGGCGCGGAGGGCGGTCCTCAAGCACTGGCTTATTTAGCCAAGCATGATTACGGCATGGTGGTTTCCGATTTGCGCATGGAGCCGATGGATGGACTCGCTTTGTTGGCTGAGATTCGTACGCATAAGCCCGGTTTGCCAGTGTTGCTGATGACGGCATTCGGTGATGTTGATAAAGCCGTCGCTGCAATGCGGGGTGGGGCGTGCGACTTCATGCTCAAGCCTTTTGAGCCGCGCGCGCTCATTGAGCAGATCAATCGCTATGCCAAGGCCCCCGCCAGTAATGAAGGCTTGGTGGTCGCTGATCCGGCGACACAGGAGGTGCTACTCCTCGCTTCGCGGGTTGCCCGCACCGATGCAACGGTGATGCTGACCGGCGAGTCGGGCACAGGCAAGGAGGTGTTTGCCAAATACATTCATGAGCAATCCCCTCGTGCGAATGGCCCGTTTGTGGCCATCAATTGCGCTGCGATCCCTGAAAACCTACTTGAAGCCACCTTATTTGGTTACGAGAAAGGCGCATTTACAGGCGCGCAGAGTGCTCAGGCTGGCAAGTTTGAACAGGCCAATGGCGGTACGCTGTTGCTCGATGAAATCTCTGAAATGCCGCTTGGACTGCAGGCTAAGTTGTTGCGTGTTCTGCAGGAACGGGTGGTCGACCGTGTTGGCAGCAAAAAGCCGGTTGCGCTAGATATTCGCGTCCTAGCAACATCCAATCGGGATATGGCTGCCGAGGTCGTAGCAGGGCGTTTCCGAGAGGATCTGTATTACCGCCTGAATGTCTTCCCCCTGCAAATCCCTCCGCTACGCCAACGTCCAGGGGATGTGGTGGCTTTGGCGCGTCACTTCGTAACCCTGCATGGCGAGCGCCTTGGCTTGCAGGCGCAGTTGGATGCCGCGGCTGAGGCAAAACTTGCCGCCCACGCATGGCCGGGCAATGCACGTGAACTCGAGAATGTCATTCAGCGCGCCCTGATTTTGTCGACAGGACAGCATGTCGGGCCAGATCAAATCGTATTTGCGGGAGGGGCGCAGCCTGCACCTGCTGTGCCTGATGGCTCAGGCAGCGTGCTTCCGGAGCTTACGACTGCACCTAGCAGTCCCCCTCTTGTTTCAGCTGTGGCAAGCGGTTCCGCAGCGAATATGCGCGACCTAGAGCGCCAGCATATCCTCGACACACTGACGAAAGTGGGTGGTTCGCGCAAGAAAGCCGTCGAAGTGCTCGGAATCTCTGAACGGACGCTCAGGTATAAACTGAAGCAGTATCGTGATGAGGGTTATTTCGATGAGTGAGGTTGCTCTTTCGTGGCACGTGCCTTGCTAGTACAATCGGGAAAAGGAAACGACTGACATGGCCATCGATACCCGCAATTTAGATGCAATGCTCTCCGAGCTCAAAGCTGCTGCTGCTTTGACTCAAGGCAAGTCTTCGGCTGCTGCAGGTAGCGTTGCCAGTGGTCCCGATTTTGCCCAAGTGTTGAAGGGTGCGATTGACCAGGTGGGCGAAGCGCAGGCAAGCGCAAAAAAAATGACCGAAGAGTTTGCGAGTGGTCAAGGCAACGCTAACCTGCAGGATGTGATGATCAATTTGCAAAAGGCTAGCCTTTCTTTCCAACAGATGGTGCAAGTCCGCAATAAGTTGGTGAGCGCCTATCAAGACATTATGAATACCCAAGTCTAAGGTCACCCCTCAAAGAAAAAAGCCGGCTGTGGCCGGCTTTTTTCTTTGAGGGAGTCTTACGGTTGCTCAATAAAAAAGCCCGCCAACTGGCGGGCTTTTTTATTGTCCTGGTGAAGAATTACTTCTTCTTCTTGCCAGCAACGGCGGTCTTGAAACCGGCACCGGCGGAAAACTTCGGCACGGTGGTTGCCGGGATCTTGATCGACTCGCCAGTCTTCGGGTTCTTGCCGGTGCGTGCAGCACGCTTGGCCGACTTGAAAGTACCGAAACCAACCAGGGTAACCGTGTCGCCCTTCGACACAGCCTTGACAACAGCAGCGATGATGCCGTCCAGCGCCTTGCCTGCTGCGGCCTTGCTAATGTCGGCTTCCTTGGCGGCGATTTCGATCAGTTCAGCTTTGTTCATCTTCCCTTCCTTCCGTTTGTCGAGAGAAGGCCAAATGGCCTGGCTCGTATTCTAGCCACAAGTGAGGAAAAAAGTGCAAGGTTTTTTTGTGAGGGGGGCTTGTCAGGCCTTGCGCTACAATGCTCCCACACGTTCTGTCGTATTTTTTCTGACATTTTTCCCGGAGTTTTTTCTCATGTGGTTTCGCAATCTGCAGGTGTTTCGTCTTGCTTCTGGTTGGTCCGTAACGCCGGAGGGTTTGGCGGAAAGCCTTGCCAGGACAGGGTTTAAGCCGTGCAGTGCGCTTCAGCGTCAAGCGCAAGGATGGGTCCCGCCACGCGGTAATCCAGATGAGCTGGTTTATGTGCAAGCGCAGCAAATGATGCTGGCGCTTGGGGTTGAGCAGAAAATACTGCCTGTTTCTGTTATTCGACAATATGCGCAAGAAAGAGCGCGTGAACTTGAGGAAGTTCAGGGTTACAAGCCAGGACGCGCGCAACAGCGTGAGATTTTTGATGCGGTGGAGGCTGAGTTATTGCCTCGCGCTTTCGTTAAGCGTCGCCTCACCTATGTTTGGATTGATCCGGTCGGGGGGTGGCTGGTGGTCGATGCTGCAAGTAGTGGCAAGGCCGACGAGGTGATTGAACAGCTAAAAGAAACGCTAGGTGAACTGCCGCTTACCTTGCTTAAAACTTTGCAGGCACCGGGCACAGCAATGACCACGTGGTTATCGTTGGGCGAAGTGCCTGGGCCATTTACGATTGACCAGGACTGCGAGCTACGCTCGCCCGGCGATGCTGGCGGTAGCGTGCGATACACGCGTCACCCGTTGGAGGCTGCTGAGCTTAACCAGCATATTGGGCGAGGCAAGGTGGCAGGCAAGCTGGCATTGACCTGGAACGATCGCATCAGCTTTGTGTTGACTGAGCAACTGCAAATCAAACGTTTGGCCTTTCTTGATGTGTTGAAGGAGCAAGCCGAACAGGCGGGTGAGGGTAGCGATATGTTCGAGGCTGACTTTGCCATCATGGCCGGCGAACTGCGAGGCCTGCTCAATAGCCTGACGGAGGCATTGGGAGGCGAAGCCGAATGAGGTCTGTGCTGCTTGTCGCGCTGATAAGTGTTTCGCTCTCAGGCGCGCGTGCCGAAGGTGTGGATGTTGGTAAGCCTTCCGCGCTACGCACCCTCGTGCCGGCAGAGCAGCTAGAGCAACAAGCAGGCAAGCAGTACAGAGAAATGCTGAAACAGGCCGATGCGAGGCAGGCCTTGGCGCCCGCTGGCCACCCGCAACTTGTTCGCTTGCACGCCATCGCGCGGCGCATTCTGCCGCATGCGCCGCGGTTTAATACGCGAGCCGCGCAGTGGCAATGGGAGGTCAATCTGATTGGCTCCAAGCAGATAAACGCCTTCTGTATGCCGGGCGGAAAAATCGCCTTCTACACTGGCTTGCTTAGTACCCTAAAACTATCTGACGACGAGGTGGCGGTGATCATGGGGCATGAAATTGCCCATGCATTACGTGAGCACGCGCGTGAGCAAGCAGCTAAAAATAGTTTGACGGGGTTGGTGGGCGATGTACTCGGCATGCTGGCGTCTGGCAGCCGTTACGGCGATCTTGCCAATGTTGCTATCTCGGCAGGTGAAGGCTTGGCCGTGCGCGCGTTCTCGAGAAGTGACGAGCGCGAGGCGGATCTGATCGGCATGGAGTTGGCCGCCCGTGGTGGTTTTGATCCGCGTGCAGGAATTACGCTGTGGGAGAAGATGGGACGGGCAAGCAAGGGCGCTCCGCCCGAGTTCCTGTCAACGCACCCGTCCAACGAGCGTCGCATCCAAGACATTCGCCTGCATTTACCCGAAGTCATACCGCTCTACGAGCGTGCCCAGGCAAGTTTGCAGTAACGGTTCAGGCGAGGCCGCTCTCTCGGGCTTTGCGCTCACGTTCAATGCGCACAATGTAACGCTGAATTAGGTTCTGCGAGGTGGGGGGCAGGTCTACAAACTGACAGCCTGCGCGCTTGCTCAGGTGGCCATTGCGCAGTGGAACCTCATACAGGTTGCGAACCTTCAGTGTCAGGTTTAACACGCCGATCTCAGGAAGCGCCAGATTGCAGTCGCCGAACACTTGTTCAGGGGCGAAATCAATGCCATCAGTCTGTATGGCAATACCCCCAACGCTGATATCGACAACATTGTGCTGAAACACTTCCACCGTTCCGTCTTCGTGTTGCATGGGGATGTGACAGACAAGCGGGCGATTAAGCGGCGTATTTAATCGGAAATACTCACGGCGCTGCAGGCGAAGCAGCGTTGCAGGGAGCGCGGCAGAAAAAATGCTGCGGCCATCGTGCATGACCTCCTTAACCCCGGTCAAAATGAACTGCAGCTTGACCTTTGCATGGCGTGTTACACAAAATATCTTGTCAGCCGAGACTGCACGGCGATTCATTTCCTCGCTGCTACCTTTGTCCAGCAAGACTTCCTGCTCATTGACGGCAAGGAGGGTCGTTAGGAGGAAATCTTTGCCGCTGTTGAAGTAAAGGGTTACAAGATCGCCCTGCGCCGCGACTTGCCGCAACACGGCAAGAATCTCGAGGGGGCTGTGGAGAAGGTATTCGCCGTACTCGTCGAGATGTAATACCTCACTCTCCGCCCGTGTTTCAGGTGGAGAGCTATCAGCTGTGTTCAAGTCTTCGTCGGGGCGATCGGCGGGGAGTGTGTCAATTTCAGTCATGCTTACTGCTCAGGTGGGTAGAGCACAATAGTAAGCTTATTCCATGCCAGAAGGCATGATGCCTTTCTCTTCTACCTGATAGAGCCATGCCAGTAGCTCAGCGACTGCGACATAGAGTTGTGGCGGGATATGCTCATCAATATCCACTTGTAAAAGTAGTGTCACAAGTTCTGGCGATTCATGGACGTAGACACCATGGCTTTTGGCGCGATTAATGATTTCTTCGGCGATTAGACCTCGCCCGCGCGCCACTACCTTTGGCGCTGCGTCGCCGGGCGCGTAGGCTAGGGCAACTGCTAGCGCCCGCTCTTGTGCGACATCATTCGGATTCATGGCGTACCTGAGCAGCTTTGAGCGTAATCCCCGCAGCAGCGAGCGCGTCGGTCAGCGTGGGTAACTCGTCACGTAAATCAGCGGCGGTGGCGCCTACTGGGGTCGTCAAATTTAGCTGAAGATTGTTGCCAGAGATGCGTAACCGCGCCTCAACACTCCCAAGGCGAGGAGTCGATAGTTTCAACGTAGTCAGCCAAGGTTGTTCTTCCTCGACACTGCGGCCTCCTTGTTGCTTTTCCTCTTCGATTTCCCATTCCATCGGTTGGCCGGGCCAAGCTTCCCCGTGCCACATCAAGCGCTGATTCGCGGCAGCTTCTAATTGCTGATGTACCAGCGGTCTAAGTTCGGTTGGTAATCCTTGCGGTTCACTTCGATTCGTCGTGGTCGTGGTTTCGGTGGGGAGTGTGGTGCGTAGGTCTTCGGGAGCGGCAGTCAGAGGCTTATTGGTGGTGCCGGAAGTTACGATTTCAGTTTCGGTGGTAACGCGAGTGGGCACTTGGGCTTCTGGCGTGCTGGGTACGAGTTTCGATAGTTGCCCCTGTGGCTCTTGCAGTAAGGACGCCAAAGGGAGCTTTCCTGCAATCCATTGGGCTTGGTGGGCCTCGTAGAACAAGCCGCTTTGTGTAACCGCTTGTTGGAGTGCGCTTGCTAACGGCGCCGTAGCGCTTGGGGGGGCATTGAGCAGGGGCTGGCCACGATTGAGCGCAGCACTGCGGCTGCCAGGCTCCTCGCTGAGTAAGCGGCCAATTAATTGAGCGGCAGGGGATAAGGTGGTGTTTTTGCCAAGCTCCGGACCATCGGGCATCTCCGGGGTGACCGTGCGTGCCGTGATGGCTTTGGCGCCACGTTCTATGACAACCAACTCAAGAACATCGCCGGCCTTTGCGCCCTCGGGCAAGGCGAGTGTTAAAGATTTACCCGCAACTAAAGCGCGATAGGTATTTTCCGGAAGAATTTCCTGAATTCTGGCCTGGAAAATCTGTCCAGGTTGTAAGTCAGGCAGGTCACTTGGAATGCCACTGATCGGCGTGGTGGGCTGAAGAGGGCCGTCACCGGGGAGGCGCATGCGGACGCCTACGTCAGGCGGTATCAGCGCCATAGCGGCCTCCGATCAGCGGGTGGGGTGTTTCAAGGTGGCACATAGGCCACCTATGCTCAGATGCTGTGGGCGCCGTAGGCCTGATCGACCTGGCGCTTCTTGCGCGAACCGCCGAGAAATTGGCGAACCTGCTCCATCCAAGGTTCTGTATGACGGCGAATTTCGGCATCGTCAGCGAGGATGCGTTGAATAAGGGCCGCTTTGCGCTCACGCTCTACGCTTGCAAGACGTGCGCTCTCGTCGTCTTCAGCAAGGCGCAAACGCAGCGCACTGACGGAGCGTTCGAGCTCAATCAGGCTATCCCAGTCATTGCTGCGCGCAGCTTCAACCATGCGCGCTGACAGGGTGGTCATCTCTTCGTAGATTTCGATTTGGCTTGGCATTGCAAGCATGTTAGCCCCTAGGCAGCCGCACGATTTGCTGAAACTACTGCGGGATCATCCGCTATTTCTGCCCAGGCAGCCTTCAATTCACCGAGAAGACGGGAAACTTCCTCAATTGCCGCTGGATCGTTATGCAGGTTGGCATGCAGTAAGCGCGCGCTCATGTAGTCATAGAGTGCATAGAGACGTTCTGCCAATTCGCCGCCAACTTCTAGGTCTAAGCTGGCACGCAAGCCATTGGTGATGATGTCGATGGCTTTAGAGATGGACTTCCCCTTCTCATTAATATTGTTCTGCGCCATGTAGGTCGTTGCTGAAGACAAGGCGAGAATTGCGCCATCAAAGAGCATCAGAATCAACTTGTGCGGGCTAGCAGCGGCAACGCCTGTTTCAACTCCCACAGTGGCATAGTTTTGTGCAAAGTTCTTTGTCGCAGCGAACATGGTCTTTTCCTTTACTTCTTGGAAGAGTTCAGTGAGGAGAGCTGTTGTTCAAGGAATGTCGATGTTTGCTGCATGCTAGCAATCATCGAGTCTAGTGCATTGAACTGAGCGCGATACCTTGCCTCAATAACGGTGAGGCGACGAGCCAGTACTTCACCGCGATCTGCAAGCGCGGTAATGGAGCCGTTTAGGCCTTCTGTCCGCGTAGCAATGGATCCGGTGGTAGAGATGGTATTGCTGATGGCTTGGTCAAGACGGACAGCAAAGCCAGAATCGATGCTTAAGGTGCCACGAGCACCAAGTACGCCACCAAGCACCTCAATTTTTAGTCCGGCCGCATTACCGCTTGGCACTGTGAGGGTTCGTCCAAACCCGACTGCGGTAACCCCTCCAATCGTACCCGCAGCATTGACGGCCGTTGAACCAGTTGTCGCAGAGCCAAATAGGTTCGTCACTGCTGCACTGGCTGTTAGTGTGACTGAGGAGCCTGAGCCGTAGCCTTGCGACGTAATGGCGAACTCAGTCCCTGCAGCTTGGGTCGTTGTCCCAAAGATGTCAGTCAATAAAGTGCTTGAACCATCGGCAGCAATGCTGACGTTACCCGCTTGTCCAAACGAGCCGCTAACCCTTAAGAGATTCCCGGTTTCAACGCTTACCGTTGAGGCATTTGCACCAAAGGCTGTGTTGATGGCTGTCTGGAGTCCAGTGGCAAGTTCGGCCGCATTGGCATAGGTTCCCCCAGCCAACGAAATCGTCTGCGTAACCCCGCCAATGGTGACTTGGAGTGAGTCATTGCCCGTGCTTGGGCTAAACGGATAGGTGAGCGTGCTGAGATCAATACTGCCGGTGCTAGTGGCCGCTGTGGCTGCTGTTACCAATACAGAGCTGCCTTTGTCGCTTAGGGCGCTATTGATTTTGGATTGCAGTTCTGCGGCTAGTGTTGCATTCGTGTAGTTACCTGCCGTCAAAGTGATGCTGAGTGCCGTACCGTCAACGCTCATTGCAATTGCGTTATTGACACCCGCTGTGATTTTTAATGAGCCTGTCGCGCCAACGCCAGTGAGGGTGCTGCGCGTTGCTAGTTGGGTGACATTGACTTCATAGTTGCCTGGCTTGGTGGCAGCCGTGCTGCTTGAGTACTTAATCAGCGAATCACTGGCATTGCCAACGGTAGTGAAGAGGCTGGCTATGTCCTTGCTGTAGTCATTCAGAGACGCAGTCAGCTTGGCTGTGTCCAGCGTCAGCGTGCCATCTTTTTTGAAGCTGATCCCCGCATCGGTAAGGCTGGTATAGCCGCCCGTTGCGTAGGGCAGGATGGTGTTGAACACACCACGCAGTTGAGCTTGGATAGACAATGCGGTCGCATCACCTTGCAATGTGCCTGCAACCTTGGTTTCCGCGTTGTAGCCCGTCAGCGTGGTTAGCGTTGTCTTGAGCGTGTTGTAGGCCGTGACGAAGCCTTGGATTGACGTCGCGATACTGCTGCTGTCACGGATGACGGATAGGACCGTTGAGTTGCCAACGTTGGTCTTAGCCAAGGTGAGCGTGACGCCGTCAAGCGCATCGGTGATGGTATTTGACGACCGGGTCATGCTGATGCCGTCAAGGGTGAACTCGGCATCCTTAGCCACTTGCGACTGGGTCATGCTGCTTGGGTAAGAGCCGCTTGCGTCATACGCCAAGTCAGAGAGGCTGCCACTCGTCTGGATGCGGAGTTGATTTTCTAGCCCGGTATCGTTCGACGTGAGCAGAAGCCGATATCCGCCACCGTCATTGACAATCGTTGCTGTAACACCTGCGTTAGCGTTATTGATGGCATCACGTACCCCTGAAAGCGTGTTTTGCGCTGCAGAGATCGTGATTGTTTTAGCGCTCTTATCGCCATTCAGCGTGAAGGTGCTTCCTGAGTAACTGCCAAAGTCGATCGAAATGACGCCGCTACCGACCGTGCTGGTTGTTGCGGCATAGGTCGTTGCCGTGCGTAGCTTGTGCGCCTGTGCGAGACTTTCAACTTCAAGCGTGTAGCTTCCGATGTTTGCATTGCTGGCAGCGCTGGCTGTCGCAACTGTGGTGTCTGCAACACTGGCTTTTTGCGTATTGAATGCGCTGGCGGTGCTGAGCTTGTTGACGGCTGTTTGGAACGTCGACAGCGCTCCTTTGAGCGAGCCATAGGCTGTGATTTTTGACTGGAAGGCAGCCTCTTTTTTGGCGAGCTGGGTAATCGGGGCCCGCTCGATTTCCATGAGCTTGGTAACCAGACCTTCGATATCGAGACCGGAGCCAAGTCCGGTAGAGCTTAAAGACGCCATGACATCAATACCATTTGATGATGTAAGGATTAACGGAAGCTAGTGGCAAAACTGTAGGGCAGTATTTATTGCCGCAAAAGCTATTTACGCTTTGAATATGCACGAACCATGCCACTCCAAACGGATGTGTTTATTCATTGTAGCCGCCTTGGGGTGGGCCCGATAGTTCATTTCAGCAAGGTGCGCTGAAAAGCAAAAGGCCCGCAAGCGCGGGCCTTTTGCTTTTACTCATGCGGGTGCTCAGGCTGAATCCCTAAGCAGGAACCCCTTCATTTGTTCGATACTGCGTGCAATCGCCAGCACCTCTTCCGACGGTAGCTGGCGAATCATGTCACCAGTTGCACTGTCGACAACGGTAACAATCGTTCTGCCCGTGGTGTCATCCACAGAGAACTGCAAATTATTAGCCTTAGCCTGAACTGCAATCTCAATTTCCTTGATCGCATCGGCCAGTTGCACAGACTGCGTCGCCGTATCTGGGGTCTGCTCAGGTTGGGCCTGGGCAGCCACAGCCACAGCAGGCGCAGTTTGGCCGCTGTTTTGCGCAGGCGGGGTCGGTAGCGATAGTTTGCTACTAACCTGACTGCTGACTGTTGGAATACCCATGTTCCGTCTCCTTGCTCTGGTCTGAAGGGGTGACAGCTTGCGCTGACACCCCTTGCAGACCTACGCGATACGGTTAGCTTAACCTTGCAGCAGGGTCAGAACCTGCTGTGGCAGCGCGTTGGCCTGAGCCAGCATCGCTACACCAGCCTGTTGCAGAATCTGCGCACGGGTAAGGTTAGCAGTTTCAGCCGCAAAGTCAGCATCCACAATCCGGCTACGGGATGCCGTCAGGTTTTCGGCAGTCGTTTGCAGGTTCGAGACGGTTGCATTGAAGCGGTTTTGAACAGCACCCAGGTCGCCTCGAGCCGCATTGACTTGAGCAAGGGCGTTGTCGATTGCCGTGATTGCTGCGTTGGCACCGGACACCGAGGTCAGATCAATCAGATCAAGGGCTTGACCGCTCTTACCTGAACCATACACACCTGCATCAATACCCAGGTTAGCTGTACCGGTTGCGGTGGTGCCGCGATCGATATCAATCGAGCCAGCCGAGGTCAGTGTGACGCGACCCACGTAGGTGCCAGCTGCCGAGACACCAGTCGAAGCGGCGGTGTGGGTGCCGAAGGACAGGACGATATTACGGCCGTCTGCTGCAACCAGCTTCACGCCGAGGCTATCGGAACCGCCATCAATTGCTACTACACCAGTACGGCCGGAGATCGCGTTGATTGCATTAACGGTTGCAGCGCGGTCCTTGGCAGTATCACTGACTGTTGAGAACGAGTCGGTGGTCACGCCGTTGATGGTGATCGTACCCGCAGCTGCTGCGCCCGTCATTGCCGAGCCAGACAGTTCGTTCTTGGCCGATGCGGTTACACCGGTTTCAGCGCTGGCCTTGTTGATTGCAGCAGCCTTAGCGATTGCCGATGCAGCTTGCGAAGCCGAAGATGCCGTGTCGTAGCTGCTCAGCGAAGCGCCGATCAGTACGCCGTTGATCTTGATATCACCCGAGGCGAGGGCGGTGGTTGTGCCGGCATCCTTGGCGGTGACATAGGCTTGCTGTGCAGCGTATTCACCCGCACGCAGACCCGTGTTGGCGATGGTACCCGTACCTTCGGTGATCTTGATGGTCTTGCTGGAGCTCAGCGAGTAGCTACCGTAGGTCACTGCGTCAGCAGTGACGCCGGTACCTGCGGAGGTGACTGTCGTAAAGCTAACAGCGATATTGCGACCGTCTGCAGCAACCAGCTTGACGCCGCTATTGTCATCGCCAGTATCGATTGCGACCACGCCGGTGCGGTCAGAGATTGCATTGATACCTGCAACCACAGATTGACGAGTCACAGCCAAGTCAGTGGTGGTCGAGATCGAGCCGGTGGTTACGCCGTTGATGGTGATGGTGCCGGTTTGGGCGTTTGCCGTCATGGCGGCGCCTTCAGCGGTGTTGGTGTTCACCGAGGCGGTTACGCCAGTTTGTTCGCTGTAACGGTTGATTGCTGCAACCTTGGCGATGGCGGAAGATGCTGCGCCAGTCGAAGAGGATGCATCGTCAGCAGCGGAGGAGCCGCCGATGGTCACACCGTTGATGATCACGTCACCGGTCGACATTGCGCTGTCGTCACCCACGCCGCTCACGGCGGACTGGCTACCGGTACCGATAACGCTGGTACGGGCGCTGTTAGCGGTAATCGAAATGGTTTGACCAACGTTGGCACCCACTTGGAAGGTGGCTGCAGTGAAGGTGCCGTCGAGCAGATTCACGCCGTTGAAGGCGGTGGTGCTGGCGACGCGGTCAATTTCAGCAACCAGCTGATCAACTTCAGCTTGCAGAGCAGCGCGGTCGATCGAGGTGTTGGTGGCGTTGGCGGACTGAACGGCCAGTTCGCGCAGACGTTGCAGGTTGTCGCCGATGGTACCGAGGGCGCCTTCAGCCGTTTGGGCTAGGGAGATACCGTCGTTGGCGTTACGGGTTGCTTGGTTCAAGCCGCGAATTTGCGAGTTGAAGCGGTCAGCAATACCCAGACCGGCAGCGTCATCTTTTGCGCTGTTAATACGCAGACCCGAGGACAGACGCTGGAGAGCGCTCTGCAGGGAGCTCTGCGAGGTGTTGAGGTTGCGTTGCGCATTCAGCGACGCAAGGTTGGTGTTAATAATCTGTGCCATGGTGAACTCTCCTGTTTGTTTCCGCTGCGTTAATCACCGGGATACTGCGTCGGTCTTTGACTTAGGCAGCGGTGCGATTTCCGCTGTCACAGATGCATTAGCGGCACTTCACGTGGAAACTTTAGTAATTACTCAAAGATTTTTTAAAAACCCTATTGCCATGATTTCAATTGGTTTTTAGGATTTTCACTTGATTTGAAGAGTAAATTTTTCAAATCAAATTCAATATCGACAATCCATTGTCTAACTAAAGGGTTTATGGGCTATCGATAGTTGGTTCTTAATAGCTATTGAGAATGTGCGGTGGTTGGTTCAATGTCCTATCGTCGTTAGCCCAGTAGCATTATGGATTTGGTTGTTTTGGCGCCTTTTGATGTGCTTTTCCCACAGTGATGCCGTATTGGCTATTTTTTGACACAAGCTCATTTGATTTGAATGGCAGGATGCTCCGTTATAGTGTCAAACGTCCGATACCCAAGGTATGTCATGAGTTCTTCCAACTTACAGTCAGGTCGCATTGAGTCAGCCAATGCCGGTGCAACGAGCAGAGTTACACGAAAGCTCAGTTTGGTTGAGCTCGTAGATGCTCTTATGGTGGAAGGATTGGTCGAAACTGATGCGGCAGCACAGTTCAAACATGAGCGCCGCTATTACCAAGGAGCAACACATCCCTTGGTCTTGATCGCGGAGCAACGTTGGAAGTCCCTGAAGCCACCGCATCGGGTGCTGGATCTAGATAGCCTGACGCAATGGATGGCAGGCTGGGCTGGGCTGGATTACGTGCATATTGACCCGCTCAAGGTGAATTTCGCCGCCGTGACCGAAGTCATGAGTAGTGCCTATGCCACTCGTTTTGGTATTTTGCCGGTCGAGGTAAAACCACACGAGGTGGTGGTCGCCACTGCTGAGCCATTCATGCGCGAGTGGGAGAAGGAGCTGCAGCCGATTATTCGCAAGGATATTCGGTTGGTTGTGGCTAACCCGAACGACATCACTCGCTTCCAAGTCGAGTTCTACAACCTTGCACGCTCGGTTAAGGGCGCCATGAGCTCAGGCGACGGTAACAGCGGCGCTTCGAACTTTGAGCAGTTGGTTGAGCTGGGCAACAGCAATCGTCAGTTCGATGCGAATGACCAGCACATCGTTCGTATTGTTGATTGGCTTTGGCAGTACGCCTTCGATCAGCGTGCCAGTGATATTCACATTGAGCCCCGGCGTGAGCTAGGTATTGTGCGTTTCCGGATCGACGGTGTGCTCCATCAGGTCTACCAGATACCCAAGTCGGTACTCAATGCGATGACCAGCCGCATCAAGATTCTGGGGCGTATGGATGTGGTTGAAAAACGGCGCCCACAAGATGGTCGTATCAAAACACGCATGCCGGACGGGCAAGAAGTTGAGTTGCGCCTCTCAACGATTCCGACCGCCTTTGGCGAAAAGCTGGTCATGCGTATCTTTGACCCGGAAGTCCTGGTGCGTGATTTTGCTGATCTGGGCTTTTCACCGGAAGACAAGTCGCGCTGGGATGGTATGACCAGCCGCCCCAACGGCATCATTCTGGTGACAGGCCCTACCGGCTCGGGCAAGACAACAACCCTCTACACCACGCTCAAGCAGCTGGCGACCGATGAGGTCAATGTGTGCACGCTCGAAGACCCCATTGAAATGGTCGAGAGCTCATTTAACCAAGTGCAGGTGCAGGCGGATATCGGGGTGAATTTTGCTGCCGGCGTACGCGCACTGATGCGGCAAGATCCGGACATCATCATGATCGGCGAAATCCGCGATCTGGAAACCGCCGAGATGGCAATCCAAGCGGCATTGACCGGCCACTTAGTGCTCTCTACCCTGCACACCAATGATGCCGCGTCGGCCATCACGCGGATGCTGGATCTAGGGGTGCCCTCCTATTTGATTAATGCCACCGTCCTCGGCGTGATGGCGCAACGTTTGGTGCGTACCCTCTGCCCGGCCTGCAAGCAGGCGCATCCAATTAGTCCGGATGAGGAAACCGCTTGGAATAATCTGGTCACGCCCTGGAAAGCGAAGGCGCCCGCCCAAATTTACTCACCAGTCGGTTGCTTGGACTGCCGTATGACCGGCTATATGGGGCGCGTGGGGCTCTACGAAGTGCTACTACTCACCCCTGAGTTCAAGAAACTGCTGGGCGCCCACGCGGACCTTGCCGATCTGCGTGATCTGGCGGCTCGCGAGGGCACGAAACCGCTACGTATCTCAGGTGCTATGAAAGTGGCCGCTGGCCAGACCACGATCGATGAAGTATTGAAAGTGGCCCCGCCGGGCTGATCAGTAGCTGTAGCCACCGGTGTTGTTTGCCAGGAAGGGTGGGACACGCCCAACCAGTGCTTCCAGCATTTCTAGCTCGATATCACTGTGGTTAATGACATCCGCACTGACCATACTGCGCGGCATGTTTGCATCATTGTGGATCCAGTGTGGCTTGTCATGGTGCTGGCTGACAACAAGCTCTTTTTGCTGTGGTGCGGCGTTGGGTGTGACCTCAGCCGCTCCATAGCAAAGACAGAAGTATGTGCGTGCGTGCTTCCCCTTGCCCTCGGTCTCGATATAACAACCTGTGCCGCGAATGCCGATGGTTGCTGTCGGGATTCTGATTTCCTTGTCGCCACGGCCAAACACCGATAGCAATTTGCCGCTGATGACGCGCAGGATGCGCTGGGCAAAGCTGATAGATGAAGACTCCCGTTGTAAATAGGCATCTTGTCCGACGACATAAATCGCTGTCGCGCCTTTGCCAGTGGTGACAGTGTCGCCGGGGCCAACAAGGGTGCCTAGTTTTGCTGGCACCCCATTGACGCGAACATCGCCATTTAGCTTTCTCATGCCTTGTTGCGGTGGGCTTCCATTTTGCGCCAGCGCGTCGGCAATCAACCCGCTTAAACCGGCCGCAGGAAGTAAGGCAACTGACTGGCGTAGAAAGCGGCGACGAGGTGATTGCATGCCAAACTCCTGTGAGCTCATTCAATACGGCTACGTAAATGGATGTAGCCGAACCGCATCTGAGGATGCGGGCTTGCACATCATGGCATGAGCCGAGGCTGTTTTACAGTTTTCTGCGTACCGCTTCGACATAAGCCTCCCCGTCAGGGGGAAGGCCATCACGTTGAGCCTTCCACACCATGTCCCCAAGGCATTCGAGCACGTCGTGGAAGGCGTCGTGTTGATTGCCATGTTTGTCACAGAGCTTGGTGAAGGCATCACGCAGGCCGGGCGGCTGATCAATCTGTAACTGCTCATAGACGGCTAGGTGGAGCGACAGATGCAAGAAGGGGTTTGTCTCCCCATCCTCCGGCGTCCATTCGCGCGTCAATGCGTCGGGGGCCTCAAGCAAGGCATGGTATTCAGGATGCCATTTGACGAAAGTCGACGCCTGCATCTCCAACGGCGTTTGCGGCAGGCTCTCGCGTTCTTTCCGCCAGGCGTCGATGAAAAAGGTGCGAACCTGATCACGGGATGGGTTGAATAGACTCATGGCAGGTTCTTTTCTTTGAATTCACACAGGTCGTTGATGACGCAGCGGAAGCACTCCGGCGTGCGTGCTTTGCAGACATAACGCCCGTGCAGAATCATCAGATGATGCGCATCAACGATGAAATCCTTGGGCACAAATTTGACCAGCTTATCTTCGACAGCGCGCACATCTTTGCCCGGGGCAATTTTTGTGCGATTAGCAAAGCGGAAGATGTGTGTGTCGACAGCAATCGTCGGTTCACCAAAGATAGTGTTGAGGATCACATTCGCTGTCTTGCGGCCGACACCAGGTAGCGCTTCCAGCGCCTCGCGATCATTCGGCACTTCACCACCATGATGTTCGAGCA
>CAZCLF010000012.1:48668-54166 GCA_964499485.1 uncultured Rhodocyclaceae bacterium | reverse complement strand
TAGAACACGAGACCGACATCAAGCGCACGGCCATCACGGCCGTCATGACCACCAACCCGCGCTCGATTGGCCCTGACCGACTTGCAGCGGAAGCGGTTGAGTTGATGGAACGCTATAAAACGTTTGTGTTGCCTGTCGTAGATGATGGCGGCCGATTGGTTGGTGCGCTCAGCATGCATGACCTTTTCAACGCCCGCATCATCTGACCGCCGTGCGCTATAACAACTTTGCGCTATTGCCTATCCTGATGTTGCTGGCCTTAACAGGGCTGACGTTCTGGCTCGACCAAACCAGCAAGGTCGAGCCCGGTCAACAAGGGTCCGTGCGGCATGATCCTGACTACTTTGTTGAGAATTTCACCGTCAAGCGCTTTGATGCCAGCGGCAAGCTTTATCAAACCCTGAACGCAACGCATATGCTGCACTATGCCGATGATGATTCAACCGAGGTGACGAAACCGCGCATGACGTACCACACGCAGCGTCCCACGGTGATCATTGCGGACAAAGCGTTCTTGATTGAAGGTGGAAAGACGGTCGAGCTCGAAAACAATGTGAAGATTGTGCATGACAACCCCAATTCGCCGCCTACCCAAATCACCAGTAGCCGCATGACCCTGCTTCCGGATGATGAAGTTGCCCGCACCAACGTCCCCGTTACGATCACTCAAGGGACATCAGTGCTGCATGGACAAGGGCTGGAAGCGAATAACAAGACGCAAATTTCTGTTTTGCACGGCCGAATCAACGGCACTATCGCGCCTCAACCCAAATGACGCCCATGTACAAGCCCCTACTCATCTGTACTTCCCTCCTCACTTTGCTGGGTAGCGCTCATGTCTACGCAGAGAAAGCCGACAGCACAAAGCCGGTTCAGGTTGAAGCGGACCGCATCACGGTCGATGACGTCAAGAAGCAACATATTCTTGAAGGGCGCGTGATCCTGACCAAGGGCACCATGATCATCCGGAGCAATCGCGTCGTGGTAAGCCAAGATGCAAATGGTTTCCAGACAAGCGTTGCGGAGGGTGGCGAGGGTGGCCTAGCCCGCTTCCGCCAAAAGCGCGAAAACAGCAACGAATACGTGGATGGCGAGGCCGAGCGCATCGAGCACAGTGACCGGACTCAACAGACGGACTTCTACACCCGCGCTTATTTGAAAAGCGGACAAGATGAAGTGCGTGGTCAATTCATCCGTTATGACGCCCGCATTGAGAACTACACAGTCACCAATAGCAGCAGTGCTGGCAAGTCGGGCGGTGACGGCCGTGTCCGCGCGGTCATCCAACCGCGCAATAGTGGCCCCGCTGAGCCGGCACCGACATCGCGCAGCAGCATAACTCTGCCATCTGGAAGCCAGTCCAGCCCGAATAAGCCCTAACCGCAAGGAAAGCATTATTTTGTGCGATGCACAAAATAATGCTTGACGGGGACGGATCGCCCCCTATAATGACCACATGTTGCGCCGCACCATTTGCGATGCACTCAGGAGGTTGTTATGCCCAATTCGTTTTCTGCCGCTCACTTTGCCAGCTTACCGAAGGCGCAAGTCGAGGGTCTGCTCACCCTGACCAATACCGCTTGGCTCGGGATTGAACGCCTAACGACCTTCAACCTGAACATGGCTCGCAACATGTTCGAGGACTCGGCAAGTGCCACCAGCGCCCTCCTCGCAGCGAAAGACCTCCAAGACTTCATCGCCATTCAGGCTACCTTGGCACAGCCAGCCACAGACAAGGTAACGCAGTGGTCTCAGGGAATGTATGCCATTGGGAGCGAAACCCGTGAAGCACTGAGCCAAACACTGGAAACCCAGTTATCGGAGCTCAGTCAAACGTTGGCTTCTGACCTTGATGAATTCGCCAAACATGCGCCCCCCGGTACCGACACCGCAATTAATGCCACTGTCAGTGTTGCCAAATCAGCGCTAGGTTCTGTTGGCACGGCATGCGCCCACTTGAATAAAACAGCACGACAACTCGACGCGTATGCGGCTGGTCTGGCTGCAACCCCCAAACCTAAGCCAGGTGCGAAATCGAAAAAGGTCTAACACCGCCAATGCCCCGATTGCCATCGTCTTAACCCGCTTCCTCCACTGACTCTTCCTCATCCTGTCGAGTCAGTTTTATGCCCCGGCAGAACTGCCGGGGCATTTTTATGTCAGAGTGAAACGTTGTATGAATAACAAAGCAGTATCAACCCCTCCGGAGATCTCAATGTTTTATTCGCGTCAGACCCTCGCGCTACTCGGTGCTCTACTCAGCGCCCAACTTTTCCCGCTCGCTGCATCTGCAGCGACTGCACGCGTAGAGGCAGTGCAATATCCTGCTTGGGTTGAGCGCGGGGCGCAAGGCGAGCGTCGCGAAGCAGTGCAACCAGGCATGCAAGTTCGTAGCCCAGATACCGTTGTCAGTGGCGCACGCATGCTCTTGAGTCTTCCAGATGCCAGCACGATTCGCCTAGGTGCGAACAGCCGACTACAGGTCGAGCGCCTGCGCAGCGACAAAGACAACAATGGCGTCTCGGTTGATGCCGGCTTTAAGTTGACGCAGGGTTTTTTCCGCTACGCCAGTAACAGCCTGGCGAAGCTCACGGGAAAACGCAAAGTTGATCTAACAGTTTCAACGGCCACGATCGGTATCCGTGGCACCGATTATTGGGCAATGACCGATAAGGAGCATGATGCTGCTTGCGTTTTCGAAGGCAAGGTTGAGGTGGCCACCCGTAGTGAAGGTGTTGTGACTCTTGATCAGCCAACCGCGTTCTGGGCTCGCTTCTTTGAAAAGCCGGCACAGAGTGTGGGTTCAGCGACCCCGGCCGAGCTTTCCCGCTTCATCGCCTCCGTTGAGCCACAAGCCGGACAAGGGATTGCCATCATGGGCGGCAAGTGGCGCGTTGTAGCTGCCGCTGAGGCAAAGCAAGGCGATGCGCGCAAGGTTGCTGCTGCATTGAATGACGCGGGTTATCCAGCTGCCGTAGTCAAGCAACATGGTGCGTATGAAGTGCGCATCAATCACTACGCAAGCCGCGTCGACGCCGAAAGCTCACTGGGGCGTTTGGCGTCAGAACCTGGCCTGACTGGTGCTGATGCAAAAGTCGTACTGACACGCTGAATCAGAACTGCGTATTCAGGCTTAGCGCCTGTCGAAGGTGTAACCGAGCGCCGTCACCCCTTCGACAAGCGCGGCCATCGCGGGCGCCACCTCATCTGGAGCCCCGCGCACACCGAGCTCAACGTGTCGCTTGACCTGAGCGTTGCCCACCGAAGGCAGGCTGAAGACCTTGACGCCCGAAAACCGCTTCTCCACTGACACCATCAGTGGTGTCATCACGCCTTCGATCCCCTCCCAGACAATGATTGAGGCCTCGGCCTCGGCATGCTGATGAAAGTATGCTGCGTAGTAGGTGTCGAGCACCCACTCGAGCATCGGATGTGCCATCACGGGGAAACCGGGAAAGAAATGATGATGGGCATAGCTGAAACCAGGAATCCGATTGTAAGGATTTGGTATGACTCGGCTGCCTTGCGGATAGACACCCATTTCGAGCCGCCCCGGAGTAACTTCCTGCCCGGTCTCTGCCATGCGGGCACGAATCTCGCGCTCGGCATCCGTATTGAGTTGTAGCGGTACGCCTGCCGCAGCAGCAGCTGCCTGGCGAGTATGGTCATCCGGGGTCGCGCCGATGCCACCAAAGCTGAACACAATATTTTGGCTCGCCAAGGTACGGCGAAACACCTCAATCAAATGCGGGCGATCATCACCGTGATATTCGACCCACTGCAGCTTGAGGCCACGTGTGGCGAACACTTCACGCAGCTTTGCAAAATGCACATCTTGGCGTTTCCCGCGCATGATTTCATCGCCAATGATGATGGCCCCGAAACCACTGATGCTGTTTGATGGATGACTCATACCTGCTCCCACACCACACCCTCACCGCGCAGCATGCGCAGCCGCTGCAGACAGAGATGAACGAAGACCAACGCGGTCCATGCTGGCGCCAGCAGATTGATGATGGGGATGTGCGCTAGCAGCGCACTGATGCCACCAGCCATATACAGCTGCGACTTACTGTCACGGATCATTGCATAACGCTCGCTCGGCGTGGCATGTTCAGCCAGCGCGTCATAACGGAAGGTACGCTGATTCAGCCAGGCCAGCCAAAACAAGGGCAGCACCAGCAATACGCCGGGAATCAAGAGCAACGGCAATGTCAGCAACCAGCCGGCAACAAACACCAGCCCGGCAATGAGTGTATTGATCAGGCTACCCCAGAACGCGCCACGACCGGCGCGAGCGAGATCAGGGTAGTCGTGAAGCGCCACCAGATTCATCATGCGCGGCAAGGCAAACGCCGCCAGCAACATCAGCGTAGTGAAGTACACCAACGGCGCAAACGCCATGACAAGCGCAATATTGGCAAGCCAGTCCGCAACCCAGTTGCCAGAGAGCCAGCTCCAGTCGGGAAAATGCGCCTGGAGTTCAGCGCTCGCAGGCGTCCATACCGCCGCGGCAACCACACCCCACATCGCCATGGCTGCGATGGGTGGCCACAAGGCCTGCAACAACATGCCGGGACGCAACAGATCGCGACTGGCGAGAATACAGGCACGCAAGACTTCAGCCATCGATCATTCCTTTGTCATGCCCGCGGACGGGCTTCCCACATTTTCTGCAAGCGCTTCACCGATACCGGGGAAGGGGTACGCAACTCCTGCGCAAATAGGGCCACGCGCAACTCTTCTAGCAGCCAACGAAACTCTTCCAATGCCGGATCGCGCACACCACTCTTTTGCTGATTGACCCATTCGCGCTCAAACAGTTTCGCGACACTTTGCCAATCGGCTAATTGACGGGCATCGCGGGCAGGATCAGCACGCAGCTTATCGAGCCGCAATACGGCCGCCTTGAGATAACGCGGATAGTGCTGCAACCGCTCGTACGCCGTCTGCGTGATGAAGTGACGGGCAAGCAAGCCACTCAATTGGGCCTGAATATCTGCGCAGGCCGCTGGGAAAGCTTTGTTCATTCCAGCCAGTTTTTTAGCTAATGCGGCCTGCTCGGTCAGAATCGTGGCAATGAGACGCGCGACCTCCTGCGCTATCAGCGTGATGCGTCCCCGTGCGCTGTCCCGGCGCGCATCAAACTCGGCCTGAGTCGCTGGCAAAGGATCCATCAGACAACTGCGCTCCAGCGTTACGGCAAGAATCTGCGCTTTGAGCTCCGACTCACTCCCGCCCGCCTTGTCAAAGAGCATGTACTGCAGGGCCATATCGCGCAGGCCGGGCAGGCTCTTGTCAATGAACTTGAGCTGATCCTTGAGGTTGAGTGCAAACAGCCGGCGCAGTCCGAGCCGATGCAGCGCACGTGCCTTTTCCTCACTATCGATCGCGCGCAATGACACGCTTTCGCCGTCATCCACCAACGCGGGGAAACCAACCACCTTACGGCCCTTGATACTGACCTCCAGCAACTCCGGCAAATCACCAAAGCTCCA
>CAZCLF010000012.1:43161-48568 GCA_964499485.1 uncultured Rhodocyclaceae bacterium | reverse complement strand
CCTTACGGCCCTTGATACTGACCTCCAGCAACTCCGGCAAATCACCAAAGCTCCAACTGGTGAGTCCAGTCAACTCCCCCTCATTGTCGGTTGCATCAGGATCTGCACGGTCCAACTTGACCTCCGCCTCGGCAAAACTCTGCTCAACACGGTCGGCATACTGTGCGCGCAATTCCGGCAGTGAGCGCGACAAGGTCAGGGTGCCGCCATGCTCGTCTAGCAGGCGGAAATTCATAGATAGATGTGGCCGCAGTTCGCCAGGGCGGAAAGCGTCAAGTGGCAACTTCATGGCCAGCTTTTCCTCGACGGCCCGGGTCAGGGCACGTACCAGCGGCTCGCTTTGATCCTGTTTGCCATCAGCGACGCTTTCGCAAAATGCATCGGCAAACGCATCGAGTGGTTGCAGACGATGGCGGAATTTCTGCGGCAGCGTCTTGAGCAAGGCCACCGCTTTTTCCTTGAGCAAGCCGGGCACCAGCCATTCGCAACGGTTGTGTGAAATCTGATTGAGCGAGGCGAGCGGCAATGACAGCGTCACGCCATCATCGCTGGCACCCGGATCGTGGTGGTAGCTAAGTTTCAGGCGTTGGCCATGCACTTCCAAATGATGCGGGAAGGTATCCGTCGTGATGCCTGCTGCCTCGTGACGCATGAGCTGTTCGCGCTCGAGGAACAAGAGCTTCGGTTCTTTCTGCTCAGCCTCTTTGCGCCAGTGCTCAAAGGCAGCAAGCGTGATGGCGTCCGACGGTAGCTTGCTGTCGTAGAAAGCATAGATCAGCTCGTCATCAACCAACACATCGGGGCGACGCGACTTATGTTCGAGTGCTTCAATGTCACGGATCAGCTTCTGGTTATGCTGGAAAAAGCGCGCACGCTTGGCAAAGTCTTCATGCACCTGCCCATTGACCAAAGCACCGCGAATAAAAAGTTCGCGCGCCAGCTTGGGGTCCTTAGGGCCGTAATGGATACGCCGCTTGGCGTAGAGCAGGATGCCGTGCAGCGTGGCACGCTCCCACGCCACGACCTGCCCAGAGTTCTTTTCCCAGTGCGGCTCATAGGCATGACGACGCACCAGATGCGCCCCAACCTGCTCCAGCCATTCTGGCTCGATCTTGGCAATCGTGCGCGCAAACAGACGGGAGGTATCGACCAGCTCGCCGGCCATGATCCAGCGCCCTGCTTTCTTCTGCAGCGTTGAGCCAGGATGGATAAAGAATTTGATGCCACGCGCGCCGAGGTAATGCGGCTCTTCTTCGCTTTTCAAACCAATGTGGCCGAGCAACCCGGTGAGTAGCGCCTTGTGGATCGCATCAAACGAGGCGGGCAGATCTGATTCTTTCCAGCCATGCTCGGTGCACAACACATGCAGCTGGGCGTGAATGTCACGCCATTCGCGCACACGTAGCCACGACAGGAAGTTTGATTTACACCATTGGCGCTGCTTACTTTGCGACTCATGCTTCCACACTTCATCGCAGGCATTCCAGAGCTTCAGCCAGAACAGGAACTCAGACTTCTCGTCTTTCCATTTGGCATGTGCCTGATCAGCACTACCAGCCTGCTCTGGAGGCCGTTCGCGCGGGTCTTGCGAAGACAGTGCAGCAGCAATGATTAGTACCTCGCGCAAGGCGCCTTCCTTGCGCGCCGCCAGAATCATGCGCCCGATCTTCGGGTCTAGCGGCAGGCGCGCCAACTCGGTACCGACCTTGGTGAGCTGTTTGGTTTCCTCATCAATGGCGCCCAGCTCAGCGAGCAGCTGGTAGCCGTCCGCGATCATGCGCGGTAGCGGCGCTTCAAGAAAGGGAAAGTCCTCGACATCGCCAAGATGCAGGGACTTCATACGCAGAATCACGCCAGCCAGTGAAGAGCGGAGAATCTCCGGCTCGGTATGCGGCAGACGCTTGTTGAAGTCATCCTCGGCGTAAAGGCGTATGCAGACCCCACTGGCCACACGACCGCAACGCCCAGCGCGCTGCTTGGCTGCCGACTGGGCGATCGGTTCGACCTGTAGTTGCTCGACCTTGTTGCGATGCGAGTAACGCTTGACGCGAGCAACGCCCGTATCAATCACATAACGAATGCCTGGAACCGTAAGTGACGTTTCCGCCACATTGGTGGCAAGCACGACACGGCGCCCCCCATGCGACTGGAAGACGCGACTTTGCTCTTGTGCCGACTGGCGGGCAAACAAGGGCAAAATTTCAGTGCCGGCAGGATGATGCTTGCGTAGCGCCTCGGCGGCTTCGCGAATCTCGCGCTCGCCGGGCAAGAATACCAGCACGTCGCCGGGGCCCGTTCGGTGGGCTTCATCGACAGCATCGACAATCGCGTCGTTCACATCTCGGTCGTCATCAACGCCATAGGGGCGATAGCGCATCTCAATCGGGTACAGACGCCCCGACACCTCAATCACCGGGGCTGGCTGGTCATCGATAGTGAAATGCTTACTGAAACGTTCGGCATCCAGGGTCGCGGATGTGACTATTAGCTTGAGCTCCGGGCGCTTCTGTAACACCTCACGCAGATAGCCCAGCAGGAAGTCAATGTTCAGGCTGCGCTCGTGGGCCTCATCAATGATGAGCGTGTCGTACTGGCGCAGTAAGGGGTCCCCTTGCGTTTCAGCCAGCAGAATGCCATCGGTCATCAGCTTGATATACGTTGCTTCAGACACCTTGTCGGTAAAGCGGATCTTGTAGCCGACATGGCGACCGAGCTCGCCCTTGAGCTCCTGTGCAATCCGTGTGGCGGTGGCCCGTGCGGCAATACGCCTGGGCTGGGTATGACCAATCAGGCCATGGCTGCCGCGACCGAGCTCAAGACAAATTTTTGGGAGTTGCGTTGTCTTACCGGATCCGGTTTCGCCACAGATGATCACCACCTGATTGTCGCGAATGGCGGCGGCAATATCGGCCCGCTTTTGGTTGACCGGTAATTCATCGTCATAGCTAATCGACGGCCGGGCGGCCAGCCGAGCTTGGGGATCAAACTTCATGCTACTGGGCCAAACGTTGAATGGTGTAGATGCCTAGCCCCGTCATCAGCAATGAGCCGAATAGATGCACACTGGCAGCAGCCGCGGCCAACGCCCAAGCTTCCGTGCGTATCAGGGCAACAACCTCGGCAGAAAAGGTAGAAAAGGTGGTGAGGCCGCCCAAAAAACCGGTGACTAGGAACAATCGCAACTCGGGCGGCAAGCTCGTATTGATATGAAACACCATGACAGCCACGCCCACCAAATAAGCACCCAACAGGTTTGCTGCAAGCGTGCCCATCGGAATGCTGACAAACAGGGGGTTCAGCCACATGCCCAGCAGCCACCGGAGCCAAGCGCCCAAGGCGGCGCCCACGCCAATACCGGTAAAGGAAATCCAATTCATAGGCGCATTCTACCGCGCAGGCTAGGCCTCCCCATCCGAAGCGTTGCATCCAGCAAACAAGTTTCCGCCATGGGCTTAATAAACTTTCAGTTCTGCCGTTTACTGAGTATTAGCACTGCTACCATCCATTTCTAAAATTAAGTTCGTAAGTAGGTGTCGGGCTCAAACTCGGCAAACTGTAGGCGTAAATTGCCGGTGAGTGATTTTGCACTCTTGTCCAATCTGACATACCCAAGCCCTAACGCGCCGCCAATGATTCATGAATGATCTCGTACTTCTTGCTGGGAATAGCCTGATTGGGTTGCTATTCCTTGGTATGTGGTTTGCCGAGAAAGGCGACCGCAGCCATTTTGCCTACTGGGGCATTGCCAATATCTGTGTTGGCCTGGCCGCCGTATTGACCCTAGTAATGCGCATGGAGATCGATGCCGGCAACAATGCCCGTTATTACCTTCTGCTCATCATGCCGTTAGCCGCTTTTGGCTACACCACCATGATTGGTGGCTCACTGCGCTACCGTGGATACAGCTTCAACTGGCGCGACACGTTGGTGCTCACTATCGCCCTAATGGCTTTGAGTATTGGCACCCGTTTTACCTATCCATCAGCGACCTCTTGGTTGGCGGCAACCGTGCTGTTTATTTCCCTTGGATCGGTCTCTTGGGCGCTCTGGAATCAAAGCCGCATGGAGCAATTGGCAGCAGGTCTTTTTGCGTTGCGCGCAATAAACGGAGCCTGGTTGATTCTGAGTGGGGGCCTAGCTTTCAACTCCCCTCACACCCCTATTGCCTATGTCGTAACGTTGAGTGCCTCCATTTGCTTGCTGCTGGCTGTCTTTCAGCGCAAAGAGCGCGAGCTTCACCATCACAATGAGCTACTGACCTTTTCTAATCAGCTCATCACCGCCCTGCAAACCCATTCAGATGAGCGCAACGTGGCCGAAGAAGCCTTGCGCCAACTAGCCCGCAACACCACCGGCCAGCATGCCCTGCTGCACCTGATTGATGACTCAGGTAAGTGGTTCGACCTGATTGCTGCGCACGGGCACTCACCTGAAGTGCTGGAGGTTGCACAGCGCATGCCCGTAGATGCCACCCTTTCTGGGCAAGCAGTGCGCATGCGGCAAACCGTTTTAACGCATGACTACGCCAATACCCCTGGCGCTTGGCAAGTACTTGTCCACGCTTTTGGTCGCGCGGGAATCGTAGTCAATGTATCGGTTCCACTGGTGAGTGAAAATCAACCCCTCGGGGTCCTGAATATCAGTTACCCCGAACGGGCTGAGATGACGGCGAATGAACTTGACACGCTGAAAGCTGCAGGGCAAGTCATCGGTACCTGCCTTGATCGTGTGCGGAATGTGCGCGACCTCGCCTATCGTGCAAATCATGACTCGCTCACTGGTCTAGGAAACCGCGATGCACTGCATCATTGCATTGAGGCCATGCATCTTGAGAAACGCCGCGACATCTTCGCACTACTATTGATTGATCTGGATCGCTTCAAGGAGGTCAATGATGCCTTGGGGCACACCACCGGCGACCTCCTCTTGTGCGAAATCGCCCGTATTTTGCGCTCTTCACTCTCGGGTCAAGCGGGACAGGCTTTCCGCCTCGGTGGCGATGAGTTTGTGATCACACTGCCTCAACTAGAAAGTGAAGCGGAAGGCCGCAAGCTGGCTGGCGCATTGGCCATTCGTATTGGGCAAAGCCTGCAGGTTGCCAAGATGGCTCTGCGTATTGACGTATCCATTGGTATCGCCTTTGCACCGCGCCATGGCGACAATAGCCACGAGCTGCTGCGTTGTGCCGATGTGGCGATGTACCGTGCCAAACATGCGGGTTCCGGCATTGAGGTCTATGACCGTAGCCAAGACCCTCACTCGGCAGAGCGCCTTGAACTACTCGCTCGCATTCCGGCAGCTATTCGCAATGAAGAACTGGTGTTGTATTACCAGCCGCAGCTAGACCTGAATAACCACCGCCTTGTGGCGTGCGAAGCACTGATCCGCTGGCAGCATCCGGATCGTG
>CAZCLF010000012.1:0-43061 GCA_964499485.1 uncultured Rhodocyclaceae bacterium | reverse complement strand
AACCACCGCCTTGTGGCGTGCGAAGCACTGATCCGCTGGCAGCATCCGGATCGTGGCCTGCTCCCTCCGAATGAATTTATTCCGCTGGCTGAAGTCAGCGATGTGATCCGCCCCCTGACCGAATGGATCATTGATACTGCAATGGCACAGGCGAGCCAGTGGCAAGCTAATCGACTGCCGTTACGTGTTGCCTTTAACTTATCGGCACGCAATATTCTGGATCCAAACTTCACGCCTCACCTGCTCGCCATGCTCGATAAGCACGGGCTACAACCTCACAATATCGAGCTAGAGCTCACTGAAACTGTTCTCCTGCATGACCCGGCCAATTCGGCGCTAGTGCTTAACAACCTGTCACAGCGTGGATTTGTGCTTGCTCTGGACGACTTTGGCACCGGCTTCTCGTCACTCAGCTACCTCAAGCGCTACCCCTTCACCATCCTCAAGATCGATCGCTCCTTTGTCTCGGACATGCACAAAGATGATGCCAGCCTGGAAATTGTGCGCTCGACCATCCAGCTTGCGCACGCACTCGGCATGAAGGTTGTCGCTGAGGGCGTTGAGGACGAAGCAACACTACTAAGCCTGCGTACACTCGGCTGCAACTACGCTCAGGGCTATTACATCGGGCGCCCGATGATGGCGGAGCACATTGCAACTTGGCAGAAGGAAGCGCCGGTTCTGCGTGTAGCCGGGTAAAATGCAGTTTTGGCATGGCGTCACTTGACGCTGCGGCCCCTTATCGATTCAAAGCACCATGACCGACGCCCATAAGCCCGCCGCTGAGCCGGCTAGTAATTTCATTCGCAACATCATTGATGCCGACCTCGCTGCGGGCAAATACGCCAGTCGCCAATGGCGCGGCCAACCCGGTGACGGAGCACAACAGCAAGCGGGGCAGCCCGATCCGGCCAAGATTCGCACGCGTTTCCCGCCCGAGCCGAATGGCTATCTTCACTTCGGCCACGCAAAATCGATCTGCCTGAATTTCGGTCTCGCCCGTGATTACGGTGGTGCCTGCCATTTGCGCTTTGACGACACCAACCCAGAAAAGGAAAGCCAAGAATATGTCGACGCTATCACCGAGTCGGTGAAGTGGCTCGGCTACGACTGGCAGTTCAATGGGCAGACCAATCTCTATTTCGCGTCCAATTACTTTGACTGGATGTATCGCTTTGCTGAAGCGTTGATCGAGGGTGGCCATGCCTACGTCGACAGCCAAAGCGCCGAAGACATGCGCGCGAATCGCGGCACCCTCACCGACCCCGGCAAGGACAGCCCCTTCCGTACGCGTAGTGTGGCTGAGAACCTAGATCTATTCCGCCGCATGAAGGCAGGCGAGTTCGCCGATGGCACGCACATTCTGCGCGCCAAAATTGACATGGCAGCGCCGAACATCAACCTCCGCGATCCGGCGATCTATCGTATCCGTCATGTGCATCATCACAACACTGGTGACACTTGGTGCATCTATCCAATGTACACCTTCGCGCACCCGATCGAAGACGCACTCGAAAACATTACCCACTCGATCTGCACACTCGAGTTTGAAGATCAGCGCCCTTTCTACGACTGGCTGCTCAATCGATTAGCAGATGCAGGGCATCTCGTACGGCCATTGCCACAACAATATGAGTTCTCGCGCCTCAATCTTTCTTATGTTGTGCTCTCCAAGCGTAAGTTGATTCAGTTAGTCGAAGAAAAGCACGTAGCAGGCTGGGACGACCCCCGTTTGCCTACGTTGGTCGGTGCCCGTCGCCGCGGCTTTACCGCTGAGGGGTTCCAGTTGTTTGCGGAACGCATTGGCGTAACCAAGTCTGACTCCTGGATCGACATGAGCGTGCTGGAAGATTGCATGCGTGAGCATCTCAATGAAACGGCGCCACGCCGCATTGCCGTGCTCGACCCGGTTAAGCTCATCATCGACAACTATCCTGAAGGGCAAAGCGAACTATGCGAAGCCCCCAACCACCCGCAAAAGCCGGAATGGGGCAAGCGTGAGATGCCGTTCAGCCGTGAGTTGTGGATTGAGCGTGAAGACTTCATGGAGGTGCCCAGCAAAGGCTACTTCCGTCTGTTCCCGGGTAACCTCGTGCGCCTGCGCTACGGTTTTGTAGTCAAGTGCATTGGTTGTGACAAGGATGCAGAAGGCAATATCACCGCTGTGCATTGTGAATACATGCCCGACTCCAAGTCAGGGACCCCTGGTGCCGACAACTACAAGGTCAAGGGTAATCTGCACTGGGTTTCGGCCGCACATGCTTACACCAGCGAAGTACGTCTCTACGACCGTCTGTTTGCTGTGCCAAACCCTGGCGCAGGTGATCGCGACTTCCTGCTCGACATCAATCCGAACTCAAAGCAAATTATTCAAGCCCAACTAGAGCCTGCGCTTAGAAATGCTGGTCCTGAAGATCGTTTTCAATTCGAACGTCATGGCTACTTTGTTGCCGATCGCCTAGACTCGAAGGAAGGACTACCGATTTTCAACCGCACGGTCACCCTGCGTGACTCGTGGGCGAAGTCCGCAAAATAAAGGGAAGTAAAGCGCATAAGCCGTTCCGTGGGGCAGACTGCCCCTGTCATCGGGGAGGAGACGTCAGTGGTTGACCGTAGTGCCTTGCTACACCCCACCATCACCGATCGGGCTGGCCTGGATGACTACCTTCAGGACCTGGCCGACCTCTTACCTGCCATCGAACGCGGGGTCGCACGCCTGAAACGTGCCCCGCAAGACCGCGAAATCATCTCGGAAATTTTCCGGGCTCTGCACAATCTCAAAGGGGATGCCTCGATCTGCCAGGTCGACCTCGGGGTATTACTCACGCACCCTGTCGAGACGCTCTTTGCACGTATGCGCACAGGCGAGATCACCTTCTCGGATGTCACTGCCGAAGTGGTCTTGCTCACCATGGACCGGCTTGAAATGGCTTTGGACGCACTCGCAGAAGGTCGCCCGCTTGCGCATCTACGACTGCCGACGTTAGTTGATGGGCTTGATGCCATGGCCCAAGCGAATGGCCTCATGCTCGAAACTACCGCCTTGCAGTTGATTGAGGATGTGACCGGTTTCCGCCCAACGGCGATTGGCAAGACATTTAAGGTAGGCGCTGCAGGTGCAACTAAGGCAGACGATACGACAGCAGCAGACCTGCGTCTTTTCATGCAATTGGCACTGCAGCTTGATACCCGATCACCGGCTTTCAAAGGTCGCAGCGGACGCCTGTTACGTCTTGCGCAGGAAACGAATCAAGTAGCGGGAAATCCAGTGAATCCGCTGCAGCTTGAAGCCGCTATTTACATGCACGATCTCGGGATGATGTTCTTGCCTGAATCAGCGTGGCTAAAGCAAGGAAAACTGAATACAGAAGAGCTTAAGCTGCTGCACATGCACCCGACACAGGCGGCTGACTTGGTAATGAGAATGCCAGGCTGGCACGAAGCCGCGCGCATGATCCGTGAGCATCACGAAATGCCTGATGGCGGGGGTTATCCCGCGGGCTTAAAACATCCTGACATTTGCGATGGCGCAAAAATCATTGCGATTGTCGATGCATTCGAGTCCATCACGACGAAGCATGCGCAGCGAGGGCAAGGACGCTCCATGTTGCGCGCAATTGCGGAAATCAACGCCAGTGATCGACAGTTCGACCCTGTCTGGATTGCGCACTTCAATAGTGTGGTGAGAAAGCGCCTCGAGGCTGCCTGATCGAAGCGATTGCTTCATGCTGAAAGCATCAGGCTTTCGGTACCAGTCGAATCACGCCTTCGGTTACGCGCTGCGAACCCAGCACGGAGGAGTCTAGGCTCTCCTTGTACTCGATGATCTGGTAAGACGAATACTTACCACTGTAAATCCATGCCTTCGCACGTCGCTCGAAGACCAACCGCGCCTCACCTGCACCACCGCTGTAATAGCGCTTCATTTTCAGCTGGTAATGAATAAGATCCGTATCGAGGCGAGTTTCCTCTACTTCCCAATTGGGGGCGAGCGGGTCCAGAATCAAATAGGCCACACCCGCATATACCCCCCAATACACCATCTTCTCCAGCGAGATACCTAAAGATGGGGTGAGCTGAAGGGTACGATCCGGAATCAAGGTTTCCGACACGCCGGTTCCCAACACCTTTTCCGTTGCCTTACTCGTCGTCTTGGTGACGGTACTACAACCGATCAGTGAGATCGTACAGAGACCAATCAAAGCGGATAGCAACGGCGTACGCATCTGGATTAGATGTAATTGAAGAGCGAAAGCTGAGAGATCTTGGTGAACGACAACTGTGCTGCCTTCAAGGTCGTTTCTGTTTGGGTCAAATCACTGATTGCTGCAGTCATATCGACATCGGTCAGGCGACTCAACGTTGATGTGTAGTCAAGATCGCGCTGAGAAGAGGCGTCCCCCAGGGAATCAAGCTCACTCATGCGTGCGCCCATTTCTGAGCGATAACGCAGAATATTGTCTTGAGCACTGAGCATATTGCCCAAGGTCGACTGCACTTGCTTTGCAAAGCCTGAACGAACCGACTCGCTCATCCCTTGTATGGGTTGTTCTGCGGCAAGAATCAGATCGCGCATCGACTGAAACACACTGATTGGCTGCGATGGTCGAATTGAGAAACTGTCGCCATTTCCTGGCGAACCACTAATCACCACTGAGGCACCATAGTCCATACCGCCAACCGTACTTGCAAGGGCCTTAAGCTCAATTGCGGCGCCCGCGACATAGGTGCCTGGTAGCGGGGGGACGACAGGTGGCGTTGATACGGCAGACTGGGTGTTGGTTAGCAGCGAAACCCCAGTGTCATCGACAATATCGTAAGTCGTGTTGACACCCACCGTTGCAAAATGGATGGTGAAGTTCTTAGGGTTGAGGACATTATTCCACTTGGTGCTGTCACTGATAGTCGGTGCTGAAACCACACCACTACCGGAATTCAAGTCGCTTGCATTTGCCGAAAAAGCAAGACTGCTATCTGTTGCACCCAAGAATAAGTCACGGCCAGATTCACTCACGCGCATATCTCTTGAAGGGGAGACTCGCAACAGCCGCTGTCCATCATCACCATGGTATGTCACGCCAGTGTCGACTGTTCCAACAAATGGCTTGGTGTCACCTTTAAAGCCAGAGAAAAGATAATTCCCAATACCATCCTGTTGATTCGCTATCCCAACCAGCTCATCAAAACGCTGGCGCATTTCAGCGGTAATGCTCTTACGATCAACATCGCTTAATGTCGAATTACCAATTTGCACTGTCAGCTCATAGACACGCTGAATAAGATCTTCAGCACTTTGTAACTGCCCTTCAGCCAAAGCAAGCGAGTCATTGGCATAGGCTTGGTTTTTTGAGTACTGGTCATTGAGGCTTTTGGCTTGGGTAACTTCGAGAGCCTGAGCTGCTGCGACAGGATCATCAGACGGCGTCAAAATACGCTTCTGTGTTGCGAGCTGTTGCTGCAACTTCAATGCCTCAGCGTTCTTCTTCTGAAGATTCAAAACGCCACTATCAAAAACCATCTGGGTCGAAACGCGCATGACCTTACTCCTAATTAACCACCAAGTGAGGACAGCAAATCAAATAGCCGGCTGGAAATATCAATGATCTTGGCTGAGGCTTGATATGCCTGCTGATAGCGCAACAAGTTTGCTGCCTCTTCGTCAAGATTCACACCTGCATATGATTGAACTGCATCCGTGGACTGCTTAAGCAGCGCTGACTGTGCGTCGTAAGTCGCATCTATCTGACGCGCTGAATTACCTACATTACTCACCAGCTGCGCATATGCAGATTCCATGCTGGCAGTGCCTCCCAGCAATATTTTGCTAGTCTGCAGAGCAGCAAGGGCAAGGGCATTCCGACTATCGGTCGTATTCGCTGAAGAGGGTCCGATGGTGAAAGTATCTCCATCGTTAGGAACCCCATTGAAGCTCACTTCAATGCCGTTGACCATGACTGTCATACCGGAGGTATAACTCAAGCCTTGGTTTGGTGCGGTAATGCTGGTATAGCTTGTGGTGCCATTAACTGTCACTGCAACAGTCGTCCCCATGGGGAAGCCATACAACAAGTTATTGTCATTGTTGTACTTGAGTGTGTAGTTGCTGGTTGGCAGGGCAGACGAAATCGCCGTTGCAGACTGTGTCAATGTTGCAGTTGCACTGGTTGTACTTGGTGTTACGGGCGCCGTTGTGTATCCCGCACCAATAGTGAATGTGTCTCCATTAGCAGGCGCTGCACCACCAAAAGTAAAGGTCACACCAGCGTAGTTGTAGGTTGCGCCTGCAATATAGGGAACGGTTTCATTACCCAGTCTGATCGGATAGTCGGTCGTAACCCCTGCGTTCGTTACGCTAACAGTTGTGTTGACAAGTGGGCTTGGCAGCGGGCTGAGGCTTAAACTATTAGTACCCGAACTGTAGGTAAACGTTGACCGCATATGTCCTGCGGCTGCAATTGAAATCCCGCCAGTATTCGTTGTTCCAGCAGTCAGTTGATTCGGGCCAACCACATAAGTATCGCCGTTGGCTGGTGTCCCTGAGAAGCTGAAGGTAATCCCATTGATAGTTGCCTGAGCGCCGGCGGCAATAGCAACTGATTGGTCGCTACTGGTGACGGTAGTCGAACTACTGGTCGCAGTCGCCGGATCCCAGATGCTAACGACTGTCCCTGGGGGGAAACCTTTGTATCCAGTACTAAAAGATGAATAGGTCAGGGTGACCGGCGCCTTCAACGCTCCTCCGCTCACCTGCACTGTCCCGGTATTGCTTAGCCCCTTTGCTGATGCAACGGGAAGTCCCGCCGCAATACTCCGTGCGTCAGTCAGTGCGACACCGATATCCCGGGCAGCAAAGCGCGTGGGCTGGATCTTAAAGCTTGCACCAAGTGCTGGCGTGCCAGAGATATTGAACGTCACGCCATCAACCGTCATCGGCAAGGTTGAGCCCGTGAACAAAAATTGATCATCTTGCACGCGGCGCAAGTTGTATCCATTCGCGTCGTAACTGAGCACATAGTCGCTCGTGCTTAACGCACTGACATCCGTCACGGTTGCTGATGGAACACCTGGCGGTGCTATTGCTGTTCCGTTTCGTGTATCCGCTGTGACCACAGGTGTCGGCATGCGGAAGAAATCCAGCCCTGCGGCGCCGGTTAAATCTTGCCCAAGCTTATGCTGAGTATTAAAGGAACTCGCCATCCCGAGCGCAATGCGCCCCAAGGTATTCTGGGCGACATCCAATGACTGAGAGCGAAACTCGAGTAAGCCCCCCAACTTTCCACCTGACACTAACTCTTCCGGAATCTGTGTCACAACCCCAGTGTTGGGTGATTTTGAGCCAACGATCAATCGCGTCGCATCATTGGTGGCGGCCGTCGCTGTCAAGGTGTAAACGCTTTCGCCTGCAACCAGCGGCTGACCATTCCCAAAGAAAAGGCTGTAGCTGCCATCACTCTGGATGATGGTTTCGGTTCGGATATGTTGATTGAGTTCCAGAACCAGCTGATCGCGCTGATCGCGCAAGTCGTTCGCTTGCTGAGCGCCGCCTGAGGCCTCTGCAACAGCAATACGCTGATTGACCTCGGAAACCTGCTTAGCCAACGAATTGATGACGCCGACTTCTGTCGTGATTTGTGAATTTGTACCGCTATAGATCTCCTGTAGCCGAGCAGACAGATCTTGAAAACGTGCCACTAAGGTATTCGCCGACGCAAGCATCGATTGACGCGCCGGGATTGAGCTCGGTGTACTTGCAACGGCGTTCACACCATCGAAGAAGCCGGTGATTGCTGGAGACAAACCAACTGTCGTGTCTCCCAACATGTTGTTAATCAGGCCTAACTGATTTTGATAAGCCTCGAGCGAACTGGTAGTTGCTTGCGATGTGATCAGTTGATTAACCAGAAAGCTACTGTAGGCACGCTCAACCGTTAAAACACGGGTTCCCTGCCCCAGAAAGCCAGCTCCCGTGAATTGCGGGTTTTGTGTCGTCTGAATTGTCCGCTGCCGGCTGAACCCTGCTGTGGACGCATTCGCGATGTTATGGCTAGTCGTGAGCAGGCCTGCTTGCGAAGCATTCAAACCTGTAATTGCAATATTCAGGGTACTGGCAGCCATATCCCTCGCTCCATGCACTGATAACGGCAATAGTTGCCGGTAGTTGAGTCATTGCTGACGAATTTACTTTCATTCAGCAATCCCCATGCCAGCAGCGGGCGGGATAGCGCTTAGGTGCGTGTCAGATCACGTAAAGCGGGGGCGGAAATGATGCGTTCCAGCTTGGCGGCGTATTGAGGGTCGGTTGCATAACCTGCGGATTGCAGCGCTCTAGCGAAACTTGCGCCATCAGTATTGCCAACAACTTGACTGTACCGTGGGCTGGTTGTTAGCAAGCGGGCATAGTCTGCGAACGCTTCTGCATATGAGTTGTAGGCCCGAAACCGCTCAACTTGGCGCTGAGGCTGTCCATCAAGATATTCGGTGGTCGAAGCCTCTACGGTTGCCCCTTGCCAATTACGGCCCGCTTTTATACCGAACAGATTGAAACTGGTTCGTCCATCTGCAAAACGCGGCTCAGAGCGTCCCCAGCCGGTTTCCAAGGCCGCTTGAGCCACCATAAAATGGGCTGGAATGCCGCTCTGCTGCTCAACCGCAAGGGCATATGGCCGAACTCGTGCGACAAAGTCAGCTGCCACATCCCCAGATTGGGGTGCAGCATAGGCATTCGCCACTGCAGCCGCAACTGGATTGGTAGCTGACCGCTCACTTGCGTTCGATTGTCCATTGGCAGTAGCATAAGCCCCCATCAACGCATTTCGCGCTTGAGGGCTCAGACGACTCATGGTCGATGCATCCAAAGGCAGCATTGGACTGTCTGGATTGAGCGGCAAGCCTTTTTCAAATACTTCAGGTGTATCACCCTGACGACTCAATTGCCGTTCTATCACTGCAGCCAATCCCAGGCCGCGTTTCGATGTCATAACCTGCGACAGTTGTTGATCTAGTAGTGACTCATACATGCGGCTCTGGTCACTATCAAACAAGCCCTCGCGCGGCGTAGCATCACGCATGGACTTGAGAACCATCTGCAAAAAAAGCGCCTCAAACTGCTTGGCTGCAGCCCGCAGAGCTTCGGGATCATTGCTCTTGACCTGGGTTTTTAGGCTGGTCAATGCATTGACATCAAAAACCGATGGCAGAGAGGGGGTTGAATTCATAGCGCCTCTGAGCTTGCCAATGCGACACGTTCGGCAATCGCCAGATCAAACCGGCAAAAACTGCCCAGTTCAGATGACTTCGAGCTCGGCACGCAAGGCGCCTGCTGCCTTCATGGCCTGAAGAATGGCAATCAGATCCTGAGGATTGGCACCAATGGCATTCAACGCCTTGACGATATCAGCCAAATTAGCGCTCGTTCGCACATTGTTCAGCGCCCCTGCTTCTTGATTAATGCCAATCTGCGCATTGGCATTCGCCGCCGTTTGCCCGCCTGCCAAGGCATTTGGCTGGCTAATGCTGTTATCGGTATTCACCGAAACCGACAGATTGCCGTGCGCAACCGCACAGGCATCGAGCAATACCGACTGATTCATCACGACCGAGCCTGTCCGGCTGTTAACGATGACACGTGCAGCGGTTTGCATAGGACGGACTTCGATGTTTTCCAAACGGCCCAAAAATGCAACGCGTGAATCGCTGTCTTGGGGGGCGCGCACCCTCACCAAGCGACCATCTACTGCCGAGGCAGTACCCGGTGCAACGCGATTAATGGCTTCCACAACTCGCTGGGTTGTACCGAAATCAGTCGAATTTAACTCAAAGTGGATGAACTCACCTTGACCAACCATCGTCTGGACTGCACGCTCTACGGTTGCACCACCGGCGATGCGTCCTGCCGAAAGATGATTAACAGTTACCTTAGAGCCAGCACCAGAGGCGCCCGCGCCCACAACAACAACATTACCTTGCGCCATTGCATAGATCTGACCATCGGCCCCCTTGAGCGGCGTCAGTACAAGCGTGCCGCCTCGCAAAGACTTGGCATTACCAATCGAGGAAACCGTAATGTCGATTTGCTGACCGGGGCGAGCGAATGGAGGCAAATTAGCGGTGACCATCACTGCTGCCACGTTCTTCAGCTGCAAAGACTGTCCGGGCGGCAAAGTCACACCCATGTTCGACAGCATGTTGATGATGCTCTGTACGGTAAAGGGCGTTTGAGTCGTTTGGTCACCACTACCGTCCAAACCGACCACCAAGCCGTAGCCAACCAATTGGTTGTTACGAACGCCGGAGATCGAGGCGAGATCCTTAATGCGCTCCGCGCGGGCTGCATCGCTAACTAGCAAGCCCGCCATGATCGCCATTACGATCAACAATGCTTTCTGGATTCCGCTGATACCGCCCATATTCAAATCTCTTTTAGAAAGGCAAAACGCTCAGGAAGAAACGCCCCAACCAACCCATCACCTGAGCTGAATCGACAAAGCCATTTCCCTTGAACTCAAGTCGCGCATCGGCTACCAAAGTCGATTGAACCGTGTTCGCACTATTGATGGTGTTCGGATTGACGATGCCAGAGAAGCGTACAAACTCTTCACCCTCCTTTAAACCAATCTGCTTCTCCCCCGAGACAAGTAAATTGCCGTTGGGTAACACTTCAATTACTGTGCAAGTAATTGTTGAACGGAATGCATTACTTGAGGTGTTTTCACCCTTACCATCAAATGCGGTGTTGCTGCTACCGGCCAATGTCACCCCTTGCATCGTCTTGAAGGGCAAACCAGAAATCGTAGGCGTTGACGCATCCATCGAACTACTGCGTTCAGCCTTAGTTTGTGAGTTTTTCGAGGCGGCCGTATTTTCAGCAATGGTGATGGTAATTGTGTCACCCACATAACGTGCACGACGGTCTTCAAACAGTGGGCGGCTGCCACCCGTATTGAATATGGCGCCTTGTGTCGCGTAAATGTCAGACCTTGGCTCAGGACGTGCCGTCATCGGCTGATGCACCATGGTTGGCGGGGTCGTCGTCACGCAACCCGCAAGCAATGCTGGGCTAAGTGCTAGGAGTATCCGTTCAATCAAGGGTCGCATCTTCATCGTCCTGTCTTACTTACATCTGGGTTAGGCGGGCCAACATATTGTCAGAAGTCGTCACGACCTTTGAGTTCAACTCATACGCACGTTGCGTCTGGATCATAGTGACCAGTTCTTCTGCCACGTTTACATTCGAGGTTTCGACGTAGCCTTGATTGACCAGACCCGTACCATTCGTCCCCGGAGTATTCGGGGTTGGCGTTCCCGATGAAGCAGTTTCAACAAAGAGGTTTTCGCCCATGCTCTGCAGACCACCAACATTGACGAATGTCGCGAGCTGCACTGTGCCGATCTGAGTCGCCGCGGTAGTGCCAGGCAAGGTGGCTGACACAATGCCGTCACGACTAATCGAAATGCTCAACGCATTCTGTGGGACGGTGATGGCCGGCGAAAGCGGATAGCCGCTCGACGTGACGATCTGACCTGTATTGTCTTTCTGAAACGCACCATCGCGGGTGTAGGCCAACGTACCATCCGGCATCTGAATCTGAAAGAAGCCTTGGCCATTAATGGCCATATCCAACGGATTCTCCGTCTTCTGGAGGCTGCCTTGGGTATAAATACGCTCAGTGGCAATGGGGCGAACACCAGTACCCAACGTCAGGCCAGAGGGCACTTGCGTCGTCTGGGTCGACTGCGCACCGGGCTGACGCATGGTCTGATAGAGCAGATCTTCAAAAACTGCCCGCGAACGCTTGAAGCCATTCGTACTGACGTTGGCTAAGTTATTCGAGATCACATCAAGGTTGGTCTGCTGCGCATCAAGACCGGTCTTGGCAATCCAGAGTGAACGTATCATCTTATTTTCCTATTGACTATCGGGCAGCAGCAAGCAACTGCATTGCGCTCCGGTCATTAGCTTCAGCGTTAGTAATCATCTTGGTTTGCATTTCAAACTGGCGTGCCAGCGAAATCATGCTGACCATCTGCTCAACCGCATTAACATTGCTTCCTTCAACGAGACCCGTACCAATACGCACCGTCTCATCAAGCGGAGAGACATCCCCCGTACGTAGCTTAAACAAGCCATCCGGACGACGTTCCAAATCAGCGTCTGCTGGGTTAACCAACTTAATACGTCCAACTGAGCTCGTAGTCTGTAGGCCCGTTTGCGGAATTACTGAGACACTCCCATCCCGACCAATTTCAATTTTCTGATCTGGCGGGACAGCAATGGGCCCACCATCGCCAACCACAGGCAATCCATTTTTGGTCTGCAGTACGCCGTTAATGTCTAACTGCAAATTACCATTGCGTGTGTACGCCTCGGTTCCATCAGGGGCCGTCACCGCAATCCACCCACGCCCTTGTACCGCTACATCTAGCTGGCGGCCAGTGAACATCATTGGCCCCGCCGTGTAATCTGTATGGGTGCTCGCATCAACGACAAAAGCGCGAGTGGGTAGTGCGCTAGGGCTGTTTTTTGTCTGAACTTGAACGGCTCGGAGACGATGCTCCTCGGCCCGATAGGCAGGCGTCGAAACATTCGCAAGGTTATGCGCTACCGATGCTTGCCGACTCAAGGTCTGGCTTGCGCCGGTCATCGCTGTGTAGATAGAACGATCCATGCGAGTCTCAGTATCCTAGTGACGTTTAGCGCAAATTGACCAAGGTCTGCAACAGTTGATCCTGCGTCTTGATGGTCTGTGAATTGGCTTGATAGGCACGCTGTTGCGTAATCATATTCACCAACTCTGCGGTCAAGTCGACATTCGAATCTTCGACAGCCGATGCCTGAATGACGCCAAGGTTTCCTTGACCTGGGGCCCCTTCAACAGGCTGACCAGACTCGGCAGATTCCTTCCACAAGTTACCGCCAGCATTCTGCAGTCCGTTCGGGTTCTGGAAGGTAGCCAATACTAAGCGCCCCATGTCGCGGGTACGACCATTGGAGTAACGCCCCTGAACCGTGCCGTCATCACTGACAGAGATACCGGAAAGCCGACCTGAGGTATAACCATCCTGTGTCAGCGTATTCACACCAAAGCTGGTACCAAACTGGGTTGAGCCGGTGAGGTCAAGGGTGTAATTCAAATCATCTGCGCCATTCAGCAAGGTGAAAGTCTGAGTCAGCGGCATCACCGTTACTAGGTTTCCTGACTGATCAAAGCTCAGCGTTTGAGCAGTCGTAGGAGTACCGCTATCAAGCGATACGTAGACTTGCCACACATTCGCTTGTGAAGTTTTCACAAAGTAAAGCGACATGCTGTGCGGATTACCGAGCGTGTCATAAACAGTTTGCGCTGTTGATGTTGTGTATGACAGCGGATCGGTTGGATCAAAGGTATCGGTACCTGCCACAGGGGTTGGTGCACCCAAAAGATTTGCCTCACCATCACCGCCGCCTAGCGCAATCGTAGAACCGGTACCTTGAGTCCCCAAGGTACCGACACTGCGGTTGGTAACAACAATTCGGCCAGCCGAATTCGTGCTGACATCCACAGCCACACCGGACGCGACAAAAGTTGCATCTGCATTAATTGCAGTCTCGACAGCTGCAGCAAGCGCCGCAGTGTTTGCGTAGGTTGCAGCAGGAATATCGATGTTACGCGGGCCGACACCGTCAATCGTTAAGGTCAGCGTATTGTTTGCGGCAGTAATAACAAGGGTTCCAGGAATGGCTGTGCCAGTGACCGTAGAAGGCGTCGCGCCATTGGTTGGCGGCTTGGAACGCGAGTCTAGGTTAAGCTGAATATCACTCTCAGTCGTTGCGTTTGGATCGATGAGTGAACTATCTAACCGAATAGCACCCGCTTGACCACTGGTCGGCACAATCCCAGACACAGGGTCAGCCTGAATGCCAGTCAAGTAGAGTCCTGCCGACGTAACGATGTAACCATCTTTATTGACCGAGAATTGGCCATTTCGTGTGTAAGCAACATTGCCACTCGCAGGACTGATCGCATCCGACACACGGAAGAAGCCACCACCATTAATCGCCAGATCCAACGGGTTATTTGTCGAGGTGATATTGCCTTGCGTGAACTGTTGGAAGACGCTCGCCAGATTGGTACCGATACCCACTTGGGAAGCACCAGCACCCGCCAATGAAGCGGCAAACACGTCTGAAAAACGTGCATTCGCGCCCTTGAAACCGGCAGTGCTTGAGTTCGCAATATTGTTACCAATGGCATCCAGCGACTTGGCGGAGGCATTGAGACCACTAAGACCTTGTTGGAATGACATATTCCCTACTCCTTAACCGATTCAGATGATTTGCTTGATATCGTCAAACTTGAAGCGTCCGTAGCTACCGATATCAACGCTGATACCACCATCAGCGGTGCGGACAACGCCACTGACATAGCCAAACTGCAGAGGGTCAACGGTTACATCGTTACTGCCTTGGCGGGCAGTGACGGCAAAGGTATAAGAGCCAGCAGTCACTACGGCACCCAAATCGTCTTTGCCATCCCAGACAAAATTCCTAACGCCCGCATCTTGATCCTCAAGGGTCACCGTCCGGACGACTGTGCCTGCAGCGTTTTTGATTTCAATCTTCACAGTGTCAGCACCACTAGCCAGATCAAAGCCAGCAATCGCGCCCGACTCACCTAACTCAAGAGCCGTGCCCTTCACCAGCGCACCATGACCAACAAGCGCAGCGGCCTGAAGCGCTTGCGATGTGCTGCTTCCACTCATCATTGCAGTGAGGGTTGCATTCAATCGCTCGATCCCATCCACCGTGCTAATTTGTGCAATCTGGGATGTCATCTCAGCATTTTCCATTGGGTTCAATGGATCCTGATTCTTTAACTGCGTGGTGAGCAACTTCAAGAAACGACTCTGCTGCTCGCTAACCGTGCCGGTATCTGCCGAGGTACGCGTATTCAACTGATCGAGGATTGAGCTCGTATTGGTCACATTACTTGTCGTAGCCACTTTACTTCTCCTTCATCACTGGCCAATAGCCAGGGTTCGCTGCATCAGAGTCTTAGCGGTGTTCATCACTTCTGCATTGTTTTGATAAGCACGTGAAGCCGAAATCATGTTCACCATCTCTTCAACCACGTTCACATTCGGCATGCTCACGTAGCCTTGCTCATTCGCAGCCGGGTTTTTAGGGTCATAGACTTGCCTTAGTGGGGCAGCACTATCGACCACCTGCGTCACACGCACCCCGACGCCACCCTGCTCATTAACAGGAGTCGCCTTGAACACCACTTGCTTGGCACGGTAAGGCTGGCCATCAGCCCCCACCACGCTGTCCGCATTTGCCAAGTTACTGGCCGTCGCGTTCAATCGCGCTGACTGGGCAGTGAGTGCCGAACCAGCGATTGCAAAGACATTATTCAGGCTCATTTACTCACCTCACTGCGACTGCATAGCGGTACGCAAGCCATCGAAACGGCCCCGCACAAACGTGAGCAATGCCTCAAAGTGCATTGCGTTTTCAGCGAAAGCCGCACGCTCGATATCCATATTGACCGTATTGCCATCTACCGAGCCTTGATATTCAGTCCGGTACTTCATTTCCGCACCATAAGGCGTAGCGCCCTCGCCCTGCAGGTGACGTATCGAGGTCTGCTTCATTCCCAACGGACCGTCCGACTTACCGCTCATCGCGTTTGACAGCGCCGCCGAAAACTCAATATCGCGTGCTTTGAAATTCGGGGTATCCGCATTCGCAATATTCGAAGCCAGCAACTCCTGCCTGTAGGCGCGCAAATTCAGCGCCGTGCGGGAAAACCTCAATTCGTTATCAAGACGATCAATCATGGTTGCGGCCCAAAAAAATCACTAAAGTTCTTTTGACACACGCCGTAATGCATAGTCCGTGCCAGGTATGCCACACCCCGCTTTTACAAGGCTTCAGCCCGATCCTCGCCATTAAGCTCTCGCTATTTGCCGCCGCCACAGCAGGCCCGTCCTCCTTTATTGCCGCTTCCTCGACGACTGCCTCCCGTTGCGGCAAAACTTGCCGCAGCCGCTTGCCTTGTGTGGCAGCGCGTGTTTGAATCGGGGCATGCCTACCTCACGCCACAGCCTCATTGCCACCATTCTCCTTGTTGCTATCCCGCTAGCAGCAGCCAGCTTTGCCGCCAATGCGCGTGACGACAACTTGCAAATTCGTAGTGCTGTCGAGCAATTCCTGCGCAATCAAACCAGCAGCTTGCCCGGTCAAGCCAGCTTCATAATTAGTCCTGTCGAAGGCAGTGCTGGCAGACCCCCATGCCCTGCACTTGATGTCAGCATGGCCCCGGGCGCTCGCAGCATTGGCCGCACCACTGTTCTTGTCCGTTGCCGATCGGACAACGCATGGGCTATTTATGTGCCGGTACAGATACGGGTACTCAGTGAGTACGTCATCACTACACGCCCCTTAAGCCAGGGGCAATTGATCGCAGAGACCGACTTGAGCAAGCAAAATGGCGATCTTGGTGACCTGCCTAATGGCGTGCTTTTAGATCCCGCATTGGCCATCGGTCGCGTGGCAGCCATGCCAATCCCGACAGGAAAGCCGGTACTTTCCGAGCTCCTGCGCCAACCTCCGGTTATTCAGTCAGGGCAAACCGTTAAGGTCATTTCGCGTGGCCCAGGCTTTGAAGTCGCCAATGAGGGGCGCGCCCTCACTGCGGCAGCAGAGGGCAAAGTCATTCAAGTCCGCCTGAACACAGGACAAGTTGTCAGCGGGCTCGCTAGAGCCGGCGGCACCGTCGAAATCTCTTTTTAATCCGCCAGCCTGACTGGTAAGATACGGGCAAGACTATTGCTTTAGTAGATTGAGTAACCTGCTGGTGCCATTAGTAGGTTTTACTAAAGTTTTGTCCTTTTATGCCGTTCTTTAGGACATGCAAACCCGTCTGCGGAAGGATTAACGTGAAGATCGACTCCTCCAACAAGCCAACAGGTACGCCCAGCACTCCGAGTGCTGCCGGGCGCGCTCGCGCTGGCAATACAGGAGGTGCGGCATCCGTATCCAGCCAAGTCAGTATTGGCAATGCCAGCACCGAAGCCACTCTCAGTGGTGTTCAAAGTGTTGAAAGCGTACTTGCCAGCACCCCAGTTGTGAACGCTGCACGCGTTGCCGAGATCAAACAGGCAATTGCTGAAGGACGTTTCCAGATCAACCCCGAGCGGATTGCTGACGGCCTGCTGGAAAGTGTTCGCGACATGCTCGCCAGTAGCCGGTAATCGGCAGTGGAAGGCGCTTTAGTCAAAGCCATTGCAGCTGAAACGGAAGCACTGAAGGCATTTATTGCCGTTCTTGAAGAAGAACAGAAGCTGCTGATCAGTGCGAACGCTGACGCAATTGTCCCTTTGCTTGATCGCAAAACTGCCTTAATCACTGAATTGGGAACAGCCGGACAACAACGTGAGGCGGCCCTGCAAGCCTTGGGCGTCAGTAATACACGCGAGTCACTGGATCTCTTCTTTGCGGCTGCAAGCACTGAACTGCAGACGGATTGGCAAAAATTAATGAGCTTGGCCCAAGCTGCTAATCAGCTCAACACCACGAATGGCACCCTGATTAATACCCGCTTGCAGCATAATCAACAGGCTCTTGCAATTCTTATGAGTGCTGCAGGCGCGGGCAGTGAAGTTCCGACCTACGGTCCAGATGGCCACCAAAAACATGGCTCGGGTACCCGCACTTTAGGTAGCGCCTAATTCGGGCTATCGCTTAGCCACTGTATTACATCACAGCGGGACTTCTACCCCGCGATCAGGCACCTGAGACTCAATTGTGATGGCAACGCGACGGTTACGTTGCCGCCCCTCTGGTGTTGCGTTATCCGCTACCGGGCGTTGATCCGCATAACCAGTTGCTGTTAGTAGGCGAGCGTCTACCCCGTTCTCGATAAAGAGACGCACGACACTTGAGGCGCGCACCACTGACAGCTCCCAGTTAGACGGAAAGTAACTGTTTTTGATGGGGACATTGTCCGTGTACCCCTCAACTGTGATCGGGAAATCAGCCCCTGCGAGAATCCTGGCAACATTCGCCAATACAACCACAGCACGTTCATCCAGGCTGGCCTCTCCGGGGGAGAACAACACACTTGCATTGATTTCGAGGGTGATACCCAAGGCCGTTTCCGTGACCTTCACCTGACCACTCTTAACAAGGGGCCCCAAGGCAGCCATCAGCTCTTGGGCCATATTGCGCATGCGTTCCTTGTTTTTGCGCTTTTGCTCCTCCACCTTGGGAGAAGCTGGTCTAATTTGCGGGACAACCATCGGTGAGTTTTGCGAAACTGTCACCACTTCTACCGCACCAGATGTGCTTCCTGGCACGCTCCTGAAAGCGGAGTTAATGGCATCGGATAGTACGCGGTACTTCCCCTCATTGACTGAGGAAATTGCATACATCACCACAAAGAAGGCAAACAGGAGGGTAATGAAATCGGCATACGAGACGAGCCAGCGCTCATGGTTCTCGTGTTCTTCCTCGTGCTTTCTACGCGCCATGGCTATTCGCTCAGTGACCGAAGTAGCCCTGCAATCGGCTTTCAATGATGCGCGGGTTGTCGCCATTTGCAATACCAACTAACCCGTCCAAGTACATTTCACGGACGGACACCAGATCAGCAATGCAAAACTGGAGCTTCTTGGCGATCGGCAAGAAAATAAGATTGGCGGCACCAACTCCGTAAATGGTGGCGACAAAGGCAACTGCGATCCCTGCGCCCAACTTGCTCGGATCAGACAGGTTTTCCATTACATGAATGAGCCCCATCACAGCACCGAGAATACCGACAGTCGGCGCATAGCCGCCCGCTGATTCCCAAATTTTTGCCGCTGCCTTCATATGGCCTTCATAGGTGCCGATATCCACTTCCAACACCTCACGCAGGCGCATGGGCTCCGCGCCATCAACCAGCAGCTGTAAGCCTTTACGGACAAAAGGATCACGCAGTGTTTGGATTTCATTCTCGAGGGCCAGCAGTCCTTCCTTGCGGGCCAACCCACTCCAACGCGTGACTTGCTCAACCACAGCTTGGCTGCCACCGCGCGGCGGAAAAACAACCCAACGCGTGATACTCAACCCACGCCGAAAAACGGCAAATGGGCTTTGCAGCATAACGGCACCAAGCGTGCCACCAATCACAATCAAGAATGCTGTCGGTTGCAACAGGGAGCTAAGGTGACCACCCTCCAGCACCTGCCCACCCAAGATAGCCAGCAGGGATATCAACAGGCCGGCAATACTGATTTTGTCCATACTCAATCTTCCCCATCCGAGCTACTGACAGTGTTACGTGCTGGCCGTCCACGGCGCTTGGCGGACTTAAGTGCGCCCTCCTCACCCAAGACTTGGGCGCGTAAGCGGGCTATCGCCTGACTATGCAACTGACATACACGAGACTCAGTCACACCAAGCACCTCGCCGATCTCGCGCAAATTCAGCTCTTCCTCGTAGTAGAGGGACATTACCAGTTTTTCACGTTCAGGGAGCGCCTCGATTGAACGAACCAAGGAACCTCGCATGTCATCTTCAAGCAGCATCGCCAAAGGATCCTGCGTGGCTCCGCTTTCATGGCGATCTAGAAAGTCCTCGTCATCACGCCCACTCATATCCTCCAGACTGAGTAATTGGTGACCACGCGCATCGCCAAGCAGGCCTTGATACTCCGCCAATGGCATATCAAGTGCTGCTGCGAGTTCAGTTTCGGTCGGCTGACGACCATGCAGATGTTCCAATTGGAGGATAGCGGCTTCTACACGACGCATTTCCCGACGCACGCTGCGTGGGACCCAATCATTTTCACGCAAGCCATCTAGCATTGCGCCGCGAATACGCTGAACAGCGTAGGTTTCAAACTGTGCGCCTTGCCCGTCCTCAAAACGGCCGCACGCATCCAGCAGGCCAAGCATGCCGTTCTGGATCAGGTCTTCAACCTGAACGCTGGCCGGCAGGCGTGCCATCAGGTGAAATGCTATTCGTTTGACAAGCGGTGCGTACTGGGCGACGAGCTGCTGCTTGTCGAGCACGCCATGAGCGGTATACATCGATATCGGTACAAGCGGCCGTTTTCCTGAACCCGACTATACCACTGAATTCTGCGGCCCCATGCCCATGCCGAACCCCAGTGAGGACGCCAGCCCTGAGACATTACTTAGATTCACGGCAGGCATACTTAAGCCACTATCCAATAGGTCGGCCAGCATTTCTGCACGCCCCGGATTGACCAGCCCGAGGTAGGCAAGCCGAACGCCCAGATGATCATCCGCGACCTTGCGCAAATTATTGAAAATAACACGTGCTTCATCTCGCCCAACTTTGGCTGTGACCAAGATTTGGAAATGCTCACGATGGTGGAACTGTGCCAGCCGTTTGATCTGAGCATAGGCCTGCATGATGCCGTTACTGGCAGCCGTGACAGCAACCACCAGACCCTTCGCTTGCAAACCTAAAGTACTAACCTGGCTGGTACGCAAAACTGAGCAGTCAACAATAACTAGATCGTATGCATCTTCAATCTGCTGCAGTAGATCGGCCAAACGGCGTGTTAGCGGGAGCTCAGCATTAGCCAGGCGGTCGACGCCAAGGACGGCAAGATTACGATTAATCCGTAATGTCGCCTGTGCTAATGAGACTTCACCACGGATCACTTGCAACAGATCACCCCCCGCACGTGGCCCTTCCAGCAACAAGCTCGACGCGTTACGCGGGGCAGGGTTTTCATCCAGCAAAAGGACGCGCCGGCCACGCGCGGCAAGATTAAACGCCGCCCCGGCCACAAGTTGGCTACGCGTAGGAATCGCAGCGGCAGATGTCAGCGCAACGAGCTGGGCCCCATGCGAAGTGAACAGCCGGCGCAGGCCAGCGGCCTGATCATGAACGTCCACCTTAAATGTGCTCATCTACGTTCCTTCAAGCCGTTCAGCGCAGTACGCGTGCCATGGCTTGCGCCTCTCGACTACTTGCCACAGACAGCCCCACTTCGTCATGATTCAAGTGATGTGCTGACTCCTCAGAGGGGGTCTTGAAGCAACGGTGCAAGAGATAGTTCCGATTCGGCAAATGCAAGTCTTCTGGCACTCGCTGCCCACTTGCGACGTAGCTCATTAACAAACCATGACGCACAACCGTGTCGATTGCCGGCGCGATAGTTGCAGCCTCATCGATCTTGGTCAGGATGCAGCCCGCCAGATCCTCTCCTGCGTAAGCTCGAACGACATCATCCAGCGTATCCCCACGGCTGGTTGCATTGAGTAGCAGCAGGCGTTGGACCTGCCCACTACGCGCGAGCATGGCGGCCTGCTCGGCAACCATACGATCACGTTGGCTCATGCCAACGGTATCAATTAACACCATGTGCTTATCACGCAAATCTGAGAGCGTGTGACGAAGGTCCTCGCCATCCCGAACTACATGGACCGGTACTCCGAGGATGCGGCCATAAATGCGTAACTGCTCATGTGCCCCAATCCGATAACTGTCGGTCGTCAGGAGTGCCAACTTGTCTGCGCCATAGCGCACAACACAGCGAGCCGCCAACTTTGCTGTGGTTGTGGTCTTACCAACACCAGTGGGGCCCACCAACGCATAGACGCCGCCACGGTCAATCAAATCACCTTCAGGGCCCAACGTCCGCAAGTTGCGGCCAACCGCTGTGCGAGCCCATTTACGTGCCTCTGCCAGCTGCATATCTGCAGGCAGCGCTTCGACTAACTGACGGCCAAATTGTCCAGAGAAGCCGGCATCCAGTAACTCTCCGAGCAACTGTGCGCGCACAGGCGATTCACGGCTCATGCTTCCCCAAGCAAAGCCTGCCAATTGACGCTCAAGCAAACCACGAATCAAATGCATCTCATCCATCAGCTGAGAGACCTGCGGATCTGCTGCGGCGATCCGCGGCGTGCTGGGTTCGTTGCGAACGGGAGCCACTGGCTCAGGACGCTCATTCACACGTGGCGTACTTGCTGTTGCCGCCTCCGCAACTTGACGCAAACTCGCTGCAACTTGTGCGGCGGTAGGTGCATCCTCATCACGTGGTGGCAATGGACGAAGACGAGGAGTGGACGTTTGCGCTGTCGCCGACGCAGATGCGCTTTGCATCCATGGTTGCTGGGTTTGTTGGCGCTTTGCCCCAGTCGAAAGAGATACCGTGTAGTCATCCCCCGCTTCATTGCTTATTACTGGCCGCGGCACGCTTGCTGCAACACTGGCATAACTGGCACTAGCACCGCCGGCAGCTGCGCGTGGCATCACTTGTGCCGACAGCGCCTCTAGGCTATCAGCCGACATAGCCGTAATCTCCACTCCACCGTCAACTTGGCGGTTTGAAACCACAATGGCATCGGGGCCCAACTCTTCCTTAACGCGTCGCAAGCACTCACGCGCGCTATCAGCGAGGTAACGTTTAACTGTCATTATTTGGCTCCAATAATCGTAGTCACTTTAATCGTGCGCGAATCCGGCACTTCAGAATTTGCAATAACTTTTAGGGTTGGCCAGGCACGGCGAAGGAAGCGCGACAACAGCCAACGTAAATTGCCTGGCACCAACAACACTGCTGGCAACCCCACATCTTCCTGACGCTGTGCAGCCGTTGCGGTCTCTCGCAACAAGGCATCTGCAAGTCCAGGTTCAATGCCACCAGCCACATTGCCACTCCCTTGAACAGCCTGCGCTAACATGCGCTCGAGGCTAGGGTCGAGTGCCATGACCTGCACTTCACTATCGCCTGGATAGATTTGCTGAACGATTGAGCGGCTGAGTGCGACGCGGACATGCGAGACGAGTTCGATAGGGTCTTGCGTGCGCGGTGCATGCTCAGCTAGCACCTCAATGATGGTCCGCATATCACGAATGTTTACCCCCTCTTCCAGCAAGCCTTGCAGCGCACGCTGCACAGTTGATAGGCTCAGCAACTTCGGAACCAGATCCTCAACCAGCTTGGGCGCATCTTTGGCGATGTGGTCCAGTAAGGCCTGTGTTTCCTGGCGGCCGAGTAGTTCGGTGGCGTGCGACAGGATCAGGTGGTTCAAATGTGTAGCAACCACAGTGCTGGCATCAACAACGGTATAACCGAGCACATGTGCTTGCTCGCGAAGACCCACTTCGATCCAATACGCTGGCAAACCAAAAGCGGGGTCAGTAGTTTGCACCCCGGTGAGTGGCCCACTCACTCGTCCGGGATTAATCGCTAGCAACATGCCCGGGAAAGATTCACCACGTCCGACCTCAACCCCTTTCAATGTAATGCGATACGCATTCGGCTTGAGTTCAAGGTTGTCACGGATGTGAACGGGGGCCGAAAGAAAGCCGATATCCTGAGCAAACTTCTTTCGCAATCCACGAATCCGCTTGAGCAAGTCACCATCCTGCCCCCTGTCAACGAGAGGAATTAGGCGGTAGCCGACCTCTAGTCCGAGCACATCGACAGGAGCGACATCCGACCAACTCGCCTCTTGATTCTCTGCCTGCGGAGCGACAGCAGGTGCAGCGACTTCCTCAACTGCCGCAAGGGCGTTTTGCTTGTGCTTGTAGTAGCCATACATCCCAAAACAAGAAGCCAACAGCAAAAACACAAAGTTTGGCATGCCCGGAATGAGCCCGAGCCCACCAAGAATGGCAGCCGTCAAAAACAAGACATTTGTATTGCCAAAAACTTGGTTGCTGAACTGTTTGCCAATATCTTCGTTCGTATTTACACGACTAACCACCAAACCAGCAGCAGTCGAAATGATAAGGGCAGGTATTTGCGCTACTAGCCCGTCACCAATGGTCAACAGGGTATATAACCGAGCGGCTTCACCCGCAGCCATATCATGTTGGATCACACCAACAATCAGGCCGCCAATAATATTGATGAAGAGAATGAGGATGCCCGCAATCGCATCACCACGAACAAACTTCGAGGCACCATCCATGGAGCCAAAGAAATCGGCTTCTTGAGATATCTCAGCTCGCCGTTTGCGTGCTTCATCTTCACCAATCAGGCCAGCGTTCAGATCCGCATCAATTGCCATCTGTTTACCTGGCATTGCATCCAGCGTAAAGCGTGCAGACACTTCCGCGATACGCCCCGCACCTTTGGTAATCACCACAAAGTTGATCACGGTGAGAATCACAAACACAATAATGCCGACTGTGTAATTGCCACCAACAAGGAAGTGACCAAATGCATCAATGACCTGTCCGGCTGCGCCAGGTCCTGTATGACCATGTAAGAAAATGACCCGCGTTGATGCGACGTTCAGCGACAAACGAAGGAGCGTCGTCACCAGTAACACGGTTGGGAATGCAGAGAAGTCCAACGGCTTCATGGTGTACATCGCCACGAGCAGCACCATAATCGACAAGGCGATATTGAAGGTGAAGGACAGATCAAGGATGAATGTCGGCAATGGCAATACCATCATCGACAAAATCATGATGATGAGCAGAGGGGCAACTAAAAGTCGCGCATTACCACCGAGCAAAAATTTCCGGAGATCAATCAATGTCTGGTTCATGCAACCACCTCATCCGGACTACCCGGATCAAGCGCCTCAGGGACACTGATATTGCTGGGAGCTTCAGGCTTCATCACACCCGGTTGTGACGCGCCAAAGTACTGTGCCAATTGATAAACATACGCCATTACCTCAGCCACAGCGGTGTAAAGCGCGGACGGAATCTGCTCCCCAACCTCCGCATGATGATATAAAGCGCGCGCCAAGGGCGGTGCCTCAAGAATTGGCACGTTATGCTCGGCAGCCAGTTCACGAATGTTCGCAGCAATCAGATTCATACCCTTTGCCACCACTTGAGGTGCGGCCATTCGATCCCCGTCGTACTTAAGGGCAACAGCAAAGTGCGTCGGGTTCGTCACAATCACATCGGCCGTTGGTACATCTTGCATCATGCGGCGGCGGGCCATATCGCGTTGTTGGCGCCGAATACGGCCCTTAACCTCAGGATTACCATCTTGCTCTTTACCTTCTTGCTTGAGCTCCTCTTTGGTCATCCGAAGCTTTGCATAGTATTGCCAGAGCTGAAACGGAACATCAATTGCGACAATGATCGCCATCCCACCAACAATCATCAGACTCGCTGCCAGTAATTCGTGGATCATTTCTGGCACACCGGCTTCGATCGGCATATTGATCAAGGCAAATAGGCTTTCTTGCTCATGGCGAATGGTCCACCAAATAACAAGACCGACGACCAGGGACTTTAAAACCGCCTTGATTAACTCACCTACACCCTGCATCGAAAAAATTCGTTGAAACCCTTTCAAGGGGCTCATACGGGTGAAGTCAGGCTCAAGCGGTTTACTCGAAACGTTCCAGCCACCAATCATGATTGGTGCCGCAATAGCGCCAACGATTGTTAGCAAAAAAACCGGGGCGACTGTAATCAGTGCCTCACTCGCCTGCTGCTCAAATCTCGCGAACATAAGAGCGGGATCAAAGGCGGCATCTCTTGTTAGCGTCAAACCTTCACGCACAAGGGCTGATGTGCGGCTAGCCAACCAGCCACTCATTGCCCAGAGCCCACCAACGCCGGCTGCCAGAACCATAAACGCCATGAGTTCGCGCGACTGGGGCAGGTTCCCTTCTTCACGGGCCTGCTCCAGCCGCCGACTAGACGCGGGTTCTGTTTTCTCGAGATCGCTCTCTTCAGCCAAGGAATTCCCCTCTCATGCGGCAATTATTGCCGCATGAGAGGGGAAGAAAGGTGCCGAACAAATGGCAAATCGCCTGCCATTTCCTTACACGGAAATGGCAGGCGATTGGTGCTTGATTAAGCCCGAAGGATCGCGTTACGCGCTATGCGGCAACACTGATTGCTGCTTGAAAAATCGAGCGAGGGACACCGCGCCCATCCCCCAAGTCGCCGATCAACTCCTTGATATCCAGGATCAGCACAATCTGTCCATTTGACAAGGTCGTCACACCAGCGACACCCTTGGGTCTGAAGTCATCCAGTGACTTGATAACAGCATCTTCCCGACCCATGAAGCCATCAATCGCGAGAATGAAGGTTTGCTCAGCCGTTTGCATTAGCACCCCATATTCAGGCACGCGCTCAGGCACCCAACCCAGCATGTAGTTTAGGGGGTAAATAGGCATCACTTCGCCACGCACAACCATAGTTGCTCGGCCGCCGACCTCTTGAACTTCGCTGACATCGATAGGCAGAATTTCTCGCACCATCGACAACGGTACGGCAAAAGGCTGCTGCCCCAATTGCACAAGCAAGACAGGCAGAATTGCTAGTGTCAGCGGCAGAGAAATAACAAAGGTTGTGCCCTTGCCTAGTACGGACTTGGTTTCAATCGATCCATTGAGCTTTTGGATATTGGTCTTAACCACATCCATACCGACACCACGTCCTGACACATCGGTAATCGCATCCTTTGTCGAGAAGCCGGGCAGAAACACCAGATTGAAACTCTGGCGTTCATCCATGACGTTGGCTTCCTCGTCGGTGATCAGCCCCTTCTCTAGGGCTTTCGCACGTAGCTTTTCGGGGTTCATACCGCGGCCGTCATCAGAGATCAGCAACAGAATATGATCCCCTTCTTGGCGGGCCTCCAAACGCACTTCCGACTTTGGCGGTTTACCCGCAGCGAGTCGGTCGGCTGTCGGCTCAATCCCGTGGTCTACCGCATTTCGAATCAAGTGAATGATCGGATCGGACAAGTCCTCGATCATGGTCTTGTCGATTTCAGTCTCTTCGCCGATCAGCACCAGCTCAACATCTTTACCGAGGCTCCGGGCTAGATCACGCGCAATCCGTGGGTACTTCTGGAACAGACGACCAATTGGCTGCATCCGGGTCTTCATGACTGCGTTTTGCAGATCGGAGACCAGCAAGTCAAGCTGACTTACAGCCTGATCAAGCGCATGCAACGTATCCGAATCATTACGGCCATTAAGAATATCGCTGCGCAAAGAATTGAGGCGGTTTTTGGTCAGGCCAATCTCGCCAGACAGATTGAGCACCTGGTCTAAACGGACGGTATCAACACGGATCGAATTATCTCCGCCCCCGCTGCGACTGGTTTTTTCAGTTTCACGGCGCCCCCCAACAGCAGGCACACCCGGCTTGTCGGTAGCACGACGACCAACAGCCTGCTGAATAATTTCTTCGGGGCTTTTACCTGTCACATCGGTATGCAATACAGGTGGGGCGGCCACTGGCGCAACAATGGTCGGCGTTTCACTCGTTACAGCACCATGTAAACTTGCCCAATCTGGCCCATTGGTGGGGGCGCTTGACTGAGCCACAGGGGCAGGTGCGACCGCAGTGACCGGTGGCGGCGCAGCTGCAACCACCTCTCCCGCAATAGCTGCGCGCAAATTATCCAGCAACGGTGCTGCTGCGGGTCGAGGTTGAACGCCTTGCTCGAGACTCCCGAACATATCGCGTACCGTTCCGGTTGCCTCCATGATCGTATCCATGACGGCGGTAGTAATGGCGATTTCACCATTACGCAAGCGATCAAAGAGATTCTCCGTGAGGTGGCATAGGGTGACCAACTCGGTAGCGCTCAAAAACCCAGCGCCCCCTTTAATGGTGTGGAACCCCCGGAAAATATCATTGAGCAAGCCCTTATCGCTCGGACTTTTTTCTAGATCTACCAGCTTATTATCAACATCCGATAGTAGATCTGTCGCTTCGACCAGAAAGTCCTGCAGTAGGTCTTCCATTCCCTGAAAATCGCTCATGACATTCTCCTTGTGCCAGCCGGCTTAGAAACCTAAGCTCTCTAGCAAATCGTCAACTTGCGTCTGCGTCGTTACCACATCCGATCGCCCTGCCGCAGAAATGACAGGCCCATTCATCAGCCCCTCTGGTGCGGCCGCCTTGCGATCAGCGGGCATTTCTTCGATCAATACATTCACCAACTGACGCTCCAAGTCCTGTGCAAGATCAACGATCTTCTTGATCACTTGGCCCGTCAAATCTTGGAAGTCTTGCGCCATCATGATTTCGGTCAGCTGTTCATTAGTGGTCTTCACTTTGGCTGGCGCCGCATTGAAAAAACCACGTGTATCTGCCGCCAATTGCTTAAACTCGTCGACAGAGAGCTGATTCGCAAACATCCTATCCCAGCGCGATGACAAACTTTCGGTATCAACCAAGAGCTGATCCTGCAAAGGGCGAGCAACCTCCGTTGCTGCCAGCACCTTGTTTGCGGCTTGCTCAGTCAGTTGTGCCACGTAGGCTAGACGCTGCTGAGCATCCGGGATCTGACTTGCAGCCTCCTCGATAACGCGGTCATAACCTAGGCCGCGCAGAGAATCATGCAACTGACGCGCCAAGCTTCCGACACGGTTATACATGTCATTTTCCGAGTCACTTTCCCCAGAATCAGTGACTGCAGGGCCTGCCGCAGACTCTGTCGCAACGGAGTCAAACAATGCCTGCAAGTCATCACTATCCCCGGAGGGGTCTACACTGCGCGCCACCGGCGGGGGTGGAGGTGGGGGCGGACTGCCGACGGCAATGCTGTCAAACAGCGCTTGCAGATCAGAGGAGTCGCCGGTTTCATCAAAACTCGCTGGATTGGACATGTTCTTTCCTTGCGACATGCGCCCGAGTTACAGGCCGACTTTCTCAAAAATTTTGACCATCTTTTCGTTCAGCGTAGCGGCAGTGAATGGCTTAACAATGTAGCCACTCGCGCCAGCCTGTGCCGCGGCAATGATGTTCTCTTTTTTAGCTTCAGCCGTAATCATGAGGAACGGCAAATGTTTGAGCGCCGGGTCTGAACGGACGGTTTGCAACAAGGTCAGCCCGTCCATATTCGGCATATTCCAGTCCGACACGACGAAGTCAAAACCGCCACCTTGCAGCTTAGCAAGTGCGACTACACCATCTTCAGCCTCATCAACATTGGTGAAGCCCAGCTCCTTGAGAAGGTTCCGGACAATCCGCCGCATTGTCGAAAAGTCATCGACAACGAGGAATTTGATCTTGGTCGGATCCGCAGGCATCTATTTCTCCAGGTCAATCTTTTTGGGATTTCAGTAACAGGGGGCGTATGGTATCGGACAACAGGTCTGCGTCAAACTTTGCACAATAGGCATCAACGCCTACGCTACGCCCCATCGCACGGTTCGCTTCGGACGATAGTGAGGAATGCATCACAACCGGAATACCAGCGAAGCGCGGATCGCTTTTAATATTCTTCGTCAGGACATAGCCATCCATCTCTGGCATTTCGGCATCCACCAGCACAAGATTAACTTCCTCACGCAAACTACGACCCGTCAATTGCGAGTGTGATGCCATGCCTGCCAAGCGCTGCCACGCCTCATTTCCGTTCATGGCATGGCGATGCTTAACGCCCATCTTGTCAAGAACCTCCGCAATTTTCTTCCGAGCCACAGTTGAGTCATCGACAAAGAAAACATTCAACTCATCGCCATTTGGGATTTTTTCAATCTGTCCAACGACAGCTTCTCCAAATGTGTTGGCCATGATCTGTTCAACATCAACAATCGACACAAGGCGACCATCCGGTAATTCCGTAATTGCCGTGATGTAGGCATGCGCACCACTCGTTACCGACTCAGGTGCTCGCACCTTGTCCCACTCGACACGAATGATCCGATCCACGCTGTGCACAAGAAAGCCCAATGTTCTCTTGTTGTACTCGGTGACCATCATCGACTCGCCAATACCATCTGGCGCCCCGGCAAGCTGCATCACTTTCGAGAGTGACATCAAGGGAATCACATTTCCGCGCAGACTGATCAGCCCTTCAACGCCTTTTGGCATATTAGGTGTCTTGGTAATCGTCGGCGTTCTTGAGACTTCACGTACCTTGAACACATTGATGCCGAAAATTTCGTGGGTGCCCAACTCAAATAACAAGATTTCCATTCGATTTGAGCCTGCCAGCTTGGTTCTGGCATCGACTGAATCGAGCAATGAATCATTGTGGGCCAATCCTGAATCCATGGTCATTTCCATGTGCTAACTCCTGCTCAGGCGCTCAGCTCAGCGGAAAGCGCAAGCTGCCGCGAAGTGATCACTCGGGTCAAAGTTTCTGCAAGCCGTTGTGCTTCGAATTTGGCCACATATTCATCCACGCCTACCGACTTACCCAACTGCTGATTCGAGCTTGAAGACAGAGACGAATGCATCAGGACAGGAATCCCCGCAAACGCAGGATCTGTCTTAATCGTTTTGGTAAGAATATACCCGTCCATTTCAGGCATTTCGACATCGGTAAGAACCAAATAGATCAAATCCTTAGGTTTTTTACCCACGGACTCGGCATAGGCTGCGAGTTTACGCAACTCGTCCCATGCTGCACGACCGTTCACTGCACTTAAATACTTAACGCCAAGCGCCTCAAGCGTACGTTGTATTTGTCCTCGGGCAACCGATGAGTCGTCCGCAAAAACAACCATGCCGCCATCATCTTTTTTCTCGAGTGGCTTGATACTGACAAATTGATGGCTGTCATCGATATTGGTCGTTTCAGCCAAGACCTTCTCGACATCCAACAACATGACCAAGCGATTGTCCTGGAGCTCGGTAACCGCAGTCACTAGCCCGCCCATTTTTGCCGTGAGCATTTCTGGCGGGACACGCATTTGAGACCAATCCAAGCGCAGAATCGTGTCAACTGATTCAACAAGGAAACCCTGTGTGTGTCCGTTGTACTCGGTCACGATCATGATTTCACGGGCGTTTTCGGAGGTCATCCCAACATATTCGGCCAAGTCGATGACCGGGACCAATGCCCCACGAAGCGACACCATCCCCTTAACACTACTTGGCATGTCGGGAGCCGCGGTAATGGGTGGGGTACGCATCACCTCACGTACTTTGAATACGTTGATACCAAAAGTCTCGCTTCGGCCGGTACGGCTGTCATTACCCAACGAGAAGAGCAAGATCTCGAGCTTGTTGGTGCCCGCAAGGCGCGTACGCGCATCAATATTCTTTAGCAGTTCAGACATGAACTCACCTTTGACCCAAAAAAGACAGCGGAATCCGCTGGTACCGGAACCCTGCTTCAGGCCCACTATTCAGGCGCCTTATGCCGGCATGTGCAAATCTTACGCTTTTTTTTAACAACCGAAACGATTTAATTCTATTTTCAGTTCCCGAAGAAGCCTGACGTTGCAGAATCTACAGGAGTATTGCCGGAGAGGCAAAGCTCAGGTTTCTCCATTTTTTCACTTTCCACGCCTCATCTCATAATAGACGTAAGCAAAGCTAATTGAATTAACTAACGTCAAACAACTTTGCAAAATTCGCAATCTCCAGCACCTGTTTGACTGGCCCCCGGCAGTTAATCAAGGTCACTCGGCGGTTGCTGGCCTTAATTTTGTCTCTCAGCATTAGCAGCATGCCAAGTGCCGAGCTATCCAGGTACTCAACCTGAGCCAAGTCTACATTGAGGATTTTGACTGTGGGATCGAGCAAGACCCCCTCAGTTGCCTCACGAAAGTCGCGGTGAGCATTAAAGTCAAAACGCCCCTGCAACCCAAGCGTTGCTACGTCTCCGGCCACTGTCGTCGTCACTTGCATGTCAAGGCTCCTTGATCAGTATTTCTTTGCTCTTGGGTCAAGTATATGTCCGAATCTATGCCACTTGGCTAGCTTCTATCGAGTGCCCGTAATCGGGCCATGATGCGCGCCCCAATTTCAGGCAGAGGGGCAACCTCATCCAATGCGCCAATATCTGCGGCTTCACGCGGCATACCATAAACAACACATGAATCCTTATCCTGCCCAACGTTCCAGGCGCCAGTTTGGCGCATTGCCAGCATTCCGCGGGCGCCATCCTTCCCCATGCCAGTCAAAATAACGCCTAAAGCCAATGCACCAACCTGCTCAGCAACGCTGTCAAACAGCACATCAACCGATGGACGATGACGATTAACAGGGGCCGTCGCTAACAACTCCGTCATAAAACCGGTTGGCGTCCGACGGACCCGCAAATGAGAATGCCCGGGGGCAAGATAAGCATGACCGGGCAAAATACGCTCTCCGCCTTTGGATTCGATAACAGTAAGTGCGGAAAGACTATCCAAACGACGGGCAAATGACCCCGTAAAGGTTTCCGGCATGTGTTGGACCATGACGACGCCGGGAACCTCTCGTGGCAGGCTACATAACACTTCGCGCAGCGCCTCCGTCCCCCCTGTGGAAGCACCAATCGCAATCAAATGGCGTTCCTGGAAGCGTTGCGACAAGGTGGTGGACGGTGGCAGCACCGAGCTGACACGCCCCGTCGGCGGGACGTTGGCGAGGGTTCGTGCCAATGGCCGCAAATGAGCACTGTAGGCTGCACGGACTTTTTCTCGTACCTCCTCGGCATAGTGCTGCAATTGGGCCGGACTTTCGGCTCGTGGCTTGGAGACATAATCCACCGCGCCAAGCTCAAGCGCCTGCAATGTACTCTCAGAACCTCGCTCGGTACTGGATGACACCATGACAACCGGCATTGGACGCAGACGCATCAGTCGGCCAAGAAACTCTAAGCCCCCCATGCGTGGCATCTCAACATCAAGCGTCAAAACGTCAGGATTAAAGGTCTTGATCATCTCGCGTGCCGCGATCGGGTCTGGGGCTGCCCCCACCACCCGAATATCCGATGTTGCCGACAAGATCTCGGTCAAAAGAGATCGCATCACTGCAGAGTCGTCGACAATCAAAACCTTGATCACAGCCAATGCCCCTAAAACAATTCAACAGCGCCGGTCACCGGGTCGCCCCTGAGCCGATCTGCATACTCCTGCTCGCGACGAGCCAGCGTATCGTTGTGCAAGCGCACTAGGCGCTTGACGAGAACCCGACCACTATGCGGGAAAAAATACACCTTACGGGGAACAGTATCCAGCAGATCCTGTGATAACACAGGAATGTGCTCGGTCTTAAGATACCGCAGGACAAACTCTGCATTTCGTTCACCGACCATAGACGTGGTCAGACTACTCATCACCCGGCCACCTCCAAACACCTTGGCCTCAAGATTATTACGCCGAGCACCCAACTTTAACAGGTGATTAATCAATATCTCCATGGCATAAGCACCATAGCGTGCAGAAGCCCCTGTCAGTTCGTCACTGCCCTCTGCCAGCATAAAGTGGTTCATGCCTCCGATGCGGCGCTCTCGGTCACGAATACACGCAGTGACACAGGAACCCAAAACGGTGACAAGCACCATGTCAGTTGAAGCGATGAAATACTCACCCGGCAATATCTTCACGGCATCGTATTCGAACACGCGATCGTAATAGCGGTTCCGCGCAAAGTGCTCAACTTGAAGTGAGGTCTCACCTGGCATGTTCATAGACAGTCCGGCCACTGCTGCGGAAAAGGTCAGATGCATTCAGAAAGCTCTCCGAGTGCCCCGCATACAAGCAGCCCTCAGGCAGCAAATAAGGCTTAAAGCGCTGCAGCACTGCGTACTGAGTGCTTTTATCAAAATAAATCATTACGTTACGACAGAAAATCGCATCAAAAACACCACGCAATGCCCAAGACGTGTCCAAGAGATTGATACGCTGAAATTCGAGTACGGCCTGAAGCTCTGGACGAACCCGCACGGACCCCAAGCGGCTACCCGTTCCTCTCAGGAAAAATCGTCGCAATCGCTCTTGGTCAAGCTGCTCGACCCTCTCCATCGGATATACCCCGCAACGCGCCGTATTTAATACGTTGGTGTCAATGTCGCTCGCAACAATTAACACAGGGGGCTGGAGCGTATCAAATGCCTCGCACGCGGTCATTGCTAGCGAATAAGGCTCCTCTCCTGTAGAGGCCGCGGTGCACCAAATACGAAATGGACGACTTGTGCTCAGTCGCATCTGCTCGCGCAGAATGTCGAAATGGTGGGGTTCTCGGAAAAATGCTGTCAGATTCGTGGTCAGCGCGTTGACGAAAGCCTCCCACTCCTCACCAGCTCCATACTCAAGATGATCTAGGTAATTTTCAAAACATTGAATCCCTAGCGCACGAAGACGACGAGCCAGCCGGCCATAGACCATCTCTCGTTTGAGTGGCGACAATGAGATGCCTGCATGCGCATAGATCAAGCGCCTGACACGTTCAAAATCCGACTGCGTGAAAACAAACTCACGCTGTACAAATCCGTTAGCGAAGGAATCATTCACGTCCGACACTCAACCGGTCAGAACTCTTGCCACTCATCATCCAGCCCACCCTGTGGCGGGCGGAAAGGCCGCCCGCCACGTGAAGGTTCCTGGCCACGAGCCAAACGTCGTGGCACTGCCGAAGAGAGGACCGGCCTTTCAAGTGAGGCCGACACGGTTCGCAACCCCTCCTCTTCCAGCTTAAACCTAGAGACCACCTCAACCAGTTCACGCGCCTGAGCCTCAAGACTCTCTGCAGCAGCAGCTGCCTCCTCTACAAGTGCAGCATTTTGCTGGGTCACCTCATCCATCTCGCCCACCGCCTGTGTCACCTGATCAATGCCGCTCGATTGCTCACGACTAGCATTACTGATATCAGTGACCAATCTTGCCACGTCGGCGAAACTACTCACCACGTTGGATATCGTATTGCCCGCTTCATGAACCAGCATGACACCATCCTCAACCTTGGACACCGAAGAGGCAATCAACTCACGAATTTCCTTAGCCGCCGTTGCACTCCGTTGTGCAAGGCTACGGACCTCACTGGCCACAACAGCAAAGCCACGGCCCTGTTCTCCCGCACGTGCGGCCTCAACGGCCGCGTTCAAGGCAAGGATGTTGGTTTGGAAAGCAATCGTGTCAATAACACCAACAATATCCGCGATTCGATTTGACCCGACTTGAATCTCACTCATGGTGCTCACAACACGTTGCACCATTTCCCCGCCTCTCATCGCGAGCACATTTGAACTCGCTGCGAGCGCGTTAGCTTGACGGGCGCTGTCAGCATTCTGACGAACCGTTGCACTTAATTGCTCCATCGAGCTGGCGGTTTCTTCCAAACTACTTGCTTGTTGTTCGGTACGGCTCGATAAGTCAGCGTTACCGGCAGAGATTTCTCTAGCGGCCGCATTGATCAATTCGGCTGCATCACGAATTTGCACAACAAGAGAACACAAACGTTCAGCTGTTGTATTGGCGTCAAGCTGCACTTGCGCGAACAACCCTTGGTAATCGCCCTGCAGCCCCTGCGTGAGGTCTCCACGCGCCAGGGATTGCAAAATATCGGCAACCGCATGTAATCCGTTATCTCCGGTTTCAAGGAGCTGATTAAGGCTTTTACCAAGATTGAGGAAGAACCCCGATTTACCACGCAGGTCCACTCGCTTGGAGAAGTCGCCCGCAGCCGCAGCGGCAACGATGCCCGCTAGCTCATTTTCGACAGCGACTTGCTCGGTCCGATCAATCCACTCACCTACGGTGCCAAGTCGGACACCTTGTTCATTAAATACAGGTGCGGTCGTGATATTGAAGAAACGGCCGCCAATCTCCATCTCCGTGAGGGTCAAACTCTTCAGCTCATCAAGGCGACTCAAATACTCGGTCGGATTCGCCATCAAGTTACCGATACTGCTTCCAACAAAAGTATCGATATTGAATGCCGGGTTGCGACGCTTGAGCTCTGGCTCAATACTGCGCAAGACCTCAAGCATCTGCGGATTGGCATACACCACTGTGCCCGACTGATCTGCAATCCGGAATGGCGTCCCTGCATTATCTAAGGCAATTTTCACCCGCAACATTTGCTCAGATAGACGCTGCTCGGTCTCCATACGTCGGCCGAGATCATGGCGTACGCGATCAAAAACCGAGACCAACTCCCCAACTTCATCAGATGAAGACGTCTGCAACGGCTGCGAAAAGTCACCCGCAGCGATGGCCTCAACCGCTGTACGCATCTGTTTCACTTGGCCAACCACTGAGCTACGCAAGGATGCGAACAAATACAAACCCAACAACAAAAACACCACACTGACAGTTGTCTGCAAACGTAACCTAGACTGCAGCTGGTGTATTCGCCCAAGTAGGCGCTGATCGAGTGCAGGGACGAGTTGATCTAGTAACTGTTGATGTGCATTGATTGCTTCATTGGCGAGTGCGGCAAGGACAGCCGGCTGTTGCTGGATTCGCCGCGGCACCAGAACATCTTGCTTAACTGCCTGTAGAAATAATGCCTGACGCTCTCTGACCAGATTAATCGCTGGGCCAAGTGAAGATTGCAATGTAGGGGTATTCCGCACGGCCTTTGCAAGATTTGTTTGCAGCTCAGCCTCAGCCTCTTGCACGCGGCTCAACCAGACTGATATCAATACGCGTTGATCTTGGCTCAGCGTCTTCTGTCGACCTGCTAGCGTAGCGCTGGCACGCAGTCGTTCAAGCGCATCACTACTCACGGGAATACGCTTGACCAGCGCATCTTGAAGATAAAAGCTTGTCGCATCTGGATCAATCGTCAAATGGGCGCCATCCCGCGCCAAGCCAAGATAGTGGTGCAACATATCCACCAACCGGTCATGTGCTTCCACACTTGTCGACGGCAACTTATATGATTTGAGGGCGACCCACTGACTTCGGGCCTCCTCATACACCCGCCCAGCCCCTAGCCCGGTGACAGTATCAGCACCTTTAGCGCCCCAGTCACTGAACTTCTCATCGACGTTTAGGCGCGCATCAGTCTGTAGTGCTGCAGCCTGAGGGTTGCCACTTAAAGCATCGCTTACGTGTCGACGGTGCATCTGTATTGATTGGGTCAGACGGAGCGCAGACTCAATTAGGATGAGCCCCTGCCGCTCCTGCTGTATCTGCGCAACATCTGCATTAACACTTTGCCAGTTTGAAATAAATAAGGCGGCAAAAGGCAGCAGCAACACCAACCCGACAATGGCGAACTTCGGACCGAAACGAAAGCGTTCTATCAGTAGGCGCCCGGGTTTGAAAACAAGACTCATGATTCCTCCACTGCCCAATATTTCGTTGTTATTGACTTTCGTATTGCGACAATTTTATGCCAGCGTTTGGGGGAGACTTTCGTCAAAAAGTGCCATTTCAGATGACAGCATCAACCCCTCAATATCCAGCAAGATCAGCATTCGTTGGTCAAGCATAGCCAACCCACTAATGAAGCGCAGATCGACAACCTTTCTCAGCTCAGGAGGCGGGTGGATTGCCTCTTGAGCAACGGTGATGACATCGGATACTGCATCGACAACAACACCCACAATACGCGCTCCGATATTGAGAATAATGACAACCGTGAACGGGGTGTACTCAATGACGCCAATACCAAACTTGATGCGCAGATCAATAATCGGGACGATCGAGCCGCGCAGATTGATCATGCCCTTGATGAACTCCGGTGCATGAGCAATTGAAGTCACCGCTTCATAACCGCGGATTTCCTGAACACATAAGATGTCAATTGCGTACTCCTCGCCTCCCAGCAGGAAACTCAGATACTCATGCGCGACTGCATCACTTACCATAGTGTCCATCGACTCCTCTGAGCTTTTCAATCATTCCGCAACATCATGCAGCCACCTGCATGGTTGCATTCGCTTTGTTGACCAAGGCAACTACATCGAGCACAAATGCAACTCGCCCATCTCCCATGATGGTTGCGGCAGCGATCCCGGGCACCTTTCGGTAATTTTTTTCTAAGCTCTTAATAACGACCTGATGCTGCCCCAATAGGGCATCGACAAATACTGCGGCACGGCGACCGTCCACCTCAAGCAGTACGATGATGCCCTGATTAAAAAGCGTGACCGCCTGATGAATTCCAAACTCTTCATGCAGAACAATTAGTGGGACGTAGGACTCACGTATTTGAACAAGACGCTCCACGCCAGCCATTCGCTTAACCATTGTTTCATCTGGCTGCAGCGACTCCAATACATACCCCAAGGGGATGATGTAGTTTTCAGCGCCGATAGCCACGGACATGCCATCAACAATTGCCAGCGTCAATGGCAAGCGGACTGTCATCCGTGTGCCGATCCCGCGCATTGACTCAATATCAATGCGCCCCGCGAGTGCAGTGATGTTGCGTTTCACTACGTCCATGCCAACCCCGCGCCCCGATACATCAGTCACGATCTCAGCAGTCGAAAATCCCGCTTCAAAAATTAGCGACCACACCTCTTGATCACTCATCGTTTCAGATACTGTGATGCCACGCTCATGTGCCTTGGCCAGGATACGGTCACGATCCAATCCGGCACCATCATCGCCAACCTCAATCACAACAGTACCGCTCTGCTGGTAAGCCCTGAGTGTAATCACCCCCACCTCCGCCTTACCGGCAATACGACGCTGGAGAGGTGACTCAATACCGTGATCAAGGCTATTCCGTATCAAATGGGTCAAAGGATCAATGATTCGCTCGATCAGCCCGCGATCCAACTCCGTTGATTCACCTGAAATTTTCAACTCAACCTGCTTACCCAGCTTTCCAGACAAATCGCGCACAACCCTAGGGAATCGGCTGAACGCCATGGATATCGGCACCATCCGCATCGTCATGATTGAGGCCTGTAAGTCACGACTATTTCGCTCTAGCTGGGCAAGCCCGGTATGCAGGCGCTCAAAAGTGACGGGGTCGAGCACACTGGCAATCTGTTGAAGCATGGCATGGGTAATCACCAACTCCCCGACCTGATTGATGATCTGGTCTACCTTCTCCACACCCACACGAATCGTCGTGTCGACATTTGCCGCAGGGCGCTTATTGGAAAGGGGTGACATGACGTCGACTGCCGGAGGCAGTGGCATGAAAAACCCATAGCTGTCATCGCTAGCAGCCGCATGGTGGTCTGGCGTGCTTTCCCTGATGCGTCCTTCAGTCGTAACTGAGTCACTGGCGGTTTGTTCGGCCTCAGGCTCAAACAGTCCATACGCTGTTTCTTCTTGTGCGACTCTCTCGGTATTTTGGTGAGTTGCGCCGTCATCGTTAACTGCGGCTATACGGACATCATGCGCAAGAAACTCAATAACCCCTACGGCGTCTTCTGCGTCAGAACAAGCTTGGATCCTGATACGCCACGGCTGACCATCTACCGTTGGTGTAGCCAGTACATGCGGATTGCCAAAATCGGCCAGCTCAAGACAAAGTTTTTCTACAAGGGCGCCCTGCGCTGTCAAAGTGCCGGGTAGAAAAAACTCGAGCACAAGGCTGTCACGCTTAGCCTCAGCCTGTTTAGAATCACTATTCGAGGATAAAGACGCAGCAAATGCGCTAAGTTCGCCAACAACCGCGGATGCTGCATTTGGATCTGATGGCGCTCCATCACGATGCGTTGCGAGCTGTTGGTCCAGCACATCTCGCGCTTGTAAGCAGGCTTCAACGAGTGATTCGCTTAATTCAAGCTCACCTTTACGCACCCGATCCAGAATCCCTTCGAGGACGTGTGTGAGCTCTGCCATGTCAGTGAACCCGAATGTTCCAGCGGATCCTTTAATGGAATGCGCAGCACGGAAAATAGCATTTAATGTCTCTGCATCAGGGGCCTGGCGATTCACCCCAAGCAGGAGAGACTCCATGACGTCGAGGTGCTCTGCTGCCTCAGCAAAGAAAACCGGATAAAACTGACTCAGGTCGTAAGACACGCCACCCCCTCCTTAGATGCATGTAGCATCAGTCAGACCTGTCAGCCAATCACCTTCTTAACCACCTCAAGTAACTTTTGAGGATCAAAGGGCTTAACCAGCCAACCGGTGGCACCAGCTGCGCGCCCTTGTTGCTTCATGGCATCAGAAGACTCGGTCGTGAGCATCAATAGCGGGGTTGTCGCGTACTGGGGCAGGGTGCGCAACGTGCGTATCAGGGTCAGGCCATCCATGCGCGGCATGTTCTGGTCTGTCAGCACGAGACTAATTTGATGACTCTTGGCCTTTTCAAGACCATCTTGGCCATCCACTGCTTCAAGCACCTCATAGCCGGCGCTCTTGAGGGTGAACGACACCATTTGCCGGATTGATGCTGAATCATCAATCGCCAACACTGTCTTTGTCATCCTGCCTCCTCCTATGCTGCGCCACTGATTAAAACTAAGCAGGCGCTTATTGTGCGGCGCGGGCGGGTACGTTCAACACGCCAGGCTCTCCGGAGTCACCCTCTGCGCTATCAGGGACCTCGGGCTTACCATCGCGCATGATCGACTCTTCGGTACGCTTGTTCAATACGATGATACTGATACGACGGTTGCTCGCGGCATAAGGATCATTCGGAGTGAATAGCACCATGGAGGATTGGCCAATCACTCGTAACAGTTTAGTTTCCACCATCCCACCGGCAATGAGCTCTCGCCTCGATGAGTTGGCCCGATTGGTTGACAGCTCCCAGTTCCCAAAGCCCTTGTCACCACCAGCATAAGGGGTCGCATCCGTATGCCCCGATAAGGAAATACGGTTCTCAACACCGTTCAATGCGTTGCCGATCTCACGCATGATGACCTTGGTATAGGGCTTCAGCTCTGAGCTAGCTGAGTCGAACATAGGACGGTTCTTTTCATCCACAATCTGAATACGTAAGCCCTCAGTCGTCATATCAATTAACAACTGCTTCTTGAACTGAGAAAGAACTGGGTTGGCATCAATCAGCTTTTCAAGCTGAGCCTTGAGCCCCTGCAGTTTCTCTCGCTCTAGCTGCTCAAAATGCGCTTGGGCTTCCTTGAGATTCATGGTTCGACGACGATCGGTCGTATCACCCGCCTTGATTTGACCATACTCACGGGTCAAATCCTTACCGCCGCCTTGGATGACGGATGTTGCATCCCCACTGCCAGAGCCACCAAACATGGCGACCTTGAGTGGCGTATTGAAATAGTCGGCAATCCCCTTCAAGTCGCCCTTAGCGGTAGAGCCAAGCAGCCACATCAGAAGAAAGAAAGCCATCATTGCCGTCACAAAGTCGGCATAGGCAATTTTCCATGCGCCACCGTGAGCGCCACCGCCGCCCTTCTTGATGCGCTTTACGACAATGGGCTGCTGATCTTCAGCCATGGCGGCAGTCCTGTTTCATCTGCAAGTTACTTGCCCTTGCGCGACTTGAGATCTTCCTCAAGCTCGGAGAAGGTCGGACGGTCACCGGCATACAAGACCTTGCGACCAAACTCGACAGCAACCTGTGGGGCATAGCCATTCATGCTGGCGAGCAACACCACCTTGATGCATTGATAGATTTTGCCGCCCTCCTCTGCCTTCTGCTCAAGCTGACCGGCTATTGGCGCTACAAAACCGTAGGACACCAGAATCCCGAGGAAGGTACCAACTAGGGCACCACCAATCATCTTACCCAGCACAGCGGGCGGCTCCCCAACCGAACCCATCACGTTCACCACGCCCATCACCGCTACCACAATACCGAAGGCCGGCACCGCATCACCCACCTTACTCATCACGTGTGCAGGCACATGGGCCTCATGGTGGTGTGTCTCGATTTCGATATCCATGAGGTTCTCGATCTCGAAGGCGTTCAAGTTCCCACCCACCATCATGCGCAGATAGTCGGTGATGAACTCCATCACATGGTGATCAGACGAAATTGAGGGGTATTTGGAAAAAATCGGGCTGGCTTCGGGCGACTCAATATCGCTTTCAATCGCCATCAAACCTTCTTTACGGACCTTAGCGAGGACCTCGAACAACATGGCCAGCAGCTCCATGTAGAGCGCCTTGTTCAAGTTCGAACCCTTCAGTACCGAAGGCAGTGCAGCGAGGGTTGCTTTGATCGCCTTGTTGCCGTTACCCGCAACAAAACCACCAATCGTCAAACCAACAATAGCAAGATATTCAAGCGGAACAAACAAAGCGGCCAAACTGCCGTGCACCGCATAGGTGCCGACAGAGGCGGCCAAAATAATGACATAGCCGACCAGCAGTAACATCAATTCCCCCGCTTGAATGGGCCGCGCTCAATCGGCAACGGCTCCTGACTAATCCAATGGATAAGTTCAGATAATAGCCGTAAATCGAAACCTCGTTTGCGCACAGCCCGCAAAAAAACAAAGCCCGGGGGTGTGCCCCGGGCCTTGTGTATGACAACCGCGACAGTTAGTGTGCGGCGGCGGCTTGTGCAGCCTCGTTGGCACGGGCTTCAGCAGCGCGACGGGTCTTACCGGCACGGGCGGGCATATGGCAGAGACCACAAACATAACCCTTGGTCGGGTCATAAGCATGCGAGACAAACTCACCACTGCATTCGCGGCAGGTGGCGAGCTGCAGCATATTGGCATCGAAAAAACGCACCATAGTCCAGGCGCGGGTCAACGACAAGACCATATCCATGCCACAACGACGGGTTTGATCAAGATACATGCGATAGGCCTTGATGATTAATTCCAGCCCCTTCAACTCGGTGTGCTTACCGAGGAAGCGGTGATAGGCCATAAAAAGGGAAGCATGGATATTGGGCTGCCAGGTCATAAACCAGTCAGTCGAGAACGGCAACATCCCCTTGGGAGGGGATTCACCCTTCACTTCCTTGTAGAGCTTAAGCAGGCGTTCACGCGAGAGATTGGTCTCGGCTTCCAGCATCTGCAGACGTGCACCCAGCTCGATCAGATCAATCGCAAGACGGATATCTCTCGCCTCGGAGATGACGGACTTGTTGCGCATACGCCCTCCGGTACTCACGCGACAACTTCAACCGGCTTGCCTGCGGCCAGGATGGCAGCATGAATCTGACCCACACCACGATCACGTTCATGGTTGGAAAGAAGATTCAGGAGCAAGGTGTCATCAAATCGGAAGTTGCAGACCAACATATCTGAGCTGGCCATCTTGAGCACCTGACCCGGGGTCAGACGTTCGATGATATCGGCAATCTCCGCACTGATACCGAGACGGAAAATGGCGCCTTCACGATCCGAGCGCACCATATTCTGAGCCAGCATCAGATAGGCAAGATTGACTTCCTTTATATCGTTGTAGGTGTCAGTCGGATTCATCATGCACTCCTGAGTAGAGGACCGCACTTGAACACCCCGAACCGGATGCCCTCTGCGGCAGTGAATCCATTCTCACAGGGAATGACAAGAAGGAATATCGTCGCTTTTGTCTATTTGTTGTCGAATTCAGTTGCAGGCATTCTGTAAGAAAAAACCTTACAAAAA
>CAZCLF010000011.1:51107-54586 GCA_964499485.1 uncultured Rhodocyclaceae bacterium | reverse complement strand
AGCGCTTCCAGCGCCTCGCGATCATTCGGCACTTCACCACCATGATGTTCGAGCAGTAATTGCGACAGCGCCAGCACGTTCTTGGCCTTGGTGCGGAATAGACCTATCGTCTTGACGGCATCAGTGATCTTGTCCAAGCCCAGCGCCACCATTTTCTCGGGTGTCGGTGCGCGTTTGAACAGTGGGCGTGTGGCGATATTCACACCCTTGTCAGTCGCTTGGGCTGACAGTACAACGGCAACCAGCAGCTGGTACGGGGTCTCATATTCCAGCTCGGTTTCTGGCTTGGGGATGGCTTTAGCCAGACGCTTGAATATTTCGTAGCGAATTTGCGGGTTCATCGACTTAGTGCGTCCTGAGCATCAAGGTTCATCCTTGGCCTGGGCGGCGCGACGCGCTTCAATGGCCTCAATCTCAGCCTTGGTGGCTTCACTGAGCGTGTCGGTGTTCTTGGGTTTGATGGCTTCGCGTTGTTGGCGGGCGCGTTCCATCGCGGCGGCAATGAGTGCTTTTTTCGAGTCAGCCGCCATCAGTTCGGCAGCGGGCTTGGGGGGCGTGTCGCTGGCCTTGAGGGCAGAGGCTTTCTGCGGTTTTTCAATCCGCGCGCGCTCAAGGCGGAATAGATGAAATTCGTGGTTCTTGCGCCAAATATCTGCCAGTGCGGCTTGCTCGCTTTCTGAAGGCAGCTGATTAGCTGGAATGGGCTGCATGTAGATGCAGTCGACCGGGCAGGGCGCGACACACAGATCGCAGCCTGTGCATTGCGACGCAATGACGGTATGCATGAGCTTGGCGGCGCCGACGATGGCATCAACCGGGCACGCTTGAATGCACAGTGTGCAACCAATGCACAGTTGCTCATCAATGAAAGCCAGTTCGCGTGGCTTCTCTAGGCCATTGACTGGGTTGAGTGGCTTGTACTCGCGTTGCAGCAGTTCGGCGAGTACATGAATGCCTTTGTCGCCACCGGGCGGACACTGATTGATATCAGCCTCACCGCGGGCGAGCGCTTCTGCATAGGGCTTGCAGCCCGTGTAGCCACACTTGGTGCACTGGGTTTGCGGCAGAACGGCATCAATGCGCGCAATCAGCTGCGCTTCCTCGGTTTGAGGGGCAGCTTGGGCTGGGAATACAGGTGTAGTGCCACTCATTATTGCAGGGCAGTTGTTAGCGTCATGGCGTAATTTTCCGCCAAATCGGCCTGCGATGGGTGTTTCTTTAGCGTTGGCGTAGCAACTTGAGCAGGGCGATTAGCATCAGCACCGCCAGCCCGCTAAAGGCGAGCGTTGACCAGTCGGCAATGGAGAGCCCAAGAAATTTCCAGCCCGGATCGGAGCAGAGACCGTTGGCCTGGAATAGCAGCGGGATTTTTTCTCCGGCCCAGTAGACCATGTCTTCCCACCAAGGCGCGTCAGCCGCACAACTGACATCTTTGGCAAAGCGTTGCAGCCACACCTGATAGCCGGCAACAAACACGCCAGTCGCAGCAATGTCGAATCCGACGACAGCCGCGATCAATTGGCCGACGCGGCGATTGGGCAAGCTGAAGCCAATCAGTGCTGTAACAGCTAGTAGGAGATACAGCATGCGCTGAATAATGCACAGCGGGCAGGCGGCCAGATTCAGCGCCATGGCCAGATACAGGCCACCCCCGACCAGCCCCGTGCTGATTGTTAAGGTCAGCGCGAAGAGGGTGCGGGGGTGAAGTGGTCGCATCAATCGCGGCCTTGCAGAATCATGCCGGCGCCGACCGTATTGTTGGTTGATTCGTCAATCACGATGAAGGCGCCAGTGGCGCGATTTTCCGCATAGGGATCAATCGCCAACGGCTGGGCGAGCTTGATCGACACCTTGGCAATATCGTTCACGGACAGCTTGTCAGCGGGCAGCTGCTCCAGCGAGTTGATATCAAGACGATAGTCGATGCCGGACAGAATGGCCTTGGATTCGCGGGAGGTATGACGCACCACGTACTTGCGCGCCTTGTCCAGCGGCGTTTCCGACAGCCAACATAGCATGGCATCAATCTGCTTGGTGACCTGTGCTTGCGCATCGCTTTTGACGATCATATCGCCACGCGAAATATCTACTTCATCTTCGAGCAGCAGCGTGACTGATTGATCGGCATGCGCTTCTGCCAGCGATTCGCCATAGAGCTGAATGTCCTTCACCGTGCTGGTGGCGCCAGAGGGTAGTACGGTAATCGCATCGCCCTTGGCAATCACACCCGAGGACACGCGCCCCATGAAGCCACGATAGTCATGCAGCTCAGGATTGGCGGAGTCATGAGGGCGGCACACAAATTGAACGGGGAAACGGAAACGCTCGTCACGGTCGGTATGCGCGCAAGGCACTTCCTCAAGAATGTCGAGCAGGGTCGGGCCGTCATACCAATCTAGGCGCTCACCACGATCCACGATCATGTCGCCATTCAGTGCCGACAGCGGAATAAAGCGTACGTCGTTGATGCCGAGCTGCTTGGCGAAAGCCAGATAGTCAGCTTTGATCTTTTCGTAGGTCGCTTGATCGTAGTCGACCAAATCCATCTTATTGATGGCAACCAGCAAGTGCGGAATACCAACTAGATTGGCCAGATAGGAATGGCGACGGGTTTGCGTCAGCACACCCTTGCGCGCATCGATGAGGATGATAGCGAGGTTGGCCGTGGAGGCGGCGGTGACCATGTTGCGTGTGTACTGCTCATGGCCCGGTGCGTCGGCAATGATGTACTTGCGCGTACCGGTTGAGAAGTAGCGGTAGGCCACGTCAATGGTTATGCCTTGCTCGCGCTCGGCTTGTAGGCCGTCAGTGAGCAGCGACAGGTCAACCGCTTCCATGCCGCGCTTCTTGGACGTACGCTCGATGGCATTGAGCGTATCGACCAAAATGGTCTTGGTGTCGAACAGCAGGCGACCAATCAGCGTGCTCTTGCCGTCATCGACGCTGCCGCAGGTCAGGAAGCGCAGCAGGCCATGATCCTGGATGTGTTCATTAGCGCCCATTTAGAAATACCCTTCCTTCTTGCGTTGTTCCATTGAGGCGTCCGAGGTCTGGTCATCGAGACGCGTTTGACCGCGCTCTGTCACCGTCGTTGCCGCTGTCTCTTCGATGATGTGACGAATCGTGCTGGCGCCTGACTCAACCGGTGCCGTGCAGGTGATGTCGCCCACGGTACGGAAGCGCACAACCATGGTCTCAGCCACTTCGCCATCCTTGAGCGGGGTCACGTCGGTGATGGGCTGAATCAGCCCATTCTTGCGAATGACCTGACGCTCATGCGCGAAGTAGATCGACGGCAGCTCGAGGCCTTCGCGCTCAATGTATTGCCACACATCCAATTCGGTCCAATTCGAGATCGGGAAAGCGCGGATATTCTCACCCTTGAAGGCGCGGGCGTTGTACAAATCCCAGAGTTCCGGACGCTGGTTCTTGGGGTCCCACTGACCGAACTCATCGCGGAAGGAAAAAATACGCTCCTT
>CAZCLF010000011.1:0-51007 GCA_964499485.1 uncultured Rhodocyclaceae bacterium | reverse complement strand
GGTTCTTGGGGTCCCACTGACCGAACTCATCGCGGAAGGAAAAAATACGCTCCTTAGCGCGCGCCTTTTCTTCATCGCGGCGTGCACCGCCGATACAGGCGTCGAATTCAAATTCGGCAATGGTTTCCAGCAGAGTCACAGACTGGTGCTTGTTGCGCGGCTCGAGCGGTGACTTTAAGACGACGGTGCCGCGCTTCATCGAGTCCTCAACCGAACGCACAATCAAACGCTCACCCAGCTCAGCCGCACGCTTATCGCGGAAGTCGGTGACTTCTTTGTAGTTGTGGCCTGTGTCGATATGCACCAGCGGGAAGGGGAACTTGCCCGGGCGGAAGGCCTTTTCAGCCAGACGGAGCAGACAGATCGAATCCTTGCCGCCGGAGAAGAGCAGGGCCGGGTTCGAGCACTGGCCTGCGACTTCGCGCATGATGTGGATGGCTTCTGCTTCCAGCCAATCGAGATGGGAGAGTGTTTTACTCATAATGGTCATTCGTTGATTGCGTATTCAGTTTGAGGTGCGTGCTCACGCAGCCTCAGGCGCTCTTTTTGACGTGCAAGCCGCACTCTTTCAGTTCGGGTGATTCCCACCACCAGCGGCCAGAGCGAATGTCTTCGCCGGGCGTCACGGAGCGCGTGCAGGGCGCGCAGCCAATGCTGGGGTAAAACTTGTCGTGCAAGGCGTTGTACGGCACCTCGTACTGGGCGATATACGCCCACACATCTTTTTCACTCCAGTCGGCGAGCGGGTTGAATTTTTCAATCCCATTGCCCGCATCCTTCTCATGCAGTGGCAGGCCTGTGCGCGTGGCAGCCTGTTCAGCGCGAAGCCCCGTGACCCAGGCCTTTTTGCCAGCCAGAGCACGTCCCAGCGGTTCGACCTTGCGGGCATAGCAGCAGCCTTTGCGCAGATCAATGGACTCGTAGAAGGCATTGATGCCATGCGTGCGAACGTACTCCTCAACCAGATCATGCTTGGGGTAGTACACCTTGAGCTTGCTGTTGTAGCGCTTTTCAACTTCAGCAAGCAGGTCGTAGGTCTCGATCGGCAGGCGGCCCGTGTCGAGCAGGAAAATTTCCAGATCAATCTTCTCGCGCAGGATCAGATCCGTCAGCACCATGTCCTCGGCACCCAGGCTGTTCGCAAAGGTTGCTGGAGAATAGTCGCGCGCAACCTGGCGCAGCAGCGTCAGTGCTGCTTCGACTTTTTCGGCTGGCAGGATGTGGTCCTTAGCCTTGCTGGTCGCGGCAGGCATTATGCAGAGCGACGACGGAACAGAGGAAGGGGTTCATCCACTGCTGCCTGATAGGTTTCAGAGAAGTCGTTCAATGCTTCCAGCGCATTGTTGATGTCCTTGTCTTCACGAATGGCATAGGCATCGAATCCGACACGATTCATGTAGAACAACTGGTCGCGCAGTACATCGCCAATTGCGCGTAATTCACCATGCCAGCCGTAACGGCTACGCAATAGAGCGGCGGTGGAATAGCCACGGCCATCTGCAAATTGCGGGAAGTCGATAGCAACGACGGAGAAATAGGTCAGGTCAATCGCCACATCCTCAGCCAGCTCGTCCGGGGACAGCCACACGCCGCGTTGTGGGCACGCTAACAGTGCTTGGCGCTGCGCCTTCCATACCTTGAGCGGGACAATCAAATCGCCGTCCGGCAGTGCTACGGTTTCCGGCGTGTCGCCTTCCGTGAGGCGGATGACTTGCCAGCTATCGTCAACGATGCGGCCATGTTTGATGATTTGCTTAGCCATTCAGGGCAACCCTTTCCTTGCCGGCGTAGACACGTTCTTTGAAGGGCGCCACGCCGATACGATGCACGGTATCGACGAAGCGCTCTTCATCGCTCTCGCGCTTTTCGATATAGGTTTCGATCAGTTTGGTGATGACATCTGGAATTTCAGCCGCAGCAAACGACGGGCCGATGACATCGCCCAGATAAGCATTCAGACCTTGGCGTCCGCCGATGGAGACTTGGTACCATTCCGAGCCATTCTTATCGACACCGAGAATGCCAATGTTGCCCACGTGGTGATGACCGCAGGCGTTCATGCAGCCAGAAATATTCAGATCAAGCTCGCCGATATCGTGCAGATAGTCTAGGTCGTCAAAGCGTTCTTGAATCGCGGTAGCAATCGGAATCGACTTCGCATTAGCCAAGGAGCAGAAGTCACCACCCGGGCAGCAGATGATGTCAGTCAGTAGGCCGACGGTTGGCGTCGCGAGACTGTGCGCACGCGCTTCTTGCCACAGGGCAAACAGTTGTGACTTTTCGACATCGGCCAGAATCAGGTTTTGCTCATGCGTGGTACGCAGCTCGCCAAAACTGTACTTGTCGGCCAAGTCCGCAACCAAATGCATTTGTTCGGAGGTGATATCGCCCGGCGCACGCTTGGGGTCCTTGAGCGATAGGGTCACTGCCGCATAGCCTGGCATCTTGTGCGGATGCACATTGCGGTCCAGCCAGCGTGTGAAGGCGCGATCGTTGTACTGCGAGGCGATGGTGATCAGTGGCTCATCCACCAGCGTTTTCCATGCTGGGTCGGTGAAGTGTTGTTTGATGCGGTCGACTTCTGTGTCGGTCAGCGTCAATGCACCGTCCTTACCGTAGGCCCAGTCTGCTTCGACCTGACGACGGAACTCTTCAATTCCCAGTGCTTTGACCAGAATCTTGATGCGCGCCTTGTACTTGTTGTCACGGCGGCCATGCAGGTTATACACGCGCAGGATGGATTCAAGATAAGACAGTAGGTGGGGCCAAGGCAGAAATTCGTTGATGACTTGGCCGACGATAGGGGTACGACCAAGGCCGCCGCCTACGATCACGCGGAAGCCGATGCTGCCTTGGTTGTTCTTGATCAGATCCAGACCGATGTCATGCACACGCGTGGCTGCACGGTCAGTGTCCGCAGCATTGACGGCGATCTTGAACTTGCGTGGCAGGTAGGCAAACTCTGGGTGGAAGGTCGACCACTGACGCAAGATTTCGCACCACGGGCGCGGATCTGTGAGTTCATCCGGTGAAACGCCGGCGAAGTGATCGCTGGTGACGTTGCGGATGCAGTTGCCTGATGTCTGGATGGCATGCATTTCCACTTCGGCCAGCTCGGCCAAAATCTGCGGGACATCCTTAAGTTCAGGCCAGTTCAGTTGCAGGTTCTGGCGCGTACTGATGTGGCCGTAGCCACGATCGTATTTGGCAGCGATGTCCGCAAGACGGCGCAACTGCTTGGTGGAGAGCATCCCGTAAGGAATGGCAATCCGCAGCATCGGCGCATAACGTTGAATGTACAAGCCGTTTTGCAGGCGCAAGGGCCGGAATTCTTCTTCCGAAAGCGTGCCGCCCAGATAGCGATTGGTCTGATCGCGGAACTGATTCACGCGGTCATCAACAATGGCTTGATCGTAGTGGTCGTAGCGATACATGTAGGAGCCTTAGGGGAGTTCTTAGTAGCTTTTAGTTTGCGATCAGTTTGCTGCCAGTAAATAACAGAATGGCAGCAAGGCTGGGGCGCAGAATCTTTTCCGGTATGCGTACGGCCAGATGGCTGCCAATGTAGATGCCCGGTAATGAACCGACCAGCAATGCACCCAGCAGTTCAAAATCCACACTACCCATAAACCAGTGCCCAATCCCTGCGACCAATGTCAGCGGGACAGCATGGGCAATGTCGGAACCCACGATTTTAACCGTTGGCAGCTTGGGATACAAAAACAATAGTGCGGTGACCCCTAACGCACCCGCTCCCACCGAGGAGAGTGAAACGAGCACACCCAAGGCAAACCCGGTGATGACTGTGAGGGTTTCGGTGGCCCGTTTGCTGCGTGGAGTTTTGCTGCGCGCTTCTGCCCAAGCCATTAATTTGCTTCGAAAAATCAGCGATGCGGCAGTTAAAAGCAGGGCAAACCCCAAGGCGGTGGAAATCAGCTTGGTCGCGTTGCCAAAGCCGCCCGGTGCAAAGTAATGGACCAGCAAGAGAGTTATTGCCGTAGCCGGCATGCTGCCAGCGGCGAGTAGGCCCGTGACGCGCCAATCAACGGTGCCTTTTCTGGCATGCACCCAGGTGCCGCCGGCCTTGGTGATGGCGGCATAGAGCAGGTCGGTGCCAACTGCCTTAGCAGGGTGAATACCGAACATCAGCACCAGCAGTGGGGTCATGAGTGAGCCACCACCAACGCCAGTAAGCCCGACGATCATGCCCACGATAAACCCTGCAATTGAGTAGCCAAAATCCATAGGAACTGCATGTGCTGCCATTTGAGGAAGGCGGATACTACCCAAGTTGTTTAGATTTTAAAAATACTTATAAGAAGAAAATATATTCCAAAAAGTTATTAATGAAGGGTTCTGCGATCGATGCCTTGCTCATCAGTCAAGCATCGAGACCCAATTGGTAATAAATTATTGCAGTGAGAATTGTTCTCATATACAATTGCGAGCTATTCTCGTTGGTGGCTTCTTGTGTCTTTGCAGGGCATTCAGGTCAAGCGCCAACGTAAAAACACTCTCGTCAGCCAGCCAAAAGCCAGCCAACAACATGCATATCAGTACAGGGGATCGTTGTGCGCAAGGTTTTGGAAACAAGTGCTGGCAAAAAATCAGATAACTTCAATCCAGCGACAGCCAAGTTGCTGCCGTTGGCGGCCATGATGATGGCCGCATCGATGAACGCTTCGGCCCAGCAACCAAAGGCTGAGGTGGTGCTGCCCGAAGTTAAGGTCACGGGACAAGCCGAAAATGACACTTACCTGGCCAGTAAAACTAGGGTTGGCAAAGTGGTTCAGGATCCGCATGACGTTCCTCAGGCGGTCACAACTGTCACAAATAAGATCATGGAAGAGCAGCAAGTGGGCTCTTTGAGAGAGGCGCTCCGCAACGTTTCTGGCTTGACCTTCAATGCGGCCGAGGGTGGGCGCGGTGGCGACAACATGATGTTGCGCGGCTTTTACACCTTTGGCGATATGTATCTCGATGGCATCCGTGATACCGCGCAATACAACCGTGAAACTTTTAATTACGAGCAGATCGACGTTCTGCGTGGTGCGGGTGCCATGCTGTTTGGTCGTGGTCAGGCTGGCGGCGTGATCAACCAAGTGAGCAAAACGCCGTTGATGTTTGACCAAAACAAAGTGACCGCCAGTGTTGGTACGCAGGGTTACAAGGAAGTGACCGGCGACTTCAACAAGCGCATCAATGCCGGCACTGCCATGCGCGTTAATGTGATGAATCGGGATGAGGGCAGCACCCGTAAGAACCCGGCTAATGGAGATGAAGCTCAACTGCATCGTCAAGGGGTTGCCTTCAGCCTCGCGTTGAACCAAGACTCCAACGATCGTTTTTGGATCAATTACTACTATTTGAAGACCCGAGATGTACCTGACTTTGGTATCTCCTTCGTCAATCAGCGCCCAACGAATCGCTTCGACTCAAATACCTACTGGGGCGGGAATAAGACTTTTGACGATAGCGATACAGAGATGCTGACGGTAGTTCATGAGCGTCGTATCGATGCGGATAGTCAGATTCGCACGCAATTGCGCACCGCAGATTATCGTCGTAGCTATTGGGCGAAAACCCCCAATGCAACGACTGCACCAGATGCAAATCTGTCGGTGGGTGGCAATCAGACACGGATGATGAACTACGAAACCGTGACCTTGCAGTCTGATTACAGCACCAAGTTCAAGACTGGCAGCATGAAGCATGAATTCCTAGCAGGTGTTGAGTACCTTAAGGAAAGTAACTATCGCCGTGGTTTGCAAAATATTGGTACCGCAGCTAACCCTATTTACCAGCCCTATGTCGGAACAGGTAATCCAACGACATTCAACAGTGACTCCTATGCAATTTATGCTCAGGACACGGTGGAGTTCGTTCCAAAGTGGAAAGCGACGTTGGGCGCGCGTCGCGATTATATGAATGCGACGTACTCCAGTACGACTTCACCCAAGCTTAACTATGGTGCAAACAGCACGCGTGCCGCCGTGTCTTATCACCCGTCAGAGGACACGCACTATTATTTGAGTCGTAGTAGCTCTTTCAGCCCCACGGCCGATCTTTATCAGCTCACAACAACACCTTTGCCCCCTGAGCGCAGTGACGTTATGGAGCTTGGCGCTAAGTGGTTGTTCCTTGAAGGTGATGTGGCATTCCGTGCGGCGCTTTATCGTGCAGAAAAGGATTGGGAACGCAATATTGACTTGGAGTCGACTGCCACTGTTCTGACACAGAAACGCAGAACTGACGGTATTGAGTTTGAACTTGCAGGGCGCATGAGTGATCGCTGGGAGATTTTCTCTGGGTTGGCGCTGATGGATGGCGTTATTCTCAAAGCGGATGATGCGACCTCAGCTGGTTATGAAGGCAAGCGTCCGCGTAATACGCCTAGCTACACCTTCAACCTCTGGACAACCTATCGTTTGACACCGGAATGGAAGGTGGGGGGCGGTGTAGAGGCCAAGGGTAAGCGCAGCGGTTATCAGCCTACTGGTGCCACTAGTTCTACGTTTGTGTTCAATCCCAACACCAATCCTGCCTATGAGCGCTTTGATGCCATGATCGCTTACGAACAACCTAAATGGACGGCGCGCTTGAACATCAAGAATATCTTCGACAAGGTGTATTACGATGCTATTTACGATAATGGTGGCTTCACGATCCCCGGTTTGCGTCGCCAGGCTATCCTGACTACTGAATTCAAGTTCTGATCATCGGTCGGTTTGCCTATGCCACAATCATCCCCGCTTCGGCGGGGATGTTCGTTTTTAGGAAGAGATCATGCTGATCACCATTGATGATGTGCTGAGTAGTGAAGAGTTGGCCCACGTACGCGACCTCCTAGCGGATTCCGGTTGGGTGAGCGGTCAAGTGACGGCAGGTGTTCAGGCTGCATTGGTCAAGAATAACCAGCAGATTCCTGAAGAGGCACCTCAGCTACCTGAGCTGCGCCGTATTGTGCTTGGTGCCCTGCAGCGAAATCCGCTGTTTTTTACAGCGGCGTTGCCACTCAAGATTTTGCCGCCATTCTTTAATCGCTATGCGGGTTCGTCGAATACCTACGGATTGCATATCGACAACGCGATGCGCCTGTCTGGTGATGGTCAGTACGTTCGTGCGGATGTCTCTGCTACGCTCTTTCTCTCTGATCCGGAAAGTTACGATGGTGGCGAGTTGGTGATTCAGGATGCTGCCGGTCGCCGTGAAATCAAGCTTAAGGCAGGGGGTGTGGTTGTCTATCCATCGTCTTATCTCCATGAAGTCACGCCGGTAACACGCGGCGAACGCCTGGGCTGCTTCATGTTCATGCAGAGCATGGTGCGCGATGTGGATCAGCGCCGCATACTCTTTGATATGGACATGGCGCTGCTTCAGCTGCGTCAAAACTATGGCGAGTTACCGCCCGTGGTGAGCCTCACCGGTGTGTATCACAACCTATTGCGTCACTGGGCAGATAGTTGATGGCCGCCTTACCTGCGAATGTAAGCACTGCCGCAGATTACGAAGCACTTGCCGCATCGCGCCTCCCCGCTGAATGTTGGGAGTATCTGCAGTCAGATGCAGGCAAAGGCGGTATGCAAGCAGCTAATCGCGCGGCCATACAGCGCTGGCAGATCATGCCGCGCGTACTGGCTAATGTGCAAGGCGGGAATACACAGCTGACACTGTTCGGGCAGACCCTGGCGCACCCTATTTTGCTCGCGCCACTCGCCTACCAGCGGCTGTTTCATGCAGAGGGTGAGTACGGCAGCATTGCTGCGGCCGATGCGCAGGAGGGGGTGGGCATTGTCAGCAGCTTGGCCAGCCAGCCTTTTGCCCACGTCTTGCAGGGCAGTAGTCAGTCCCACTGGTTTCAGCTGTATTGGCAAGGGGAACGTGAGCGCACTTTGCGGCTTGCACAGAACGCGATTGCAGCGGGTTGCAGTGTTGTTGTGTTTACTGCGGATGCCCCCGTCAAGCTCGCTGCACTGGACTTGCCTCCGGATATCCGTGCTGTCAACCTGGAGGCGCCGATGCCTATGCCGGCTGCCCTGGCGTCAGGGCAGAGCGAAGTGTTCGATGGATGGATGGCGCTGGCACCAACGTGGGAGGATCTCGCTTGGTTGCGTAGCCGTATTACGGTGCCACTGCTGTTAAAGGGCGTCCTGCATGCCGATGATGCGCGTCAGGCAGTTGCCTTGGGATGTGATGGCGTAGTGGTTTCAAATCACGGTGGTCGTGTGCTGGGCGGCACCCCGGCCAGTCTGGATGTGCTGCCGAGCATTGTGCAGGCAGTGGGGGCTGACATACCCGTACTTTTCGATAGCGGTATTCGTGAGGGCGCTGATGTGTTCCGCGCCCTTGCGCTGGGCGCCCGTGCGGTTTTGCTCGGTCGCCCCTATATCTGGGGGCTTGCGTCTGCTGGTGCGATGGGGGTTGCGCACGTCATCCGCTTGCTGCGTGACGAGCTGGAAATGACGATGGCCTTGAGTGGTTGTCGTACGCTGGCAGATATTTCCATCGCCAGCTTACGCCGCGATTAGCTGAGTGCTTTCACGCACTCGGCAATCAGCGCCGGCCCCCGGTAGATCATCCCCGAGTAAATCTGAACCAGGCTGGCCCCCGCCGCCAACTTTGCCTTGGCTTTTTCGCCATCGGTAATGCCGCCAGCGGCGATAACGGGTAGCTCGCCCCCCAACGCTCTAACCAGCCCGGCCACCACAGCCGTCGACTTCTCGAAAACCGGGGCACCCGAGAGACCGCCGGCTTCATTCCCATACGGCAGGTCGGTAACACCCTCACGGCTTAAGGTTGTGTTGGTGGCGATGACGCCATCAATACGATGGCGACGCAAGGCATCGGCAATATTCACGATTTGTGCGTCATCCAGATCCGGCGCGATCTTGAGGGTCAGCGGCACATATTTGCCGTGGCGATCCGCCAGCATAGTTTGCTTGGTCTTGAGGGCGCCGAGCAGCGCATCGAGCTCCGACTCCCCCTGCAACTGGCGCAGGTTCTTGGTATTCGGTGAGGAGATATTGACGGTGACATAGCTGGCAGCGGCGTACACCTTGTCCAGACAGATCAGGTAATCGTCGGCGGCGTTTTCGATTGGCGTATCAAAGTTTTTGCCGATATTGATACCCAGCACGCCCTTGAACTTGCTGGCTGCCACATTGGCAAGCAGGTTGTCGACGCCGTGGTTATTGAAGCCCATACGGTTGATGATGCCCTGTGCGGCGGGCAGTCGGAACATGCGCGGCTTCGGGTTGCCTGGCTGTGGGCGTGGGGTGATCGTGCCGATTTCTACAAAGCCGAACCCTAGCTTGCCCCAGGCTTCAATGCATTCGCCGTTCTTGTCGAGGCCAGCAGCTAAGCCCACCGGGTTAGGGAAGTCGATCCCCATGACGCTAACCGCCCGGCCTTGTGTCGTACAACTGGGCATCAGCCCCTGCGTGCGCTTAAGGGTGGTCAGCGTGAGCTCGTGAGCGGTTTCCGCATCAAGCGAAAACAGAAAGGGGCGGGCAAGAGAATAGGGCAGCATAGGCCTGCATTTTAACAGGCCAGTGGGTGCTAGGCCTATGCACGACAGTTCCTGCTAGTCGATCTGCAGATCGATCCAGTGCCGATCAGCCCCAGGTTCGTCGCTCAGCCGTTCCAGTGGGTGGAAGTTCGATTTGTAGGCCATCTTGTGGCTGTCGCGAATCCAGTAGCCAAGGTAAAGATAGGGTAGGCCCAGGTGCTGACATTGCGCGATCTGCCAGAGGACACCGAAGGTGCCATAGCTCGCGTGTTCAAGATCCGGATCGTAAAAGGTGTAGACCGACGAAAGCCCATCAGAAAGCAGGTCGATGATGCTGACCATGCGCAGTACGCCTTCTTCACGAAACTCAATCAGGCAGCTATCGACATGGCTTTGCAGCAGAAACTGCGCGTACTGCTCGCGGCTGTCGCTGTCCATGCCTCCGCCGGAGTGGCGTGCCGCCTGATAGCGCTGATAGAGCTGGTAGTGATCTTCGCGGAATCCTAGGCCCATTTCGCGTGGCACTAGGGTGGCGTGTTGTTTGAGTGCACGGCGCTGGCTACGATTGGCCTTGAAGTCAGCAACCCTCAAACGCACCGGCACACACTCGCGGCAAGTGCCGCAATGCGGACGGTAGGTGAACACTCCACTTCGCCGGAAACCCGCACGCACCAACTCGCCGTAGGTCTCGGTATCAATCAGGTGGGTAGGCGTGGCAACTTGCGAGCGTGCAACGCGACCGGGCAGGTACGAGCAGCCATAGGGCGCCGTGGCGTAGAAGTGCAGCAGCGGGAAGGGGGGGAGGTCGCGAAGATGCGCCATCTCAAACCCCCTCGCGATAGTGATGGCTTACCGCCTCTGCCGACCATCGACCCGGCGGTTCGCCGTTGGGCGTGAGCTCAGCCAGCCGGGCAGCGAATTCGCTACGAGGCAGTGGGCGAGCACCGAGAGAGGCTAAGTGTTGAGTTTCCATCTGGCAATCGATTATGCCAAAACCTTTGCTCCTCAAGAGGATACAAAGATGGGCCAAGGCAATTTTTGATGCGTCCTTGTGGCGCGAGAACATCGACTCGCCAAAGAAAGCACGGCCAATCGCAACACCATAGAGGCCGCCGACGAGCTGGTTATCGACCCAGGTTTCAATGCTGTGTGCGTAACCCAGCTGATGCAGCCGTAAATAGGCCGCCTGCATTTCCGGCAATATCCATGTGCCAGCCTGCCCGTCTCGTGGCGCTGCACAGGCGCGGATGACCGCTGTGAAGGCGCTATCGACGCGGATGTCATAAGGCCGATTTCTCAGTACTTTGCCGAAGGAGCGGGAGATGCGCAGCGACTCTGGCGCCAGCACCATGCGTGGGTCAGGGCTCCACCACAAAATTGGATCGCCGGCTGAATACCAAGGAAAGATGCCGCGCGTATAGGCGGCGATCAAGCGCTCGGGTGAGAGATCACCACCCGCGGCCAGCAGCCCATTGGGGCCAGCTGGCTCACCCAGTGCTGACTCAAGGGGCGGAAATAAGGGTTCCGAAGGCAGCCAGGGAATCAAGCGGTGGTGTCGCTAAGTGCAGTGTCGGTGTCAGAGAACGTGACCACATGGTCGGCGTCAAGGCGAATGCCTATGTGTTCGCCAATTGCATGATTGTGATGCGATGGCACTAGGGAGAGAATTTCCCTGCCCGAGCCAAGGCGCAGTGTGTAGAGAAAATCCGCACCCCGGAAAACCCGGTTTACCACCTCCGCGGTGACGGTACTCGCATCGTCGTGCACTACGTCGTCCGGTCGCAAAAGGACTTGCAAATGACTTGGGGCCTCTATCGCCCAACGGCTCTGCAAGCTACCCAGCTCCATTTCCACCGTAAAGCTATCAATCGCTTTACCCGGCAGGAAGGCCCCTTGACCAACGAAATCCGCAACGTAGCGAGTGATGGGTTGGTGATACAGGTTGTACGGTACATCCCATTGCTCAATACGCCCGTTGCGCATTACGCCGATTTTGTCCGCCACGGCAAAGGCTTCATGCTGGTCGTGGGTAACAAGAATGGCGGTCGTCCCGCTCTGCTTGATGATGCTGCGCACATCCTGTGAGAGTCGTTCGCGCAATTCCACATCGAGGTTGCTGAAGGGTTCATCGAGCAGCAGCAGGCTGGGGCGTGGTGCCAGCGCACGGGCAAGTGCCACACGTTGTTGCTGGCCGCCTGAGATTTCATGCGGATAGCGGGCGCCTCGGCCATCAAGGCCGATCAGCGTGAGCAATTCTTCGACCCTGGCTTGCTGCGCCTCCGGTGCGAGACCTCGTAGGCCAAAAGCAATGTTCTCGGCAATGCTGAGGTGCGGGAATAGTGCGTAATCTTGGAAGACCATGCCGATCTGGCGCTTTTCCGGCGCCACATGCAGGCCTGGGCCTGAAAGCTGGCGTTCGGCGACGTGAATGCTGCCGCCGCTGATGTGTTCAAAGCCGGCGATACAACGCAGGACTGTTGTTTTACCGCAGCCGGAGCTACCCAACAGGCAGCCGATTTCGCCCTCCTGCAATTGCAACGAGAGGTCATGCACAACGTTGATGCCATCGTACTGATGGTGCAGTTTGTCGATATGCAGCAAAGGCGCTGGATTGTTCACTCGGATATGGCCATGGAATGATGAGAGTCAGTCTCAATTATAATCCGCCCAGCCCGCAGTCTTGAATCTGCCCACCGAACCTGACGGTATTTCCGCTTGCGCCTGACCGCTACTCCCTTTGCTGTATTGATCGCCAGTTTGGTGGCGTTGCCGGTGCTCGTCGTTGGCAGCAATCTTTTCTTTGGTGGCACGGGAGATACCTGGGGGCATCTGCTTGCCACCGTCCTCCCGGAATATGTCGCCAACACCCTCTGGCTCTGCTTGGGCGTGGGTATCGGTGTGATGGCGGTAGGCACTGGGGCAGCGTGGCTGACAGCCATGCATGAATTTCCGGGACGGCGTATTTTCGAGTGGGCAATGGTCGTGCCTTTGGCCATGCCGGCTTATGTGATGGCCTATACCTATACCGACTTGCTGCAGTTCGTCGGCCCCGTGCAAACGGCCTTGCGTGAGACCTTTGGCTGGTCTTACGGTGATTACTGGTTTCCGGATGTTCGCAGTCTGGGTGGGGCGATCGTCCTGTTTATCTGTGTGCTCTATCCGTATGTGTATCTATTGGCACGCACAGTATTCCTGGAACGTGCGGGTTCTGCATTAGAAGCGGCGCGTTCATTAGGTTTGACCCCATGGCAGAGCTTCTGGCGTGTGTCACTGCCGCTCGCGCGGCCGGCCTTGGCAGCAGGGGCTGCGCTGGCGCTGATGGAGACTTTGGCCGACTACGGCACCGTCGCGTATTTCGGTGTGAATACCTTTACGACGGGGATCTATCGTACTTGGTTTGCATTGGGAGATCGCACGGCGGCCGCACAGCTTGCCGGCTGCCTGTTTAGTTTTGTGCTGCTGTTGCTGCTCCTAGAACACTTCAGCCGTGGCCGAGCGCGTTTCGGGGCAGGCGCAGCGCGCAGCCGTAGTGTGGTGAGCCGGCGTTTGGTTGGGTGGCGAGGTTGGTTGGCGTGTGGCTTGTGCCTGTTGCCATTAATCGTCGGCTTTCTCCTGCCCGCAGGTCTGTTGTTGAACATGGCTTTGACCGAAGGCGACGCCGAGTTCGGGCCACGTTTTGTTCGGCTGGCGCGTAACAGTCTGCTGTTGGCTACCGTTGCCGCGGTTACCGCCATGGGCTTGGCGGCGTTGCTAGCCTATGCAGCACGTCAGGTCAAAACGTGGCTGCCACGGGCAGCGAATCGGCTGGTGACCCTTGGTTATGCCGTGCCCGGATCGGTGATTGCCGTTGGCGTGCTGATCCCGGTTACGCGGCTCGACCATGTGCTGGCAGAGCTGTGGCTGCAGCTTACCGGTAATAACCCCGGTTTAATCCTTACGGGTGGGATTGCGGCTTTGGTCTATGCGTATTTGGTGCGCTTCCTCGGCATGGCGCTGCAAACCGTGGAAGCGGGGCTCTCTAAGATTACGCCAAGCATGGATGACGCTGCGAAGAGCCTAGGGTGTGGTGGTGGCGAAATCCTGCGCCGGGTTCACCTGCCTATGTTGCGCGGCAGTCTCTTCACTGCAGGGCTACTTGTTTTTGTCGATGTGATGAAGGAGTTACCTGCCACCTTGGTGATGCGCCCCTTCAACTTCGATACGCTGGCAACCCAGACTTATATTTTGGCGGCCGACGAGCGGCTAAGCGAAGCTTCGACCGCTGCACTGATGATTGTCGTTGTCGGGCTACTGCCAATCATTGTTCTCTCAGTACAGATTGCCAAGGGGCGACGTCGGTTGCATTGATACATGTGAAATCAGACACAAACAATGTCCCAACAAAAAAGGCCCCGATAAACGGGGCCTTTTTTACGGCTGTCCTGCCCTTACGGCAGCACTTTCTCGCTGATCAGCGGTAGCCGGCGCGGTCCGATACCTTCTGTGCAATCGCTGCGTTGCGGGCCAGCGTGCTCACGGGAAGGGTGTCTTCCTTGAATTTTCCGAGCGACTCAAGCGCAGCATTCTTGGCATCTACGCTGGGCACAACAGGCCATTCGTTGTTGCCATTGGCAAAGTATTCCTGTGCTTGATCAGACGACAGATATTCCAAGAATTTAACTGCAGCGTCCTTATGCGGTGCGGTCTTGAGCACGCCGCCACCGGAAATGTTCACATGGGTGCCGTAGCTCTTCTGGTTCGGCCACACGATACCAATGTTTTCCATGATCTTGCGGTCAGCTGGCTTGTCGGATCGCAGCAGGCGAACCAAATAGTAAGTGTTAGACACGGCGACAGCACATTCGCCGGCGCTCACGGCCTTGATCTGGTCGGTGTCACCACCCTTCGGAGCGCGGGCGAAGTTGCTCACTACTGCCTTGGCCCATTCTTCAGTCTTGGCTTCGCCGTTGTGAGCGATCAGCGCTGCGGTGAGCGAGATGTTGTAAGGATGCGCGCCTGAGCGCGAGCAAACCTTGCCCTTGAATTTTGCATCGGCCAAATCTTCGTAGTTCTGCACATCGGCAGCTGCGAAAACGCCCTTGTTATAAATGATCACGCGAGCACGCTTGGAGAAAGCGAACCAGCTGTCCGAGCGGAGGTGGGCAGGGATACGGCTTTCCAAGACTTTAGACTTGATTGGGGTGAACAAACCCAGCTGTTCGGCTTGAGCGAGGCGCGCTGCATCAACCGTCAGGAACACATCGGCAGGGCTGTTTGCACCCTCGTTCTTGATGCGTTCCAGCAACTCTTCTTCTTTACCTTCGATGCGATTGATGGTGATCCCAGTCAGCTTAGTGAAGTTGCTATAGAGGGCTTCATCAGTCTGATAGTGACGAGCGGAGTACAAGTTCAGTACGTTTTCCTGGGCTTGGGCAAACCCGGCAGCGACCATAAGGGCGACCAAGCTTAGCTTGCGAAATGCGTTCATTGGTTTTTCCTGTTCTGTTGCGAAATTCGGTGTTGGGGGGGGTAATGCGATGCAATTGATATTCTAAGTGGTAACGATTCTTATATACAAGTCTTTTGGGTAGAGTTTGCAGGCGTAAAAAAACCAGCATTACGCTGGTTTCGACCTTTTGGCTCGTTGTTGCGGGAAGTAGTAGCTGGGTAGGTTGATGCTTATTCGGGATTGACGCGTCGTGCGCCTTCGTAGCGTTTGGCCCAGTAGCTTTCACTCATGCTCTCAATGCGGACGCTACCACCAGCACGCGGTGAGTGAATAAATTGGCCTTCACCGAGGTAGATGCCGACATGTGAGAACGTTCTGCGCATGGTGTTAAAGAACACCAAGTCGCCAGGCTGGAGTTCATCGCGCTTGATGGCTTCGCCGGTTTTGCTGATCTCGCGCGAAGTGCGCGGAAGAATTAAGCCCATGCCCTGACGGAAGACGTGACCCACAAAGCCGCTGCAATCAAAGCCACTTTCCGGTGTGCTGCCGCCACGTTTGTAGCGAATGCCGATCAGGTCCAATGCGCCATCCACTGCGGACTGCAATGATGAAGTCGCGCGATTGACCAGTGATGGATTTTCCTGTGTCTTGTCCACGGCAAGCTCTGCAGCCTGCGCTGGTGTAGCGAGCAGGAGCATGAGAGAGACCGCGAGAGGGGCAGGGTTAAAACGCATGGGCTGCACTATAACCGCACTTTTAAAGCGCTGTAAACCTTGGGGTTTGTATTCGTGCCAAAGGTAATCTCTAAATTTGGCTTCACCATGAGCCAAAATTCGTCTATAATGTTTGTCTTTGCAGGCGCGTAGCTCAGCTGGTTAGAGCACCACCTTGACATGGTGGGGGTCGTTGGTTCGAGTCCAATCGCGCCTACCAGAATTTTGGTAGAAACTTACCCCGAACAGGGCACCTGAGCAGTCGGGTGCCCTGTTTGTTTTTGTGCTTTTGGTTCTTTCACGGAGTTGTGCGATGCCGGTGATTACCCTTCCCGACGGTTCCCAGCGTACCTATGATCAGGCAGTAACGGTTGCTGATGTTGCGGCTTCGATTGGTGCTGGCTTAGCTAAAGCAGCCTTGGCAGGCAAGGTCGACGGCAAGCTGGTCGATACTTCGTATCTAATCGAAGGCGATGTCGCGCTGGCGATTGTGACCGACAAAGATCCAGAAGGCGTTGATACCATCCGCCACTCCACCGCGCACTTGCTTGCGTATGCAGTCAAAGAGTTGTTCCCTGATGCTCAGGTGACCATCGGCCCAGTCATCGACAACGGTTTTTACTACGACTTCGCCTACAAGCGCCCGTTTACGCTTGAAGACTTGGCGGCCATCGAAAAGCGCATGGCCGAGCTGGCCAAGAAGGATTTCCCGGTGACACGCGAAGTCTGGTCGCGTGACAAGGCGGTCGAGTTCTTTAAGAGCATTGGCGAGATCTACAAGGCTGAGCTGATTGCCGCCATTCCAGCCAATGAAGATGTGTCTCTGTATAGAGAGGGCGACTTCATTGACTTGTGCCGTGGCCCGCACGTCCCGTCGACCGGCAAGCTCAAGGCCTTTAAGTTGATGAAGGTGGCCGGCGCTTATTGGCGTGGCGACTCCAAGAACGAACAGCTGCAGCGCATCTACGGAACTGCATGGGCTAAGAAGGACGAGCTCGACGCCTATCTTCATATGCTCGAAGAGGCCGAGAAGCGCGATCACCGCAAGCTAGGCAAGGCCCTCGATCTGTTCCATCTTCAGGAAGAGGCGCCAGGTCTGGTGTTCTGGCACCCACACGGCTGGACTGTGTGGCAAGAAATCGAGCAGTACATGCGCGCCGTCTATCGCAACAATGGCTATCAAGAAGTGCGCTGCCCCCAGATCCTCGACAAGACACTATGGGAAAAGTCGGGCCATTGGGAGCACTACAAGGCCAATATGTTCACCACCGAGTCGGAGAGCCGTGACTATGCGGTGAAGCCGATGAACTGCCCCGGCCACATTCAGATTTTCAACGACGGGCTTCGTTCCTATAAGGAGCTGCCTCTGCGTTACGGCGAGTTCGGTTCTTGCCACCGCAACGAGCCATCAGGTGCCCTGCACGGCATCATGCGCGTGCGCGGTTTCACGCAAGATGATGGTCACATCTTCTGTACGGATGATCAGATCGAACCAGAAGTCACTGCTTTCAACGCGTTGGTGCGCAAGGTCTACGCAGACTTTGGCTTTACCGATGTGTCGGTCAAGCTGGCATTGCGTCCGGATAGTCGCGTCGGTTCCGACGAGGTGTGGGACAAGGCAGAAAATGCGTTGCGTTCCGGCCTGCGTGCAAGCGGCCTCGAATGGGAAGAGCTACCGGGCGAGGGGGCTTTCTATGGTCCCAAGATCGAATTCCACATCAAGGATGCCATTGGTCGCTCTTGGCAGTGTGGCACCGTTCAGGTCGATTTTTCCATGCCAACCCGCCTAGGCGCTGAATATGTGGGTGAAGACAATGCCCGTCATATCCCGGTCATGCTGCACCGTGCCATCTTGGGCTCGCTGGAGCGCTTCATTGGTATCCTGATCGAAAACCATGCGGGTGCCCTGCCATTGTGGCTATCGCCGGTGCAGGTTGTCGTTGCCAATATCTCTGAAGCGCAGTCTGACTATGCGCAAACTGTGGCCGAAAAGCTGCGCGCGGCTGGCTTCCGCGTTGAATGCGATTTGCGTAGTGAGAAAATAAACTATAAAATACGCGAACATAGCTTGTTAAAGCGTCCCTACCAGGTTGTCATCGGCGACAAGGAAAAGGAAGCTGGGTTGGTCGCCGTACGTGCCCGTGGCAATCAGGATCTTGGGCAAATGTCCCCCGAAGCCTTGATTGAACGCCTGCTGCATGAAAAAAGCAGCCGGGGCGTGGTGATCTGATTTTTGAATTTATGGAGAACTGAACCATCGCTCAGGAAAAGACGCAACGCGTCAACGAAGAAATCACCGCCACTGAAGTCCGCCTGGTCGGTGCAGATAGCGAACAACTTGGCATCATGCCCTTGCGTGCTGCCTTGGCTCTGGCCGAAGAGGCCGAACTTGATCTCGTCGAGATTGCGCCATTGGCTCAACCGCCTGTGTGCCGCATCATGGACTTTGGCAAATTCAAGTATCAGGAAGCCAAGCGCCAGCATGAAGCCAAGCTGAAACAGAAGCAGGTTCAGGTCAAGGAAATCAAGTTCCGCCCGGGTACGGATGAGAACGACTACCAGATCAAGATGCGCAATCTGATCAAGTTTTTGCAGGAAGGCGATAAGGCAAAAATCACCTTGCGTTTCCGCGGTCGTGAAATGGCGCACCAGGAAATCGGCATGCGCCAGCTTGAGCGAGTCAAGACTGATCTTGAAGAGCTGGCAGTGGTTGAGCAGTGGCCAAAGATGGAAGGTCGTCAGCTCGTAATGATGCTGGCACCGAAGAAGAAGTAACGTTTTGTAGTAAAGAATTACCGTGACGGTGTAAGCCGTTACGGAAATACCAAGTGGTACCAGGTTCCCAAGTGCTTCCAAGGTGGAAGTCACCTGTCGCCATGAATGAAGGAGATCTTCGATGCCGAAGATGAAAACCAAGAGCGGGGCTGCCAAGCGCTTCAAAGTGCGCGCCAGCGGTAGCGTTAAGCGTGGTCAGGCGTTCAAGCGCCACATTCTGACCAAGAAAACCACCAAGTCAAAGCGCCAGCTGCGCGGTGCCACTGCTGTTGTGGCTTCCGATGTCGGCCACATCCGCGCGATGATGCCCTACGCTTAAGGAGTTAAACCATGCCAAGAGTTAAACGTGGTGTAACGGCGCGCGCGCGCCACAAGAAGGTTCTTGTACAGGCCAAGGGTTACCGTGGTCGTCGTAGCCGTGTCTATCGTGTCGCCAAGCAGGCGGTAATGAAGGCCGGTCAATACGCTTACCGTGACCGTCGTCAGAAGAAGCGTCAGTTCCGCGCACTGTGGATTGCCCGTATCAACGCGGCAGCCCGTGAGCTGGGTCTGAAGTACAGCACCTTCATGAACGGCCTGAAGAAGGCTTCGATTGAAGTGGACCGCAAGGTTCTGGCCGACCTGGCCGTGTTTGACAAGCCGGCTTTTGCCGCTCTTGCCGCACAAGCCAAGGCCAAACTCGCCGCTTAAGTTATAACGGCTGACAAAAAGGGAGGCTCAGGGATAACACCCCGCCTCCCTTTTTTAATGTGAAGTACCCAAACACCTGATACGCCATACGCATAGCCTGTGAACACACTGGACGAAATCGTAACGCGCGCCCTCGCTGAATTTGCCGCGATAGGCGAGCCTGCAAAACTCGAAGAAGCTAAGGCCCAGTATCTGGGCAAGGCCGGCTTGCTGACCGAGCAGCTGAAAAATCTTGGCAAGCTTCCTCCTGAGGAAAAGAAAACGGCTGGTGCTGCCATCAATGCAGCGAAGAGTCAGGTGGAAGAAGCGCTCAACGCGCGCCGCGATGCTTTGAAACGTGCTGCCCTTGAGGCGCAGCTGTCAGCAGAAGCATTGGATGTCACGCTGCCAGGCCGTGGTCGTTCGCGCGGAGGCTTGCATCCGGTGACGCGCAGCCTCGATCGTATTGAGCAGTTGTTCCGTACCATTGGTTTCGAAGTGGCTGATGGTCCTGAGATTGAGGGCGATTGGCACAATTTCACCGCACTTAACACGCCAGAAAAGCACCCAGCGCGCTCCATGCACGACACTTTCTACCTGCAGGCCGAAGACGGCTCCGTGCAGGAGGATGTACTGCTGCGCACGCATACTAGCCCGGTGCAAGTGCGCTACATGCAAGCGCATGTGGAGAAATACAAGAATGAAGCGACGATGCCGGAAATTCGCATCATTGCTCCTGGCCGCGTCTATCGCGTGGATTCCGATGCGACGCACTCGCCTATGTTCCACCAGGTCGAAGGTCTTTGGATCGGTGAGAAGGTCAGCTTTGCCGATCTGCGCGGTGTCCTTGCCGACTTTCTGCGCCGCTTCTTTGAAAGCGACGATTTGAATCTGCGCTTCCGTCCTTCCTTCTTTCCCTTTACTGAGCCTTCGGCCGAAATCGATATGGCCTTCATGAGCGGCCCGAACAAAGGGCGCTGGCTGGAAATCGGTGGCTGCGGCATGGTGCATCCGAACGTGCTGCGCCACGGCGGCATCGACCCTGAAAAATACATCGGGTTTGCCTTCGGCATGGGCCCGGATCGTCTGACCATGCTGCGTTATGGTATCGACGATCTGCGCTTGTTCTTCGACGGCGATCTTCGCTTCCTTTCACAATTTAAGTAAGCCGACCATGCAATTCTCGGAAAACTGGCTACGTACCTTCGTCAATCCCAAGCTCACGAGCGAAGAGCTTGGACACTTGCTGACCATGGCGGGCTTAGAGCTTGAAGAGCTTGATCCTGCTGCACCGGCATTCAATAAGGTGGTTGTTGGCGAAATCCTGACCGCTGAAAAACACCCGAACGCCGACAAGCTACGACTCACCACCGTCAATGTGGGCGGCGAAGTACTTCAGATTGTCTGTGGTGCGCCGAATGCCGCCGTTGGCCTCAAAGTGCCGTGTGCACTGGTAGGTGCGCAACTGCCGGGTGACTTCAACATCAAGGCAGCCAAGGTGCGTGATGTCGAAAGTTTCGGCATGCTCTGTTCGGCTAAGGAGTTGGGTATTACCGAGGAGAGTGACGGTCTGCTGGTCTTGCCAGCGGATGCGCCTGTCGGCACGGATATCCGTGACTATCTTGGCCTCGACGATAAGCTCTTTACGCTCAAGCTCACCCCCAACCGCGCTGACTGCCTATCCATCCTTGGCATTGCCCGCGAAGTCGCCGCCCTGACGGGCGCCGATCTGACTGCGCCTGAGATCAAGCCGGTTGCAGTGAGTAGCGACAAGACCCGTGCTGTCGTCGTTGAAGCTCCGCAACATTGCCCACGTTATGCCGGCCGTGTGGTTGCCGGTGTCAATGCGGCAGCAGCCACGCCTTCTTGGATGGTGCAGCGCCTTGCACGTAGTGGCATTCGTTCGATCTCAGCGATTGTTGATATCACTAACTATGTGCTGCTCGAACAAGGGCAGCCCATGCACGCCTTTGATAATGCCAAGTTGAACGGTGCGATTCACGTTCGGCTGCCTAAGCTGGGTGAGCAACTGACGCTGCTCAATGGCAACACCATTACACCAGATGTAGACGCGGTGTTGATCGCGGACGAGTCCCGAGCACTTGCGCTGGGAGGCATCATGGGTGGTGATGCGAGTGGTGTTACTACCACTACGACTGAGATTTTCCTTGAAAGTGCGTTTTTCGCACCCGACGCGATTGCCGGCAAGGCTCGCGCACTGAACTTCTCGACAGACTCTTCTTACCGCTTTGAGCGCGGTGTTGACTTCAGCCGGCAGGTCGAAGTGCTGGAGCGTGCGACTCAGCTCGTACTCGAAGTCTGTGGGGGGCAGGCTGGACCCATTACTGAAGTTGTTGCAGAAGACTACTTGCCTAAGCGCAACCCCCTACGGCTGCGTCTATCGCGCCTGAATCAGGTTATCGGCGTTGATTTCACGCGTGAGGCTGTGGCTGCGCAGCTCAAGAACCTACGCTTCCCGTGGTCGGAACAAGATCAGGTTTTCCACGTGACCCCGCCGGCGCACCGTTTCGATATGGAGATCGAAGAAGATCTCATCGAAGAAGTGGCGCGTCTGTACGGTTACGACAATATTCCGGCCCCGGCGCCCGTTAATCGTGTCGCTATGCTGCCGTTGCCAGAAGCAAAGCGCACCCCCATGCAGGTGCGCCGTCTGGTGGCAGAGCGTGATTATCAGGAAGTCGTGAACTTCAGCTTTGTCGAAACGGCGTGGGAAAAGGACTTTGCCGGGAACGCGTCGCCCGTCATACTGGCGAATCCGATTGCGAGCCAGATGAGCGTGATGCGTACCACGCTGATGGGCGGGCTAGTAAATACCCTGAGTTTCAACCTCAAGCGCCGCACTGCGCGCGTGCGCGTGTTCGAACTGGGGCGTTGCTTCTGGCGTGATGCCGGAGCAGTCAACGGCTTTGCTCAGCCTTTGCGTGTGGCGGGCTTGGCTGCAGGCCCAGTCGAACCCGAGCAATGGGGTAGCAAGTCGCGCAATGTCGACTTCTTTGATGTGAAGGCAGACATTGAGGCGCTTTTCCCTACGCAAACGTTGCGTTTTGAAAAGACTAGCCATCCTGCGCTGCATCCAGGACGCTGTGCTGCAGTGTTGCTGAATAACCGTGGGATTGGTGTCGTCGGTGAGTTGCACCCTGAATGGGTACAAAAATACGAATTGGTTAACGCCCCGAATCTGTTTGAGCTTGAATTGGACGCACTGTTGAACGTGCCCATGCCCGCTTATGCGCAAGTCTCACGTTTTCCGGTTGTTGAGCGTGACCTCGCATTTGTAATAGCGCAGGAAACGCCGTTGCAGGGCTTGTTATCTGCCCTAGATGGTGCGGCTGTAGCGACCGTAAAGAGCATCCAATTGTTCGATGTTTATCAAGGCAAAGGCCTTGAGGATGGGAAAAAAAGCCTTGCATTTCGGGTAGTTATGCAAGATACTCAGAAAACGCTTGCGGATGCAGAGGTCGACTTAGCCATTGCGCAATTGGTCGCCGCCGCTGAGAAATTCGGTGCAGTTTTGCGTACCTAAAAAAATGAACAAGAGGGTTGCTCCCTCGAAAACTCGAAATTGGAAACCATGTTGCAGCCGTATTCGAGCATGGTTTCATTAAGCAACAGATGCACCAGGGAGTCAGAATGACATTGACGAAGGCAGAGTTAGCCGATCTTCTGTTTGAAAAGGTTGGTCTTAATAAGCGCGAAGCCAAAGATATGGTTGAAGCGTTTTTCGACGAAATTCGTATCGCGCTTGAGAGTGGTGACAGCGTCAAGCTGTCGGGTTTCGGTAACTTCCAGCTGCGTGACAAACCGCAACGCCCGGGTCGCAACCCAAAGACTGGCGAAGAAATCCCCATTACCGCACGTCGCGTCGTGACCTTTCATGCCAGCCAGAAGCTAAAGCTGGCGGTTGAAGCACTGGACCATGCAAACGCCGCCTAACGAGCTGCAAGAGCTCCCGCCTATTCCGGCAAAGCGCTACTTCACGATTGGTGAAGTCAGTGAGCTCTGTGGCGTCAAGCCGCATGTGCTGCGCTACTGGGAGCAGGAGTTCACGCAGCTTAAGCCGGTCAAGCGTCGTGGTAATCGCCGCTATTACCAGCACCATGAAGTGCTGCTAGTGCGCCGCATCCGCGAGCTGCTTTACCGCGAAGGTTTCACTATCAGTGGCGCGCGTAATCGCCTTGAAGAACCGTCCTCTACACCCGCCCGAGAACAAAAATCAGAGATGCCGTCGGGATCGCAAAGTGTGCGAGCAGAACTCGCCAGCATCATCGAGATGCTGCGCTCTGCACCGCGTCCTCTGATATAATGCCGAGCTTGTCGGGGCGTGGCGCAGCCTGGTAGCGCACTTGCATGGGGTGCAAGGGGTCGCGAGTTCGAATCCCGCCGCCCCGACCAATCGAATCAAACAAAAAGGTCACTCTTCGGAGTGGCCTTTTTGTTTTACTACCCCCATTTTCTTATCCCCAAGCATCTCGTTGAAACTTGCATTGAGCACTCCGGTCTCATTAAATCAGACAAATGCGGTAGAGCCAGCTTTACTCTATTGAGAGTGGTTACTGTGCAGTCAGATCGTTTGCAGATTAAATGCGACCTTGATGACCTTCCCTCCCATGTTTTGCTTCCATCTTGCATTTACTTGCAATTACACCTGATTGAACAAGGCGATTTAAGCTTCTCACTTTTCTCTCCAAATGCTATTATCGAAAAAACTGAAATCTGGAGCTCAGCATGGACATTCGTAATCCGGAAGAAACTTGTTCGACACGTGAGGCCGCATTGGCCTTAGGTATTAGCGTTCGCACGGCTCAGATTTGGGTAGAAGAAGGGCGCTTGAAGGCCTGGAAGACGCCTGGTGGCCATCGCCGCATCTTGCGTACATCCGTTGATGAAGTGCTGGCACGTCGCCGTGCTGAGCTGGCAATTCCCGTTCATCGCTTTGAAATCCTTGTGGTTGAGGATGACCCTGTACAGCGTGAGATGTATCAGACGGTGCTGGTTCGCATGGGCAAGCAGCGCGTAAATGTGCGCACGGCTGAGTCTGGCTATGAGGCATTGCTGCTCATCGGCGAACAGCAGCCAGATTTGCTGGTGACCGATTTGGTGATGCCGGGGATCGACGGCTTTGGCATGCTCGAAACGCTGACCAAGCGTGCGCTAGCCAAGCCGATGCAAATCGTTGTGGCTACCGCCCTTGAGCCGCAAGAAATTGAAACCCGTGGTGGTTTGCCACCCGGCGTCTCGGTTTTCCACAAGCCTGTGCCTTATACCCAGTTGATCAAGCTCGCTGGTGCTTACCGTGAGATTTGGGCGATCAACGAGAATACGATAAGCGTCTAATCCTGATTCGACGTACAAAGCAAAAGGCCTCACCGATGGTGAGGCCTTTTGCTTTGGGGCTAGGAGTGTTGCATTAGCCTTGAAGTGGCTCGTCCAACCAAGCCAACTTTTGGCGAAGGCTAACGACGCTACCAACAATGATGAGCGTTGGCGCCTTCAGCTGAGCCGCCGCCGCTAAAGCCGGGAGTGTTGAAAGGGTGCCAATAACAGTGCGCTGCCGCTTAGTGGTTCCTTGTTGAACGATCGCTGCGGGCCAGTCGCTCGGTAGTCCGTGTTCAACCAATTGGCTGCAGATAAGGGGTAGGCTTTGCAAACCCATGTAGATCACAACGGTCTGCTCTTTACGTGCCAGCCCCACCCAGTCAAGATCAATACTGCCATCTTTGAGATGGCCCGTCACGAGAACGCAGGCCTGTGCATGTTCGCGGTGCGTGAGGGGGATCCCAGCATAAGCGGCGACGCCAGCTGCAGCAGTCACCCCAGGAACTACCTCAAAAGGGATGCCATGGGCCGCAAGAATCTCGGCTTCTTCGCCGCCACGCCCAAAGATGTATGGGTCTCCGCCTTTCAGGCGCACCACGCGTTTCCCTGCTTTGGCTAAATCGACGAGCAGTAGATTGAGTTCAGCCTGAGGCAAGGTATGTCGATTACGTTCTTTGCCCACATAAATGCGCTCCGCAGTCGAAGGGACCATGGCGACAATTTCCGGTGCAACCAAATGATCATAGGCGAGCGCATCGGCTTGGGCCAAGAGTCTGGCTGCACGAACGGTAAGCAGCTCTGGATTACCAGGACCAGCCCCGACCAGATAGACCGTACCGGGTTTGGCAGGGTGGTGGGGTAACGGTAGGTCGGAAAATGGAATCATAAATAGTGGTTTCTGCATGGAGGCGCCGGGATTTTCGCATCTACTTAGCTGACTGTGAATAGTCTAAGCCCCTATAATGCGCCATCCTGTACTGGAAGCCTGCCGTGAGCAAGATATCTCCAGATGTTGAAAAGAAACTCGGCCTTGCTGTTGAGAAAATGCCCGCTTTCCCGAAAAGCGTGCAGAAAGTATTAGAGCTCACGCGCAATATCAATTGCTTACCGAGAGAGCTGGTGGGCGTCATCGAGAAAGATCCGGTCATGACCGTGAAGATTCTCAAGGTGATTAATTCTGCGGCATTTGCTCTGCCCAACAAGATGACGTCGGTTAATCAGGCCGTCGTATTCCTGGGGTTGAATACGATCAAGAATATGGCGTTGTCATTTGCGGCTGTGGGTATTTTGCCGCGCATGAACACCGCCGGCTTTGACGTACAAAGTTACTTGATGCACTCCCTGACGGTCGCTTCTATTGCGCGCAAGTTAGCGAGCCAGCAAGTCAGCGGTGATGTCGACCCCGGCGATTGCTATATCGCCGGGCTATTACATGACTTTGGTAAGGTGGTTTTTGCCCAGTTTATGCCTGATGAGTTTTCTGCCGCCTTGGCGTATTGCCAAGAGAAGCAAGTCCCTTTGCATGTGGCAGAGGAGGCGGTGATTGGCGCAGACCACACCGTGGTTGGCTCTATGCTCGCTGCACGTTGGCAGTTCCCAGCCCCTTTAGTTGATTGTATCCGTGATCACCACAAGGACGCAGGGCATAGTGCCATGGGCGACTGCCTACGTATGGCCGATCAAATCTGTCGTTATCGCCAGTTTGGTGACAGCGGGAATCCTTATCGTGTGGGAGAGGCTGTGATTGCACCGCAGCGCTTTGGCAACGACCTTGACGCGGTGATTGCTAGTCTGGGTGATTTGGATCACTTTGTGGCTGAGGCGCAGAGCTTTGCTCAAGTGGGGACAGAATGAAAATACGCTTCTGGGGTGTGCGCGGTTCGATCGCTTCGCCTGGGCCGCATACGGCTCGTTACGGCGGTAATACCACCTGCATTGAAGTTCGCAGCGATGCAGGCGAGCTGGTTATCTTTGATGGCGGCACTGGCATTTTCCCGTTGGCACAATCATTACTTAAGCAATTGCCTGTTTCGGCAAACGTTTTTATTACCCATACGCATTGGGACCATATTCAGGGCTTGCCATTCTTCACCCCGCTTTACATTCCGGGTAATCGGGTACGCATTCATGGCGCCTATGATTTTGTGTCGGGTAGCGGTATTGAACAAGTCATGAATGTGCAGCTTCAATACAGCTATTTCCCTGTCCGGGAGGCCGAGTTACGCGCTGCCATCGAGTACCAGACATTGACGATTGGCGAAGCGGTGGTTATCGGCGACGCCACCGTGACCAACACGCTACTCAATCACCCCGTGACCAATTTTGGCTACCGTGTTGATTGCAATGGTAAGTCGATGTTCTTCAGTGGAGATCATGAGCCTTGGACGAATATCTATGCTGCTGGCGATGCAGACTACGATGAGTATCAGGCCATGATTGATGCGCGTCAGGCCGAGATGGAGGCCTTCCTGAAGGGGGTTGATGTCCTTGTAATGGATTGCTCTTACACAACAGCTGAATATCCCTCAAAGGTCGGCTGGGGACATGGCACTTTTGATGGCAGTCTCGAATTAGCCTATCGCGTTGGTGCAAAAAAGCTGGTGTGCACCCATCATGAGCCCACACGTAGTGATGATGAACTAGAAAAGGTGTTTGCTGAGCTGCTAACGCGCGCCCCTGCCAACGGTCCAGAAGTGGTCTTGGCGCGGGAAGGCATGGAAATTGAGTGGTAATTTCTACGACGGAAAAAGGCAAAGCTACCTCTGCCTTTTTGCTTTCAGTTCGGCTGACTTACTTCTCAGACCAGAGTACGCCACCTGTGGCCCAATCCTCACGCTTGACATCCTGGATGATCACATCGACTGAGTCGGGCGTCGAGCCAAGCGTGCGACAAGTGGCCTCGGTAATGGCTTTGACGAACTCGCGTTTTTGTTCTGTGGTGCGACCCTCAAACATTTGAACATTAATGGTGGGCATTGAAGTTTCCTTTGTAAGTTGAGATTCGTAGTAAATACGGTTTAAATCGGAGTTAATAGAAAGTGATTTTACGATGCCTCAGCTTCTGAGCAAAGAGAGAGTCCTCTTTACTGGTTGCCCACTATGCGACTCAACAGACGTTGAGTCGCTGCTTTCAGCGGATTGTTCAGGCCACCCAATGTATAAACCACCTCTCTCACCTGTAATTAATTGGTGTAGATGTAACGATTGTGGTCATGTATTTACGGAGGGATATTTCTCAGAGGAGGCGCTTGCAATTGTTTTTTCTGAGACTCAGGAGAATCAACTAGTTGGTTACGACATGGAGAGTCAGCGTGTTGTCTCATCACATATCGTTGAAAAGGTGCTGACATACGCCGATAGGGGGCATTGGCTCGATGTTGGCTTTGGTAATGCTTCACTCTTGTTTACTGCGGCAGAGTATGGATTTACTCCAGTTGGCATCGATCTTCGGCGAGCTAATGTTGAAGTGCTAAATTCGCTGGGAATTGAGGCTCACTGCATCGATCTTCTTGAGTATCAACCCCAAAACAACTTCTCAGTAGTAAGTATGGCTGACGTACTAGAGCATATGGCTTACCCAACTCAAATCCTCGCAAAAGTTCATCAACTCATCGAGGACAACGGGGTACTGTTTCTTTCGATGCCAAACGCTGACAGCTGGATGTGGAGAGCCTTAAATGAGGATGGCTCTAATCCTTACTGGGGTGAAATTGAGCATTATCATAACTTTGGCCGTGATCGGCTTTATGCATTACTTAGAAAGTTTGGTTTTGAGCCTGTTAGATATGGCATAAGTGAGCGATACCGGGCCTGCATGGAAGTCGTAGCGAAAAAAATTAGGCATTAAAATCAGGACATGTTTTCTCTAAAAGGCGTATCAATGCGGGCCATTCTCGTTCGCCTTCGGGTACGTCATCGCTAACCAATTGCTGAGCAGTGTGCTTCAAGACCTCTTTAGGCGGTGTGACCAGCGGTACGCCACCAGCCTGCGCTTTGAGTTGAATGGCACAAGACTTATCCAGCATATCCATCAATACATAAGCTTCAGCGACTGTTCGCCCGCATACCAAGCTGCCATGGTTACGTAGGAGCAGGGCGGGGTGGGTGCCAAGGCTTTTCAGCATGCGCTGACCTTCTGGCTCCGTGAGGGATAGTCCTTCATAGTCGTGGTAGCCGATCTGCTCATAGAAACGTATGGCATGCTGAGAGATTGGTAACAAGCCGTCTCGTTGAGCTGACACGGCAATGGTATTGATGTTGTGGAGATGCATTACGCAATGCGCATCATGTCGTGCCGCATGAACGGTCGCGTGAATCCGGAAGCCAATCGCATTCACTTCAACATTGGCATCTCCATAAATCTGACCATGAATGTTGATTTTGACCAAGTTGGAAGCCGTGATTTCGTCAAATCTCAAGCCGAAGGGGTTAATCAGAAATGCACCTTCGAGATCCGGCACGCGAGCAGTGATGTGGGTGTAAATTAAATCATCCCACCCTTGGCGGGCAGCGAGTCTATATGCGGCAGCCAAATTGACTCGTTGTGACCACTCGGCCTCTGTTACTGGGGAGTGGGGAAGGCGGCTATTAGTGTCAAGAGAGAGGCTCATGGGAGTAATGCGATATTATCGGGTGAGTTAGTCATCGATTTTCTTTCTCCCCATGTCGTACACCAATACTTTACCTTTACTCCAGCGCGAATTTTTAGTGGCCTGCTTTTGCGCTGATTGGTGTGGGACGTGTAGAGATTATCAGACAGGCTTTACAGAGCTTTCCAATCAGTTTCCTGCCGTGGGATTTCTTTGGGTCGATATTGAGAATACTGAGTTTAATATCACTGACTGGGATATAGAAAATTTCCCCACTATTTTGATCCAACGTGGCGACTTGGTTTTGTATTGGGGACCAATGTTGCCACACCTTCAAATCTTGTCACAGCTACTAAGTAGTTTCATTGCGACAAAGCTTGAAGAATCACATCGCTATGCATTTTCAACGCCAGAACGAGTTAGATGGCAAGCAGAATTTAATTTTCGGAAAGTATGTTTAGAGGATTGATGCGCTGAGGTCCCGATGGGTAAAGGCAAAAACAAGAACAAACTGCGTTTAGGCCCTCCGTTAGATGGCGGTGAGGCCCAAATTTCACATCTACTTGAGCAAAAGAAATATTCAGAGGCTGTTCACCTTGCTGAGGCTCTCATAAAGCGGATTCCTGCGAGTCTTTTTGCGCACAAGGCTCTTGGGACTGCATATCTAGGATTACAAAGATTTTCAGACGCTGCCGTAATCTGTAGAACCCTTTCCAAGCGTAGTCCTAAAGACTGGGAGAACTGGGCTAATCTTGCATATGCAGAGCAGGGCTTGGGTCATACAGAGCAATGTTTCGAGGCAATGCACAAAGCGGTAGAGAACAATCCGCGTTCAGACGAACTGCGTTCTGACTTGGCTTTTATGTATCGTCAAGTTAATGATCACGTAAACTCACTGAAGTGGTTTTATGCTGCCCTGGAGTTGAATCCGGAGTCTCTTGATCACTTTATTCACTGGGTCGGCACCCTGATTCTTCTGCGACGTTTTGAGGAGGCGTTAAATAGTCTTTCTGCTGCTTGGGAGGAGGAGAAGACCAATCTCAAAATCGCTGCACAAATGTTTTCAGTCGCATCAAGTAATGCAAGTTGGCATTTGTATCGAGAGGCTGAAACCTTGCTACTGGCTCAGCCTCTCAAGGCTGGCTTCGCTGAGGTTGCTCCATTGCATGCGATAACCTCACCTAAGCTCGATCGGTTTGAGCAACGAAGGTTGCTCGAATTACAAATTGAAGCATCAGTAAAAAAGGTTAAAACGCTACCCCAGAAAAGCCCGGAGGACTTTCTTGATCGTCCACCGCGCAATCTGAGGATAGGTTATCTGTCTGCAGATATACATTCGCATGCCACCATGTACCTGATCAAGGGTGTATTGCTTGCACATAATGAGGCAGGTCTTGATTGGTATGTCTACTCGTATGGAATGCCGAACGATAGTGAAGAAAAGCGAGCTATCGAGAATGAAGCTACTGCATTCCGTGAGGTCAGACTGATTTCTGATGATGCTCTGGCCGCCCTTATCCAGTCTGACGAAATCGACATTCTCGTGGACCTTAAGGGGTGGACTAATGATTATCGAGGGGGAGTCTCGCTGCTTCATCCCGCACCAATCTTAGCAACTTGGCTCGGCTATCCTGGGACCTTGGGTCACCCTCGCTTGGCTGACTATGTGATTGGTGATGCTGTGGTTACTCCCCTAGAACATGCGGATGCCTATTCTGAAACGCTGGCACTTATGCCTAATTCCTATCAGCCCAACGATAATAAGCGACCTATAGGGCTCACGCCGAGCCGAGCGGACGTAGGGTTGCCTGAAGAGAAATTTGTTTTCTGTAGTTTTAACCGGTTTGACAAACTCACACCGGAGTTGTTTGAGGCGTGGTGCCGGATATTATTGGCCGTTCCTGACAGCGTGTTTTGGCTTTTGCCCGACACCCCGCTAGCAATGCAGAATGTCCGTGTTGAAGCCGCGCGTTTGGGTGTCGCACCTGAGCGCTTTGTAGAAGCAAAGCGGTGTGATGTGACATCACATTTAGGGCGTCTCCGAGTGGCAGATTTGGCTTTGGACACTTTTCCTTATACGTCACATACCACTGGAAGTGATGCGCTTTGGGCGGGCTTGCCTTTGTTGGCTATTCAGGGGGAAACTTTTGCAAGTCGTGTTTCATCAAGTTTACTCAGTGCAGTTGGTTTGCCTGAATTAATTACCCACTCACTAGACGAGTTTGTCTCCGAGGCGATTGCGCTTGCACAGAACCCAGAAAGGCTCAAAAAATACCGTGAACATCTGGCCTTGGCGCCCGAATCTCTTCCTTTGTTTGATACCCATCGCTTCGCACAAGACCTCGCTAGGTTGTATCGACAAATGTGGAAGGATTTTTTGCAAAGGCGTCGTGAGCCGATAGTATTACCTATCGAGGGGTGACAAAAAACGTCACCATACTGCCTTTTTTTTGTGACGTTTAGGGCTAGAGATTGTGCGAAATTAGTCGAATGCCTGCTATTCGGTAGTGTTATGTATTATTAACTTGGCATGAGGTATGCTTTAATATCAATATCCAAGATTGGCTTGGAACTCTCACAGGAGATGCGAATGAAGAATCTACAGAAAGGCTTTACGCTCATCGAGTTGATGATCGTTGTGGCCATCATCGGTATTCTGGCGGCGATTGCGATCCCGCAGTTTAGTGAATACACCAAGAAGGGTGAAGACAAGGCGGCTCAGTCTGATGCTCGCAATCTCTTGACCCAAGCTGTTGCTAATTCGAACAGTTAATCAGGGGATCCTCATGAAAAAATATTTGCACATTGCAAGTGGTGTGATGGGTGCTCTGGCTGTGACCGGTGCTCTGGCTCAAACCGCTGTCTGCTCCGGCACTGCCGGTAATGGCACTTCGATTGCTGGCAGTACTGGTAATTTCGTTCAAGTCACCTTTACGCCTAAGTGCTCGGCTAACGTTCTGCTTCAGTATTCGCAGAGCACTACCGCATTTGCGGTTGGCTCCGGCTCTACAAAGGGCAAGACCTACTTCAGCGGTAATACCGCAGGTGGTGGTGTATCAGCTCAGGGCGCTTGCCCAGCAACCGGCTGCACAACGACAGATGTTGGTACAAAAACTACGCAATCACTTACTGCTGCCAGCTCTAGCTAAGTGGTCTGCTAGACCCAATAAAAACGCACCGGCTTGCCGGTGCGTTTTTTTTTAAGGTATTCTCAAATCATGTCCGCACTATTCATAACAAGCTGGCGTGCTGGGCTCCGTGGACGCTCGATACACGCAGTCTTCATCGTTGCCTTGCTGATGGTGGCGGCAGCCTATTTCGCAGCTGCTTTTTCTCCAAGGCAGCCCCAAACTGTTGCATTGGATGTCGGATTATCTGGCATCCGCATCAGCCTAGTTCTTTTCGCCCTGTTTTGGGTGGAGCAGTTGGTTGGGCGGGAGATTGGAAGCAGGACTATCCTACTCACGCTAGCTTATCCAGTCCCAAGAGCCCAGTATGTCGTGGCGCGCTTTGCGGCCATTATTGCGTTGCTAGCAATTGCAGCAATTTTGCTGGGTTCTACTCTCTGGGCTATGGTGTTTTTTAGCCATCATGGTTATGAGCAGGCTTTTGCGCTCTATCTAGGCCTCCCGTACTGGCTGACCATTTTGGGCTTGTGGGTTGATGCAGCGGTTGTGGCGGCTTTCTCAGCCTTGATTGCATGTCTTGCTACGGTACCAATGCTGGCCTTTGCACTGGGGGCGGCTTTTGCAATTGCAGGTAAAACGCTAGGTGCTGTTCTGGACTATTTCTCACGGGGGGCCGATGGAGATGCTACGGTATTACAGCTCGCCCCACTGCTTGAGGCGATTCAGTGGGTATTGCCGGATTTATCTCGCCTAGATTGGCGTGCGTGGCCTTTGTATGGTGTCGTGCCGAGTGTGGCTGAGTTGGCTTGGCCTGTAGTCATGGCGATAGGGTATGTGCTGTGCCTGTTATCTCTTGCCGTTTGTGCCTTCAGACGGCGGGAGTTTATGTAAGTGATTTATCGAATTTGCTTTCCAATGTTCATTGCGCTGACATTCCTACTTTTCATGGTGGGGGTCACGCAGACTCGTCAACAAATCCGAAGCAGAGTTGCACCTGAGGTAGAAGTGGTATTGCCACTTTTTGTGCAGGTGGCTATGGCTGCAGGGGATCGATACCTTGCAGCAAATGCGGCGACCATCAGAGCCTTGGTTACGGATAATGCGCGCATGCGTGCCGAGGAGTATCCATTGCTTGCTCAATGGCAAGAACGTGCTTCATGGCTTAACCCAGCACATGAAGATAATTATTACATTGCAGCTGCAGTGTTGCCATGGAATGGGCAAGTGGAAAGTGCCCAGACAATTTTGCGGCGTGCAAGCCTTTCGCGCCCCCAGGATTATCAACCATCATTTTTGTACGCTTTCCATTTGATGCACTTTTATGGTGATCCAGCGGGGGCTGCAGAATGGCTACAACGCTCAGCCGAGCGGCTGCCAAATCCGGATGAGCAGTTGGTGATGCAGAACTTGGCGGCAAAATGGATGGATCGTAGTCGCGATCTTGATAATGCAATTGGGATGGTTGCTGCGCTGGCTAAGCAGGCGAAGCGCAGAGACTTTCAGCGCTACCTTGAGATGCGTGTTGTGCGACTCCGTGGATTGAAAATACTCCGCTCTGCTGCCGATCGTTATGCATCAACACAAAAAAAACCACTGAGATCCCTCGATGAATTGGTCATGGCCGGATACGTCAATTCCATTCCTGTCGATCCACTCGGCTTCGGCTATGAGCTGTCTTCAGATGGCCAAGTCGTTATTCGTTCCGTGAGCCAAAAATGATCGATGCAATCAAAATCACCGATTTAGGCAAGGTATATCCTAGAAGCTGGCTTAACCCGCAATTTGAAGCCTTAAAGGGTGTTTCTCTTGAGGTTGCTGAGGGTGAAGTCTTTGGCTTTATAGGGCCAAATGGGGCAGGAAAGAGCACGACGATTAAAGTTCTTACCGGTGTTATGCGTCCAACAAGTGGCCGCGCTTTCCTTTTTGGGGTAGACGTTGCTGACCCAAAATCAAGAGTCGGTCTCGGATACGTACCTGAAAATGCAAGCCTTCCTGAGTATTTGACGCCCTTCGAGATCCTCGAGGCGAGTCTTATTTTGCACAAAATCAAGCGACCGAATGCGAGAGCCCACTGCTTGGAGTGGCTTGAGAGGTTCGGTCTCGCAACTGTGGGTCACAAAGTAATTAAAGGATTCTCTAAGGGCATGGCCCAGCGGACAGCTCTTGCAAACGCGATGGTGATTTCCCCGCGTTTGCTAATACTGGATGAACCTTTATCGGGACTTGATCCAATTGGCAGGCGAGATGTAGTAGATATTCTTTCGGAATATTGTCGCTCCGGTGGAACCCTATTTTTCACGTCGCATGTTTTGCATGATGTAGAGCGTTTGGCACACCGATATGGGTTAATTCACCATGGAAGACTTACAGCAGTTCGATCCCCTGCTGAGTTGGCTGGATTAGAGGAGCTCGTCACGGTGCGTAGTCTTGGGGAAACCCCGGTAGCGGGAATGAGGGAGGAAGCGCCGGGACGCTGGTTCATTGAGGTTCCTCGGACCTCCGTGTGGGACACCTTGCGAAGTATCGAGAATGCAGGTCATACATTAATTGAGGCAAGGCCACTGCTGTCGCTGGAAAGTGCTTTTATGCGAGTCGTGCGTGGCGATAGCTGAATCTGCTAAGCAAGCGCTCGACCGAAATACAACAATCGCGGTTTTTTTGGCCGCCATGGTGTTGTGGTTTCTGAACCATCCTTTTCTGGGTGTCGCGATTCACGATGCACGAATCTATCTTGTTTTGGCGCTGCATTGGATTAATCCAGATGCATATGCGAGAGATCCCTTCTTTATGTTTGGGACCCAGGATAGTTGGTCAGTTTTTTCAAGCCTCTATGGGCCTTTGATCGGCTGGTTAGGACTTACCGCAGCTGCAGTGGTGGTTCTGTTGGTAGGGGCTGCTCTTTGGTGCTTTGCTGCGATTGTCATGACAAAGAGTGTGATGCCACGCGGCTGGGTTGCAGGAATGGCTGTATTGGCCTTGGCGTCGGTCTCTATCAACTACTCACCCAATTATCAGACGTTTTTTCTCAATGAGGCGTTCGCAACCGCACGCTCAATAGCCTTCCCTTTTGGGGTGCTCGCTATGGCTTGTTGTGTTCAAGGGCGTCTGCAATGGGCCTTAGGCCTTAGCCTTGCGACTAGTTTGCTGCACCCACTGATTGGAGTATGGCCATTGGCTATGTCTTCGCTTTGGCAAATGTCCAAGAGACAGTGCGCGTTAGTGATAGGCGCAGGTGTCACCCTATTGGTAGGCCTTATGGGGGTGGAGTTAGGGCCTTTCGCCCGTTTTGATGCAGAGTGGGAACAAATTCTGCGTGTGAGCACACAGGATGTCTTCGTTGCGAATTTTGAAATCATGCGCTGGCATGATCACGCCGTGCAACTCGGCTTATTGCTGCTTGTAGGGCTGCATGTCGCGGGCTCGCCTCGCCGACTTTATTTTATAGCGGCACTACTCTCAGGCTTGGGGCTGCTAATTGCAGCAATAGCCAGTTATTACTGGCCATCTCAGATCGTTATCCAAGCCCAACTTTGGAGAGGCATGTGGCTAGCTGCTTATTTAATGCCGCTCGCACTTTGTCATATGTTGCTGATCATTCTGAGTGCCTTGTCGCGCAGACAGCATGAAGACAAATTGTGGTCTTTACTAGCACTAGTATCTCTGGCCTTTCTGTTGCGAGATACGTTACTTCTCGTTTTGTTGTTCTGGCTGATTGGAGCAACTTTGTATCACTGTTCAAGTTTAGCGAGAGACAGACTAAGATATTTTTGGTTAAGCATTGAGCCTTGGCAGAGTAAGTTCAGCTTCAAGGCGTTGTCGATGGCAGTGTTTTTGCTCGCGTTACCAGGGGTTGGGGCCGATCTGGCCTTGCTTGAAGGGTCGGTACCCTTACCTTTTAATGGGGCACCGTCACAACTGGTAGGGCTACTAGTGCATGGTGGTTATGGGTTGGGGTTCGCACTTGTCGCTTATTTAATCCATCATTATTCTCAACGATGGCAGACGAATGCTCTCCTCGTAACTTTACTTTTTTTGGCTGTACTCCATTGGGATATGCGTAGTGAAAGTGAGCGCCAATGGGATAGAGAAGTGGCTTTCCGGACTCAAGGAGACTTGAGTCGTTTGGTTAAGCCTAGCGATGTTGTTCTATCTGATGGTCGCGTTCCTATGCTGGCTTGGTATGGACTTCGAACGGCAAATTATGCAAGTCCAATGCAGGCGATCGGTATTGTATTTTCTCGAGACAAAACAAAAGAGCTGCTCCGACGAGCTGAACGGATTCAAACAGCAGCATCTCTTGATGAGCTGGGCTCGCGAACTGAAGGCGGTGCTAAGCCGGTTCGGCCCCAGCAGGGTCTTTCTGTCGGCTCATTCGATTTCACCCTCCCGAGAGGTAAAGGGATTGCTGCACTCTGTGGCGATCAACAGCTAGACTGGCTTGTTCTCAAGTCGTATGACCCATCCGTACAGAACGGAATGAATCATAGATATGAAATCAAAGACGAGATGGGGAAGGTGAAACAATGGGCGTTTGATTGTGCTGCAATACGCGCATCCACTCAGTAATTGGGGAGTCGATGATGTCTCCTCCCATACAGGCAACCCAGCCATCATCAAGGAAGCGTTGCTGAATTGATTTGCGTACTTGGATCTGCAATGGTTTTCTCGCTAGGCATCGATAATCGGCAATTCGTTGATCCTCCAGCAACCAATCGAGATTGCCATTGTGCGCTAGAGACATTAGTAGCGAGCGCCACGCCATATCTTTGGCGTCATACAAAAGAATGACATCGGGGGGGGATTTTGCAAAAAGCTCTTTCGACATGGCTGAATAGTCATGGGATAAGCCGAGTCTTTGTAACGTTGGATAAGCATCCAAATCCGGGCTGAGCATGAAGAAGTATCCCCACGCACGTGCCCTAACAGGCTTTTCCTTTGGGCTAAATGTCAGATACGTAAGGTCACTTGGTAGCCAACGATCGGGTAAAAATTCGAGAGTGCTATCACCTGCCTTGGCAATGTAGAGGCTCCTAACAAAATGGAAATTGTCATAACGCGTTAGGCTCTCAGAAAATCGCATGCCCGTAAAAACGAGTGCAATGAAGATGAGCACTAAAGAGGCTAAGGTTCGTAAGTGAAATGAAGCCTTCGAGCCGAGTAGCTCTGTTGTATGTGAGATGACATGAAAAAACTGCGCAAGTAAAAGCGAGCCTAGGATGACCGTGGCCATGAGAGACGGAATGAAGTACTGGCCCCATGCAGCACCATTGTTAAATGCCGGTAAAAGGGCATTTATCAGAAGTGTGAAACAAGCGAAGAGTGCCGCAGAGAGCTTTCCATACTGTCCGGTTCTGCTCATGTGAATGCAGTAGCTAAAGCTTAGAATCATGGCTCCTAGATTGCCTAGCAGGCTTAGACCATTGATTTGACTAAGTATGTAGAAAGGGTTGAAGTCAAGTGCGCTTAGAACTAAGTGTTTAACTGTGTTGTAAGCAAAGTTTGATTTCCAATAGCTTTCCCATGTGGCACGGCTTAAGTCGATCTCAATAGCCACTAAGGCAACAAAGCACAGGGAAAATGTGACGCCGAATACCAGAGAGTCGCGCAAAAAAATGCGCCATCTCAACTGCGAAATGAATCGACAGGAGGCTGTTGCAAATGCAATTGTGAGGCAGGTAAGGAGGTAGGGTAAAAACAGGAAGGCAGATTTCGCCATGATCGCCGTTGCAATCGCACCATTCAAAGCGGCAGAGACCAGCATCCAATTTTTCAGGCGGATTTCCTTACCCCCCAGCCATTCTTGAGTGACACGGAAATGAAGGCAGATGCACAGAAGGGCATGAAAGTAGCAGACCCAATCAGGACGCAAATTCCAAATGCCTGATAACGCATAGTCGTTACTTGCCGAAACCTGCCATGCGCCTAATGATGACAGTGAGATAAGTGTAAAAAGTGCGGTATGTTTGGCTTTAGGTTTCTCATCCATGCGAATACACAGATGTAAAAGCCATCCAATCATCAGCATCGAACCAATAAAATAAAGTGCGATGCCTGCTTTAAGTGTGAAGTAGCTCTCAACGGTAGATGAGTGCAGGGAGACAAAGGAAAACCCAGCTAATAAGGCATGGGGGAGGACCGGATGGTTTTCTATAAAGTCTAAATATGGGCGTTCTCCCCGTGAAAGTGCATGGATGACATGAAGGTGTTCTGCCTCATCATGCGCGAGTAGAAAATTTGTCGAAAACATTACGACATAGAGATCGATAGCGATAGTGGTGGCTAAAACGCAAAGCCAGCCCCAGAGCGCATAACGCTCTGCTCTTGATCTAAATGTCAATTCACCACCTTGGTAGCAACTAAGGGCTGGGTGAATAGCCAGAACTTTCGAATTAGATAGCCCACTATGAACGAAGCACCTGATGCAATGAGCTTTGCATATCCAAGCTCATAAGAGAAAAACTCAATACTGATCGTGATAATTATCCAATTTACGATAAGCCCGGCAATTCCAGCGGCAATGTAGAGCAACTGCTCGGCGCGAGTACGGTTTATGAGGCGCCTTGTCTTGAAAACGAAGCACACTGAAAGGCAATAATGCAGTAGTGAGCCAAGCAAGAAAGCAAGCGTTGCTGCTAAAAAGTAATGAATGTACTTGGCGAGATAGAGTAGTGCTGCGAAATCAAGCGCCAAGGCGAGCGAACTGACAAGGCCGTAAAGGAAAAACTCACGAAGATGCTTATGCATTCTGGTCGTTTGATTTTTCTTCGTGGTACTGATCATCAACATTGATATCCCAGATTGCCTGCTTTGAGATATTGCCTGCGATGATGTCTGCAGCAGCGAGTTTTGCTGTGAGCATTGAGTGATCTTGATTGTTGTATCGATGCATGCCATTTCTTCCAACCAAATATAGGTTGGGGATGGTGTCTGTGAATTCTCGAATTACATCAAACTGGCCATATGAACCAAAATAGGCCGGATAGGCTTTAGGCACTCGAACTAAATGCCAGTCCAAAACATCATTTGCATCCAGCAGACCGATTTTTTCGAGTTCGCTCACTGCAAACGTACTGAATGCGTCGTCTGGCATTGACCAGAGATCGTCACCTTCTTGGCAGAAATACTCAAGCCCCATCCAAATTGCATCTGGAGTCGTGACCATTGTCGGACTCCAATTGTTGAAAATTTGCAATCGTCCGATGCGCACATCAGGTTCTTGAATATAAATCCAAGTATCTGGGACGATATTGAGCTTACCCGTTCCATCTTTCGTTGGTTTTAATTTACGAACCAATAACCCCATGGTCATGAAGTCGCGGTAACAAAGCTTACTCGCAACATTCTGAACAGTTTTGGGCGGTGCTGGATTCATTTTTGCGATCAGTTCTGAGATCGGCATGGTCGAAATGAAATGGTCTCCTTGCCAAACCTTTTCATGTCCATTGGCATCAACTGTTGTCAAAGCCGTGACCCGATTATTCAGAGTTTCAATCCTTTGAACGGTATGGCCGAAGTGGATAGCACCGCCTTTTTCGCGAACCTCTTCAGCAACCAGCTGCCACATCTGTCCTGGACCAAATTTCGGGTACAAGAAGCGCTCGATGAGGCTGGTATTGGTGCCTTTCTGTGAAACATCATTGCTCGGGTTTTTAGAAAATAGTTTCTTAAGTGCGTGTTGAAGCGCAGATAGAATCGACAGCCCTTTAATGCGCTGAGCTCCCCACTCAGAGCTAATTTCCTTGCACGGAACCCCCCACACTTTTTCTGTGTAATCTTTAAAAAATGTACCGTACAAGACGCGGCCAAAACGATTGATGAAAAAATCTTCAAGGTTTTTCTCTGGAAGGCGCTTAAATACGGTCGACCACCCATAAGAAACCCCAATCTTTACTAAGCGTGTAAAGCCAAGGTTGCTCATGGTTTGAGCTGAAAGGGCGATCGGGTACGAAAAAAACTTCCTAAGAAAGTAAATGCGCGACAGTCGTGGTCGTATTAATAGGTGCCGATCTTCCTTTGGGATGATGCTCAGCCCGTCAGGATTTTTTTCTGGTGCAACTGGCATGATTTCACGCCACCAATTCATGACCCAGTCTGACTTTGAAAAAAAACGGTGGCCGCCGATGTCCATGCGGTTGCCCTTGTAGTTGATCGTGCGCGAAATGCCTCCAACATCATCCAGAGATTCAAACAGAATTGGGGTGTAATCGGAGTGACGGAGCAACTCAAGTGCCGCAGTCAGTCCAGCTGGCCCTGCACCTGCGATAAGAACAATTTTCGACATGGGATGTTGTGAGTTTTTATATAGGACAAATTATGTTGCAACTTACTTTACTGCGGTGCTGAATTGTGAAGTTTTCTTGAGATTTTGTCGCATAACAGCGCAATTGCAACGCCCACAATAAGGTCACTGAGATAGTGCCAGCGGGATGAAATAGCTTCAGTCAGAATGAAAACAATCGCAGGTAGGTAGATATAGCCTAACCAAGGTATGTGACGCCGTGCATAAACCCACAGGGCAATGGTGTGAGCAGTATGTAACGAGGGCATTGCAGCTAATGCTGCAACAAAGTATTGGCCCGAGTAGCTTGCGCCTTGAGAGTGAATAAACGCCGTATGAAAAGATGCCATATGGCTTTGAATTGTCTCTGTGAGGTCACTTGGACTGGGTAGGTAGATGAAAGGGCCCAAAGCGGGAGCAATCGAATAGCTGACTCCGCCAATGCTCAAAATTAACGCTATGCAAGTGAGTTGTTCTCCACAGTGTTGACGTGCCCGAGGGTGAAATGAGAACAAGATAAAGCTTGAAAAAAATAGGTAAACAAATACGTCATGATAGGCATTTGGTAAGACATATTTGATTGGTTGGAAGCCAATGCTAACCAAATCGGCTATTAGCACAAGCGGCCAAAATAGCTCATCAACCCATTGATAAGTTGAGTCATAAAGGTTTGGGTTAATGAGCTGAGCCCATAATTTGAAATTGAAGTGGAGATAGACAATTAGTGTGAATGCAAATACACCCCGCCAAACATCATTCAAAATATGTCGGAGATTTTTTCTCTGATCTGTACGTGTGAGTAGCAGACTGACGCCGAGAGAGAGCGCGGCGCCGACAATATAATGTTCTACCGCAAATACAGCGGAATCTAGGCCGGGCAAAAAAAAGTGCAGATCAAATGTTGCAATGAGGATGAGCGCAACTGCCATAGAGGAAAGCGCTACCCACTCCAGAGGCATAAACGATTTACTTACCTCTTGGTGCCACTTTTGCATTATGTGATTGCTAAATTAGGAGTGAGGTGAGTGAAGCTAGGGACTGCTGCATTGCAGGGGTGCCGAAATGAGAATCCCATTTTTCATATCCCCACAAAGCTGCTGCAAATGGAATGCCATTTGAGCTCGCTGCAATAAAGTCACCATAAGTGTCGCCGACATAGATCGCTGAGGTCGGCTTGAGATTATGATTTTTTAATAGTGCGGCCAGCATTTCTTTTTTATTTTCAAAGGGGGGGGCACAACTATCGATGCAGTACACATCGTCAAAGTAATGGCCCCAACTAAATTTATTTAACAGTGAAATTGTTGCTTCAGCCCGCTTATTTGTTGCGAGGAAAAGTCTTACGCCATTTCGCTGAAGTTGCTCAAGTGTTGAGTCGGCGCTCGGATATGCCGGGGTGTTGGAGATCCCGATTTCCCTATACAGCTGCTTAAAGCGCTCGACAAGAATGGGTAGTAAGTGTTCTCTTTCGATCCCAATTAGACGGAGCATGGTTGGGCCAAGTGGTGGACCAATCAATGTTTGGTCGAGAGGGGCCACTGGGCTGACGCCAGCCTCCTTAAGTACTGCAGCATATGTCGCCAAAATGCCAGGTGCGGAGTCGATGAGTGTGCCGTCGAAATCGAAGATGATGGTGTTATGAGTTGTCATGTGCATGGCTAGAGATGTTTTGGGTCAAGCATACAAACGAGTCGTGTTGTTTGTGTTTCAGATGTGACTGAGAGCCACCAAATTGCCCCTTTCTTGACGGACCATGGCTGAGGCTGGCCGCATAAGAGGTGCGCCGCAAGCTGTCCGAGCGTGGGCTGATGACCGACGATGAGAATAGTAGTCGCAGTCTGTGCGCGGATGGCATCAAGGTGTGCTGCTACACCGGTATCGGTGAACAGTCGTTCGTCAGTCTGGCAGTTACGTCCAAGTGCTGATGCCGTTTGTTGCGTGCGTATTGCCGGGCTGGCTAGGACAATACTATCTGCGGGGAGGTGTTGATCTAGCCATTGGCTCATTGTCTTGGCTTGCCGTTCACCTTTTTGCGTCAGACGGCGCCCGGCATCGGTCCCATCTGGCGCGAAATCTTCTGCTTCAGCGTGACGCCATAGGATGATGTTCATGGTCGCTTCTTTTGTCGTGCAGACAAGCTGGCTTGAACCATTTTTTTCTGCAAGATAATCGTATCCAGCATGGTTTGATGATTGGCTAATTGGTTATCGCCGATCAGGCGTACTGCCTTGTGAAATGTCGCAGTTTGCTGCGCCAGTGGTTCTAGAATGTCGCCAGCGCTGTAGAGGTCATTAAACGCCCCAAGTGTTTCCTGCAAACGAGCCAAGCTTTTGATGAGCTGGCGATTCGAGCTGGCGCATACAGTGAGTTGATAGCGCAGGTGTTTGCCTTGTTTGCGTAGTACATGCAAAGCTTCAGGCTCATGTGGAGTGGCTTTGATGAGCTTGGCATAGGGGGCGATTTGTTTGTTCAGTAAAGTCGGCGCTACTTTTTTCCAAGGCTGGTTAGCTTGCTTACGCAAGACGATTGCCTGAGGCAATGTCAGGCTGACTCGTAGCAGCCATTCTGCAAATGGTGCGCTGAGTAGATACGTTCTTGCTTCAGCAAAGGCATGCGCTGAATGATCGACTAGTGTTGCATGGAGGGTTTGCAGCGGGTCGGAAGGCAGCGAAGGGGTGATCAATGCGTCAATCAAAACATGGTGGGCCCGTGCTGATGCAATAGCCCGCATATGGCGGCGCGCCCCTTGTTCTGCGTGCTTCAGCCAATGTGTATCAAGACAGGGCTTGAATAGTTGCAGCAAGGCACGCAGGCGACGGAGGCCAACACGGACTTGGTGCAGGTGCTCGGCCTTGAAGTCATGGCGGTTGGCCGGAAGGTTAATGCAGATGTGATCGAGCGTATTTTGTGCCAGGCGTGTGAATGCTTCGCTGGTTGTCCCGCTCAGATTCATGCCTTTCGCGTCAGGTTTGCTTTTGCCACTAAGCAACAGGCTCCCGCGTGCCGCTTTTGAGAGCGGTGCTGGGAATAGTGGTGCAAGCGTACCCAGTTGAGCAACCAGTGCGATCAACTGCGCCGGTTCTCCTTTAACCAGTTCGAGTTCCAACTCACAGATGGGCTCGGTTTTGCCTCCCGCACGGATGTCGCCGCGATCAAGCATCAATTCAATACAGGTATCCGGGTCTGGTTTCCATTCCCAGATGCTGCGATTAAAGTCGGTACTTAGTGTGGCGCAATAGCCTGGAAGGCGCGCCAGGGTTTCGAGCAGGTTTTTGACAGCCGTATCATCAATTTCAGCAAAGTCAAAGTGGCCCTTGTAGGGCGTTTCCCATTCCGGACGGCTGCTCATTCCACCGTTCGTTTTCCCAACACATTTGACGGTTTGCAGAGAAACTGTCCCCTGGCGGCGGATACGGAGTGCAGTCCCATTGGCTCTCAAATCCTGGTTGGGCGTGTCGTAATAAGTATTTTTCAATCCCAAACGATGAGGTGGGGCTCCAGTCAGCTGTGTCAGTTGACGAGATAAGCGCTTGGCTGTTTCGTGAGTACAACTAAGCTTGAATTCAATTTCCATAGGGTTGGCCGAGCAAGCAGAGTCAATGCTCCCGCATTATCACGCACACCGGTGTTTTGCTGAAATACTTGACGTGCTGGGGAGAATGCGGATAAATCGAAGCTTGCTGCATTAGCCCTTCCTTCTTGTTCACTATTCATGCTGTGCTGCCTATTCTTTTCGCCGTATGACGCCCTTTTTACTTAGTCTCATTCCTCATGCATGAACCTTTAAGGTTTGAGCGTCGGCATTGGGTGCCGTTGTCCGTTTTGATCTTGTCTGCACTGGCTATGTGGCTGGTTTGGCAGGCTATCAATGCACGCATCCAACGGGGACAGGGCGACCAGTTTGATGCTGACACGCAACTCATCACCACCCGTATCAGTGAGCGGATGGCGAGCAGTGTGCATATGTTGCGTGGCGCCGCAGGCCTTTTTTCGGCATCGGGTGAGGTGACTCGCGATGCATGGCGCCGCTACGTCTGGGAGCTCAACCTCGACCAGACGCCACGTGGCGTCCAACTCATGGCGTACGTCCGCAATATCCCAGCGGAGAAAAAAGAAGCCTACATTGCGCAAGTCCGCAAGGAGGGCTACCCCGCCTTCAGTATCAACCCGCCGGGTAATCGCGATCACTATGCCAGTGTTCACTTCCTTGAGCCTTTTTCTGCCCGCAGTCTGAAAGCATTTGGCTTTGATCCACTGACGGACCCCGTTCGTCGCTTAGCAATGGAGCGGGCAAGGGACACTGCAGGTCCAGTTTTTTCGGGCAAGGTACGGTTGCTTCAAAACGAAGATGATCAGGCTGCCAATGGTGTCCTCGTCTTTTATCCGGTCTATGGCAGTAAAGATGTGCCACAGATGCGTCAAGACAGGCAGCAAGCCTTAACCGGGTGGGTTTACTTGGCTTTTCGCATGAATGACCTGATGGAGGCTTTGCTGAGTCAGCAATTGCAGGAAATTCGCCTGGAAATTTTTGATGGCGACACTTTGACGTCTGACAGCCTCATATACGACAGCCTTCAGCAGGAAGGTCGGCCAGTAACTGGGGCAGAGCTCGCGAGGACCACTCGCTTGCAGCTGGATAGTCGAATTTGGACATTACGTTATTCAGCCTTGCCCGGCTATGGAAGTCAATTACGCGTTGATACCGCTTGGGCAGTATTGGGCGCTATGGTGGTTATATGTCTGTTGCTGTTTGGTATTACTTGGGCATTGGTCAATACGCGTCATCGGGCACAACGGATTGCTGATCGTCTCACCTTGTCTTTACGTTCAAGTGAAGAGCGTTATCGCTCAATTTTCAGCCATTCTGGCGTCACTGCTTTGTTGGTAGACCCCATAGAAGGTCTTGTAGTGGAAGGGAATGAGGCGGCGGTGAGGTACTACGGTGTTGCGGCCGTAGATATGCGAGGGCTGCCTCTGAGTGAGCTGGTGAACCTTGAAGAAGACTTACTCCGTCTTGCGTTGGAGGAGGCGATCCAAGGTAAGCGTTCGCATCAATTTCAGCAGCATCGTTTGAAGAGCGGTGCATTACGAGAAGTGGAGATGCACGTTGGTCCGATTACGCTTGATACGCGCCAGTTGCTCTACTGCGTTGTGCATGACATCACAGAGCGCCATGAAGCTGAAAACGCTGTCCTCGAGTTAAATCAGCGCTACCAAGCGTTGCTTGACGCGGCCTCAGAAGTTGCCATTGTCGCGACTGACACGGAAGGTCTGATTACCGTATTCAATCGCGGGGCTGAGCGCTTACTGGGCTATAGCTCATCTGATATGAAGGGGAGGATGACCCCAGTTGCGTTCCATGATCCAGATGAGGTGCAAGCGCGCGCGCAAGCATTGACCGAGCAACTGGGCTATCCGGTGACGGGCTTCCACACTTTTACCGAGGTTCCATTGTTGGAAGGGGCGGAACAGCGGGAGTGGACATACGTACGTAAAGATGGATCTCGCTGTCGCGTATCCATGTCGGTAACGCCCGTTCGCGCTGTTGATGGGCATATTGCAGGCTATCTTTCCATCGCGATCGACATTAGTCGTCTCAAGGAGGTCGAGGCTTCATTGTTGCAAGCCAAAGAAGCGGCTGAGCAGGCTAGTCGTGCCAAGAGTGTTTTCCTAGCGACAATGAGTCACGAGATTCGTACCCCGATGAATGGGGTGATCGGTATGGCACAGCTCCTACAAGGGACTCCCCTGGACGCCGAGCAGCAAGAGTACGCAGAGATCATTGTGTCGAGTGCAGAGTCACTCCTGATCATCATTAACGACATCCTCGACTTTTCCAAGGTGGAGGCGGGCAAGCTGGAGTTGGAGCTTTTGCCCTTTGAGCCTCGCGTACTGGTCAATGGTGTGGTGGGGATGTTCCAGCCTCAGGTTCGCGCCCGTCATCTTGGCTTGCGGTTAGAATTGGATGAAAAGCTGCCACGTTGGCTTAATGGGGATGCTACGCGACTACGTCAGATTCTCGTGAATCTATTAGGCAATGCTGTGAAGTTCACTGAATATGGCAGTGTCGCAGTCACGGTCAGGGTGGAGGCCTTATACGAAGAGCATCTCAGTCTCAGTATTGAGGTCAGTGATACAGGCGTTGGAATGGCGCCCGACATTGTGGCGGGGCTCTTTACCCCCTTCTATCAAGGCGATTCCTCAATCACCCGCCGCTTTGGTGGCACCGGTCTTGGTCTGTCGATCACCCATGGCCTAGTTGAGCTCATGGATGGTCAGATCAGTGTTGAATCTACTTTGGGTGTCGGGTCCGTCTTTAAAGTTCAGCTCAACCTAGCTATTCCGCGCGAAGTCCCTACTGAGGGCGTTGGTGCAGAATCACCTTCTCTCAATTCGCAAGCCCGCATTCTGGTTACCGATGACTCATTGACAAATCAAAGAGTTGCTTTGCAAATGTTGCTCAAGCTTGGTTTGCAGTGCGAGATAGCCAATAACGGCGAAGAAGCTGTACGCATGCTTTCTCGAACACATTTTGATCTGGTTCTGATGGATTGCCAGATGCCGGTGATGGATGGCTTTGCTGCCACACGTCTAATTCGTAGCGGTATGGCTGGTGAGCACAATCGTAATATCCCTGTGATTGCCATGACAGCGAATGTTCTGTCCGGTGACCGAGAGCGCTGTATTGAAATGGGCATGAATGATTACCTGCCAAAGCCTGTTGCTTTGGAGATATTGCGCAACAAGGTGTGGCAATGGTTGGCCGCGACAACTCCTACGTTACCGCCTGTTAGTGCAACGTTTCCCGTTACTACGACAACCGAGTTATCTCTGCCAATTTTTGATGCTGATGATCTGATACGTAATTGCGGCCAGGATCGTGGGCTCGCATTCGCCGTTATTGATGCTGCCATTGCAGATGCCCCACAACAACTTCACCAGTTGGAGGAGGTGCTGTCGTCAGAGAAACTCGAGTCTGCCTCAGCCCGTATGCATGCGCTGACGGGTTTGTTTTCGCAACTCAGCGCTAAACGATTGGAAACAAAACTACGTCTGCAAGAGCAAGCAGCCCGTCATGGCGAACCACCAACAGCTGAATTCATGAACGAGTTGCGCCGTGAGTACAATGTCTTGTGCGAGGTTTTGACCCGGTTTCGCGCAGAAAGTTGATATAAGTTCCTATGTTTATTGCACTCTATTTATAGTATCTTTCCAAGAGGCCTTTCTATTTGCTTGGGCCGTATTTTCTACTTAGAAGAAAACAAACAGGGCACGTATGGTTCACATTTCTGGCCAAGGCCAAGGAGAAGCAGGGCAAGGCGCTGAAACCCCGCCTCGCTCAAATTTCATCTCCGGTCTGCGCGAGGATCTACTCCATCACAATCCCCTTCTCGATTGCTTAGTCGAGCTCACCCGGATTCATAATCGCCCGAGCACCCATGCGGCCCTCATTGCAGGCCTGCCGGTGACATCTGAAGGGCTCACCCCATCACTTTTCAGTCGCGCAGCCGCGCGTGCGGGGCTGGCGAGTAAAGTTGTTCGCCGCCCGCTAGATAAGATTGATCTTGCCTTGTTGCCCGTCATCTTGCTTTTACAGGGAGATGAGGCGTGTATCCTGCTTGACTGGACTAAAGACGGTTCAGAAGCGGTGGTGCTCTTTCCTGATGGGGGGCAGGGGTCGGTCACGCTTGCGCGTGAAGCTTTAGTTGCGCGCTACACCGGCATTGCTATTTTTGCCCGTCCGCATTTCAGATTTGATCAGCGTACACCTGAAGTGGTGAATGTGGCTGGTCGGCATTGGTTTTGGGGTGCGCTCATGGAGCAAATCCCAGTTTATCGCGACATCCTTGCCGCAGCGTTATTGATTAACCTCTTTGCCTTGGCCATGCCCATCTTCACGATGAATGTGTATGACCGCGTGGTGCCTAATCACGCTGTCGAAACATTGTGGATGCTTGGTGGTGGGGTATTGCTGGTGCTCATTACCGAGTACATCGTCCGATTGCTGCGCGGGCACTTCATCGATATGGCGGGTTCACGCATCGATCTTAAATTGTCTTCACTGATCATGCAGCGTGTCCTGGGGATGCGCATGACATCCAAGCCTGCGTCAGTGGGTTCCTTTGCTGCAAATCTGCGTTCCTTTGAAACGATTCGCGACTTTGTCGCATCTGCGACTGTCACCGCGATTGTTGACCTGCCGTTCTTGGTGCTCTTCTTGCTGGTGATGCTCTGGATCTCGTGGCCTCTGGTCATTTTGCCGATCTTGGGCATTGTTGCCATCGTGATTTACAGCTATGTCATCCAGCACAAGATGCGTGAGCTCTCAGAGACAACATTTCGCGCCTCTGCATTGCGTAATGCAACCTTGATTGAAAGCCTGACAGCCTTGGAAACGATCAAGGCACATGGGGCAGAAGGGTTGATGCAGGCTAAATGGGAAAAGACTGCTGCCTTCCTCTCCAGAGTTAGTGCACAGCTGCGTTTACTCTCATCATCGGCAATGAATGGTGCTTCCACATTGCAGCAGATGATCTCACTGCTGATGGTCGTGGCTGGCGTATACCTGATTCATGAACGCATGCTCACCATGGGCGGCTTGATTGCCAGCACTATGCTGGCAGGTCGTGCTTTGGCGCCGCTAGGGCAAATCGTCGGATTGCTGATGCAATTTGAAAATGCCAAGACCGCTTTGGCGTCGCTCGAGAACATTATGAAAATGCCGCTTGAAAGGCCGGATCAAAGCGCCTTTGTTCACCGCCCTGATGTACGTGGGGAAATTGAATTCAAAAATGTACATTTTTCCTATGCCGAAAACCAGCCGGAAGTGTTGCGAGGCGTTTCGTTCTGCATTACCCAAGGAGAGCGCGTTGTCATCATTGGAAAAATCGGGTCCGGTAAAACTACATTGCAAAAACTGATGCTTGGATTGTTCACGCCAGCATCCGGCTCAGTTCATCTTGATGGCGTAGACCTGCGCCAGTTTGATCCTGCCGATTTGCGTAGCAATGTGGGTTATGTCGGCCAAGAGGCAACGCTTTTTTACGGCACTCTTCGTGAAAATATTTCAATTGGCGCGCCGTATGCGGATGATGAGGCCATTGTTAATGCAGCTGAAGTCGCTGGGCTTTCGGAGTTCGTCAATCGCCACCCCGCTGGCTTCGACATGATGATTGGGGAGCGAGGTGAGTCCGTTTCTGGCGGTCAGCGGCAGGCCATCGCAATTGCACGCGCCTTGTTACTCGACCCCCCCGTGCTGTTGTTAGATGAGCCTACGAGTGCAATGGACTTTACCTCTGAGGCCCAGTTCCGTGCGCGGCTCAAGCAGTTCGCAAGCAATAAGACCATGGTCATCGTTACGCATCGACTCAGTCTTCTGGACTTGGCCGATCGTTTGATTGTCATTGATGAAGGCAAGGTTGTTGCTGATGGCCCCAAGGATAAAGTAGTCGAAGCGCTGCAGTCAGGGCAAGTTGGGAAGGCCTCATGATAAAGCTCGATTTCACTGCTTTTAAAGCACGTCTACGGCGCTACTTTAGTAATGAGCGTCTGTGGGGATGGCTGCACGCCATCCATGCACGCCTTGAAGCAATTCGGGTCAAGGTTCAGCCGCATGTTGATCAATACCTCCAAGATTGGAAGGAAGATCCAGATCGTGCCCATGCGGGCTTTCTGCGAGATGCAGATTACTCAATCATCCATCAGGAGCCCTTACGGGCTCGGGTCTTAGTTAAGACCTTGCTCATCATTGTCGCCTTGTTCATCATGTGGGCTGCCGTGGCGCGCGTTGATGAGCTCACCCGTGGTGAGGGGAAAGTCATTCCTTCACGTCAATTACAGGTCTTACAAAGTCTGGATGGCGGTATCGTCTCTGAAATCATGGTCAAGGAAGGCCAAGTAGTAGAAAAAGATGCCATCCTTTTACGAGTTGATCCGACCCGATTTGAGTCATCAATGCTGGAAGGGCGTGCCCAGTCGTTTTCGCTTGAGGCAAAAATCGCTCGTTTGCGCGCCTTGGCTGAGGATAAGCCTTTCGTTGCACCTAAGACACAATCTGAAGATGATGTACGTGTCGTTCAGGAAGAGCAGCGTCTGTTTGAAACTGCTAGCTCTAACCGGGATGCGCTGATTTCGATCGCACGTCAGCAGTTAACTCAACGTCAGCAGGAACTTGCTGAAACCCGCGTCAAGCGCGATCAAGCAGCCCGTGCTTACGAATTGACCGCACAGGAGCTGGCGGTCACCAAGCCATTGATTACCTCGGGGGCTATTTCTGAGGTCGAGTTGCTGCGGTTGGAGCGTGATACCGCACGTTTCCGCGGTGAGCGGGATATGACCACGGCGCAAATTGCACGTTTGCAGGCCGCCATTAGTGAAGCACAGCACAAAATTAACGAGGTTGAGCTCAACTTCCGTAACGAAGTGCGCCGCGAACTGACAGAAGCGGTTGGTAAGGAAAACAGTATCAGCCAAGGCAATATCGGGCTGGCCGACAAGGTTAAGCATGCAGATATTCGTTCGCCAGTAAAAGGTACGGTCAAGCGCTTGATGGTGAATACTGTTGGTGGGGTCGTTCAACCAG